>JBMOFV010000011.1:0-67797 GCA_049318705.1 Chitinophagaceae bacterium
GGTATAAATACCTGCATTCAGTCCGTTGTAAATACCTGTAGAATTTTGAATATTTCCCGGCTGTAAAGTGTAATTAATACTACCCTGTCCACCAATCGCTGTTGCGCTGATAGAGGCATCGGCATATCCGTTACAAGTAACATTTGAAGAAGACCAGGCAGACCAGTTGAGAACACTAGGTTCTGAGATATTGACAACTGTCACATTTGAGCACGCATTGGCATCGCTCACCTGAATCGTATAACTTCCGGCATTCAATGAATTAAATTGCCCATTGCTATTATTCACACTTCCCGGATTCAGTGTATATGTATATCCACCAGATCCGCCAGTTGCAGCAATTACGATACTTCCATTACTTTGGCCGTTACATAACACAGGATTGATGGTAACCGAGTTCCAAATCAAAGCTGAAGGCTCATTGATGGTTACAATGGTTGTAGCTGAACAACCGATAAAGTCAACAGCCTGAACCGTGTATGTTGCAGCAAGCAATCCATTAAACAAACCGGTAGTATTGGTAATGGCTCCGGGGTTCAGGGTATAACTGATAGGTGCAGTACCACCGAAAACTGTTGCGTTAATACTACCTATTGCACCTCCGTTACAAACATTATTGACGAAAGTGGTGTTATTCCAATTTAAGCCTGCAGTGGTATTAATCGTTGCCGTTGCCGTATTCGAACAACCTGCGACTGAAGAAATAGTTACACTGTATGTTCCACCACCAAGCCCTGTAAAAGTAGATGGACTCCCGCTTAAAATGTTGCCTCCTGGTGATATCGTAAAGGTAAAAGCAGAACCTGCGGTGCCAGTCGCCGTAATTGAACCAGCAGGATTCAAACAAGTTATATCCTGTGAACTGAGGCTGATGGTTGGAGTGGGTTCAACCGCCACTGTAATCAATGAATCCTGGTTACTACACCCCGGATAAGAGGCAGATACGGTGTAAGTCGTTGTGGCTGCCGGGGTTACCGAAACATTTGAGCCACTTGCCGGAATAGTGCCACCTGACCAAGAAAAGGTGAGAAATGAATTTGATGGATTAGAAATGGCGCTTAATGAGGCGCTTTGTCCCTGACATATAGAAAAGTTATCTGTAACATTAAAACCTGGGATATCATAAATTTCGATGGTGCGCTGATCTGTGGCAGTCGTATTGCAAGCAGAACCAAAAACCTGAATATCGATGGTTTCCATTCCTTCTGCTAAGGCATCTGTGAGCGCTGTGATCGTAAAACTTACCACCGTGTCATTGGCCGGAATAGTAACTGTTGCCGGAAAGCCGGTATAATCAATACCCGGTGTCGCTGTTCCACTGTAAGTAAGTGCAACAAGTTGAGGAGTGGGTTTTGGGTTTGGTCTTTTAATGGTCACTACAGACGATTGGCAACCTTCAATTGTAAAGGGGGTAGAACCGCCAAGGTTATTGGTTGATGAAATAGAACTCACAACGGCCGCTTCCGAAACAAAAGAACCTGCTTCAAGAAATACGCCTGAATCCAGGATACCATCAAAAACATCTGCAATCGCAAACTTCATGTGATAGGTTGAGCAAGGTGTTACCGGGGCCTGGGCTTTTAATTTAACGGTCAGTCCATCATACGAAATAGTAGGACTTAAAATATTATCTACATACAATGAGTTAAACGGCGGTGCACATGGAGCCTGCACATTGCCACAAGGATTATTGGTTTTGTAATTAATTGTATTGATAGAAACAGGACAAAAAGTGCCCGGTATTAAGGCCACATTGGTTGGGACTGCATATCCTGGCCCGGAAATGAAGAAGGCAAAAATATCATTAAAATTACTGCATGAATAGGTTGTATATTCCTCAGACCCAAAACGATAATTAAATTCAATGGTATCACCAATAGGTACAAAATCGAATTCCAGTTTGCACATGTCATAAGTAGTTCCAGTGGCCGCAGCACTTAAATCGGCGTCAGTGGTGAAAAATAAATTATCAGTACTCGCAAAATAAGCCGCTGATAAATTGACCCCAATGTCAAGAGGTGACCCGAAAAAATAGGTCGTATTGCTGGTTCCGGTTGTTAGCACGATTCCTGAATCCATCGAAATACTGGTTGTGAGACCATTGTCGAATTTCCCACTGGCATCAGAGCCGCAAATAAGGACAGGATTGGAGTAAACAACGCCCGCTCCGACCAAACGATCTACCAATTGATTGGCTGTTTGGTTGGGCACCACATTTAACTGAGCTAAAAGTGGAGTCGATAAAAAACTGATAACGACAATAAGAACGTAGGATAGAAATGACTTCATAAGCCTGAATATTTCCTCAAATATAGCTTATCAGGCTGATATTTTGAGCGCAAGGTATAGACTATCTGAGCAGAATACAATCCCCTTTCAAGGTATACATTTGCCCTGATCCACGGCATTTATACCGAACCAAATAGAAGTAAGTACCTGTTTCCGCCTGAGTACCCTTGTAGTTGCCATTCCACCCAAATTCTGCATTTTGGGTTATGAATACCTGATTTCCCCATTTGTTGTAGACCATCATATCCTTAAACTCAACGCCGGAAAGGTTCAAAACTTTTAATTCGTCATTCAAACCGTCCCCATTGGGCGAAAACGCATTCGGGACAAATACTTGATCACAACAGATTCGTTCTTTGACTTCAATGGAACTGTTCGTTTGGCATCCATTGACATCCGTTGCGGTAATTTTATAAACTCCGGACTCAATCAGTTGAAAAATTCCAGTCGAATTATTTTGATTCAGTGGTTCAACCCGATATAAAATATTCCCCGTACCACCGTTTGCCTGACATCGCAAAGTGCCTATAAAATTACTTCCACAACTATCAGGTATAAAATTCGTTTCAGTGAATACGATGGGCTGAGGTTGGGTGACTTGAAAAATACTGGTCGCGGTACATAAATTGGCGTCGGTAATCGTTACCGTATATGAACCTACCCCTTGGCCTGGAAACAAAGAAGAAGCTTGATTCAGATTCCCCGGTTGAACTTGATAATCTACTACGGAAACAATCCCACTCGCCTGAATTTGAATGCCTCCACTGACACCTCCATAACAAGGGATGCCATCATAACTAATTTGATTGATGGTTGGCGCATTCGGACTTTTTAGTATTGCAATGGTCGATTGAGTACAGCCATTGGCATCTTTCACCGTAATGGTATACGTATCAGAAGTTAAGTTACCAAAAATGTTATTGGACGAAAATGCCGCTCCGATTGAATAGGTCAAATTTCCACTTCCACCTTGTGCTGTCACATTGATGACTCCGGTATTATTTGGATTACATTCCGGTTGAATGATATTGACCTGATCAATAACGATTGCAGGAGGATCTGACAAAGAAAACGATGTATTAAAACTACAATTATTTCCATCAGTAACCACTACAGTAAATACACCCGCATTTAATCCGTTAAAATTTCCACTTGAATTAACAGTTACGCCAGGATTAAGGGTATAGGTATAAACGCCCGTTCCACCGGAAGCTTGCATGCTTGCACTACCATCGCCGGAACCATTACAACTGATATTGTTCAACACAAAATTACTAAACTGTACAGGTAATGGTGCGCTCAAATTCACGACCGTACTGATCGAACATTGTCCGGCATCAACGGCTGTAATCGTGTAAATTCCTGCCCCTAAAGCAACAAAAATTCCATTGGAATTAATTTGTCCGCCAGGTGACATTGAATAAGTAATTGCTCCACTTCCTCCGCTAACTGAGGCTGCAATCGTACCATTTTGTAAATTATGACAAGTTATAGGTGTTATGTTCAAAGTATTGAATGATAGTTGCCCCGGATTCGCTAAATTCAACACAGTGCTATACGAACAGCCAATGGCATCCGTAACAGTGGTTGTATAATTTCCACTTCCTAAACCATTAAAAATACCCGTATTATTTGTTTGATTACCGGGTTGCAAAACATAGTTTACCAGACCGCTTGCATTTTGAGCGCTGACATTGATGGCCCCGCTGTTCGGGTTATTGCAGCTAACCGCTGTGATACTTGTCGTGGCACCAATGGTTACAACTAATTTAATAGCTCCACCGGGCGCATTGCAAGGACCAGTTTCATTGAGAGAAACAGTATAAGAACCGGGCGCACTAAACTGATGAACAGGATTGGGAATATTGCTGGTATTATTGACACCGGATGCAGGGTCTCCAAAATTCCAACTATAGGTATCCGGACAAAGAGCGCCGATTGCCTGAAATTGATATTCCAATGAATTTGTAGTGCAGTTGTATGAAAAGTCTGTCTGATTCGGTGGAGCTTCTCCGATATATACATCATCAAAAGCAAAACCATCAAAGGCATTACAAATTGTTCCACTTCCAAACGCAAAACGGAAAATCACCTGAGGTTGACCGGATAAATTCGTCATGCAGTGTTTAGCGGTCACCCATGAGGAAATGCCATTCCCTCCATTACAGGAACCTGAAGTGGGCAACATCGTACCGGCCCAGCCATGTTTCGGACTTGCTAAATTGGTGAGGGCAGTGATGTTATTTTGGTTGAACCAATTTTCGTTCAAACAGTTCACCGGATCCGAATCTGTGCCAACATTGAGCCAGGTAATTCCATTGTCAATCGAATACTGAAAGGTGGTGCCATCGTAAATATTTTCACTCTCCCACCAAATTTTAAAACTAACAAATGGATAACTGACCAGAGAAAAATCAAAACAAGGACTTTGGACCCATGAACGTTGACCAAAACTATAAAATGAACCATTGAGTCCACCGGTAACCCAGCATGAGCTTCCGCCCCCGGCACTTTGAATCAAAGATTTGTTAGGACTACCCCATGCCCAATCATCGTTTATACCCCCACTAAACCAATTCGCAGGCCCGGATTCGAAGCCTTCAGTATATGGAAAAGATGTAATAGGCGTAGCACATTGCGCAAGCACCAAATTGGGAATAAGGGCATAGATAAACCCTGCCAAAAGCAATAATTTTCTCATCTCGAAACACAGCAAATATACCAAATCCAATGTTCATCCAAGTGAAAAAATTATCATGACTTTGTCAGAATTTCAAACAGATTTTAGGGCAATTTCAGTATTTTCTGAATCACGACACGATCGATGGGTAGACTTACATTTTCGGGTTTTAGTTGATTCAGCGATTTCCAACGAAAAACCTCCTCCTGATATTCCTCCGTTTTAAAATCAAAGGGGCTGGAAGAAAAAACGACCTCAGGCATCTTGAGCGGTCGGACCAAATAATAAATGCTGATGATTTGTGTTTCCGTATGAAATGCGGAAGATTGAAAAAAGTCGGTCGTATAAAAATGATCAATAATCTCTATTTCAACCCCCAATTCCTCACGCCATTCGCGTTTCAGGCCATCATGCAGCCCTTCTCCAAATTCAAGTCCCCCACCCGGAAATTTGGTAAACCGAAAATCCCCCATGCGTTCATCACTCAGTAAAATCTCCTGACGATCATTGATCCATAACCCATAAACACGAATATTAAATCTCCCCATCATGATTACTATTGTTCGCTGAACCCATTATGGGTTTTAAATTCGAAATTTACGATTGACCTTTCTTTTCACTAACTTTCCACCTGATTCTTTAACGAATTTCTTTTACTTTTGCAAAAATAAACATACCATGAAAAAACAAATCACCCGAATTTCCCTTGGCCTTGTTTTGGCCACCGGCTTATTATTTTCCTTGAATGCCTGTAAAAAATTACTATCCATTACGCTGGATAAAGACTATCAAAGTGTTCAATTATTGATTCAGGCTCCGCAAAGCGCTGGTACTTTTACCATCAGCAAAGAAATTATGTCTGACCTGGAAACTTTGGCTTCCAGCTATAATTTCGACATCAACAAAATTGAAAGTGCCAAATTGGAATCATTAACAGTTGATATTGAAGATACAAATCCAACGCCTTATACTTTTGACATTGTGGATGCTGCAACGGCCACCCTGAGTGCCGATGGTCAAAGTGTATTGGAAGTAGCCAGTGATGACGCTTCACAAGTAAGTCCTACCCAAATGGTGATGGATTTGAAAGGAGTGGACATTGCCCCGTATTTAAAATCCAATAAATTTAATGTCAATTTAAATTTGACAACCAATACGGCTATTACACATGATGTGCCATTAAAGGCTACTTTAAAATGTAAATTTGTTGTAAAGCCATTGGGTTAATTCCAATCGATTAAACAAAAAAGACCGCGATAAACTTGCGGTCTTTTTTGTTTCTATGTCAAAATATTTTCTCTAGAATCCGGCTTCAATTTCATAAACTGTGGGCCAAAGTTTACCGGTCACCATAAGTCTGTTCGTCGAGGGGTTATAAGCCAATCCGTTCATTTCAAGGGCTTGGGGATATTTAGCATGTACCTCAGCATCGATTGAATTAAAATCAAATTTTGCAACCACCTTTCCGGTGGCCGGGTCAATTTTTACGACTTCGTGTGTTGTCCATACATTGGCATAAATATATCCGCGAATAAATTCCAGTTCATTCAAACGGCTCAACAAACTGCCATTTTCGGTAACTGCCAGTGTTTTGACCACTTGCAGATTTTCGGGATTCCAATAGGTGAGATTACTACTACCATCACTCATGATCAGATTCACAGAATCAGTGGTCATGCCCCACCCCTCCGCATTTTGATATTTAAAAGTTTTTATCTGACGAAAGGAACTCGCATCATATATAAATCCAGTTTGCGTTTGATAGGTGAGTTGATAAACCTTGTTTTTAAAAAAGACGATTCCTTCACCAAAATATTTATTCCGATCGAGTTCCGCCCGCACAGTTATTTTGCCTGATTTAAGATCTAGTTCACCCAATACCGATTTTAATTCGGGCATGTCCTGCGGCGAACCGGTGCTCTCGTATAATTTATCCTGATAATAGGTCAGTCCTTCGGTAAATGATAAAACATCATGGGCATGATAAGCCTTGACGGTATAGGGAATCAGTGGCACCCGGGCATTAGTTTCTGTAGATTCCTTCGGTTCAACTGGCGGTGGAGTTTCTTCCTGACAAGCTGCAACAAATAAAACCAAAATCAATATCCTGCAAAGTTTAATCATCCTGCAAATATAGAAAGCATCATAAAGCTTGACAAAGATTTTGGGCATTCCTCAAACTATCCGGATTTTCGTAATGTTGAGATCCAAAACTGACCTTTAATCCCACTTATTTGAGCATTGGTCTACTAAATGTTTCAAGCCAATTATGTTTATGTTAAGATTGCCCTATATTAGAGCGATTTAAATTGAATATCCATGTATAAGTACTTGTTAATAAGCCTGATGATGATTTCGCTAATGGCCTGTAAAAAGGAAGCAGGCTTTGGCGGGCAAGCCTCCGTAACGGGCAAGGTTTTTGTGTATGATACGAATAAAGAACAAACAGATACTTTGGCCCAGGGTTATGTAGGCAATATCAATGTGTTTTTATCAGTAGAGGGCCAAGCAGGTGTATTAGAACAAGTAGATACGGATTTAAACGGTGCCTATAAAATAGAAGAATTGCGTAAAGGAACTTATAAAATTTGGGTATATTCCGATTGCATCACTTGCCCGGATGATATTGAGGCGATGAGTCAGACCTTTGTGGTAAAAAAAAATAAAGAAGAAATCACCTTACCGGATTTCATCATCCGATTATAATTGATGCAGCAAATACAAGAAATATTAGATACGTTTGAATCGGTCAGTTTACAGGATTTGGATACCGTAATGCTCCAAAACCGAATTGATACGAAATACATACTTACCATGCAGGAATTGGAACAGGTTTTGCATGAAATTCAAAAAAATCAAAAGGTTTTGGAAATAAACGATACCAAACTTTTCACCTATAAAACAGTCTATTTTGACACCCCCGATTTTCGTTTTTACAAAGATCATCACAATGGTTGTATCAACCGGATAAAGGTAAGATGCCGGGAGTATGTAGAAAGCCATTTGGTCATGTATGAAATTAAACGAAAACTTTTCGGAACACGTACAGACAAACAACGGAAAGTAATTGCCGAATTACCGGAACAAATTCCTCAGGAAGATTACGCCCTGATCGGATATAAAAGACTCAATGCCCAACCCATTGAAAAAAAAATGACCAATGAGTTCAGGCGTATCACCCTGATAAATAAAGAATTTACAGAAAGAATTACCATTGATATAGATATCCGATTATCCAACGAGCATGAAACGATTCATCTACCGGAGATCGCGGTGATTGAAGTAAAACAATGTAAAACGGATGTATTCAGTCATACCATTCAGATTCTTAAAAAATTTGGTATTCGTGAAAGTAGTTTTAGTAAATACGCCATCGGAACCGCCTTATTGGAAAAGACCCTGAAGCACAATGCATTTAAACCCATCTTATTAAAAATAGAAAAGCTTAAAAAAGAATATGCAAACAAACGAATCACAGCTTAATGCCATCGCAGACTCAATCAAATCAGCCGCTACGGATGTATTGTCTGATTCCGCGACGACCTCTTCCGGCATGGACTATATCGAATTGATCAGTCGTTTTGGAATTAATCTTGTCGCCATATTTATTTTGGTTCGATTAATTTATTATCCAACCCATAAAAACAAAGACTTCCTCTTTTCTTTTTTTATATTCAACTTCATCATCTTTGTTTTGTTGAGTACCACCAAACTCAAACCAGGATTCGCTTTCGGTTTGTTGGCAATTTTTTCCATCATGCGTTACCGAACCGTAACCGTACCCATTAAAGAAATGGGCTATTTCTTTATCAGCCTGGCTTTGGGTATGATCAATGCGTTATCGCTCGTAGAAGAAGGCTGGGCAATCATGATTGGCAGCAATGTAGGCATCTTACTGATGACCATGATCTTGGATCGTTTTATTACCCTGACCCACGAAAACATCAAGGAAATTACTTACGAACGTATTGATTTAATTCATCCATCGAGACGGGAGGAGATGATAGCCGATCTGATTCAGCGAACCGGGCTTCCTATACATCGAGTTGAAATTAAAACCATCAATTTTTTACGGGATACCGCTTATGTGAATGTCTTTTATTTTGCCAAAGAAAATGAAAATCGGCAAGGGATGACCGGCGATGACGATTAAAATTGTCGGATGAAGAAAATTACTTTATTTCTAATTTTTTGTTGCACATTCCTGTTCTCACAGGCACAGCTTGAAGATACCTGGCTGAGACAACGAGTGGGTGCCAATTGGGACCTTCATAAAAAATGGTCTGTGTATGGCTTTTACCGCATGGATTTGGAGGATAACCTGCAATCATTCAGAAGAAGTAATATTCAACTTGGAGCAAATTGGCAGGCCCTCAAATGGTTGGAATTGGGAGTGGACTATCGCTTTGTAACCTCCTATAACAAGGATTTTCATCGATATAGAATTCGAATGAATCTGGAAAAAAAACTCAATGATCGCTGGAGTTTGTCGCTGCGCAATATGATACAGCACGATATTCTGTTCTTAAATAAAGAATACCTCCAAAGCTATTCGCCCGAATGGATGTTGCGTAATCGCCTGAATGCAAAGTATCGGTATAACACAAAATGGAGTGCCAATGCCTATGCTGAGTTATTTTCGAAATTAGAACGTGGCAAAAACGACATTGAGCGGATGCGCTTGGGTGTTGGCATTAATTACTTATATAAACGCCGGCATGGTTTTGAATTGGGCTATTTCATTCAACCTTATCTGGATGGTTCTGTAAAAAAAACAACCCAGGTTTTCGGAATCGATTATACCTTTGAGATTGTCAAGAAGAAGAAGAAAAAGAAAAAGAAGAAATCCACTCAAAGTTCGTGAAGTCAAAATCATTTCCTCCTGCCAAAACCATCCAATCCTGGTTTAGTCAACTCAATCGCCTGAAAGTATTTGTGGTGGGTGATGTTATGCTCGACAATTACTGGTATGGTTCTTCAGAACGTATATCGCCGGAGGCACCCGTTCCTATTGTTCAAATTACTAAAAAAGAAAGTAGATTGGGTGGAGCTGCAAATGTTGCCGTGAATTGCAAAGCCATGGGCGCTGATGTGTTTTTAATGAGCGTGTGTGGTGCAGATGCAGACGCAAAGACCCTTATACGACTTTGTGAATCATTCAATATCCATACATCGGGTATTGTGCAAAGCAAAAAACGAAAAACCACGACCAAAACACGAATCATAGCCCGGCATCAACAAACACTGCGACTGGATGAGGAAGAAAGCAGTTATCTCCAAACCAATGATGAACATCATTTTATCGATGTTTGTTTAAGGGCCATACAAATCGAGGCTCCGGATATTTTAATCTTTGAAGATTATAACAAAGGATTATTAACGCCTTTGGTGATTGAAAAAATCATCGGTCATTGTAAAACAGTAGGTGTATTTACCGCGGTTGATCCGAAGTTTGATTCATTTTTCAGTTATGTGGGATGCGATTTATTTAAACCAAATCTCAAAGAAATTCAAGAGGCTTTGGGCACCCGTATCGAAATGAATTTAAAACATCTCAAACAATGCCATGAGGCTTTGCATGAACGACTAAAAAATGAGGTGAGTTTTATTACCCTCTCAGAACATGGGGTGTTTGTTCAACGTGAAAAGGAAGCCTTTCTGATTCCTGCGCATCCAAGAAGCATCACTGATGTTTCCGGTGCGGGAGATACGGTCATCAGTGTCATGTCCTTAATCTATTTTATAAGTCGGGATATTTCTATTTCCGCTTCCATCGCCAATTTGGCCGGAGGTTTGGTTTGCGAGCAACCGGGTGTCGTTTCGGTTAATAAAAAATTACTGCTTGCAGAATGTTTGAAACAGCATTGAGCTCATTCCTTAAAACTATACCCCAAAGAAGGACGACCGGAAAATTAGGTATTCAAATCTAAGGGTAAAAGCCTTTGTCGAGGCCCTAGCCTATCGGGTGGCTTGGATATACATAAAGGCAGAAGCATTTACGTACTTCTGAACATGTTGAAAATAAGCGTTGCTACTTAAAAGAGTATCATTACGGGACTCTACTTTTGCAACATTCACTTCATCATTATTTTTGACGGTCATACAAACTACCACAGAATAAACCATAATCAAAAACGTTAATAAGTTGAGCTTGTTCATCATAATGGGTTTAAGTCAATTTCGTAACGCAAAATTAATCCCAGAAAGCAGTAAATGCAAATGGAATAACCACATATTAAGAAATCTCTGAATCTATTTGAGTTGGGTTTTCAGACTAATTTCAATCAAATCACCACCAAATACCTTAGATTTTAGTTTACAAGCCTCTAGTTGGCCATTTGCAGCAATGCTAATTTCACCGGATTGAGCCACGAAAGTTTGACTGCCCCGATAAAACTGGAAGTAGGCCCTTCCTTCAATGCCCGTAATTTGGCTAAAATCGCTCACAACCACATATTTTCCGGGATTTGGCTTATCTGAACCGGAGAAATCAATCCCTACACCCAAAGTATCGTTATGGATATATTCACAGTAATAAGTTGAATTTGGAGAAAGGTAGGCCGTATCATCCTGAATGGTGAGGATTCCATCAGGCGATTGAATGGTTTGAGCACTCAGGTAACAAACCGGGGTGATGTTTTGTGGGTTATTATTCGTTGAATCGCCCTTCTTTTTACATTGTATAAAGAAGAAAAGCAACAAAAACAGCGCATATTTAGAACACTTCATTGGGCGTATTTACCCAAAACTAATTCTTTAAGTGTTTAAATTCTAGTGAAAAGGAAAAATCAGGAGATCATTTCAAGAAACTCATCGAACAGATATCTGGAATCATGCGGTCCGGGAGTGGCTTCGGGATGATATTGGACTGAAAAAACGGGTTTTGAACGCATCCGAATACCTTCCAGGGTATCGTCATTCAAGTTCATATGGGTAATTTCCAAATCAGGATTATTGAGGACTGAATCCTTGTCTACCGCGAACCCATGGTTTTGGGTAGTGATTTCACTCTGCTGATTTTTAAGGTTCAAAACAGGATGATTCAGACCACGATGTCCGTGATGCATCTTATAAGTACTAGCCCCATTGGCTAATGCAATTAACTGATGACCCATACAAATTCCAAAAACTGGTTTCCCTGAAGCGATGATACGCTTGACGGTTTCGGTGGCTTGTTTCATGGCCGCAGGATCACCGGGACCATTACTCACAAAAAAGGCCTGTGGATTAAAATTCTGTAAATCTTCGAATGTGGAATGAGCCGGAAAAACTTTCAGGTGGGCGCCCCGGTCGGTGAGACTTCGTAAAATATGGCGTTTAACCCCTAAATCCAACACAGCGATTCGTTTCTCATTTCCTGCACCCAGTTCATAAGGTTGTGCAGTAGTGACCTGACTGGCCAGTTCCAATCCTTCCATGGAAGGGACTTTAGCCAATGTTTCTTTCAGTTGATTTAGGTCACTAATTTCAGAGGAAATGATACAATTCATGGCCCCCTTTTGGCGGATATACGACACCAAGGCCCGGGTATCAATATCATGAATGGCCACCACTTGATGTTTGACTAAAAATTCCTCCAAAGAAGAATCTGCTAAATTCCTTGAAAATTTCTCCGATAAATTCTTACAAATCAATCCTGAGATTTTAACCCCATCACTTTCCACATCCAACTCCTTGGCTCCATAATTTCCGATATGTGCGGAATTCATGATCAGGATTTGCCCGAAATACGAAGGATCCGTAAAAACCTCCTGGTATCCGGTCATACCAGTATTAAAACATATTTCACCGGTAGCGGTTCCAATATAACCAAAAGCCTTGCCGGTAAAGGAAGTGCCATCTGCCAATAATAAGTAAGCGGGGGAAGTGTTCATTAAAGCGCAAAATTAATCGGAAAAAACGACTAGAAAAACACTGTGAATAACTAATCCTTTATCGGCTACATCATTGGATTTGGTCTTCATCCTGTACGCTCGTGTGCCGCATTTGATGGAGATTGTCTCAAATTGTATTCGGCTGAAATTCCTTTATATATTAATATTGCAGCAAAATATACCGGCTAAAACAAACTTTTTTGGCCAAAACCATTTAAACATTCCTCATCGTGCAATTTTCTCATCAAACATCTTTTTATCGTGGCAAAGTTCGCGATGTTCATGGCATTGGTTCAAAACATCTGGTGATGATTGCCAGTAATCGGATATCTGCGTTTGATGTGGTTCTTCCTAAACCGATCCCATACAAAGGACAGGTGCTGAATCAGATTGCCGCCAAGTTTTTAAAAGCGACAGAAGATATCGTACCAAATTGGTTGTTGGAATGTCCGCTCCCGCATGTGAGTCTGGGATATCGTTGTGAACCTTTTCCGATTGAAATGGTGATTCGGGGAAATTTAACCGGTCATGCGAATCGGGTTTATCAAAGTGGATTAAGAACCATTTGTGGGGTTCAGATGCCTGATGGACTTGCCGAAAATGATTTTTTCCCAGAACCAATTATCACACCAACCACCAAAGCACATGAAGGTCATGATGAAGATATCAGTCGAGAAGATCTGATTCAAAAAGGATTGGTCTCGGAAGCTGATTATCTGCAATTAGAAATCATCACAAAAAATTTATTTGAACGTGGCAAAAAAATGGCTGCCGAACGCGGACTGATTTTAGTGGATACCAAATACGAATTTGGAAAAATAAATGACCGTATTGTATTGATGGATGAAATTCATACGCCTGATAGTTCAAGATACTTTTATGCCGATGGATTTGAAGAACGACAAACCAATCGTCAGGCACAAAAACAACTCTCTAAGGAATTTGTACGTGAGTGGTTAATCGCCAATGATTTTATGGGTAAAGAAGGTCAAGTTGTTCCGGAAATGCCGGATTCATTCGTGGAAGAAATCTCGGCGCGTTATATTGAACTGTATGAACAAATTACAGGTGAAACTTTTATACCAGCAGAAACATCTGATGAACAAACTTTAGAAGTTACGAATAAGGCGATTGCAAGTCTGATTATGCAGTAAAAAAAATTATCGTAACAGAATGATATCTCCTTTTTTGGTATAATTCTTACCATCGTGTAAACATTTATACCTGAAGAGATAGAAATAAGTTTCTGTATCCATTTTGTCGCCTCTATAAGTTCCATCCCAACCTTTGGCAATATCATAGGTTTCCCAAACTTTGTTGCCCCAGCGATTGTAAATGACTAACTGAATCAATTCCAGTCCAACTGAGGTCACTACCCTCCATTCATCATTTTTTCCATCATTGTTCGGACTAAAGGCATTGGGCAAATAAACCTCCTCGCAACAAGGTCCGGGTTCGATATAAACTTTATCTGATACTTCACAACCATTGGCATCGGATACATTCACTTGATAATACCCGTAACGCAGGTTTTCAATGCGCGCATCTGTCATTACCGGACTGGTATTCCATGCATAAGTAAAAGGCGGGGTTCCTCCTGAAACTTTTACTTCGGCCCATCCTTCATTCCCAAATCCGAAACAACCCAGATTCTTTTTATCGAAATTCAGGGACATCGCGTTGTCTGCTTCTTTAATTTGAATGACGGTATCAAATACACAATTCGAACTATCCTTCACGGTCAGTGTGTATTCTCCTACTTCGAGATTATAAAAGTTTCCATTTTTATTGAACTTCAAACCGGGTTTTAAATAATAAGTATAGTCTGCTCGTCCACCGGTACCTTTCACCCGTACGATGCCATCTGCTTTACCCGGACAAAGAATATCTTCAATTTCAATATCTCCGTGAACAATATCCGGTTCGGTTAAAATGAGGCTGGTATCTTTTACACAACCTAAAGCATCCATGATGGTAAAGGCATAAGTGCCTGCCACAAGATTTAGATAAATTCCGGGGTTAATAAATGGCCCACCGTTCATCGAATAAGTCAATGGTGCCACACCACCTACTGCAGAAATATAGATTGAGCCATTGGCATCTCCATGGCAAATGGGTTGATTTAACTGCACATCTGAAGCAACAATTTCGAGGTTTTGTTTGATCACAACCAATGTCGTTACGGTACATCCACTCGCGTCAATCGCTGTAACCGTATACGGACCACCGCTCAGATTATCAAATTGCCCCCAACTGCTTTGGATCCCTTTTTGAGGAGTTAAAGTAAACACCAATGCGCCTGTACCACCTTGCGCCTGCACACTGATACTTCCTGTTGTGTCATAATAACAAGTAATATCCTCATGTGTTACAGAAGTAAATACGATCGGCGTAGGCTGTGTGATAACAATGCCCGGTATCGAATCCTGACAGCCGTTAAAATCACTTACATACATCGTATACACCCCGGCAGAAACCGCTGGATAATTACCCAGAGAACTTGAAACGTTGACAGGTTGTAAATTAAATAAATAAGGTTGGGTTCCACCGCTGGCAGATACCACGATACTTCCATCATTTCCACCATAACAAGTTACATTGGATGTAGAAACCAATGTTTCGACCAAAGGTTGTGGTTGAAAAATATTGACGGTGGTCATTGCCGTACAACCTTTAGAATCGCTAATCGTTATGGTATAACTTCCTGTTGGTAGCCCATTAAACAAACCCGTTGTATTGGTTGAAGGCTGAGGGGTAATGCTGTAATTCAAAGGACCTACCCCACCGCTGGCGAAGGCTTGAATGGAGGCATTGCTTTGACCAAAACATTTTACATTTTGTTTCTGAACCGAATCAAATTTCACCAATGGTGGTTCAATCACAACCAAGGTTGTACTCAAGGTACAATTATTGGCATCGGTTACAGTGGTCGTATATACATTTGACAAAAGTCCCGTAAAGGATCCGTTCTGATTACTCAAATTACCCGGATTCATGGAATAAGTATAAGAAGAAACTCCACCACTTGCAGTCACTGAAACTGAACCATTGACTTGTCCGAAACAAATAATATTTGTGGAAGCAGCAGTGCTGAATTGAAGAGCAGTAGGTTCTGTTACATTGAATGTGGTCGACAAACTACATCCATTCGCATCCGTTGCTGTAATCACATATACATTTCCATTTAAATTACTAAAGATGCCTGTTTGATTGATAATTGCACCCGGATTTAATGCATAGTTGATCAGACCAGTTCCACCCGAAACAGTCATCAACACCATTCCATTGCCGGCTCCAAAACAATCGACATTGATTTGATTGACGGAATCAATACTCATAGCGCTCGGAAGCACGACAAAAACAGTGGTCACCGTTGTGCAACCATTTACATCACTTGCTGTAACTGTGTAGGTTTGATTACCGGATAAACTATTAAATATTCCTGTGGTATTCGATTGCCCGCCGGGTTGAACCGTATAGCTTATCACACCTACCCCACCAGCTGCTGCAACAGTCAATGCACCATTATTTTGACCGGAACACAATACCCCATTCGCTATAACACTGGTAAATTGCACCAAAGCTGGTTCATTCACAATCAACTGAACAGTATCACTGCATCCATTGGCATCAAGGGCAACCGCATCATAAGTACCCGGACCAAGAGCAGGAAATTGTCCGGTAGAATTGCTGACATTAACCGGTAAAAGTTGATAAGAAATCATCCCAATGCCACCGCCTGCCAGTAAAGAAATCGATCCATTATTCTGACCAAAACAAATCACATCAGTTGCTGATGCATTGGCAATCAACAATGAACTTGGATTTATGATAGAGACAGATGTTGATATACTACATCCATTGGCATCCGTTGCAGTGATCGTAAAAATATTGCCCGGTAAGTTCACAAAAGTACCCGTGGTATTACTCAACCCTCCGGGAGTCATAGTGTAAGTAATTTGACCGGAACCACCACTTGCTGAAATTTGAATAGAACCATTGTTAGCGCCATTACATGTAACTGCTGTAGATGAAACAGAATCGATGATCAAAGAAGGAGGTTGCGCCACGGTATTGATGGCACTCACTGTACAACCATTGGCATCGGTAGCCGTTAATGTATAAGTTTGATTACCTGCCAGTCCGGTGAAAGAGTTGGGCGCGGTAAATGTTCCCGCCGGTAAAATCGTAAAATTACTGGTACCTGTTCCACCAGAGAATACAAATGAAATAGACCCATTATTAACGCCGTTACATAAAGCGGATGTGCTACTAACATTGCTGAATTGCATTTGAGTGGGTTGCACAATTGTTGTTGCTGTAACGATGGAACAGCCGTTGGCATCAACCACCTGAACATTATACGTATTTGGAGACAATGCATTAAACACCCCATTATTGTTCACGACAGAACCAGGATTTAAAGTATAATTTAAAGGAGATGTGCCTCCACTGACCGTTAAAGAAATACTCCCATTGGCCGCCCCATAACACGGGATCTGATTTACGGCAACATTGGTTAGTACCGGACCATTGACGGTATTTACCGAAATCTGCGAAGAGTATGTACAACCTACCACGTCACTCACAACCACAGTATAATTATTGGCACAAAGATTATTGAACACGGTATTGTTTTGGAAAGCCCCGCCGTTTATAGCATATTGCAATGCACCTGTTCCACCGGAGGCGGTAAGAGATATCGAAGCGTCGCAACCCGGATTACAAGTTGCCAGAGTAGCGGACATCGAAGTAATGGTAGGCGAATTCGGCGATGTCACTGCAATATTTGACGACACCGTGCAATTATTCGCATCCTTAATCGTAATGATGTAGTTTCCAATACCAATGGCATTAAACGTGTTTGCTGTTTGATAAGTCCCTCCATTGATTGAATAGGAAAAAGGTGAGGTGCCGCCGGCGGCCGTTACTGTTATCATGGCATCATTACCCGGAATACAACTTGGTATTGTGGCGCTCAATGATGTAATTTGAAGCAATGGCGGTTGAGTCAAGGTCATGACGGTACTACCTGTGCAACCGGAAATATCTGTTGCTGTTGCCGTATAGGTTCCGGCACTCAGTGAAGTAAATTGACCATTGTTGTTTGTTGACAAAGGATTTTGTAAAGTGAAACTAAAACTTCCATTTCCGCCGGTAGCAGATAAATAAATAGCCCCGTTATTTCCATTATAACAAGCAATCTGGTTTGAGCTATCCATTGACAAATTCACAGGAAGTGGTTGAAGGAGTGTTGTTGAAGAAAGGGTTGTACATCCATTTGCATCACTCACCTGAACGGTAAATGTGCCTGCGGTTAAGGCAGAAAAATTACCGTTGTTATTTGTTGCTCCTGATGGAATCAAACTATAGGTAAAACCTGAGGAGCCTCCGCTCACAAATGTGGAGAAGGATCCATTATTGCCCCCGAAACAAGTAATTTGATTGAGCGCAAATGAGTCAATTAAAAATGTAGCCGGCTGATTGATACTGGCAATCGATGAAATTGTACACCCACTGGCATCTGTTGCTAAAACGGTATAAGAACCTGCGCTTAAGCCAACAAAAGCACCATTCGTATTGGTGACCGCACCAGGTTGTAACAGATAATTGACAGTACCGTTCGCACCGGTAATCACCACCGTCATGGAACCATTGGAAAGACCATTACAAGTTGCAGGCAATGGATTCACTTGAATAGATGAAGGTCCATTAGCCGTTGTGATGGTGAATAACGAAGTTGCCGTGCAATTATTTGCATCTTTGATGGTTACCGTATATCCACCCGAACATAAATTGGAAAACGCAGAGGATGTTTGATATGTACCTCCATTTATCGCAAATTGATAAGGCCCTGTACCGCCTGTTCCGGTAATATTGGCACTCCCGTCACAACCCGGATTACAAGTTGCCAGAGTAGCGGACATCGAAGTAATGGTGGGCGAATTCGGCGATGTCACTGCAATATTTGATGAAACCGTGCAATCATTCGCATCCTTAATCGTAATGATGTAGTTTCCAATACCAATGGCATTAAACGTATTTGCTGTTTGATAAGTCCCTCCATTGATTGAATAGGAAAAAGGTGAGGTACCACCGGCGGCCGTTACAGTTATCATCGCATCATTACCCGGAATACAACTTGGTATTGTGGCGCTCAATGATGTAATTTGAAGCAATGGCGGTTGAGTCAAGGTCATGACGGTACTACCTGTGCAACCGGAAATATCTGTTGCTGTTGCCGTATAGGTTCCGGCACTCAGTGAAGTAAATTGACCATTGTTGTTTGTTGACAAAGGATTTTGTAAAGTGAAACTAAAACTTCCATTTCCGCCGGTAGCAGATAAATAAATAGCCCCGTTATTTCCATTATAACAAGCAATCTGGTTTGAGCTATCCATTGACAAATTCACAGGAAGTGGTTGAAGGAGTGTTGTTGAAGAAAGGGTTGTACATCCATTTGCATCACTCACCTGAACGGTAAATGTGCCTGCGGTTAAGGCAGAAAAATTACCGTTGTTATTTGTTGCTCCTGATGGAATCAAACTATAGGTAAAACCTGAGGAGCCTCCGCTCACAAATGTGGAGAAGGATCCATTATTGCCCCCGAAACAAGTAATTTGATTGAGCGCAAATGAGTCAATTAAAAATGTAGCCGGCTGATTGATACTGGCAATCGATGAAATTGTACACCCACTGGCATCTGTTGCTAAAACGGTATAAGAACCTGCGCTTAAGCCAACAAAAGCACCATTCGTATTGGTGACCGCACCAGGTTGTAACAGATAATTGACAGTACCGTTCGCACCGGTAATCACCACCGTCATGGAACCATTGGAAAGACCATTACAAGTTGCAGGCAATGGATTCACTTGAATAGATGAAGGTCCATTAGCCGTTGTGATGGTGAATAACGAAGTTGCCGTGCAATTATTTGCATCTTTGATGGTTACCGTATATCCACCCGAACATAAATTGGAAAACGCAGAGGATGTTTGATATGTACCTCCATTTATCGCAAATTGATAAGGCCCTGTACCGCCTGTTCCGGTAATATTGGCACTCCCGTCGCAACCGGGATTACAAGTTGCAAAAGTTGGCACCACATTACTGACAGATACCGGATTAGGTTGTGTAACGGTTACAGCGGTCGTTGCAGTACAGTTATTCGCATCAGTCGTCAAAATGGTATAAGTACCTGCACTTAAATTACTGAATTGACCATTTGTGTTGTTAGGCCCTGTTGGTAAAAGTTGATAGTCAAAACTTCCTGCTCCACCGGATGCTGTGGTTGTGAAGCCTCCATTTGAACCTCCATGACAACTCACCGTTTGTATTTGAGGATTACTCCATAATATTTGAGGAAACTGATTGATTGCAAATGCAGATTGTATAGAACATCCATTTGAGTCAGTAACCGACAAGGTATAGTTTCCAGTTCCTAAACCAAAAAATGCACCGGAAAAATTTTGAATTCCGACAGGAGCCAAATAATATGAAAGGGTACCTGTACCTCCTGATGCCGATGAAGTAACCAAGCCATTACTTCCGTTATAACAAGATACATCCCGGTTATCAACACTATCCCATAAGAGTTGTGGGGGTTGAGAAATAATCACATTGGAAGTTGCAGAACAACCATTTCCATCTGTTACAGAAACGGTATAATTATTCGCAGCCAATGCTGAAAAATTTCCGTTTAAATTAGACAGTCCCAAAGGCTGAATGGCATAAGTTAATTGTCCTGTACCCCCCGAAGCAATGGCATTCACCGAACCGGTTGGAATATTATAACAAGCCAAATTTTGAGCATTAAAGGAACTAAAACTAGGAACGCCCGGATTGATGACATTGATTGTTGAACTTGCCTGACATCCATTAAAGTCGGTAACAGTAACTGTATATACAGAAACACCAATATTTTGAAAAGTAGAAGAAACCTGATTGGCTCCATTATTTAAACTGTATTGATATGCAGGCAACCCACCACTCACTGACACACTGATGGTTCCATCATTTCCGGGCACACAACTAGGAATGGTATTACTCAGATTGGAAATTTGTAATAAAGCTGGCTGATTTAAATTAACCGTCGTAACGATACTACATCCGTTGGCGTCTGTTCCTGTTAAAGTATAATTGCCGGCATTCAGGTTATTAAACTGTCCGGTGTTGTTTGTAAGTGCACCTGGATTTAAAGTATAATTATAAGGCGGCGTTCCTCCATTGATTGCGTTCTGTATGGCTCCGGTGCTTTGTCCATGACAAAGAATATTTGTATTGTACTGACCGGTCCAACTTAAAAAATTCGGCTGGGTTACCGCGATGGCTGTGGTCAGCGTACAACCATTTGCATCCGTTGCACTTATCACATAGGTGATATTACTCAAGCCGGTGAACACCCCACTTGAATTGCTCATATTGCCTGGTGTTCTCGTATAAGTATACGCACCATTCCCTCCATTTGCTGTAACCGCTATTTGACCATTTCCTTGTCCATTACAAGTAATCGGGGTCATGGTTGTATTTAACCAACTCATTGCCGGGGATTGCGTAATGGTAACCGTTGAACTGGTGGTACAATTATTCCCATCGGACACCAGCACAGTATATGTATTGGCTGTTAATCCGCTAAAAATCCCTGTATTATTGGTCTGCGGATTGGGTGAAATAGAATAACTCACCGGATTCGTGGCACCATTCACCACAGTCGTTAATGTGGATGTACCTCCATTACAAACAATCAAGGAAGGATTCAATGCGGTGATTGTTGGATAACTTGGATTTTGTAATTGTACGATTGTTGACTTGGTACAATTCACCCCATCTTTAACGGTGATGGTATAGGTGCCGTTATTTAAAGATCCAAATACATTTCCATTTTGATAAGAGCCGGTATTGAGTTTGTAAGTAAATGTCCCTGATCCTCCTGATGGGTTGACGGTAATGCTTCCATTGCCACCCGGTGAACAATTCGGAGGTATCGTATTGATGGCAATTGTAATCAATGGATTTTGGGTGACCGTTGCACTCACAGAATTAGAACATCCTGAGCCATCAGTTGCTGAAATCGTGTAGGTACCCGCGGCTAATCCGGTGAATACCCCATTGGTATTTGTAACGGCAGTTGGTTGAATAATATAACTGAATGGATTAATGCCTCCACTTGGAATAACCTGTATAACACCACTATTAAAACTAAAACAATTTACATTGGTTATATTGGGTGTTGGAAAACTAAATGGCGGTGAAACCACAATATTAAATACCGATTGCACCGTACACCCTGTCGCATCAGTTGCCAATACCGTATACTGATTCACACTCAGGTTGTTAAAGATTCCGGTTGAATTGGTGATATTGGGAGGCGTTAAATTAAAACTGATGGGTTGCGTGCCACCTTGTATAGCACAGGCCAGACTTCCGCTTCCAATGCCTGTACACGGAATATTTGAAACTAAAAATTGTTGCCAGGTCAATTGTGGTGGCACCAAACTAACAATGATAGACTTACTACATCCGACAGCATCCAACACCTTTACCGTATAGGTACCCTGTCCAAAATTATAAAACGTACCTGTTGCATTGGTAATGTTTTGAGGCAATAAAGTGTACTGATACGGAGGAACGCCATTATTGGCTGTAACAACAATATCCGTAATAGAATCTGTACAAGTTAATTGCAGGGTTGAATTGGTAATAGTAATTGGTGAAGGATTAGGTGGATTTATGGCATATGACTTTGTACATCCATTGGCATCCTTGATATAAACGGTTTGTGGTCCGAAAGTAACATTGGTATAGGTATTGGAGCTTTGATAAGGTCCACCCAAACTGTAAGTATATCCCGGCACCCCACCTGAGGCATTGATAACTACAACCCCATTGTTACCCGGCACACAAGTGGGCGGCGTTACTGTGATGGTATATGTGATAGCAGGCGGTGATGTGACGACGACTGTTGTAGAAAGAGAACATCCATTCGCATCGGTAACTGAAATGCTGTAAGTGCCAAAAGTTAAGGCCGTAAAATTTCCGCTTGAATTAGACACATTACCCGGTTGCCGTAAATACGTTAATGGGGCTGTTCCCCCGCTGGCTGTTACAGAAATTGTTCCGATGGGTTGATTGGCACAATTTAAATTCGTCGCAGTGGCTGAGTTAAATACCAAACCTCCCGGAGGTGAAGTCACTACAACCAAGGTACTCAAAGTACAACCACCAGGATCTGATGCCGTCACTGTATAGGTATTCGTGCCCAGATTATTAAATACACCCGTTGTATTGGATGTCCCTCCCGGCGTTAATGCATAAGTGATATTTGAAGATGTCCCTGTTGCCTGTACGGTAATGCTACCATCTGTAAATCCAAAACAAAATACATTACTTGAATTCACTGAAACCCAACTCAATCCCTGATTTTGTGTCACAGAAATGGTGGTGGTCAAACTACAATTGTTGGCATCTGCCACCGTGATCGTATAAGTACCTGCTGCTAAGTTATTAAAAGTGCCACTGGTATTGCTGGTATTTCCCGGGAATATCGAATAGGTTTTAACGCCTGTTCCTCCACTTGCACTCGATGTAATTTGTCCGATATTTCCTGAATTACATGGAATACTTGTTGCGCTTGTTTGTGTCCAACTCATGGTTGATGGCATCACCAATGTTGCGGTATTGGTTTTGGAACAACTATTTCCATTCGTCACCGTAACGGTATAAACGCCAATGCCTAGGTTGGAAAAAGTTGCCGGCGATCCGCTCGCTCCCACATTTCCGGGTTGCAACATAAAACTAAGCGGAGAAGGCGTTGATGAACTGGTGATATACAATGAGCCGTTTGTTTGTCCGGCACACAAAGGATTGGTCACCGAAATATTTTGAACAGGCAAAGGCAAAATCGTAATCTTAAATGAATCTTTGATGGGATCACAATTACCATATTGAGCGGTGACTTTATACGTGGTTGTCACCGTTGGGGTAAATGTAGGATTCATACTTGTCGGATTGCTCACACCAGTAGTGGGTGTCCATGAAAACGTAAATCCGGGATCAGCCACTAAATTTCCTTGAACGCTTTTTCCCAGACATATCGAAGTGTCGTTATTATATAGTTGAATCTTGGGGGGATCTTTTACCAAAAACGACAAACTATCAACGGGAGTGCTGCAATTATCAAAAATTGCCAGTTTCACGATTTCAGTCCCCTCCGTAATTAAATCATTGAATGCTTCAATATAAATCGTTTTAATGGTATCGTTCGGGTTGGCCGTAAAAACAAAAGTGGTTTGCACAGGTGGGTAATCAACCCCATTGGTAGCGGTTCCGGTAATAACCATATTTACGGTATCAGCATACACACTGCTGTTTTGAACAAATTTTCTTTTGATTTTTATAATCGCCGAATCACATCCTTCATGAACATATGGTTGATTGTTTAAAACGGAGTCCGTCAATGTTTCCAATTCAAACGTGTTGGAAGTTAAACTACCCGCTTTCAGAAATACCCCTGAGTCGATGATATTATCAAATCCATCTGCGATAGCCAGTTTCAAATGATAGGTACTACAAGGTAAGATGGAAGCTTTTGAAGTGAGCAAATCGGTAAATCCACTGTAGGTTGTGGTGGTACCATTTACATTCGTATTGTACATGGATGTAAACGGCGAACCGGGCCCCATCGAAGTACAGTTGGCAATGTTTCCTCCTGCAGAAATGACCCCATTGTTGATACTATTGATCGATACCGGAATATTCGTTCCGGGAATAAGCGCCAAATTTAAAGGGGTTGCATATCCAGGCCCGGAAATAAAAAATCCGAACACATCATTATAGTTCGCGCAATTGTATGCCGGATATTCTTCAGACCCAAATAAGTATTGAAAATAAACGGTGTCCCCATTTGCTTTAAAATCAAACTCAAGAATACATCGGTCGTGGGTTGTAGTTCCTGCCAAAACAGTCAGATCAGGATCTCCGCCATTTCCGTGGTTAAAATTGGCCAGGTTATATTCATTTCCATTCACGCCGTAAAAAGGCAAAGTAGTACCTGCACGCCCTGTTGTGAGAACAATGCCACTGTCCAACCCTAAATTTGACGTAACAACGGTAAAAATTCCACTTTGTTGATTTTCACATTGCACGGTCGCATTGGAAACAGTAACCCCCGGACCACTTAATTTTTGGGCAAGGGAGGATGCGTTATTGGTATTTATCACGCTTACCTGTCCGTGAACAAGTAAGGCCAAACAGGCTAAAATTAGGGAAAATCCCAACCGTTTAGCCTGAAATGGAATGTTGTAGTTTAGTTTTTTCATCGACTTTGCAATCTTTTAAGGCTATTCCACAGGCTGGTAATGTATAGTTACCAATTATGGTGCCAAAGTCAGCCTTTAATGTTGTTGGAACATTATTTTTTGACGCTGAAATGACATTTCCGGCAGTTTTTTGCATTTTTAACCAAATTCTGTGCGAAGTATTTACTTTTGTCGGCCTTTTGAACATACACCCTACTTTTATGTTGAATGAACGCTTCAGGTGTGATGACCTGAGTTTTCAGAGGGCGATGTACTTTTTTAAATATGTAATAAGTTATGAAGAAAGAAATTGTGGTTAGTGGTATCCGATCGACTGGTTTTTTACACCTGGGTAATTATTTTGGTGCAATTCGCAATTATGTCCGGATGCAGGATGAATATCCCTGCTACTTTTTTGTGGCCGATTATCACTCGCTGACCACCCACCCTGACCCTTTGTTATTAAAACCAAATGTTTACAGGGTTTTAGCCGAGAATATTGCCAGTGGATTAGATCCTGAAAAAGTTGCACTCTATGTACAAAGTGATATTCCTGAGATCCCCGAACTTTATCTGATGTTGAATATGCTGGCCTATAAAGGAGAACTCGAAAAAACGGCTTCATTTAAAGAAAAAGCACGAAATCAACCTGATAATGTGAATGCCGGATTACTAACCTATCCAACATTGATGTCTGCCGACATTCTCATCCACAAGGCTTCTTATGTGCCGGTAGGTAAGGATCAGGAGCAACATCTGGAGATGGCCCGTAATTTTGCCCATCGTTTTAACCATCGATATGGTGATTTATTTCCGGAACCTCATCCATTTAATTTTGGCGAAGCCCTGGTGAAAATTCCAAGTCTGGACGGACAAGGAAAAATGAGCAAAAGTGAAAATGAAAATGCAACCCTTTATCTGGCAGATACGGATGAGGTCATTCGGAAAAAAGTGATGAAAGCCAAAACCGATCAGGGCCCCAGCGAAGAGAACACTCCTATGCCGGATTATATCCAAAACCTCTTTGATTTGATGAAATTGGTTTCGGGTGAAGAGGTCATTCGTAAATATCAGTTAGACTACGCACAATGCCAGATTCGATACGGCGATATGAAAAAACAACTTGCCGAAGATATGGTTGATTTTATTCGCCCGATTCGCGACAAAGCCATTGAATTACAAAAAGATGAAGACACTTTACGGAAAATCATGAAAAGCGGAAAAGATAAAGCCCGCGATAGTGCATCCAAAACCCTGGAAGAAGCACGAAAAGCGATGGGTATAAATTTTTATTGTTAAGGTTCAAAAAAATCAGGGATTAACTTTTACATTAGCCAATTCTGAACAATTCATTTTAAGCTCCATTCATTCCATGGCCAAAAAACAAACGATCAAGCACATCGCAATTGCAGGTAATATCGGTGCAGGTAAAACCACTTTGACAAAAATTCTGGCCAAACATTTTAACTGGTCTCCACATTACGAAGATGTCGAAAACAATCCCTATCTGAACGATTTTTACAACGACATGCATCGCTGGAGTTTTAATTTACAGATATACTTTTTAAACAGCCGTTTAAAACAATTGGTTGATATACAAAGAGGAAATCAAGTCGTTATTCAGGACAGAACCATTTATGAAGATGCTTACATTTTTGCACCTAACTTACATGAGATGCAATTGATGTCGAAAAGGGATTTTGAAAATTATAAAAACTTTTTCGAAACACTCAAGAGTATGGTGAACCCTCCTGATTTATTGATCTATCTAAAAGCCAGTGTGCCTACCCTGGTCGGACAAATTCAGAAAAGAGGACGTGAGTATGAAGAAAACATTCGACTCGATTACCTCAAACGTTTGAACGAATATTATAACAACTGGCTCGATAAATATGAAGATGGTCGTTTATTGGTGATCGATATCGACAAAATCAATTATGCCGATAATAAAGAGGACCTCGCAAAGGTGATTGACATGGTGAATGCCGAAGTGAACGGGTTATTTTAATCATTAATCACACTCAATCAACGACTCCATACCAAGCAAATCAGTGTGAACGATTAATGGATGGTCATCTTACCGTACTGTATCGTTTCTAAGCCCCTGGTAATGGTAAAATAATAGAGCCCTTTTTGGTTGACTGAATAACTGAACTTTTGCCGCCCACCCTTGAGTGACTTCTGCGCAATTCGCTGACTGGTCATGGTATAAATGTTTAATACATAATCACCGCTTCCGGGTAAATCGCCTTCAAAATAAATGGTCCCTGTTGAAGGGTTTGGATAATATTTTAAAGGCATCCACTGATCTTCATAGGCAACTGAGGTAGGTACTTTAATACATTTTCCGGGAATATTGGCATCAAGCCATTGTAATCGAACCTTGATCCATTGCTTCAGCGTATCGAGTTCGGCAGCATAGGTGGTAGCAATGGCGCCCACTTCAGGAGCAGGCCCGCTTACCCCCAACAAGGCCCAACGTTTAAAATGACGAGCCTGTGCATTTTGTACCAGATTCCCAACACTGTCGATATAATTAAAAATGGTATTGGTATCCAGTATACTTGTTCGATAATTTTCATAGGCACAGCGTAATTCATTGTTGTAATTACTATCCTGCATCAGTCGAATATAATAACCGCAAGAATAATTATCTGTGGGACAGTCGTTGATACGATGTGCCCAACCCGATCCATCGAATTGATCAAATAAAGAACAAGTGGCCATCGTTTTCCAGGCCCAATCGAAATCCCAAACAGGCCCTGCTTTTAACTTACCGCCTTTGGAGTTTTTGTCTTTATGAAAAAACACACTTTTTTTAAATCCATCATTATTGCGCGATAATTCGTTGACGATAAAATAATCGATGAAAGATTTGGTATCCAAATAAGCCCGATAACCCAAGGTGGAATCCGTAAAATTTGAACTATACAAAGCATCTTCCAAACTATCGATGAATGAAGCGATATATGTTTTTTGTTTGGCATGAATGAGGTTGGGAGAAGGATATTGATACACAAAATGCACATCATAGGTTGGATGATCAATGGGTGAATAATTCGATTGAAAACTATTTGAATTATCCCAAAGATTTTGTTGCAAGATATAACCACCTGTGAGTTGGTCACCCAATGTATCAACCGGCAACAAATCTGCAATATCCACCCGGGCACTATCCGGTTTTATTTTTTCGGCCAGCACATAAATACCATTATAACTACTATCTATCAATACTTCACACAAACTCGCTCTGCAACTGACATTGCCCATATCTGCAAACAATTTAAAAGCAAGTGTATTTCGAATCAGGGAGCGGTCGTTGAAATTCGACAACAAGACCCAATCATTTTCCTGGGGCATACCTAATAAAGAAACATTGTTGTTTTGTCCGCTTGCCGTTCTTGTTTCAATATTAAAAGGTTTTTGCGGATAGCCCGAAGATGAAGCACCTCTGATTTCAATCCCAATATTTCCGCTGTACACATTGGAAGGACCGTTATAATAAGTTATATTACCGATGCCATTAAATTTAATATCCATCAGGGCATCCACCTTGGTATCTTGCCCAATGGGTTGTCCTTGTGTTTGGATAAATACCAAGGGTAATTCCGTGCTATCTATTTTAATGATCCCCAAATCATTCACACATAAACGAAACGTACCGACACTGGTTCCATAACCATATACCTGAATAAAAACCTTTTTACCCGGATTCAAGCCATAGAGGGTTAAAGAAGAAAAAAGACCATTTCCGGAATCGTCATCGCATCCCAGCAATTGTATATTGGTACAAAGACTATCCCCCCAAACAGCGAGTCCGGTATCATTGA
This sequence comes from Chitinophagaceae bacterium, assembly GCA_049318705.1. Taxonomy (GTDB): domain Bacteria; phylum Bacteroidota; class Bacteroidia; order Chitinophagales; family Chitinophagaceae; genus OLB11. The sequence goes on from JBMOFV010000011.1 coordinate 28,970, forward strand.
TGGTTCCGCTATCGGTTGCAAAAACCATATTTCCGGAGGGCGGAACGATGGCTTCAAACCAAACATCCCCACCCTGATAACTGGCGCAATTAGGAACGATTCCTGATCCCGAATAGCTTGTATTGTCTGACCACAAACACTGAGCGGTATCAATAGGAATGGCGGTACAAGGATTATTACCGGCGAGCAGGTTAAAAGCACAATTGCCAATGGTATCGAAAACAATACCTACTAGAGGATCCGGACCATCTTTAAAAATCAGATTCCACCCCGGATCATACAATTGATACGTATTTTCGTTTTCATAGCTGCCGGCTGTATATTCTAGTTTCAGGGTATCCCCATTACAAACCTGAAAGGAATCCAGACTCCCATTATTTGTCGCACTGAAATTGCCCAGTAAATTGTTGTTGATGAATACCTGCAAAAATCCACCATTCCACCCATCGCCATAACTATCCAGCATATTCAATTTGTACTGACAACATTGGGCCTGGCTTTGATAAAAACCCGCACTCAAAATTAAAGACAATAAACCCACTAAAATTCTACCGCGCTGTTGTATGCTCATGGAAGGAGATTGAAGATAAAAAATTGAATTTCAAATATAAGCGAATATGGGTAAAGGTGAAGCTGAATAATGATGAGGAGATTATCCGATTTAGAAGTAACGAATACCATTCATGAGGATTATTTTCTTGAATCAAGCATTGAATTCAAATTGCATACTATCCAATTCGACTATTCTGATTATATATAACTTTGATAGGACTTCATTCTTCGTAATCCAATGCACCAAAAATTGTTTATTCTTTTTTTACCATACCGTCAGAGGAATATAACACCAACAGCTTGCTAAATTTAATAACGGAATGCAGCACGCATCAATTCCTGTTCAGCTCTTGAAATACCTATCTCTCTGGCAATATTTTCCCAACCGCTAACAGCCATTTTCACTTCTGTGATGATGGTATTCATTTCCGTATCACTCAATTGAAAATATTCACCCACACTTTTAGCCAGTTCAAAGTCCAGGGCATTGTTTTGCGTATCAATATTCAATGCCAAGCCATCTTTGTCCACTGAAGGGTTGATATCAAAAGCCGGAGATAAAATCCAGCCCTGATTGGTTAATATAAAACCATGATTCCGCAGGTGATCATCGGTGTTGGAAACAGCCATATAAAAAACAATCCTCCGCCAGAGTTGCTTCAGGTCTTGTGTATTTTGAGCACCGTTATACTGGATAAATTCTGCCAAATCCAAATAGCTGGGAGGATTATTTTTGATGGTATCTTCATTTTGTCCGGTCATAGTCATGGCCGATGCAAAATGAATGCGTTCATGCAATTGCCGGTCAAATCGTTTGGTAAAAAAAGTATGAAACTTCCCAGCCACTTTTTCGATCTTAGCTTCCGGCATAACAACGCCGCACTGCAAAGCAAGTTTATACGCCAGATATTCCCATGCTCCTTTATCAATGGTATCGCCTTTTGATGGAAACTTGGCAATCCATAAATGCCCATGTTCATCGGTGATATTTGCTTTCGGTCTGGCACCACCTAAAGATGAACCCGGTGCCATTAATATGGCCAGCCATTTTTTTACTTCCTTGCCATCTTTGTCACTTTCTAAAACCTGAGCGCCATGCTGCAGTTCTCGGATGCTTGTCCAGGGTGGCGCTGGCATACCTTGGTTGTCATCGAGGAACGGCCCATCTATATCGAGCTTAAACCGCAAGGCGCCCATTCTTGTTTCATCATAAACACCCAATAAAAAATCAATGTCATATAAAACCGGCGCCGGACGGCCAGCTTCTTTGGCCAATTGTGCTGCACGTCGCTTCATCAAAGTACGTCCCCATGTATCTGGCATTGAATCCATAAACACCCCGAAATTTTCTTTGCCATTCGGGTATTGCGGACCGGTAAACCAGGCAATATCAGGATCCAGCAAGTGCTGTGCTTTAGAACGAATCCAGCCGGCATCATACTCAAAACTAAATGCCTTTTTACCCTTGGCCTGTTGGGCACTCAGCATACCAATACATTTTGGTTCGGTCATTCCCAACCAATGTGCATAAACATATATATCAGTTTTGTGAGTAGCCATAGCTATTTCTTTCCAATTAAATGTAGGTCTTGCAATTTCCTTCCATAATCATCATCGGCCGCCAGTTTCAAAAAATCATTCTGCAGCCCCAATACCCGGAGTGTATTAAAGTAGGCCGCTATGGAAACACTGCTCTTCCCTTTTTCAATATGGTACAGGGTACTGCGGTCAATACCGGCTCGTTCAGCCACCTGCAGCGTTGTTAATTTCCTCCGCTTCCTGGCCAGCTTGATGTTTTCGCCTACCTGCTCCAATATTTTCTGGTACTTGGGAAAGACGATTTGCTTCTTCAGGTTCATGAGTTTTTGTTGTTTATTTTCCACAAATATATACATTATGTAGATAATATACCACATTTTATTCCACACCTCCACCTTGCCAAGCTCAAAGCACTCCCCGAATTTGTCGACAAAAAACGGGCAATACCGCTTTCAAACGAACATGATATTGAATATTTATCTGCAAAATGGCCAAAGTGAACGATACGATTACCGAAATAGACTCCTACAGATTTAATATCGGTATTTTCTTCATCATCTTAACTTGATGTACTTCAATTTGAATCTCCATTTTTTACCCCAACGTAAACTGGATATGTAGTGGCAGCAGAACTTTGTACTTAAACTCAAATTCGCATGAATATTTTAAATTTCATGAAACCGTTTTCGCCCTTTGAAATCTTTAAAGAACACGTTCAATTAGAAGGAAAGCATAAAGGTACCCTTTTCGAGAAGTGCCCTAGTGAACATCATGATTGGCTAAAAGGCAAGAAACCATGGCCATGGAAAAGCCGTAGATGGAGAACCTCGCTTCGTTCCGTAACTATGAGGGAAGCTTCAACATTGAATGATCAGGTACAGTATAGTGAATTCTTCTACAAGCTCAAGAGAAGATACTTCGGGGACAGATTATTCAATCGTTTAACTTTATCCATGGCAAAAATTTATTCGGTATGCAGACGGAGATTCATTTAACTATTAACTATTAACCATTCATCGTTTTCCATTCATGAAAAAACATATCCTCTCCAAATCCACCTTTATGGCGGGCATTCAATGTCAAAAACGACTTTACTTGTCGAAATTCCGACGCGACTTATTGCCTGAAGAAGTAGACGAACAACAGCAAGCTATATTCGATGCCGGCATTGATACCGGATTACTGGCACAGCAACTTTTCCCCAATGGCATAGATGCCTCACCCCTCACGCCGTTTGACTATCAAAAGTCGGTGAAGAGAACACAAAGCTATCTCATGACCAACGATGTGATTTATGAAGCTTGTTTTCAATACGAAGGCGCTTTATGTGCTATCGATATCCTCGTGCGTAAAGATGATTTGTGGTATGCTTTTGAAGTGAAAGGGACCAACAGCGTGAAGCCTCAGCATATTACCGATGCGGCATTTCAGTATTATGTGATGACCAGGTCAGGCTTGCCGCTGGGCGATATCAGCATTGTACACTTCAATAGCAGTTATGTACGCCGGGGTGACTTAGATGTGCAGGCTTTGTTTACTGCTACATCGGTTCTAAACGAAGTCATAGGGCAACAAGAATCGGTAAAAGAAAACATTGGGGTATTGAAAGCCATGCTTGCCGCCAAAGTAGAACCTGTGGTAGAAGTTGGCACACACTGTACCAATCCCTACGAATGTCCTTTTATAGATCATTGCTGGAAGGATGTGGCCGAGGAAGAGTCTGAAGAATTGAGTACAGAAGCCACCGTGGACACCTCTTCTTTACAAGGCTTTGTCTCGGAATTAAAATACCCACTTTACTATTTCGATTTTGAAACGGCGATGTATGGCATCCCGCCTTACAATGAATCTTCACCCTGGCAGGCATTGCCTTTTCAATACTCCTTGCATAAACAACAAAAACCACAATCCACTTGTACACATTCGGAGTATATCGGCGATGGCAAAAGCGATCCGAGAGAAGCTTTGATCTTGAAGTTGATCAACGATTTAGGAACAAAAGGGACTATACTTGCGTGGCATGCCTCTTTCGAAATAAGTTGTTTGAAAGGACTCATTCGCAATTTCCCTCTATATGAAAAACCACTACAATCCATCATTCATCGTATGGTGGATTTAAAAATTCCCTTTTCGAAAAAGTGGATTGATATACCGGCTTGTAAAGGAAGTGCATCCATCAAAGTAGTATTGCCTGTATTTATACCTGAATTGAGCTATGAAGATCTCGATATACAAGAAGGTATGACCGCAAGTTTTGTGTATTCGCAATTGCAATACCAGGATGAGGCTACACAGCAAACCCAACAAAAACAATTGCTCGAGTATTGCAAGCTCGACACCTTCGCCATGGTGCGCATTTTCGAAAAAATAAATCAAAGCATTTTAAAAAACTAAAAAAATAATCTTATAATGACAGACGAAGAATTAGAAGAGTGGAAAGCGCATCGTAAATTGGTAGGCGATTCACTCCGTCATTTAGAACAGAGTTTTGAACAGACCTTGCAAGCGATCAAGTATGTCAAAGAGCGTTATTATCTCACCTCCGATTTTGAAGGAATGGCCATGATGAGAAATATTGAGAAAAGAGTGTTGGAAAGCAGGGACATTTTTGAACAGAAAAAGAGTAGTCAGGAATGATGTTCGTTGTCATGCAAATAATATACACTAACGATGTACGATATAATTGGAGATATCCACGGATATGCGACTGAGCTGAAGGCCTTGCTATCCAAACTGGGCTATGAAAAAATCAATGCTGCGTATCAACATCCTGCAGGAAGAAAGGCTGTCTTTGTGGGCGACTTCATCGATCGCGGGCCTCAAATACCGGAAACACTTGCGATAGTAAAAGCCATGTGCGACCAAGGACACGCCTTTGCCGTTATGGGCAATCATGAATACAATGCCATTTGTTTTCATACCCCACATGTCGAAAAGGGTGGATTTTTTAGAAGTCATTCCTGGAAGGAAATCAAACAGCATCTTCAAACTTTGGAACAATTTCATGGCCGTGAAACAGAGTGGGATTTGTATTTGGAATGGTTCAGGACCTTACCTCTTTTTCTGGAGTTTGTCCATTTCAAGGTGGTACATGCCTATTGGAACGAAGCCAATATTCAATGGATCAAAGAGCATTACACGGTGATGGATTCCGATTTTTTATCTAAATGTTGTAACAAGGACGATGCCAGTGGCGCCTTTCAAATCATCGAAGATACCTTAAAGGGAATCGAAACCAGATTGCCTGAGGGTTTTACAAACCAAGATAAAGAAGGTAATCAGCGACCCGATTGCAGGCTGAAATGGTGGATGCCGCTTTCTTCCCGCGCGACCCTGAACGATATCCTAATACCTTGTCCTGATGCCTTAAAGCTTAACCCTATTCCATCAGACAAGCACTTCCCATGTTACCAATGCACAAAGCCTGTTTTCTTCGGCCATTACGCACTCAAGTACGACCCCATTCTGGAAAATCCAATGGCCATTTGCACCGATTACAATATCACACATCGTGGTCAATTAACCGCGTGTCGCATTCAACTTTCTGATCATGGGATTACCATGGAATTTGTGGTTTAGAATCCATGTCAATCCGCCCAATCCGAGTTCCTGCAGTTATTCAACAACTCGTCAATGATTATTTAGTCAGCCTAAGGACTTATATATTATTTTAAAATGTCAGTTTATATACTTACTTTTAAATTATTTTAGTCAGCTTTTAAACTTATATAAATGAGCACAAAATTATTACAGATACAACAACTGAACAGTAAAATGAAGGTAGTTGCATCTATGAAGAAAATTGTACCGCCTCCCACTGGTTGGATCAAAGCAGTAAGAACGGCATTAGGTATGTCTTTACAGCAATTGGGAAATAAAATTTCCATCACCAAGCAAAGTCTTACAGAAATCGAACGCAGGGAAAAAGAAGGAAGCATTACACTCAAAACATTGCGAGATGTAGCCAAGGGTTTAGATATGGAATTGGTATATGGTTTTGTGCCAAAAGATGGCTCGCTGGATGCGTTGATTGAACGTAAGGCAAAGGAGCTGGCTACGCAAATTGTACTTCGAACTTCAAATACAATGAAGCTTGAAGATCAAGGCAATAACAAGAGGCGCATTGAACAGGCAATCCGAGAAAGAGCAGCATCCATTAAAAACGAAATGCCTAAAATTTTATGGGATTAGATATTGACTATATTGATGGACAAACGCCATTGGATGAAGACGAAATGGAAGGCTTGCTGATTCCAAGCATTGCCACACGTGCTGAGTTAGACGAGTTTGAGCAGCAGAATATTGAACAGGCCATGCAATGGACACTCGGGCGTTCCTTGAAGCCGGGGGTTATTTTTACGGAAGACTTTATTCGCATGGTTCATAAACGAATGTATGGGGATGTGTGGGCATGGGCCGGTTCGTTTCGGAAAACCAACAAGAATATTGGAGTTGACAAATGGCAAATACCCATTGAACTTAAAACCCTATCAGATGATGCAAAATACTGGTATGAAAATAATACATTTCCTCCAGATGAAATGGCATTAAGGTTCAAGCACCGATTGGTCAGTATTCATTGCTTTCCGAATGGGAATGGAAGACATAGCAGGCTCATGGCCGATATAATCATCGACAAAATATATGGGCAGCCCTTGTTTAGTTGGGGCACTTTAAAAGATACAAACGAGGGCGATGCACGTAAATCATACCTCAAAGCTGTTAAAACCGCCGATCAAGGAGATTATAGTTTGTTGCTGGCATTTGCAAGTTCGTAAGAAAAATAATGTAACTACTTCAGCGCAGCATCGAAACAGAAAAAGTACATGCTACCTTTAAAAATAAATTTCCAGGGGTTACCTGAATGCTCAAAATAGACCTGCCCCTTATGGGGTTTTCAAGGTCTTCAATCTGTTTAAAAAATCCGGACCCAACCCCCAAATCCACTCAATTACTATTCCGAAAATACGGGCACTACGTAAACTGGTTACGTACCGCGACCCTAATTTTACAGTCGTAAAAAGTATTTATCACCTCTCAAATTACTCCTCCCATGAACCAGAAACATCAAGTCCACAACCTCATCATCCTCGACGAAAGCGGATCGATGGAATCCATCAAAAACAGTGTATTGCAAGGCTTCAACGAAATCGTGCAGACCATTCAAGGTATCGAAAAAGAATTTCCCGATCAGGAACATTTCATCTCTATGATCAGCTTCAATGGGCTCGGCCAAAAGCTGCTGCATTTCATCGATCCTGTAAGTAAACTCAATCAACTCAACCACAATTCCTACAACCCGCAAGCCAGCACGCCCCTATTCGACGCCATGGGTTTTGGCCTGCACAAACTCGATCAACATCTTGCCAACCTCAGCGATTACCATGTATTGGTTACTATCTTAACGGACGGGGAGGAAAATGCCTCGAAAGAATACTCCGGCGAAACCATTCATAAAATGGTGCAGGAACTCAAAGAAAAAAAATGGACATTCACCTATATTGGCGCCGACCATGATGTGAGCACTTTTGCCAATCAAATTTCCATCAACAATGTGATGGTCTTTGAGAAAACAACGGAAGATATAAAAAACATGTTTATGCGTGAACGCAAAGCACGCTACAATTATTCCGATCGTATCAGCCATAAGATGGATGTCAGCGAGCACTTTTATGACGAAGATGCCAAAGACAAAACAAACAAAGCGGAAGACGCAAAATAAGACCTAAGCGGCAAACAGCTGCGCGCTGATTCGGCACCTTTGCCCCGCGTGTGCAGGTGTTTGCTCATCCGTGTCATTTCTTCTATCAATAATAAACTCCCATGACAGACATCTTACTTATCGCCAGCATAACATTGCTGCTCATTGCCATCGTAGTCATTTGGTTTCGTAATCCACAAAAATCGGCCTTAGCTGATCTTCAGGCCCGGATTGCGACTTTACAAAATACCGTCAACAAACTCGAATCGGGACTCAAAGAAGACTTTCGTATCAATAGAATTGAAAGTGCCGACCTGGCCAAAGCCAACCGGCAGGAATTGAATGAAACCTTACACGGATTTAAAGCCGAGCAATCCCAAACGCTTGCGACTATTACCACACAAAACAGACAAGCGCTGATAGACATCAATCAAACCCTCGACGATAAAGTGAAAACGCTCACGACAACGTTAGACAACAACAATAATCTCAACCGCGAAAGTTTGCTGAACGCTTTTAAAACCTTTCAGGAGAATTTTGATGCCCATATCAAAACCTTCAATGAGGTACAACGCGACAAGTTTTCACAGATGTTGACCAGCCAACAAACTTTAATTGCCAATACCGAAACCAAGCTCGAAAACATTCGCACCACCGTAGAGGAAAAACTGGAGAAAACCCTCAGCGAACGACTCGGGCAGAGTTTTGAAACCGTGGGCAAACAACTCATTGAAGTGCAAAAAGGCCTGGGCGAAATGCAAACCATTGCCACGGATGTAGGTGGACTCAAAAAAGTATTGAGCAATGTAAAACTGCGCGGTGGCGTAGGCGAAGTGCAGCTGGCCTTGCTGCTCGAACAAATACTCGCACCGAGCCAATACGAAGCCAATGTAAAAACCAAAAAAGGAAGTTCCGAGCCTGTTGAATTTGCCATTAAACTACCCGGCCGTAGCGACGATGAAAATGCCTTTGTGTACCTACCCATCGATGCGAAATTCCCGAAGGATACCTACGAACATTTGCTTTCTGCCTACGAAACCGCGAACCCGGAGGAAATAGAAGTCGCAACTAAAAATTTGGAAACCACCATCAAAAAAATGGCTAAAGACATTCGCGATAAATACCTCGACCCACCAAATACCACCGACTTTGCCATATTGTTTTTACCTTTTGAGAGTATCTACGCCGAAGTGATCCGCCGTACGGCCCTGATAGACCAACTGCGTACCGAATTTAAAATTACCGTTGCAGGTCCGACTACCTTGATGGCCATTCTCAACAGTTTGCAAATGGGCTTCAGAACCTTAGCCCTACAAAAACGCAGCAGCGAAGTATGGCAGGTACTGGCCACTGTGAAAAAAGAATTTGAAAACTTTGGTGGCCTCCTCGAAAAAGCCCAAAAGAATATCCAAACAGGCCTTGGCCAACTCGATGATGTTGTCGGCACCCGCACCCGCGCCATCAACCGACAATTGAAACACGTGGAGAGTTTACCGGTGGTGAATGTGAGGGAGGAGATGACAGAAAGCTCAGAACCATTAACGGATGGAACTGAGGATTAGTGCCGCGGACTTTATATTAAAAATTATTGTATTCAATTATCCATATTTTATTTTTTGGGGTTGTTGTAGATTCGTGGATTCAATATACACAGCCAAACAAATAAGACTACAAACCCGCTTTAAACATATAGGATGACTCAAGAACAAATACGACAACTCGAAAAAGAATTATGGGATGCAGCCGATAGCCTTCGTGCGAATAGTAAACTAACCGCTGCCGAATACAAAGACCCTGTATTGGGTTTGGTATTATTGCGATTTGCACAAAACAAATATGAAGAAGCGACACCCATTGTGGATGCAAACATTCCAACCACACCACGTGGCAAACGAAAGCCCACAAAAGAAGATTATTTGGCCGCTGGTGCCATATTGTTGCCCGAAGAAGCCAAATATGAATACCTAGCAGCCTTGCCCGAAAGCACCGATATTGCCACGGCTATTAATACGGCCATGAAATTGATAGAGGATGAATATCCTGACTTACAAGGCAACCTACCTAAAAATTACCAAGAGTTTGAAAGCGATTTATTGCGTGAGTTGATACGCGTGTTTAATAAAGACGCTGTAAAAAAAGCGACCGGTGATGTGTTTGGTAGAATTTACGAATACTTTTTGATGAAGTTTAGTATGCAAGGCGCAGGTGCGCAAGAAGGTGGAGAGTTTTTTACACCACCCAGTTTGGTGCAATTGATAGTAAACTTTATTGAGCCAACGCATGGCACCATACACGACCCTGCTTGTGGCTCGGGTGGTATGTTTGTGCAAACAGGTTATTTTGTAAAAACACATAGCAACCAAGAAGTAAACGAAGCCATACGATGCTATGGTACCGAACAAAAAACCAACAATACCAAGTTGGCAAAAATAAACTTGGCTATACATGGTATAGAAGGAAAAATAATCGAAGCCAATAGTTTTTATGCCGATCCACACAACCTCGTGGAGCAATGCGATTTTGTGATGGCGAATCCTCCGTTTAATGTAAGCAAGGTAGATAAAGGAAAAGACTATGTAAAAACAGATCCTCGTTTACCATTTGGTTTGCCCAAAGCAGACAATGCCAACTATATGTGGATGCAATATTTTTATAGCTATTTGAACCCTACAGGTAGAGCCGGTTTTGTAATGGCGAGTAGTGCCACCGATGCAGGGCATAGCGAAAAACTAATAAGACAACAACTAATAGAAACAGGTGCTGTAGATTGCATTGTAAGCATAGGCAATAACTTTTTTTATACCCGAAGTTTGCCTTGCCATGTGTGGTTTTACGACAAAGGAAAAAGCAAGAAAAACAAAGACAACATATTGATGCTTGATGCACGAAATGTGTTTAGAAAAGTAACCACTACCATTAACGATTTTAGCGAAGACCAACTAGAAGGACTCACGGCCATTATGCAACTGTACCGTGGGCAAAAACCTACAGTAAGCAAAAGCAACGAATGGTTTAATGCACACTTCCCAGATGGGAAATATAGAGATGTAGAAGGCTTGTGCAAAATTGTGAGCCTTGATGAAGTAGCTGCAAACGACTACAGCCTTACACCAGGCCGCTATGTGGGTGTAACTCTTACGCAAGACCACGACTTTGACTACAAAGCCCGACTAGCTCAAATACAAAATGAATTGAATGGATTAAATAAAGAAGCCATTGCGTTGAGCAAAACCATTGAAAACAATTTAAAGGAGTTGATATGAGTGAATGGAAAGAAGTTGAATTAAAAAGTATTTCAGAATATTTAAATAGAGGAATTTCACCAAAATATTCTGATGAAGGAAATTTAATCATAAATCAAAAATGCATACGCAATAATGTAGTGACTATAAATGAAGCAAGGTTTTCTTCTGTTGATAAAAAAATTAATGCAGAAAAATATTTAAAACCTTTAGATATTTTAGTTAATTCAACCGGTACAGGTACTCTTGGTAGAACAGCTCAGATTAAAAAAATTGGTTGCCCTATTTCAGTAGACACACATGTTACAATTGTAAGACCTAATAATTCTGTAGATAAAAAATTTATAGCTTTACAATTAGCTTTAAAGGAACCTGAGATAGTTGCATTAGGAAAAGGTGCAACAAATCAACAAGAGTTAGGTAGGGAAGAATTAGGAAGTATTAAAATTCTACTTCCCCCATTGCCCACCCAACAACGCATAGCCTCTATCTTATCAGCCTATGATGATTTGATTGAAAACAACCTCAAACGAATTAAGCTATTAGAAGAAATAGCCCAACGCACTTATGAAGAATGGTTTGTAAAATTTAGAATTAATGGTGTGCAGTTGGAAGTAGGTGAGAATGGTTTGCCTGAGGGGTGGGAAGAAAAAGAGTTCCAATATTTCGGAGAAATTATAACAGGGAAAACACCTTCAACTTTAAATGAAGATTTTTTTAATGGAGAAATACCATTTGTGAAAACACCAGACATGTCAGGATTTCCATATGTTTTAGATACTACTCAAACATTGTCAGAATTAGGAGCAGATAATCAAAGAAAAAAAACTATACCAAAAAATAGCCTAATGGTAAGTTGTATTGGTTCTGCAGGAGTATATGCTCTTGCATCAAGAAATTGTCAAACAAACCAACAAATAAATTCAATTGCATTTTATCAAGAATATTATCCATTTTATTTTTATTGTTTTGCAAAAAAACTTAAACCAATTTTAGAAGGATTAGGAAGCAATGGTGCGACTATGACAAATGTAAATAAAGGAAAGTTTGAAAAAATGAAAGCAGTTTTACCTGAAATTACAACATTGAAAAATTTTCATGAAAATATAAAATTGAATTTTGAAACAATTCTAAATCTTCAAAATCAAAACCTTTTACTGAAAGAGAGTAGAGATATATTGTTGCCGAGGTTGATGAGTGGGAAGGTAGGGGTCTGAACTATGATTATGTATGAATTACTTGATTACTCTGATTTTTCTTTGAGTTGTTATTGTCATCATGGAAGTCATAAGAATCACAAAAAAACATAGTCCAGACGATAAATAATTAAATTAAAGAAATCATAGTATAAAAGGCAAACAATAAAATCAAGGAAATCACAAGAATCAAAAGAAATCAAGGTTCAGACAATAATCAATGAAATTAAAGTTCAGACAGCATGATTAAAACAGAATACAAATACAGCGAACTTACAAGTAAAATTATCGGTTGTGCAATGGAAGTGCACAAATTACTTGGGAATGGATTTCAGGAAGTAATTTATCAACGAGCCTTAGAAATGGAATTTCAGTTAAATGACATTGCCTATTCAAGAGAACACGATATGCCCATTTTTTATAAAGGCAAACAAATTGGTATGCGTCGAGTTGATTTTTTGATAGAGGGAACTATTTCGGTAGAGTTAAAAGCAGTCATTCAACTAGAAGATGTGCATTTGGCACAAGCCATTAATTACCTGGAAGCCTATAACTTGGAAATAGGGTTACTTATCAATTTCGGCGCTCGCAGTTTGGACTTTAAACGTTTACAGAATAAGAAATTTAAATAGGAAGGTAAGATGAACTTATATACAAATTTTTGGGAAGAGCAACTTCTCGCTATTAATAAAAGGATTAAAACTTCTGAAGCTACTGAATACGTTGTAAGTGATTGTGGAATAGATAAGTTAGGAAGCAGAGATTCTAGTGGATATGATGGTTCTGTTTCACTATGGATGGGAGAAATTGATTCGCCATTGCGCAAAGCAGTTTTTAGAGATTTTGCAAAAGCTTTAAATAAAGAGAATAAGAATTTACTTCCAAAAGCTATTGGAAGATTAGAAGTTCGTATAAGGAACAATAGTGATTTACATGTAAGTTACGAACCCATTTCATTTGAAAGTATTTTAGATAAATATGAAGAACTACAACAGAAAGACAACTATTTATCGGAAGAAATTTATAAGTGGGAACTAACAAAAGCATTTCAAGATCAATGGAAACGATACGAATCAAATGAAATCAGTTTCAAAGATTTTTTTGGAAAGATATCCTTTAAGAATTTGGCTTATCACATGTGTATCGCTATTTACAACCATATTTTACGTGAAAAACCTGATGAATTTGAAAAACTAATCACGTATTTGTTTGATGAAAGGATTGATTTGCAGGAAAGGATTATTGAATATAGGCGCCGGTTTGATGAACTATATTTCTCATTGCCTGACCATGGCGCCAATACTTATGAAGAAGAAAGAACCATTGCCACTTTATTGGCGTTTCGATATCCTGAAAAATACACATTTTATAAAGACAACTTTTATAGTAAACTTTGTAAGGGCTTGGGTATTGAGGCTCAAAAACCAGTTTATAAATTGGCACACTATTATGCCTTGGTTGAAAATTTTAGAACGAATCATTTAACAAACAGAAATGCATTAATTCAAAAAAACAAAGCCACGCTAAACAGTAATTGCGATCTAGATATTAATAACTTAATTCTATCGCAGGATATTTTATACACCACATTAGTTTCTCAAATTAAATCAAATTTTATAGAAGAAGAATTAGATATAAGTATACCAGAAACCTTAGTCGATAATTCAAAAACGAAATCAATGAAACAACCATTAAATCAAATTCTTTATGGACCTCCAGGAACTGGTAAAACATATAATTCAATTTTTAAGGCTTTGATGATTATTGAAGAATTGAATGAAAGTGAGATCAAAGTGAAATACCCTACAAGAAAAGATGCTAAGGATGCTTTTGATATTTATATCCAGAAAAAGCAAATAGCTTTTACTACTTTTCATCAAAGTATGAGCTATGAAGATTTTATTGAAGGAATAAAACCTTTAAAGCCCAATGAAGGGGAGCAATTTTTAAAGTATGATGTATTGCCAGGTATTTTTAAAGAAATGTGCGACAACGCAAAATATATTGAAGCAAATGTTTCAACTATAGATTGGAATAATAGACGTTTCTTTAAAATGTCAATAGGTGGTAAGAATAGGCCTGATGTTCATGAGTGGTGCTTGCAGAACAATAAAATTGCTTTTGGATATGGTGGGGAAAAAGATTTATCAAGTTTTACTACTAGAGATGGTTGGGAAAAATTCAGAGATAAGTTTAATGCCGACTTGCCTGATGTAGTTAAAGAAACAAGTTATAACACTACTGCTTCTTATGCCTTCTTAGATATGAAAATTGGAGATATTGTATTTATCAGTAAAGGTAATTTTCTGATTGATGCGATTGGTATTATTAGTGGTGAATATGAATATAACCCTAATGTGCCAGAAGTAGAATATGTTCATTTTAGGAGTATTGATTGGGTTGTGAAAGATATGAATATTAGTGTTGAGCGTTTTTTAAAGAAAAATTTCTCTCAACAAACTATTTATTATTTAAATAAAAACGATGTAAAAATAGATGCATTAGAATCCTTGACCTCTGATAAGAAAGATTCAAATGTAAAACCTTACGTTCTTATAATAGATGAAATCAACCGTGGTAATGTTTCTCAAATATTTGGTGAGTTGATTACTCTAATTGAAGAAGACAAAAGACAAGGTAAAGCGGAAGCTTTAAAAGTAATGTTGCCATATAGTAAAAAAGAATTTAGTGTGCCACCCAATCTATTTATAGTCGGTACCATGAATACCGCTGACAGAAGTGTGGAAGCTTTGGATACAGCTTTGCGTCGTAGGTTTACCTTTGAAGAGATTCCTCCTAATGAAAATTTAGATTTGATACAATATCCTGTTTTTGATACAACAGCATCAGCAATTCTAAAGACATTAAATGCAAGAATTGAAAAACTTTTAGACAAGGATCATAAACTCGGGCATTCATTTTTTATTAAAAAAGATAGTGATTCTGCAGAAGAAAAAATTGTAGAAACGTTTTACAAAAATATTATACCATTATTACAAGAATACTTTTTTGGCGATTTTGGTAAAATTGGTCTAGTGCTTGGCAAAGGGTTTGTAACAGTTGATAATTCAAATGTGCCAATTTTTGCTGATTTTGATTATGAAAGCAAAGAAGATTATCAAGTGAAAGAAATTTACTCGATAAGAGATTTCAGAATTAATAATGATATGATTGGTTTTAAAGATGCAATTAAACTATTAATGGCAAATAAATAAATTGGATACTAAAAACAAACATATCGTAGTTTTTGAACACGAATCTATTCGTTGGGATAAAGGGGATAAAAAGATAACTCAGGATCAGTTTCATGCCTTGGAGAAATACTATGGTAATGGCACTCCCTATTTTAGTTTGCGATATAATGGAGTCCAATTTAATGAACATGTAGGTGTAATTCAAGTGGGTGACACATTAATTGAGGTATTACCTAAAGCAGACAATTTTGATAGGGTTAATAATACTGATAAAGATAATTATTGGCGAAGCATGCTTATTAATATGATGCGAGCCGTTGGTAATTTTGATATTAAAACAACGAGTGAAAGTAAATTGAAAGTAAAGCCAAATTCTATTTTGGATTTGTATTTTTATATGTTTATCCATGAAGTGGAATATCTGTTACATTTGGGATTGATTAAAAAATATAGGAAAACTGAAGGTAATGTGGGTGCATTAAAAGGAAATTTGCAGTTTGGTAAACATTTGCAGCAAAATTTAGTGCATCAGGAAAGGTTTTATGTACGTTTTACTACTTATGATACACAACATTTGTTACATGAAATAGTTTATAAGGCATTAAACCTGATTAAGCTGATCAGCAATAATACCGATATTCTTGGGAGAATTAACTCATTGCTCTTGAACTTCCCTGAAATGAAGAACATAAGAGTCAGTGAACTGACGTTCTCCAAAATAATACTGTATAGGAAATCCATGCACTACAAAAAAGCATTGGAAATCGCAAAGTTGATTTTGCTTCAATATCATCCCGATGTAACTAAAGGAAGAAACCATGTATTGGCACTTATGTTTGATATGAATGTACTTTGGGAGCAATTTGTATTAGCGAGTTTGAAGAAGAGTAGACATGAATTTAATTTCTTAACAGCTCAGACAAGCAAATATTTTTGGCAGGCAAATGGAGGTTGGAAAGTAAACATTAGACCAGATATTTCGCTGGAAACAATTAATGGCGTGAAAATAGTGCTCGATACAAAATGGAAAAACTTAGATTCTTATAAGCCTTCCTCAGAAGACTTGAGGCAGATGTATGTTTATCATGAATATTATAGTGCTATTAAAGTTGCCCTTGTCTACCCTGGCAACAGTATTGAAATTAGTAAAGGGCAATTTTATGGAGTTGATCGAAAGCATATACAGGAGAATGATAAGGAATGTAGTTTGTTTCCGGTAATGGTGAATAGTAACATTAAAGCATGGCAGGAGGAAATTTCCAGTTGTTTAATGAAGTGGATAAATATTCAGTAAAATATAATTAAAGACTATTCAAGAATACGTATTTTGACTAAATTAACTTAAAAGTGAATTGAAAATTTGAAAATACAGTTATAAGTGAATACATTTGAACTCGAAATATGGGATGATGAAAGCAGTTTGTGTACGTTTTATACCGTGCGCAACTTATCAGATGATGATACACCAACGGATTCGGAGACCGAAAAGTTCTTTTTAAAGTTTGAAAATGATGAAGAATACGCAGATTCAGCGAGAAGATTGTTGATTTTGCTTTTTGAAGTAATTGGAGAAATATATGGCGCAGAGGATGTTTATTTTAATCGTTTTGAAAATGAGGTGGTTGGTTTGCCACCACAGGGCAAAATTAAAATAGACGAAATTGTATTGCACTATCCTCATTTTCCATTGCGATTATACGCCTTGAAGATTACCAATGAGATAGTAATATTATTTAATGGAGGAGTAAAAGATGGACCAACAAATCAAACCAGTAGTTTGCATTCCAATTGGTTAGCTGCTTGTAGGTTTGCGAAGAAAATTGAAGAAAATTTGAGAGATGGTACAATTGTAATTAATGAACAAAAAAGAGTGTTAGAACATTTTGATGGAACACACAAAATAATTTTGTAAAAATGAGAAGTAAAGTAGCACAACGAATTTTAGAAAATACACCTGAACACATTCGCATCAGTACGCATTGGTATGCCGATTTAATGGTGCTTATTTCAAATACACTAAAGCAAAATAAGATTAGTCAAAAAGAGCTTGCAACTAATTTGGGTAAACAGCCCTCTGAAATCAGCAAATGGTTAAAAGGAGAGCATAATTTTACATTAAGTTCTTTAGCAAAATTACAAGCCGAATTGGGTGTAACGCTTATAGAAATTCCTTTAGAAAAAAAGAAAGAAAGTTTCAAAAGAGTCATGAATGGAATTACACTTATCATACATAAGCCTATATCAAAATCAACTACTAATTTTCATAATTGGCAAAAGCCTATTTTAACTCAAAACGAATTATTAAGCGATGTCGGATAATAAATTTAATCCTGAAAAATTAACCATTTTAGAATATAAAATTCTGAAAGGACAAATTGATGCACCTGAAGATTTTACAATTGAAAATGTAGAAGGGCATGATATAGAAAATAGTTTTGATTTAGGTTTTGATTTGGAAAATAAATTGGTTCGAACTGAATTGGATGTAAAAATTACCACTAAAAGTAAAGTGTCTGTATCAACAGAAGCTAAAGGGCATTTTACGCTGGTATTTATATTTGAAGTAGATAATTTAAATGAATTGGCAGTCTTAAATGCGGATAATTTAATTGATTTAGATCCCAATTTAGCCAATGCATTGGCTTCTGTAACCTATTCAACTGCGAGAGGGATTTTATTGACTCGCTTACAGGGTACCGCATTGCAAAATTTTATATTACCCATTGTCAGTCCTAATAAACTTCTAAAAGTATAGTAATCTATGTCTTACGAATACTCAGAAGATAATTTGATAGAAAATGCTACACAAGATGTACTGGAAGAGCTGGGTTGGGAAGTAAAAACCGCTTGGACCAAAGAGACATTTGGAGAAAATGGATTGTTGGGTAGAGAAAATAAATCTGAAGTTATTTTAACGCGATATTTGTTAGCAGCATTACAAAAGCTAAATCCTGGTTTGCCGGATTTGGCTTATCAACAAGCTATAGAGCAAATAGCACAAAAAAGTGCGGATAAAACTTTAATTCAAATAAATAAAGAAAAGTATAGTTTATTTAAAGAAGGAGTGCCTGTTTCTTTTACCAATGTCAATAGTGAATTAGAAAAACGAAGACTCAAAGTTTTTGATTTTGAGCAAGCAGAAAATAATTATTTTTTGGCTGTAAGGCAATTGGAAGTTGTAGGTGAATTGTACAACCGAAGACCCGATGTGATCGGTTTTGTGAATGGTATTCCATTGTTGGTAATAGAATTAAAAGCCCATCATCAAAATATTCAAAATGCCTTTATCGAAAATATCACTGACTATAAAGACACGATTCCTTATCTGTTTTATTACAATGCCTTTATCATATTAAGCAATGGTACCGATGCCAAAGTGGGTACACTCACAAGTAAATACAAGTATTTTTTAGACTGGAAGCGCATCAACGAAGAAGACGAAGGCATTGTAAAAATGGAAACCATGTTTAAAGGCACTTGTGCCAAGCAAAACATGATAGATATTTTTGAAAACTTTTTATTGTTTGATGATAGTGGTGGAGATATTGTAAAAATAATGGCAAAAAACCACCAGTTTATTGGTGTCAATAAAGTGATTCATCAAGCCAAAAATATTGAAGAGTTGCAAGGAAAGTTAGGTGTATTTTGGCATACACAAGGTTCTGGCAAATCTTATTCAATGGTATTTGTTAGTCAAAAAATACATCGCAAATTTGGTGGTGCTTATACGTTTTTGATAGTAGTGGATAGAAGCGAACTAGAAAGACAATTGTATGATACCTATACAGGAGTGGGTGCTGTGAACTCCAAAAATGTGGTGGCTAGTAGTAGAGATAATTTAAGAGAGTTACTCAAAGAAAATCATCGTTATGTATTTTCTCTTATTCATAAATTTTCTATTGACCCTAAAGTAGAAAGTGAATATCCTTTAATCACAGATAGAAAAAATATCATTGTAATATCAGATGAAGCTCACAGAACACAGTCAGGTACATTTGCCAGAAACATGCGTTTTCATGGTATTCCGAATGCTTCCTATTTAGGGTTTACAGGAACTCCCATTATTAAAGACGAAGAAGAATTGACCAAGAATATTTTTGGAGAATATGTTTCTGTGTATGATTTTAAACGTGCCATTGTGGATGGTGCTACATTGCCGTTGCGTTATTTAAATAGAGGAGAAAAGTTAAATCTTGATAATCCTGCCTTAGATGAGCAAATGATTGCAGCATTAGAAAATGAAGAAATTGACGATGATCAAAAAAGAAAGCTAACTTATCTTTTTCAAAAAAATTACCCCATACTAACTGCCGAAAAAAGATTGAATGATATTGCCAAAGATTTGGTGTGGCATTTTAATGAAAGAGGCTATCAAGGGAAAGCTATGTTGGTAGCCTTGGATAAACCAACTGCTGTGCGTATGTATGATTTGATTCGAAAATATTGGGCAGAATATACTACAGAATTAAAACAGAAAATAGCTAAAGCCAACGATATAGAAGAAGAACAAGAGTTAAAACGCAAACTTAAAAAAGTAGAAGAAACTGAAGTTTGTGTAATTGTAAGTAGTGAGCAAAACGAGGTGGAGAAATTCGGCAAAATGAATTTAGACATTGCAACCCATCGTAAAAAAATGGTGGAGCGCGATTTAGAAAAAGAATTTAAAGACGAAAATAATCCTTTTAGACTAGCCATTGTTTGTGCGATGTGGATTACAGGATTTGATGCACCGTGTATATCTACAGTTTACCTAGACAAACCTATAAAGGGACATACTTTGATGCAAACCATCGCCAGAGCCAATAGAGTTTATGATGATGAAAAAGAAAATGGATTAATTGTTGATTATGGCAATGTATATAAACAACTAGAGAAAGCATATTCGGTATATGGTGAAGGCGGGAGTAATACATCAGACACTAAAGGAAGTGGGAACAATGAAAGGCCTTTTGAATTATTAGAAGTTTTGGCTTTGGAATTAAAAGAATCAATTGAACAAGTACATGGATATTTAAAGGAGCTAGGATTTGATTTGGAGCTATTAAGCAATACCCAGGCGAAACCTATGGATAAAATTGCTAATATCAAAATGGCTATGGATTGTGTTTGTCTAAATGAGACAAGCAGAACTAAGTTTGAAATGATGGCAAGGGAGGTGTTTAGGAAATACAAGGCACTTTATCCTGAGGAGCAAATCAAACCATTCATAAGACAATTTAATGCCATTGAAGCAATTTATCAGCAACTAAATCAACAAACTAAATCAGCTGATATAATTTCAATTATTATGAATTTGCAACAAATAGTGGATGCAAGTGTGATTGTTAAACCTAATTTAAATGATAAAAATGAAGTGTATGTTGATTTGTCTAAATTAAATTTCGATAAGTTGAAGCAAGCATTTGCCAAAGCCGAAAGAAAAAATACCCTTGTCTATGATTTACAAAATGCCATTGATAAAAAACTTGAACAAATGTTAAAGGAGAATCCACTAAGATTAGAGTTTTATGAGCGTTATCAAGAGATAATTAAAGAATATAATCAAGGTAAATCATTGGAAGATACCTTACATATATTCGAAAAATTAAGTGATTATATTCAAGATTTAAATCATGAAGACTCAAGAGCGATACGAGAGAACCTGAATGAAGAAAGTTTAGCTATTTTTGATTTATTGAAGGAAGGTAAGGATCTAACAGCCTCAGAAATAAAAGAAGTAAAAAAGGTTTCGGTTGATTTGTTGAATAAATTAAAAGAAGAAAAACTTAAGGTTGAAAGATGGAGAGAAAGTAGAACTGTATCGGCCTCCGTTAAAAATATCATCAATGATTCATTAGCTTATTTACCAATACATTCTTATACAGATGATGATTTGACCATTAGGTCAGTTAATGTATATCAGCATATTTACATGAATTATCCAGGAGCTGGAAATAATTTATATTCAAATATTTAATTTATCATTTCGCCATGAAAATAGCCACCTGGAACCTTGAACGCCTCAAACATAAAAATAATAGAATCTTGTCGCAAATATTTACTAAATTTGCGACAGAAAATAAGAAATAAATGGCTGAAAGCCTTGAAATACAAATACTTAGCAGAATAAAAAAGGCAGGGAGGGGTATGCTATTTTTTACCGAGAGTTTTATAGCATATGGTAATGAAAAAGCGGTAAGCAAAGCATTACAACGACTGGTAAAATCTGGCGAAATTGATAGGGTCGCAGTAGGCATTTATGCCCGACCGAAAATTGATACAGTTATTGGTAAGTTATCTGCCAGTGTTGAAGATATTGCCAAAGCTATTGCTAGGCGAGATAGGGCAAGGATAGTGCCTACGGGCGTATATGCACTAAACAGGTTAGGTTTATCTACACAGGTACCCTTAAAAGTCGTTTTTCTAACTGACGGAGCTGCACGAAAAATAAAAATTGGAAATACAAGTATAACATTTAAAAAAACGGCTCCAAAAAATGTGGCAGCAGTTGGCAAAATAAGCCAGTTGGTCATACAGGCATTACGCAGCATTGGAAAGGAAAGGGTGACTGCCGATGAGATAAAAATAATACAACAGGTGCTAAGAAAAGAAGAAAAAAGCAAGCTGGAACATGATATACGACTTGCTCCAGCTTGGATAAGGGAAATAATGAAACCTGTACTGATAAACCTAAAGGCCAATGAGTAAGCAAGCAATACGAGAATGGCTAGAGTTAACAGAGCAAAACAAGCAAAACATCTTTCGGGAGGTGGCTATAGGTATTAATCTACCTCCAGCTGCCATTGAAAAAGATTGGTGGGTGGTGCGCACATTGGAAGTGGTATTTAATAGTTCCATCGCACCACATATAGTTTTTAAAGGAGGAACATCACTTAGTAAAGCATGGAATTTAATTGACCGATTCTCAGAAGATATTGATTTGGCTTTAGACAGGAGGTTTTTAGGCTTTGATAAAGCGGATGCTGTGATGAATGGTGCACAGGTAAGAAAGCTGAGAGAAGCTTCAGGCAAGTTCATCAAAGAAAGATATTTTCCTGAGCTGCAAGAGCTATTTCATACCGCAGGTTTACAGGTTAATATTCAATTAGGGGAAATAAAAACAGAGGATCAAGATCCGTTGATTATTGAAATCTATTATCCATCCGTTACAGAGCAGGTGGCCTATTTGCAACCAAGGATACTAATAGAAGTAGGAAGCCGTTCATTGATAGAGCCTTTCGATAAAAGAAGTTTTACTTCCATGGTAGGTGAAAAATATAAAGGAAGCCCATTTGCTGATGGAAATATTGTAATCCCTTCAGTAAATCCTCAACGAACATTTTTGGAGAAGATTTTTCTACTGCATGAAGAATTTCAATTACCCACCGAAAAGATAAAAGTAGAACGAAAAAGCCGCCATTTATATGATTTAGAAAAGCTAATGGATACTGAATATGCCTTGGCGGCATTGGCTAATAAAGCATTGTATCAAACCATTGTTGAGCACAGGGCAAAACTTACTCCGGTTAGAGGAATTGATTATGCCAATCATGCCCCTGATAAAATTAATCCTATACCACCTGATGATATTATCGGAGCCTGGGCAAAGGATTATAGAGCCATGCAGGAAAGTATGTTGTACAATCCATCGCTCCCATTCGATAAACTGATTATACGCATGCAAGAACTTAAAGCTCGAATAAATAATCTGCCATCCCACTTTTCGCAGTTCATACCTTCGTAAGCCCAGTGTTCTTCAAAGGGTTTTCCTTTTATGTTGTAATTATGAATTTAATAATATAATTCCATGTCTCAATGATCATAGAGAAGTTTGGGTAAATGTGTAAGAGTTTCAAGTCTCTATAACCCGAAATAAAATCGTATTTTTTATTTATTCATGTTTTTCG
Source organism: Chitinophagaceae bacterium (assembly GCA_049318705.1). GTDB lineage: Bacteria > Bacteroidota > Bacteroidia > Chitinophagales > Chitinophagaceae > OLB11. The sequence goes on from JBMOFV010000011.1 coordinate 52,280, forward strand.
GGAAAGACAAATTTGGAGCATGCCGTAAAGAAGTTCTTATTCAAGGAATCTTGTCGCTGAATTAATTTATTTACCTGAATTTCTAAAAGTGAGTCGTTGGGATTATTTATTAATGTTCTTAACTTCGGATGCAACAGTTGTGTAAAATTAATAGATATATCTTCATACGACTTAAATACACTTGAATCTGAAAAGCTATTTTGAATAAAGGCTCTATTGTAGGCGTCATTCTTGGACCACTCATCAATCGAATTATAATACTTTTCTTTTTGAGCTTCTATTATTGATTGAGCTCTATTTTCCTCTATATATGTAGCTAAACGTCTTGCGTAAAGATATCTAGATGTGACAATATCACTAACACGTTTATAGAATTCTGTCATCTCTTTTTGTTTATTCTCATAATTGATAGCTTGTTTTTGATAATCGTACATTTTCCGTTGATAGATAAACGAAATAAATCCTCCAACCATAGCAGTCAATGTAAATCCGATTATTAATAGATAGATATCATGGTATTTGCCTAAAGGCTTTACAACAATATGATTTTCTTTATCCTTAAGTATCTTCTCGAGATGATCCTGAATTGAAGAAATATTCTGATTCATTTGTTCAATATTCTTTTCTATATCTTCCATATATTATTTAATTAGTTATTACTCAAGATTCGTATCAGAAACAACGAGTTCTTTATTATAATTGGACAGTTGTTGTAATTTCTCTTGAATGGCACCTTCCCAAAGTACCTGAAATTGTCTATTTCTTGAATGATTGGTTTCCCTGTCGTATTGAAGCTGCATTGCTATACATTCATTAATGACATTTTTGTAAATCCCTTTAAAATAGATTTCATTGTTATCATTAATGCTAGTTTTACGGGAGAGTTCTTTTCGTAGTTTTCTTGCAAATAATTCTGCAATGTCAAAATGTAATTGCTCATGTTGTAAAAGAGTTTCACTCACTCCTTCTTTTTTCCAAGATTTAGATTTAATGAAAAAACATCTCACTTGATGTTCTATTTTCGAGTCTTCCACTTTAGTTCTCAATGTAATTTCAGTCTTTGTCGCAGAAAGTTGATTTTCATTCGAATAATTGCTAGCCCCCCCTTGAAAGTCTGACCATTGTAAACGAACCCCTTCCTTCCATTCTATTCTATCAGAAATCTGATCCAACTTAAAGGCTAAAAGTAAAATTGATAAAATCGCTACTAGTAAGAATACTAGTTTGGTTTGCTTTATTGTTATGTAAAAAACTTTGGTCATTACAGATATTGCAATCTCGAGTAATAAGTGCAACACTTTCCTCCTTTTGGGAATCTGTTTCACTTCGTCCCCAAAGGAGGAAAAGCCAATAAACTATTTTTGCATTACCAAATGACAAAAAAGCATTATCTATTCACACCTAAACAAAGGTATCAAATTCAAGCATTAATAAATACAGGATTTTCAGAAGAATCTGTCCGATAGTTTTTGATTTTAGATGTAAATGATAAAGAAAGTATACTAAAACCTCTGGTTAACTTTTAAGATTTGAAGTCCCCATATCTCGATGGTAAATTAGTTATTTGTATAGGTTGTCATAGTCACTTTAACTTACTTTATATTTATACAGAAGTGTAAGTAAAATTAGAACCCAGGTTAAATAGATATCACTTTAATCATAAATTCATGTTACTAAAATGATTTTCTACTATTTTATCTCAAAGCAAATTGCTCTATGAGTAGCTTAGAAAGCTGAATAGATGAGTACTCAATAAAATTGATAGTGCATTGAAAAATAAATGCAAAAAAACATATTGTAATAATTGATAGGTAAATGGAAAAATGATGCAAAAAAGAAGCTACTATAAAAATTTGAATCAGATTTGACGTGTAGCTTCGCCTTTCAAATAAAATATAAAAAAATGAGAAAATTACAATTGTTATTCGCGCTGATGTTGTCATCCATCTTCGCATTTGCTCAAAACAAAGACGTTGTTGACATTGCTATTGGTTCTAAAGATCACACTACATTGGTAGTTGCTGTTAAAGCAGCTGATTTGGTTGAGACTTTAAAAGGAGATGGTCCTTTTACTGTATTTGCTCCAACAAATGCCGCCTTTAATAAATTACCAAAGGGCACAGTGGAGAGTCTATTGCAGCCTGAATCAAAAGAAGGTTTAACCAATATTCTTACTTACCACGTGGTAGCTGGAAAATGGGATGCTGCAAGTATTTTGAAAGCGATTAAAGATGGAAAAGGAACTGCAAAACTTACAACAGTGAATGGGGCTATTTTAACTGCAAGTTTAAAAGGTAAAAGTGTAATTTTAGTTGATGCCAAAGGGAATAAGTCAACTGTTTTGGTTACTGATTTAAATGGTTCAAACGGAATCGTACATGTAATAGATACGGTTCTTCTGCCTTAATTCAATTTCTGAGTATTTATTGATTAAAAGTGCCCCTTAAACAAGGGCACTTTTTTTATTTCAAACCAGGAAATTGGATCTATAAAAAAAGCTTCAAGGATAATTTTATCTTGCCTTAATAGACGAGACCGTGCCAGGTCGTTTTTCTAACCTGGTAATATTTTTTCTAAGGATTTTCTATTCAACTTTTTCAAACGTTTTTTTCAATTATGGCTACACGTTTGTTGGGCATTTCTTTTTGATATACAAGTTGCCAAGGTGTTTTGGTTGAAGTAAACGTGGATTGACCGGTGTTATGTTCTAAGAGTCTCTTTTCGTTATCTTGAGTTACGCCTTTATAATAATCACCATCTTTTTGACTTTGTAAAATGTAAAGAACCCAAATCAAATCAGGTACATCTTGCATAAAAATTATAATCATGCAAACTTTTATTCTCTTACCGGAAGTGGTTGATGCTTATCTGCCGCTTTCAAATACGTAAGTGCTTCAAATGACTCAAGAGATTTCAGGTAATTAATCTGGCCAAAAGGTTCTTATCCTTCTTTTAGTTCTTTTGAAGCCTCTTTAAACAGAATCGATAGATGCGCCATCATTTCAGGCATTTGAGCTATATTTTTTCTCTCATTTGCGTTTGATTCAAGGGTGTCAAGTGTTTCAAGCCCATCGATCAAACCTACCGACCGGAAAGGCGGCTTCAGAGAATGTGCGGTAATCCGTATGGTTTCGTAATCCTGATTATTTATTGCCTTCTTGATTTTATCAAGACCTTCAGGTGTCTTAGTGAGAAAGAGTTCAATAAATCGTTGGATCCTGATCAGGTCTCCTTCTGCGTATTCTTCCAAATAACTTCTCTGAATACGTTTTCCGCTTGTTGCAGAAAATGCCTTTTCAATTGTTGGGTTCATCAAGGCAGGGAGTGTTTGGCCATGTAGTGCATGGTAAATAATGGCAATGAGCTCGAAAGCTTTAAATGGTTTGGGTATAAAGCCATTCATCCCTTCTTCCTGGCTTCTGACTATTTCACTTTTTACGACAGATGCTGTTAATGCCAGAATAGGAATGCTGTGATTCGATGAGGAAAGATGGGTCCTTATGAGACGGGTGGCTTCATAGCCATCTAATTTAGGCATCACAAGGTCCATCAGAATAAGATCATATCGATTTTTCTTTGCCATTTCTACCGCCATCTCGCCATCGATGGCCTCATCAATCATGATTTCCTGAATTATTTAACGCCTCTAGCATTCTAGTTTTTATTGAAGAAGCCAGTCTACTTGGTTTCATAACCACCACACTATCAGCATACGATAGAATTAACCTTTCCAGCTCATAGTTAATGATAATTTCAAGTGTTACCTCAAGCGTATTGTCGTCAATCCATTTTGGTTTTTGTGAGCCGTGAAGCGGCTTGGTTTCCATATAGTTTCCGGTCCTGCCTTTAAAGTGCAAAACCACTTTTTCCGGCTCGGCATCAACAGGTTTGGTAACTCCGATAATATCTTCAAAATATTCCTGCCAGTCTATCTTATTGTTTTTCTGGTACTTCCCTTTTGTTTCCTTTATTGAAATAATGCGGTCGATAGCAAGATTCCAGTCGTACTTTTCCTTTTCAGGATTATAGCCAAATAAAAACCACCTGTTATTGTATTGCTTCAAAAAGTAAGGATGGATTACAACATCAAAAGGAACATCATTTTCAAATGGTTGATAGCTAATGGTAAGCACCTTTTTATAGTAGATGGCATTATGCAAAGGTCCCAGGTGCTCAATACCTTTTAGATATTGGTTGCTGTCAAATTCCATAATAGTAGCGCATGCCTTATCCGTTGCAATTCCTTGTTGAAGTTTAGGTACAAGTTCGTTCACCCACTCAAATTGTGGCATACCCTTAAACTGTGAAAGTATATCCACAGCAGCCTTTAATTGATTGATTTCAACTTCATTCAAAGGCATATTGTTGATGGAAAAAGTCATGTCCGCATACCGGTAATAAACCTTTTTCCCATCACGAAGCTTGTCAAGTTCTATACTCCACCCTTCCTTGCTTTCCATAAAGGCAATATCTTCAAATATCTGCCTCCGGCTTATTCCATTTGATTCTGGGTCAATTTCAAGTAAAACACTCTCACATTCTGAAATCAAGTCACCAATAAAATATCTCCTTCCTGGATTTCTGAAGCAGGTATCCAATACTTTATAGCGGATGAGGGCATTTTTATTCGTTGCCATTTTCTTTAACTTTAACTGTGCAGATGGACTGCATTCTTGATTGCTTTATTTGCTTTTGAATTAACTGCGTCAAACGAAGGACAAAGTTAATAGAAATTAATTACTTTTGTGCAGTTAAACTGCACAGCAAAAAGTTTACTTTGCATATTGTTCTTTGAGTACTGCCTAAAATAATTGATTTGTGCCAACTGGAAGCAACCTCAGGGTAGCTTCAAATCGGTTGGTGTTTCCCGATTCCTTGGGAAATGAATGTTTCGATGTTATGGGAATATAAAGTAAATATTTAATAAGTGAATTTATTATTTTATTTATATTTTATATGAAATAACATTAACTAGACTTTTATATACAAAGAATTAAATGGCATTGCTCAAAGAACATTTTAACGAAATTATGAAAACTGAACAAAAGCAAATAGAGCAAATTAGGCAAGCATTCGCAACGATGCAGTATAAGCAAGATTTGCTGGATCTGCTCAATCTGGCGAAGTCAATCATTTATGGCGATCATTATGTTCCGTTTCAGCTTGCCCAGTTAACCTATTATATCCAGTCAAAGATAGACACAGAGTATAGACGCTTTTCATTCGAAACCAATACTGTTGACTTAAATAACCCAGAGGTACTCCTCGTGAGTAGGCCTAATGAACGTTATCACTCATTTACCCTAAAGAAAAAATCAGGCGGTACACGAACCATTCACGCTCCGGTAAATGGATTAAAAGCCATACAGCGATCGTTGGCTTTCATTTTACAATGCGTATTCGAACCGCATCCGGCGGCCAATGGATTTGTCATGGGCAAGTCGATTGTTGACAATGCGAAAATTCATGTGGGTAATAATTACGTGTACAATATTGACCTAAAAGACTTTTTTCCTAGTATTGATCAGGCACGTGTTTGGAAATGCCTGCAACTTTCGCCCTTTAATCTTAGCGACTCTGTTGCATTAACGGAAGAGGAAAAATTGAATGCTACGCAAACTGGCATCAGGAAATTTCGAACAGATCATAGTGAGGAAATCTATTACAAAATTGAAGAAGGCGGAAAGATTTGGATAATTGATGACAATACGGGAAATTTTAAACGTTATAAAGATCGTTTAACTGCACATATTCCGAGGCCCGAACAAATGCTGCAACTTGATAATAGTGAAATAATGGCACAACATCAGGCTTATCAAAAGGAAAAAGAAGAAATTTTGATAGAAGACTTTAAACGATATATTCTAGACGCTGATAATAGGCGAATTCTCCTCAATCAGTCTAAATCAAGGCAGCGGCTTGCCAGCATCATTGCAATGCTTTGCTGCACAGAAATGGATGTTGAACGTAAAAATAAGATCACAGGTGATTGGGAGACATGTAAACGTAACGTCTTGCCTCAGGGAGCCCCTACCTCACCGGTAATAACGAATATTATCTGTTATAAATTAGACAGACGGCTATCTGGATTAGCTAAGCGTTTCGGGTTGAAATATAGCCGATATGCCGATGACATTACTTTTAGTTCTATGCACAACGTGTATCAACCTGAGAGTGCGTTTTTAAACGAATTACACAGAATAATTTCGGATCAAAACTTTCACATCAAGGAAAGTAAAACTCGTTTACAAAAAGATGGTCACCGTAAAGAAGTTACCGGCTTATTGGTAAATGAAAAGGTAAATGTACAACAGCGATACCTCAAGCAATTGCGTATGTGGCTTTATTACTGGGAAAGGTATGGTTACGAAAGAGCATCAGGGTTCTTTTTACAGCAATACATTGCCGACAAAGGCCATGTAAAAAATGGCAAGCCAGATATGGCAAATGTTATTTCCGGCAAACTTGATTACCTGAAAATGGTGAAGGGAGCGGATAATGAATTGTACTTAAAGTTGAAGAGCAGGTTTGAAAAATTAACTGGCTACAAAGACCCTATCAATCAATTGCTAAATGTTTGGGAAAATGATGGAATCGAAAAAGCTATGGATGTTTATTACAATGACAATATTTAACAAGAATGGCGACAGATAAATACGACTTTATATTGAATTTAATAGAAAACAAGAAATTGAGCCCTTCTCAAAAAGAACGGGTTTTAAGACTTTCTGTATTAGAAACGAAGAAAGATGGAATAAAAAAGGATACAGAATTATTTAAAAGAATTGAGGAGATTGAGAAAAAACTTATTGGTGAACGAAACGAAGGAGACGGAACTAGTAAACAAAAAACAAAAAAACATAATCCAAAGGACACCTACGAACTTTTGAATTATTTCAGTAGTACTGATGGTGGAATGAAAAACCTAACACATTCTTTTAACTTCGGATTCATTGCTTATGAAGACTTAATGAAAAAATGTAGGGAAGAGTTTGAACAAGGAAGAATGAAGTACCCAAATGTTCCAGAAGCTCTATTAAAAAGAATAGAAGATTTTGCTTTTTCTGAAAGTCCAGATTGGTATATAATGCGAGGTGACGAAAAAATTAAAAAAAAAATTGGCTGGGCAGAACCTGCCTTTGTGAAGTGGTATAAAGAAAAACAAACACATCCCGCTAACGATGCTTATTATAATTCCGAAATGATTGTTCCTTTTAAAGAAACTATTCAGGTAAGATCAGATATTGGAAATTTAATAAAACTTATAAATGAATTATCAGATAAAGTATTTCAAAATGAAACCAAACCAATTATAAAAGAAGCAATTCATACTGCACAATTCTATACTGATGTTGACCGCTTAGGCTTAGCTATCTACCATATTTTCACCGCTATAAAACAGGCATCTTCAAAAAACTTCTGTGATGAAGTCGAAATTGACTTTGAAATTCAAGATGGTGTCAAAATCATAAAAATAGTTCACATAGACTCAACACCTACCAAAAGCGTAAATGATTTTGATTTTTTGGGGGGTGATTTAGGTTCTGTTAAAATTAATTTATGGAGTTTATGTAACTATGATATTTTAGCAAAATTCCAAGAAGGAGAATACCGGAAAGTAATATTATCAGACAAAGCGAATGAAACTGAAAAAAATGAAGCAACTGGAAAATGGTTTGGTAAAAACTACAAAATAGAAGAGAAAGTTAAAGGGTTCACTCACGTTTTAAAATTTTATTAAGATGATAGTAATTTTAGACGATACATTTAATGCAAGGCACAAATACAGCGATGTTGGTTTTTTGGAAGATGTGAAATACAAGAATGCCTGTATAATTATACATAGACCAACTAAAAAGGATTTTAGGAGTATAGTAGTTGAATTTAAAAACATTCACCTTTTGTGCAATCACAGGTCATTAAAATTATTTAATGATAGCCAAGATGTAATTGACGGAAAGGAAGCCATTCAGAACCTTTTTATACAAGCTCAGTCGGAGAATCTACTTAGACTTGAATTTGGGAGAGATATGCATTCTAATTTTAAAGCGAAAACGCTAGACAAAGATTCTTTCTATTCCAATTTGAAACCATTTTTGGATAATTACATCGACACTAAACAAATAGAATTAAAAATTCTTTTTTATGGTGAAAATTACGCAGAGTTGGAGTATTTGAGTGCCATTGACAGAATGATGGACGAAATCAATTTCTCAAATTCAATTGATTTCAAAAACAACGAATTGATATTGTCAGGAATCAAATTGGTCTTTTCGGATAGAGAGCCTTTGGATCTTGTTGAGGAATGGATGAACAAAGGATTAAGTAAGAAGGAAATTATTACGATAATAAATAATCAAATTTAATTACATGGAAAGCATTTACCTTATTTCTGATTTTTCAGACAAAATCAAAAGACTTGCAGAAAGGTTGCAAGTACCTGCCGAAAATATTATTTCTTATCAAAATAAGGAAAATGAAAGTGGTTACCATAGTTGGTTAAATAGCGAATTCAAGTCAAAAGAAATAGATAAAATAATTATTCCTGTATCTATTTCAAATGATCATACAATCAATACAATAGGGCTATTGCTGGGATTACATATTCGATTGAACTACGAATTATCATTGAAGAAAAGATTAATCCCAATCATTTTTCTTTCAAACTTCACGGTCGAAAATCTAATTAAGATGAATTCTTTTGACCCTGACAGCAATCCTCAAAATCTAATTTTTACCAAAGGGGTTTACTTTTCTTTTTTTGATATAGAAGACATTCAAAAAACGGTTGAATTAGCAACTCCATTTTCAGACGATGATTACCAAAAAGGTGTTCTAACCAAGTTAAACATACATAGGAAAGAGGATTTAGGAGGAGGGCACGATATTGCTAATGCTTGGGGGTGTTTCAAGGTATCGCAAGTTATTGGTATTGATAGCAAAATATTTCAACTTGAATCGATATCAAAACATCTAAAACAGCTATATGCCAAATACCTAATTTGCAAAAATGAAACATTTTCTAATGAACAAAGAATAGACCTTAATCATATAAAATGTAATGGAAAAAATATCTTATTTATAGATGATAAGTCTGATGAGGGTTGGGCTGAATTGATGAAAAACCTGTTTAGGGGAGCAGGTGATAACTTTAAATATGTGGATAGTTCTAAGTACAAAGCCGATGATTTGCACAAATCATTCAAGGACTTTGATGGTTTTTATAAAGAATGTCATTCTAATATTGGTAAAGATTGGGACTTGATTATCATAGATTTAAGACTAAATCCTGAAAAAGAAGATATTGACAATGAAATGATTGTTCCAACTGATTTTTCAGGGTATAAATTGATAGACGAATTCCTTACAAAAAATGAAGGCTACCAAATAATTGTTCTAACCGCATCTAATAAAATATGGAATATTAATGCTGCACTTAAAAGAGGTGCAAGTTCATATTTTATTAAGGAATCTCCCGAGTTTAATTTCCCAGTATCTGAGACAAAAAAACTTTTGGATAAATTCAAAAGTGATGTGAAAGTGTGTTTTGATAGAGGGTATTTAAAACAAGTATTCAAAGCGAAGCAAGACTTAATTCATTCCATTAATGAAATGAAATATGGTTCTGATTTCTTGGAAATACTTAAAAATCAACTAAATCTAGCATATTACCTTCTATCAAAAGCAGAGACAAAGGAGCAGTTTGCTTATGCCTATGTTTCGTTGTATATGATTATTGAAACGGTAAATAATGACTTTGTGGTAAAAACCACAAATAATGAATGGGTGTTAAACATTACCAATGAGCCACTTCTTGACTGGACCTATGACACAAACACTAAATCATATATTAATACAAACACAACAGTCTTTGGAGATAAACCACCAGAATGGATAAAATTGGCAGGATTGTATTTTCAAAACTGGAATGGGCAAGAACAAAGCTTTGTTCAAAAAATCTACCAATTGATCACTAAACGTAATGGCTTTATACATAACGATAAAAGGATATTAGATAAAACCAAGAAAGATAAAAATGGAGAAGATGTTTTAGATAATAATAAGAAGCCAATTTATCTGAATCACGACATTTACGAACCTAAAGGTTTCATTGAATTATTTGAAGTTATACAGAAAGTTATAGGGTATTTGTAATAATGCATTTACACCACACAATTGAACACAATATTTGCATAGAGCTTTAAAGGAATGAGCATATTCAATCACTTTCAGCATTTAAACCTAAGTCAGGACCAGGAAACTGCTCTAACTAAGCTGGAGGCTTTTTTAGCCGGCCCGTCGCAGGTGTTTATGCTGAAAGGATATGCCGGTAGTGGTAAAACAACTATCCTTAAAGGGTTAGTAGAATATCTCAATGCAGTTGAAAAGGATTTTGCCTTGATGGCTCCAACAGGCAGAGCAGCCAAAGTAATTAGAGAAAAAACCGGACAAGAGGCTTTTACTATTCATAAATCTATTTACAGCTATGAGGATATGGTAGAGATTGAAGAAGGTGATTCTTTCTATTACCATTATAAAATCCGGAATAATGTGGATGTGGCTGGTAAGATATTCATAGTGGATGAAGCCTCCATGCTATCTGATACCAAAAGCGAAGGAGAGTTTTTCCGTTTTGGTTCAAGCCACTTATTGTCTGATTTGATTACCTACACAAGAGTTGTACAGCCTAATGTAAATTCTAAAATCATCTTTGTTGGAGACCCTTGTCAGTTACCTCCGGTGGGTGATAATAGTTCAAAAGCTTTTCAAGCCAACTATCTAAGAGAGCATTTCAATCTTTCTTCTGAAGAAACCGAAATGAAGGAAGTTCAACGGCAAGGTGGTGATAGTGGCATATTAAGAGCAGCTGCAAAAATACGCAAGAGCATTTCAGCTGGTTTCTTTAATGACTTCAATTTGCGTTCCAATGGTAAGGATATTTTAAATCCTATTTATGATTCTTTCCTTGACACCTGGCAAGAAACAGCAAGTCCAAAAATTATCATTGCAAGTAAAAACAAAACCTGTCTTGATCTCAATTTACAAATAAGAGAACGCAGATTTGGCAATGCTAATTTACCTGTCCAGAAAAGTGATATTGTTATCATGGGTGGTAACAATTACAGAAAAGGCATTTTTAATGGGGAGTTTGCCGTTATCAATGAAGTAAGCGATATAGTCACACAGAGAACAATTGCGTTAAGAGGTAAAAATCCGGTAGCACTTTATTGGCGTGATGTGGAGTTGGTTTTCCCTGATGCAGAAAGTAATAATAAGATTGTAAAGGGTAAGATGCTTGAAAACTTCCTCTACGGAGATAACTATTTAAGGCCTGAAGAAACACAAGCATTATATGTCGATTTTACTAACCGGCACAAGGGCTTAAAGCCCAAAACAGAAGAATTTAAGGAAGCCATCATGCAAGACGAGTATTTCAATTGCTTATTGATGAAGTATGGCTATGCCGTTACCTGCCATAAAGCGCAGGGCGGGGAATGGGATAATGTATTTACTGTTTGGGATCATGAAAATCAAAAAGGGTTTGATTGTTTTACAGATAGACAGTTAAAGCGTTCAAAAGATAATGAAGGTTTTTATCGCTGGGCATACACAGCAATAACCAGGGCATCAAAAACTATGTATGCCTTAAATCCACCATTTTTCAATTCTTATTCTACGATGGCATTCGTTGATTCAAAAGTCTTGAATGCATTAAATGAATTAACCGGCAATCAGGTTCAAACAGAAGAAATCAGTCTAGATAACGAATTACTGCAACAGCTTTCAATACTGAACCTTTTAGAGCAACCTGTTCCTTTGCAGGATCATTTTATCAAAGTTCGCCAGGCAGTAAGGAAGCAATACATTGAAATTGTTGGGTGGGAGAAAATAGGCTATGAAATCAGATACACCTTCAAAAGTGAACAAAACACAGCTGTTTTCAGAACCTATGTAAACGGCAAAAATCAGTTTAAAAATTCATTCGTTGCCATGCCAAAATTTTCACCAGACAGTTCATTTAATGATACTCTTACGAAAATATTAACTCATTTACCCGATGTTTCGATTAATCGGAATACAACGGAAGCAATAATTAATACGGTTGGATTCGACCTCGAGTTGGGAGAAAAATTACCATTTACCAAATGTTTGTTTGATGATTTGTTGCTATTGCTTAAAGAAACGGGAATTACGATCGAAGGAGTTGAACATCAGCAATACAAAGAGCGCTATACATTTAAACAAAATAATGATACAGCCGTTGTAGATTTTGAATACAATGGTGAAGGATTTTGGGGGCGTGTTTGTCCCATACAGAACAAATGCACGAGTATTAGACTCTTAGATAAATTAAAAATAAGTGTAAACCAATTACGTTCTACATTCCATGAATAGAAACTATACATTAACCGTTGATCAATTGATTTCTATGAAACAATATCTTGATGCTTATCGTTTAGCTCACAAAGAAATTAATAAGTATGAGCAAGATATATTGAAACATAAAACTGCACATGATGCATTTATTCAATCTCTCAATGGCAGCGTTTTATCGGCAGATGAAACTTATAGCCAATATTTAACAACTTACAAAGAGTTGTTGGAAATATTGCCTATTCAAATAGAAACAAATAAAATAAAGTTAGTTCGAATTTTATATTACCTCTGTAAGGAAAACTATCGTAAACATGAACAGTTTGCTCTTTATTTAAAAGAAATCCGAACACTTACACAAGAATTAGCGCACTTAAATCAAGTGGAATGGTTCGATTGGCTATGGAGAAATCTACCTTTACAAATAGGTAGAGCAGCTCATTCTATAAGCATAAATCCTCCTACCGCAGCATCAACAATGATGATTGTTTTTGATACATTGAAGCATTTTGATTTGATTAGACAAAGCCAATATTTTAAAGGCATGTGCTCCAATATTGAAAAGGTTTTTATCAATACAGACTACATGGTTGAATATAATCAATGGAAAAATAAATAATGTAACATGCCAACAGCCCAAATAACTGCACTCCGTAAAGAGGGAAAACTAGAAGAAGCTTTAACCATGGCTAGGGAAGAGTACGAAAAAGCCTTAGCAGCGATTGATATTGAACAACTCAATGCTGAAGTTGAAACTATACTTGAAACATGCCGTTTCTTGTACGAACAAAGAGGAGAAGTTTACCAAACAGATTTAGAACGAATTAAAACAAAAGGAGTTCTCATGAATCATCGATTAGAATGGGAAAAACGAAACCTGGCGTGGTTATACTTCGAATATATAAAGAAATATTCAAGCGTTGAATATTATAAGGAATGTATGGTTTGGCTTGAAGAAGTAAAGAAATGTAATTTTTCTTCGAATGAAAAGATGTTTTTTGAGCAATTGGCGTGGCAGATTGGCAAAATGGCTTTTAGTATTGTACGAAGTATTTCGAAGGAATGTAGTCATTACATTGAATTATTGGATGTCATCCGAGAGTTTAATTTTCCCAAGCAAACTGAGTCATACAGTTTTCTTTTTAAGGCACTGCATAAATTATTAAAAGACACGGATAGCTATACATTTTTTGCTGATTGGTGGAACTTCGAAAATTTCCGACCGGAAGATTTCCAAAAGGAAAAAATGTCTAATGGCAGAGAAGTAATGGCGATTGCTGAGCAGGCTTACATAGCTTATGCGAAACATTTATTACCTAAACAGGAAATGGATGGTAGCATTATTTTTAATAAGGAGAAAACGTTAGCATTTTTACCTTTGTTAGAAGCTATCGTGGAGAATTATCCTCAGTATCAATATCCAGGATACTTTCAAGCAAAACTCTTGCTAGCATTAGGAGATAATGCTGAACACGTACTCGCTATATTATTACCATTTGTTAAAAGAAAGAGGAATGATTTTTGGGCATGGGATGTCTTAAGTGAAGTTTATAAAGATGATGAAGTAATGGTAAATGCCTGTTATTGCAAAGCTTTAAGTCTTAGAAGTCCTCAGGAAATGTTGGTCAACTTACGTCAACGAATGGCTACAATATTTATTAATAAGAAACTATTTAATGAGGCGAAGACGGAAATCGAACATCTGGCCGTTGCAAGAGGTAAGGAAGGTTGGTCTCTACCAAATATTGTAAGTCATTGGATGCAACAGGAATGGTATGTTGCCGCACAAGCGAAAAAATCCAATATGGAATATTATGCACAATATTCTCATTTAGCCGATGAATTATTATATAATGATAAACCGGAAGAAACTGTGATTGTTGATTTCGTAAACACGGATAGAAAGATACTTAATTTCATTGCATCTGAAACTCAATACGGTTTTTTTAAATACGAGAGATTTTTTTCAGATGTAAAAGTTGGAGAAATATTGAAGGTTCGATTTCAGGGTGGAAGCAATGAGGGTATGCATCAACTTTATACAGCAATTAAAGTTAATGATGATACTTTCAAAAAGCAATTTATGAAAGAATTACAAGGTGTTGTAAGAATACCTGCCGGTAAACCATTCGGCTTTATGGATGATGTTTTCATCCACCCTTCCTTGGTAACAAAATACAAACTTATCGATGGCATGCAATTCACAGGAAACGCTATAAAATCATTTAATCGTGAAAAAAAACAGTGGGGTTGGAAACTTGTATAACGGTTCAATGTTAAATGTAATTTTAAATAATAGCAAAACACCTAAGAATCGATTTCAGTTTTTTAGGCAGCCATAAGTTTTGAAATGAAGTAGACAGTTTTATTCGAAAGCTGATATGGTCAAATTTCATAAAATTACATTCAATCGAAATTGCATTTTATACTGTTATGTAATTCTGAAAAGTAACTATTTGTTGTACCTATGTTGTACCTCTAAAATAAAAAACCCTTGAAAGTATTAACTATCAAGGGTTTGCACTTTCTAAGTGCGGACCGGACGGGACTCGAACCCGTCCCCACAAGGCTGTGGGGACCTTGACATGGCAGCATTCTAACCAACCGAACATGCTATCCTAAACGAAAGGAACTCTCATTTAATCGTATGAATATTTTTGGGGCTATCAATTAATAATTCAATTCTTGAACGTTCTAATTTTTTAAGGTATTTCTCTCTCATGAGAGCCTCTTTTTTTGTTGGAAGTTCTTCTACATAAACTAGCTTCCATGGTATTTTCGTAGAAGTGTATTTGCTTTCTCCAGCATTATGTTGTTGAAGTCGTTGAGTAGGATTTTCTGTAAAGCCTTTGTAATAAGATTTGTCCTTGAGGCTTTGAAGAATATATACGTAAAAAGACATGATGATTCTGATTATATCCCTAAAAACAAAAAATCCCCAAAGTGGGGATTATTTTGCGGACCGGACGGGACTCGAACCCGCGACCTCCGCCGTGACAGGGCGGCATTCTAACCAGCTGAACTACCGATCCAATATTTTTACACCGAAGTGTTAAGAACAACTTTTGAGTTTTTAACGGGACTCGAACCCGTCTAGTCATAAATGACGAGACCGTGAAAGGGCGGCATTCTAATCTCGGATC
>JBMOFV010000012.1:0-64087 GCA_049318705.1 Chitinophagaceae bacterium
TTAGTATCAGTTTAAAAAATGGTGAATTGCAAAGATATGAGCCCGGATCCGCCGCTGCGGAGAGGACTTGCAGTGGATAGCGTGCCCGGCCGCCCTGATGAATTAAAAAAATATGTGCTAATCTTCGTGAAGGTTTTCCCTTGCCTCGCATGGATTCGTATATTTTTTCGAGGATTCGAATACAGTTTTTCGGATAATTTATACATTCATTATATATTTGACTACATTTTATTTATTGAAAACACCCGTTTTTTTGTTATGCTGCGTACTCTAATCGTTGATGATGAACACCTGAATATGGTTTTGCTTGAGTCTCTTTCGGCTAAATATTGCCCGGAAGTAGAAATCATTGCCAAAGCCGATAATGTGGATGATGCCATTGATATTTGCCTGAATCAAAAGCCCGATTTGATGTTTTTGGATATTCAAATCCACAATCAAACAGCCTTTGATATCCTCGAAGCCATCGCCGAAATTCCGGTGATGGTGGTCATGGTGACTGCTTACGAAAATTATGCCCTCAAAGCCATTAAAAATTCGGTGATCGATTATTTGTTGAAACCGGTCAGAATTTCTGAGTTTCGGGATGCCGTCGTTAAAGCCGTGAAGTTAAAATCGGAGCGTACGGCCGAAAATCAGGTTAACGAGCAAAGCACAGATTTTTATTTGGCCTTGCCTTCGGCCAATAAGTTGGTAATCGCTGTTGCCAATAAAATTGTACGGCTCGAAGGCATGAGCAATTATACCAAAATTTATACCGAAGGCGGACAATGCCATACTGTAACTAAAACGCTCAAAGAGTACGAGCTCAAATTACCGCCCGAAATGTTTGTTCGGGTGCACAAATCGCATATCATCAATATTCAGCAAGTTGAAAAAATTTTACGCTCCAAAAATGGCAGTCTGCTCATGAAAGATGGAAGTGAAATACCCATCGCAGCGGGCAGAAAAAAAATGATCCAGGATAAAATATTGTTTTAGTTTCCATCGGCTCCGGTAAATTAAACGGTTTAATGGAAGGAGGAAGATGCCTTCAATTTCTCTGAATCCACTCACCTGCTTTTCGCAGTGCACGGCACTTAGCTTCAATCAGGCCTAATAAAAAACTTACTGCTTCTCATCGTCAGCAGATCTTAGAATTGCCTGGAAATAGATGATTCTCAAGCAATTCATGTTGAATAACGGAAACTTTTCCGCTTTCACTCAATTATTCATTCGTTTACTCAATTGTATATCATTTACCTGTATGCCCGCTTTATGTTTGTATCAGGATTATGAAAACAACTACTTTAACTTTATTCATCAGTACCCTGTTCTTGATAACGCAGGCAGGCGTGATTGAATCGACCACGCATGGGCGAATTGGTCGAAAAAGCCAGGATTGCAAGAAACTTGGGCTCTGTTTAAACACCGAAAAAAACGCATCTTCTTTGAATATCGTTTTTCGTTACGATGATCATCAGGCTGTATTAGAGCTTATGATTTCCTTCGATGATTTAAAACTGAAACAATCGGAAGCCTTGGTTTATTTTGAAAATCAGAGCAAGGTCGATTTTGAAGAAGCCATTGAATTACCCGAATCGCTGCGCACAGCCTTGAAGATTAATAAGAGAAGCATTTTACCCGGTCGATATGTGCTTCAACGCGACGGAGGCCAATACAAAATACGAATACCCTTACAAAACATGCAGTAACTTTTTTTATGCCACGATGGATTCTATTTCCCTGAACCATGAACGCATAATTATTATGAAAACAGCAGATGCTATATAGGTATTGTCCATATGAACTTTTCATAGTAGTAGTCGGTTTATTTGCGACGATACCTGTATCAGCTCTGTCTAATCCTCATTGTTTTGCTGCACCTGTTTTTAAAAATATTTCAGACTCCATCATCCGGAATGCAGTCTTGCACTGGAAAACACACTCATCTCTCGAAACGCAGGAGTCTGAAAAAACAAAATCCTGGCGGGAATTTGAAAACAATTTCCGCCTTGATTTTTTCCTCACCCTGAATGGTACTTCTTTTCACAATCCCAGTTCTGCTGAACAGCAACAAAACCTTTTCATGGCCTATTACCAAGTGAGTATCAATAATCGTTTGAAGCTATCCTGGATGGAATGTCAACTTTATATCTGGAACGAATTTGGCTATCGGTATACTGCAAAAAACAAAGCTGAACATGTTCAGGATTTGTTGCATCTAAAAATGGACCTGCTAAGTAAAACTGTGAAGGAAATACAATGGATTGCGACTATACAAAGTAAGACTCAATTACATGCCAATTATCAAATGCGCAATAACACAGCCGCTGAACGTTTTTTACATTCTGCTTATTACTCGCCCGGTTATATTTTGTTTAATACAGGCATTAGTAAACGATGGCCCAAACAAGGCAAACTCGAGCTTGGACTGGTGGGCGGTGAAATCACACGTATACGCCGACAAGAAATATTTACCGAACGACAAGAAACTGAACTTTACGGATTGAAAGAGGGTGAACAACAAAGAATGGAGTACGGAATGAATATTCAATTCCAGCAACCTTTAAGGCCTTTAAGCAAACAATTTTACTGGGAAAATCAAAGTCGATTATTCAGTTCTCATAAAAATTTATCAAAACCTGAAAATTATAAACTCAATATTCAGAATAGTTTTTATTTCCTGACATTAAAATATATCCGTTTGGGACTCAAAACAGAAGTAGTCTATGATCCCATGATTTCCTCCAAAGTATTCATGAGTAATCTTTTCTTATTCGGATTTCACCTTTATAACAAACTCTAATATGATACGTACTTACATTGTAGACGACGATAAACCCAATATCGACCTCATTCGAACGATGGCCGATCGTTATTGCCCGGAATTACAAATCATTGGAAGTAGCGATCAGGTCGAAACAGCGATTAGCGAAATCCTGCAATTACAGCCTGATCTCATTTATCTGGATATACAATTACACAATCAGTCCGGTTTTGAAATCCTGGATGCTGTGAAGGACCTGGCCAGTAAAGTCATCATTGTATCGGCGTATGAACAATATGCCCTCAAGGCGATTAAAAATAATGTAACGGATTATTTAGTCAAACCTATTCGGATTGCCGACTTCAGGAATGCGGTTACAAAAGTAGCTGCTGAATTAAAAAACAAAAACCATACACTCGGAAAAGATCCTGAAAAAACCTTCTATATCGCTTTGCCTGAAAAAAATGATTTAAGTATTATTAGCAGCGAACATATCGTGCGTTTAGAAGCCAGAAGCAATTATACGCGTATTATTACCGACGACTCAGGCGTATATACAACCAGTAAAACGCTTAAAGATTATGAAATAAAACTCCCGCCCGAACAATTTATTCGTGTACATAAATCGCATATCGTGAATTTGCAACATGTTTGTAATTACCAAAGACTAAAAAACGGTCATTTAATCATGAACGATTCGGCTGAAATCCCGATTGCTGCCAGTCGGAAAAAAGAGGTGTTACAACGTATATTATTTTAGCCAAGATATTCTATTAAAAGCTTGAGCATACATTTTCCATGTGCTTAAAAAAAACACTTTGATAGGCTTAGTATTTTTACTCGGAATACTTTTGACTGAGTTCAGTTCAAAAGACTAAGAAGTTAAATTTTTAAATACTTGTTTAAACACAGATGAACAAAGGGTTCTGAATTTCCTTGTTCACTCAATATATTCCCTGTTCACTCAATTTAACTAGGTAGATTCCCGACACTGGATACTTTTGTTCCAGTTCTTTAATACAACCTAGAAGTTTTTCAGACGAATCTCATACTCCCCGTTTTTTTTTAAATTTTACGCATGTCTGATTGAACGTATATGTTAGGAATATGAATTTTATGTAAGAGATTTTCTTACATCATTATGAGAACAAAACCGGTTTACTTATCATTTTTTTCGCAATCTTAAATGTATGAGGACCGGTTTCTTTTTTTTATCATCGAGAATTTTGAACCATTAAATTTTGCAGCAACACCTTGAACCCACATTTTGTATTAGCAAAATTTGGATTGAATTAGTAATTCTACATCAAAGATGACTGCTATCATAAACAAATAGGCCGCAGGAAAACCTGCAGCCTATTTTATTTTAAGTCCTATTTTTTCGAAAAACCACCCTGATTAAAATCCTTTCAGGGTTATTGCTGAATTATGGTTTAGCAGATCCGATAAAATTGTTGTTGTTTGGTTCCCAAATCAGGAAGTCCAAACCGTCTACAGTACCATCTCCATTAAAATCAGTGGTTACATAACCTCCGGCAAAATTGTTGTTGTCTGTTTCCCAATCATTAAAATCGAGACCATCCACAACACCATCTTGTGTAACATCACCATTGTAAATGGCAAACAAACCTGTTCCGGATACATCAATTTGGTTAGAACCAAATGCCTGAGCTGCTGAAGATGTAAAGTTATATGATGTTGAAGAACTCATCAGAACCGGATTGGCACTCCATGTTTCAACAGAATTACGATTCATCAATACAACGTAATAACTGTTTCCAATAGTCGAAGCAGGGAAGGTACAGGTAATTTGTCCGTTGATATTTTGAACACCGCTAAATGTATGCACTTGTGCATAAGGAGATGCCGCATCATGTAAAGAAACAGTCACTTGATCAGACTCAGAAGGATTCGAACCCAATCCGGAGTTTTGATAAACTGGTTGCATATTTCCAGTATTGACATCATAGTAACCCTGAATGATGAATGTAGCGGTTAAAGTCGAATTATTTGGCGGATTGATGGTGATATTATAATCTTCTGTTTCACCAAAGGTTAAAGTAGAACATGGATCAATGATGCCAGACTGATCGGCTTCACGAACACGCAATCTATATGTACCCGGAGTTACCCCGGCAGGAACGGTGAATACAAATGAAGCTGTTGCACTTGCCCCAATATCATAAATATCTCCCAGCTTCTCAACAAATGGTGTGTTATCATCCAGAACACCATTGGCATTATAATCGATCCAGGCAGCAAAATCATTGAGCGTATAAGTACCAGCTACCAGGTTCAGGGTATAAGTTGATCCGGCATCGAGGGTACAAGTTGTACTTCCAGATTGAGGGAAAAGTGTATAGAATGGTGTGGTTGATGGTCCACTATTATTCAATAAGGTAGTTCCAGGAATTTCTACTTGCTGACAGAAATCACCTCCACCTGTTCCTGTTGTATAAGTTGGCGTGCAATAACATTGAGTCGGAGGAAGAATATTGATGAACACTGGTGTGGAAGCTACTGTAACAGGACCATTGTTACATGTTACATTACAACGATAATAAGTTGGCGTCGTTAAACTAACCGATTCACTCGTTCCAGTTCCTAAATTTTGAACATTCACTGTGAAATTGATATCATCGGCACTCTGCCATTGATAAGTAATACCGGTACCATTCACTGCATTTTGCATCGTCAGGAAAGCAGCGCCTCCTGAACAAACCTGAGAAACGGATGAAATAGTATTTCCCGGATTGGGCGTTGTACAAGGTTGTTGTGCGATGATATTGATGACATAATCTTCACACTCTCCTGAACCGAAGTTTGTACATGCATCAGTAGCCGCATTCGGATTACCGGAAAAACGAGATTTTACACGCATTAGTGTTTGTCCCAATGAAGCAGTTCCAGGAATAGTGAGTGAAATTGTTGAAGGAACATTTGCTACTGAAGTAGTTGCAACCTGTGTCCATTCAGAGGCATCAAAAACGCCATTTTGGTCATAGTCAATCCATACTGAGATAATATCCGGATCGATGGTTGTGACACTTAAATTATAAGTCCCATTTTGTTCAACCGTTGTCGTGGTGCTGCCAGTTGCAGGGAACAAAGTATAGGCTGGTGGAGAGCATGAACTCGGATTAGCAATGGTATTAAATGTTACATCCGAAATACTACCAATACAGAGGGTCCCCGTAAACGTAGGAATGCAATAACATAAAGCAAGGCTACCTGTTGTAAAGGAATTCACCGTACATCCGGTTGAAGGGCCATCAGGGTTTTCAGGAATCACTGTCCAGTAGTATACTGTATTTGGTGTGAGCGTTCCCGGATTAAAGGTTGTTGCCGTTTGAGACGGATAACTTGCCACCAGTGCCGCAGGTGCTAATGATGCCACATCTGCCTGATTGGTACTCAGATAAACATTATATCCGGTTGGAGCACCACCACCACTACCCCAACTTAAAATGGGCGTATTACAAGTGAGCGATTGACCATCGGCTGGTGAAAAATTGATTGCACAGTTTGGTGGAACCGGAATTCGAACGGTGACTTCAATTGAAAAACGGAAAGGCGAATTTGGCGCAAAATCGTTCCAAACGGTATTTCCGGTTGGTGAAGTAAAGTAGAACGTTTGTGGACGAATTGGCGATTCTGACTGATATCCAAAACTAACATTTGTAGTTCCGGTTTGTCGCACCCCTACAAAATAATCACCGCTGACCGAAACATTCGGAACAGAAATGAAAGCTGTCCCGGCCACAGATGTTGCCGATGCAGATTGCCAAAGTAAAGTACCTGGAGTACCTCCGGGTCCTGTTGCATCCCAAATACCAATTTGATAGGGCTGACCTCCAGCTGCGAAATCAACCTTAATTTCATTGATTTCCGGATTATTGAGATTGTATGGATAATTCTGGCCAATATTGGAATTAAACTTAGCCACAAAATCACCTGTTGCACCATTAAAACCTACCCCACCCGCATTAGGCAAAGCAGGATTTTTGTATGTGTAAACATTCGGAGTAACATCCTGACTCCATGTCGCGACATCGTTACTTGGAATTACGTCTCCGGCAGCGGTTGCAGTAACCGTAATGATATCGCCTGTGCTTAAGGAAGCGGGGGTATATGAGGCAAAGTTCACTACAACATTTGCACCCGGTGCAATAGAAGGTATCACTTGAACATCACTAAAGGAATTGGTTCCAGTCAAAGAGAGCGCAACATTTACATTGGTCATCGTATTCGTTCCGGGATTTTGCACATTTGCAGAAATGATCGTGGGTGCTCCATATTCGATAGGCAATTTACCCAAAGTATAAACACCCGTTACTGCAACATCAAACGCCGGTACAAAGCCTAATTGAGCGGTTGGTCGAAATGATGTTGACGCTAAAGTTGCAGCCGGTGTAAAAGTGGCACTTTGTGCTCGTACTGCAATCCCAGCAATAGTATTATTCACCAAGTGTGAAGTCGCTGCAGTAATTGCCCCACTTGGATTTGACCATTCCAAAGCAACATATACCCCACCACCTGTGTAAGTGAAATTGGAGGTATTAAAATTCATTCCATAATAACCTGCAACGCTTGGCAAAGTCAGGGGTAGATTCGTAGCAACTTGAGTCATGGTTGAAATGGCTGTTGCCCAAGCTGTCCCTTTTGCATAAGCTGTGTTGCTTGTATTTTGTAGGTAAATATTCACCGTACCTGAGGCCCCAGGATTGGTAGGAACGGATTGATTAACCCTCAATTGATTTAATACCTGACTTGTCGGCATACCGGATCCTGTCATTTCAGCCGGCGTAATGAGGAAAACAGTTCGCGTTGTTCGAAAATTACCCTGTGGTGCAAATCCACCATTCGCTTGCAAATTTAAATTGGGTACTACCTGAAAAAATTGTGCAGAAGACAAAAATGCAAAGTGTATCCCAATCATGAGGAGTACAATTGTTTTGAAGTTTAGTTTTTTTACATTCATATTGTTGTTGTTTAAGATTTCTAAAAAAATTTAGTCGAATGTAATGTCTTTCTTCGAGTTTTCAAAATATTAACAAAAAAAAGTACTCCCTTAACATATTCCGGCTGCCTTTCGAGGATAATCTTCTTTATTTGCAGCCATCCCTATGCAAGCCTATAAAAACCGATTGATTGATATCCTCAGTAATGCCTATTCCGGAATACGGAAGGAAATGTGGGTATTGGCAATTGCTATGCTGATTAATCGTTCCGGATCGATGGTTTTGCTATTTATGAGCGTATACCTCACCAAGCAGAAACATTTTACCATTGCCGAAGCCGGGTTCATCATGGGATTGTTTGGCGCTGGTTCTTTTGTGGGTGCTTTTGTGGGCGGTAAATTAGTGGACAGAATCGGGTTTTATCCAATATTAATTAGCAGTTTAGTGCTCAGTGCCATTTGTATGATTTCGTTGGCCTATGTTGATCACTTTTTCTGGATCGGATTGCTTACTTTTTTGGTCACCTCAACCGGTGATATGTTTCGACCGGCCAATGCCGCTTCCATTTCTACGTATAGTGAACCTGAAAACTACCCTCAGAGTATTGCCCTGAATCGTTTGGCCATGAATATCGGCTTTACCCTGGGTCCGGTAATTGGCGGCATTTTAGCCTCCTACAATTATACATTTTTATTCTGGGCAGATGGTTTAACCTGTATTAGTGCAGCATTTTTTTTATGGTGGCAATTACCTCGTAAGAAACAAATCAAAAAAGAATCAAAAGAATCACAATCCAGCCTGAGTCCTTATCAGGACCGCAATTACCTCTTGTTTTTGTTATTCACCACCTTATATGCCATGGCCTTTTTCCAGTTGCTGACCACCCTACCGCTGTATTACAAAAATGTATATCATCTGGGCGAAAAACCCATTGGCTGGCTCATGGCTTTAAATGGAATTGGCGTGGCCGTCATCGAAATGTTTTTGATTTATTATCTGAAAAATAAATGGACGAGTTTTAAGTGGATCGGCCTGGGGGCCATCCTGTTAATTGGCTCTTATTTGTTGTTAATGTTGACCCATAGTATTTGGATACTCATTTTGAATATGATTCTGCTCACCTTCTCCGAAATGTTTGCCATGCCTTTTATGTCGACGCATAGTATGAAAAAATCTGAGAATAAAAACGCCGGCGATTATATGGCTTTATATGCCATGAGTTGGTCAACAGCATTGATATTGGCACCGATAATTGGCTCTCAAATCATTGAACATTGGGGATATCCCGTTTTATGGATAGTCGTTTCAGGATTTGGATTGCTTTCCTATTTCGGTTTTAGGTATTTGGAAAAAATTGAATCCGTCCGATAAACGTGATTTCCTCCGATTTGAGTTGATTGAAAAACCGATGCTCAAAGTTTTAGCCTATATTTGCACACTTTTAAAAGAGCGATGGCCAAATATTGGTGGAAAATTCTTTGTGTTCTGATTCTGTTGTATGTCATTGTAATGGGCATACTGATTGAAATTCCCTATTTACCCAAGTTGAAGGAATCTATCCGAAACTTATTTTACCATGTTCCGATGTGGTACGTGATGTTATTCAGCTTTCTGATGTCTTTCATCTATGCAATCATTTATCTCCGAAAAAATGAAGAGAAATATGATATCATGTCGCAGGAATTTGTCAATACCGGTATTTGGTTTGGCTGTTTTGGAATGGTTACCGGAATGGAATGGGCCTATATTCAATGGGGCGCCCCCTGGAGCAACGACCCCAAACAAGTCGGTGCAGCACTCACTTTACTGATTTATTTTGCTTATAGTGTATTACGAAATTCTGTGAAGGAAGAAGACAAACGGGCCAGATTGGCTGCTGTGTACAACATCTTTTCTTTCGCATTGGTCATTCCTTTGGTTTATTTGGTTCCGGCCCATTTCGCTTCATTACATCCGGGATCTGACAATAAACCATTTGAAGCATTAAAAACCCAGGACCACATGTTAAGATATGTATCCTTGCCGGCTATGGTCGGATGGATTTTACTCGGTTTATGGGTTTTTGATATCAGGTATCGAACCCGAAAAATTCAACTCAAACAAAGTCATTAAATCATGCGATCTCTCTTTATATTTCTTCTTACTGTGCTAGTCAACATGCAGACATTCGCTCAAAATCAGGCACCTCCTGGTGAATCTGCTCAGGTTTTGCGAGACAATGGCCAAATTTACCTTGTAGTATTGGTGCTGCTCACTATCTTTGCCGGCATTCTTTTTTTGCTGATTCGCATGGAAAGAAAATTATCCAAAATGGAAAAAAACTTCTAAAATTCATAAATAAAAAAAATCATGGCAAAAGCAACCAAAAGCAAACAGGCCGCTCATTACAGCTTCTTCGAAAGCGTTGAACGAAATTTTGATAAAGCTGCTCCTTTTACAAACATTAAAGACAAAGGAATTCTTGATCAGATTAAAGCTTGTAACAGTGTTTACAGTATGAAATTTCCGGTTAAAATCGGAGAAAAAGTAGAAGTGATTGAAGCGTATCGGGTTCAGCACTCTCATCATAAGTTACCCGTTAAAGGAGGAATTCGTTTCAGCATGGATGTTAATCAGGATGAGGTAATGGCATTGGCCGCCCTGATGACCTACAAGTGCGCTATCGTGAATGTGCCTTTTGGTGGTGCTAAAGGAGGTATTAAAATTGACCCCAAAAAATTGTCAACCTACGATTTAGAAAAAGTTACTCGTCGATATACTGCTGAGTTAGTGAAGAAAAATTTCATCGGCCCTGGTATCGACGTTCCGGCACCGGATTATGGAACTGGTCCTCGTGAAATGAGTTGGATTGTTGATACTTATTCTAGTCTGCGCCCGGGTGAAATTGATGCCGCAGGTTGTGTTACCGGTAAACCTGTAACGCAAGGTGGTGTACGTGGAAGAACAGAGGCTACCGGACTTGGTGTATATTTTGGTGTTCGGGAAATGTGTCAGGATGCTGAAATGATGAAAAAATTAAAAATGAACGTTGGCATGGACGACAAAACAGTCGTCGTTCAAGGTTTAGGAAATGTGGGATATCACGCTGCTAAATTCTTCCATGAAGGTGGTGCCAAAGTGATTGGTTTAGCTGAGTTCGAAGGAGCCATTTATAATCCAAAAGGACTGGATGTAGAAGCAGTTATGGCACATCGTAAGAAAACCGGTTCATTATTGAATTTCCCCGGTGCCAAAAACTTAAAAAAATCAGCCGAAGCTTTAGAGTTGGATTGCGATATTTTGGTACCTGCTGCCCTTGAAAATGTAATTAATGGCGAAAATGCACCTCGTGTAAAAGCTCGTATCGTTGCAGAAGCGGCCAATGGACCTTTAACACCTGAAGCAGATTCAATTTTGGGTAAAAAAGGAACGGTCATTATTCCTGATATGTATATCAATGCTGGTGGTGTAACCGTATCTTATTTTGAATGGTTAAAAAATCTGAGCCACGTTCGTTATGGCCGTATGGAAAAACGATTCAGTGAAAATATGAACAACAGTATTTTGGGTTCAATTGAAAACCTCACTGGTAAAAAGGTTTCTTCTGCAGAACGTAGTGTCATTTTACATGGTCCGGATGAAGTAGATTTAGTACACAGTGGATTAGAAGATACCATGATTGGTTCATATCATGAAATCCGTGATATCTGGTTTGCGAACAAAAAAATTGCCGATATGCGTACAGCTGCTTTTGTCAATTCAATTAACAAAGTGGGTGTTTCATATATGGAATTGGGTATTTTCCCTTAATCCAGGAATAGATATTTTCAAAACGCCTCTGCCATCAGGGGCGTTTTGTATTTTAAAATGAACAAGATAAATTCAGTTGCAAGCAATCTTATCTATTTGGAACTTGTCTTATACTCAAATACCCATTTTGTGCTTAAGATTTCCGCTCTCTCGGGAATAATCATAAAAAATACAGGAATAATTCTTGTTTATATTAAAAAAAAACTACTTTTGCATTCCCAAAAACAGAGTGGTCATGCAAGAAGCCGTTAAATTCGTACAAGAACAACTGAACAGCATTAAAGAAATTCCAAATTTCAAAGCTGGAGATAGTGTTACCGTCAATTATAAAATTCAAGAAGGAAATAAAGAGCGTATTCAGCCATTTAAAGGCGTTGTAATCAAGCGCCAGGGCCGTGGAGCGACTCAATCCTTTACAGTTCGTAAAATGAGTGATAATGTGGGCGTTGAAAGAACTTTCCCTGTTTATTCACCTAACATTGATGGCATTGAAGTAAATAAAGTAGGTCGTGTACGCCGCTCTAAATTGTTCTATCTGCGTGATCGTCAAGGTAAAGCAGCTCGTATCAAAGAAAAACGTATGAAGTAATTCATCTGTTAAAATAGTTAAACCATGCTCCGGCATGGTTTTTTTGTTTTTCACATTTTAATCCCTTGTGCCCATTTCTGAAATTATTGAATTATATTTGTAGCACAATAAAGAAAAATGGCAAATCTGAATACACTACTTTTAAGTATGCCTGGCGGAACGGAATGGATTCTCATTGTGTTGGCAGTACTTGTTCTTTTTGGAGGAAGAAAAATTCCGGAGTTTATGCGTGGTTTAGGCCGTGGCATGCGGGAATTTAAAGATGCCAAGGATAATATTAAGACAGAGATCGAAGCAGGCATGAAAGAAGAAAAATCATAACTGCTTATTTTTCACGTTAAAATTTATAGATACGGGGGGATGAAAAAATTCAATTTTTTTTCAGCGATGTTGTCGCTTTTTATTTTAAGTGCTCCAGCATTAAATGTGCAGGCTTCATTTAAAGACTCTACTTATACCATCAAAATTACAGATCGTAATCTGGTTCCTAAACACCTGAAAGTGGTGAAGGCCGAACCTGAACAAAATCCTTCGGGTAACGCAACCTTGGATAGTTCCAGATTTGTAAAACGAAAAATCAAAGACCTGAGCGATAAACCCATCGCCGGTCCGAATATTCAGGTGAACAAATCAGTGTATGGTACTTTCACCGACTATATCATCGATTACGTAAAGAACTACCATAAAAATCATGGTCAACGCATTGCGCGTCTTCAGTCTCGTAACAAAGGTCATTTCAAACTGATTGATAATATCATGAAACGTTACAGTGTGCCTCGCGAAATGAAGTCTTTGGCCATCATTGAATCGGCGATGAATTGCAATGCCGTTTCACCGGTCGGAGCAGTTGGCACCTGGCAGTTTATGGAAGGAACTGCAAAAATGTTAGGACTCAGGGTTGATCAAAGCATCGATGAAAGAAGAGATTTCTATAAAAGCACCAATGCCGCTGCAAGATATTTGAAGCAATTACATAGTATGTTTCATGATTGGTTATTGGTGATCGCTGCTTACAATAGTGGACCAGCCCCTGTGCTCCGTGCGATTAATGCCGGTCAGGGAAGAAGTTTCTGGGATATTAAAAAACGTCTCCCGCATGAAACCCAAAACCATGTAATGGCCTTCATTGCTACAACCACCTTAATGGATAGAGCTTGTAATGTATTGGCAATGGGTAGTGTACCTAAAGATGCCAAGGCACCAAAAGCCGATTTTTCTTCTTTAAAAGGATCATTTAATCAAAGTGCTCAAAGTCAGGAAATGGACATTGAAGAAACAGAAGAGAAAAAACCGGCATTTAGTCAGCAGGAGTTGGATCAAATGGCCATTCTGAAAGTAAAAGGAAAGTATACCCTCGCAGCCATTGCCAAAGTATTGGATGAAGATGTGGTTCGCCTTCGTCGTTGGAACCCTGAATTTGATCAATTAATTGTGAACACAGCAACCCCTATTCACTTGCGTATACCGTTGGATAAACTTGAGAAGTTTATTATCTCCAAAGAAGAAATTATTCAAAACGGAGCCAAAGGCCAATAATCACTCATTTGCTGAAACGTTATTTCATCGAAGTTGAATACCTCGGAACTCCATTTTGCGGATTTCAAATACAGCATCAATCTAAAACCGTGCAAGGCGAATTGAACCGAGCACTGGAAATTCGACTAAAAGAAAAATTAGAAACCGTTACCTCAAGCCGCACGGATACAGGCGTACATGCCCGGCAAAATTTTCTGCATTTTGATTATTCAGGCCATTTGCCCGATTCATTGATTTATAATTTAAATGCCATGCTTCCAGCCGAAATTGTGGTGAAAAGAATTTTCCAAGTTGCTCCGAATGCGCATTGCCGCTTTGATGCGACCAGAAGAACATACCGCTATTTGGTATCACGTAAAAAGACTGCATTTCTCCATCAGCGAAGCTACTACTACCCTTTCCAATTGAATCCGGAAATGTTACAATCTTGCGCACAGTCTTGCATTGGAACGAAGGATTTCACTTCCTTCTCCAAACGACAAACAGATGTGAAACACTTTCAATGTACCATTTTTGAATCCAAATGGGTCATGGAAAACGATTTGCTGATTTATACCGTTGAAGCCAACCGATTTTTACGTGGAATGGTTCGTGCTTTGGTGGGCACCATGTTACAATCTGGAAGAGGTAAAATGGATTTGATTTCCTTTGAAAAAATATTGGCGCAAAAGGATTGCACTTTAGCTGATTTTAGTCCGCCCGGCTGTGGTCTCTATTTGGAGAAAGTTCATTATCCGGATTCGCTCTTCGAATTGAAATAGGGTTAATTCATGTACTTAATGGATCAATTAAAACCCCGAATTTAATCTTCCTGCAGTCATCCTGATCAAAAATACCGGTCAGCCTTTTATCGAATAATTACGGATATTTGCATCCCTCAAGATGAATATTTACCCCTCACAATTAGCTCGTCAATTAGATTTTCCGGTTATCCTGGAAAAACTAAGTACCTATTGTGTCAGCAAACCCGGGGTTTATCAAATTCAACATCTTATTCCTTCCAAGGAATTCGAAGAGGTGTTGCAAAAATTGAAGGAAACCAACGAAGCCCTGTTAGCCATGCATCAGGGTAATGGCCTTCCCCACCAATCTTTTCCGGAGCTGCAGATTGAAATCAAACTGCTTGCCGTTCAACATGCCGTACTAAATGCCGGTCAATTTAATCAGTTAAGATTGATGGTGAGTATGTCGCATGATTTGTTGGTTTTTCTGCATGAGAAAAAAGAAGCCTTTCCTGTTCTCTTTGAAAAAATACACCGTTTTAGTTATCTGCATGAGTTGATTGAGGAAATAGAAAACGTATTTGATAAGGAGGGACAAGTTAAAGACGGTGCTTCTCCCACATTGCAACAAATTCGCCTGGCATTGCTGGAAAATCGCAAAACCTCCGATCGTATTTACAGAAACCATATTCAACGTTTAAGTAAATCCGGACAACTGGCGGATATCGAAGAAAGTTATATCAATGGACGCAGAGTGCTCGCAGTACTTGCTGAATTTAAACGGGAAATCAAAGGCATGATTCATGACCATTCGGCTAGTGGAAAAATTACCTTTATAGAACCGAATAATGCCATTGAACTCAATAACGAAAAACTGGATTTGGAAGATGCGGAGAAAAAGGAAATTTACACCATCCTGAAAGCACTCACCGGACTCATACAACCCTACCGACATCAAATTCAGGAACATCTTCAGAACCTGATTAGCTTTGATGTTATCTGTGCAAAGGCCAAACTGGGAAAAATTTTGCAAGCCACTTTGCCTCAAATTCAGGAAGAAGAACCTGTCATTCATTTGATCAATGCATACCATCCTGTCTTATGGCTTCAAAATCAAGAGGCGGGATTAAATACAGTTCCGGTGAATTGTAAGCTGGATGAAATAAATCGAATTTTAGTCATTAGCGGCCCCAATGCTGGTGGAAAATCCATTGCGCTGAAAACCATTGGACTTTTTCAGTTGATGTTACAATGCGGACTCTTGTTACCCACATCCGCCAAATCGAGCTTTGTGATTAAAGAAACCTTATTGGGCGATATTGGCGATAATCAAAGCATCGAAGACGGGCTCAGCACATACAGTTCGCGTCTCATTAAAATGAAATATTTTTTAGAGCACGCCGGGCCTAAGGCCTTATTTCTAATTGACGAATTTGGAACAGGCAGTGACCCGGATATGGGAGGAGCCCTGGCCGAAATTATCCTGAATAAACTTAATGCGAGCAAAGCCCAAGGTGTGGTTACGACCCATTTCACCAATCTAAAATTACTTGCCAATCAGGAAGAAGGAATTTTTAATGGTTGTATGTTATTTAATAGCCGCACCTTAAAACCTCTCTATCAATTGCAGATTGGTGAACCCGGAAGTTCTTTCACTTTTGAAGTAGCCAGTAAAATTGGTTTACCTGAAAATATTATCGAAGAAGCCCGCCAGAAAATTTCGGCGGAACGAATCCAGATGGATAAACTGCTGCATCAATTGCAACAAGAAAAAAATACCCAAATCCGGCTTAAACGTGATTTGATTAAACAAATGGGTAAAGCCACCGCCGAAAAAAGAGAATTTAGAGAACTCAATGATCAATTAGAAGATAAAATTGCGAAAACGAATGAACAAAAAGAGGAGAAACAGAAGCTGATGGAGTTCGGTCGGAAATTGATGAGTTTAACCCAGGAATGGACCCAGAATAAAAATAAAAAAGAAGTGATTCATAAATTCGTGAAACTTGCGGGATACGAACAACAGAAAAAAAAATTACAGGAAGAGTTTGAACGCAGTGAAACATTCCGTCAAATTAAAATTAGCGAGGTCAAAGAAAAAATACAAGTTGGATCGGCTGTTCGCATGTTAAAAAGCCGGGAAACAGGAATCGTTTTTCAAATGGATGAAAAAAAAGCGGTGGTACGATTTGGCCGGGTGGATATTCAGGTGGGGCTGGAAAAATTAGAGGTGGTTGCAGAAAAAAACATGAATAAAGCGAAAGCAAATCAGAAATAATCTTAAACTTGTGATATTGAAAGAGAGGATTAAAACCAAGGAACTATGAATCATCGGGTCGTGATAACAGGAATGGGCATTTATTCCTGCATTGGAAAAAACTTAGCAGAAGTTAAAGAATCATTGTATCACGGTAAAAGTGGCATTATCCTGTCACCCGAACGAAAGGAATTCGGTTACCGGAGCGGCTTAACCGGATTTGTTGAAAAACCCAATTTAAAAGGTGTATTGGATCGCAGGGCTCGAATCATGATGCCTGAACATGCCGAATATGCGTACGTGGCCACCCGAGAAGCCATGCAGGAAGCGGGTTTGGACGAATCCTACTTCGAAAAAAATGAAGTAGGCATTATTTATGGAAATGATAGTTGTGCCCAGGCCGTGATAGAAGGCATTGATAAAGTGCGCGAAAAAAAAGATACCATGTTGGTTGGTTCGGCGTCCGTATTTCAGGTATTGAACTCAACCATTAATATGAATTTGAGTACCATCTTTAAACTGAGAGGGATTAATCTGACACTGAGTGCTGCATGCGCCAGTGGTTCACATTGTATTGGGCTGGCCTATTTGTTTATCAAAAGTGGATTGCAACACATGATTATTTGTGGAGGTGGGCAGGAAACCAATATCTATTCAATGCCAAATTTTGATGCATTGGGTGCTTTCTCAATTGGTGAAAATGATCCTACCCGGGCTTCCAGACCATTTGACCGCGATCGGGATGGTTTAGTACCGAGTGGCGGTGCTGCGACGGTCATTGTTGAAAGCCTTGAAAGTGCGCAACGACGTGGCGCAAATATCCTGGCCGAGGTGATCGGTTACGGATTTTCAAGCAATGGGGAACATATCTCCAACCCGAGTGTAGACGGTCCGGCCAGATCTTTAAGTATGGCTTTGCGTGAATCGGGTTTGATGGCCAAGGACATTCAATATTTAAATGCCCACGCCACCTCGACGCCTGCAGGAGATGCGAGTGAAGCCAAGGCCATTTATGAGGTTTTTAAAGATGCCATGCCCTTGATTAGCTCTACAAAAGGGATGACAGGTCATGAATGTTGGATGGCGGGAGCTAGTGAAATTGTTTATTCTACCCTGATGATGAAAAATGGATTCGTAGCACCAAATTTAAATTTTGAAAACCCCGATGAAGATTCGGCTCGCCTGAATATTGTGACCCAAACCCTTGAAAAGAAATTTGATGTATATTTGTCGAATTCCTTTGGTTTTGGTGGAACGAATTCATCATTAATCATTAAGGATTGGAAATGACCGCGACCATGAATAAAGAACAAGTTATAGAAATAATCAACGGCTTTTTAGTAGAAGATTTTGAAGTGCCGGAAGAAAAAATAACCCCGGATGCAAACTTAAAAGAGACATTGGATCTGGATAGTTTGGATTACGTGGATTTAGTGGTAAGTATCAAAAGTAATTTTGGTTTTAAAGTGAAACCTGAAGATTTTCAATCTATGGTGGTAGTCGATGATTTTTATAACTACGTCACTCAAAAAGTTTCAGAAAAAAGCATGGCATAATGGCTACTTGGGGTAGTTCCAGAGGCAATTCTTTCGGTTACAAAATATTTATTGTTTTGATTAAAACAGCTGGGGTATTCCCGGCTTATGCGCTTTTAAGACTTGTCACACTCTATTATTTTATCTTCCCTGGTAAAGCCGCAGGGCCATTGCGTTATTATTTTCAGAAAAGACTGGGATATTCCTGGCTGAAAGCGACCTGGGCCATCTACGAAAATTTTAATTATTTGGGGCGAAGTATTATCGATAAAGTTGTACTGATGAGTGGCGCTCCCTCGCCTTTTACCAGAAATGATGATGGAGTGGACCATTTGGATAATATGGTAAAACAGGGCAAAGGCGGCTTATTGGTCAGTGCTCATTTGGGTAATTGGGAAGCGGCCGGACACCTGCTACAACGCTTAAATACCCGAATAAATATCGTCATGTATGATGGCGAACATGAAAAAATTAAGGCCTATTTGGATAAGGTTCGGGAAAGAAGTTTTAATGTCATCGTCATTAAGAATGATATTTCACACATTTATGAAATCAACGAGGCATTCAAACGCAACGAATTTGTTTGTATTCATGCTGATCGATTTGTAGAGGGAAACCGAACCATTGAAGGTACACTTTTGGGTAAAACAGCAGAATTTCCGATTGGCCCCCTTGTGCTGGCAACCACTTTTTCGGTTCCGGTCAGTTTTGTTTTTGCTATGAAGGAAGGCATCAAACACTTTCATTTTTTTGCATCTCCGGGCAAAATTTATCCAAAAGGTAAAGAAGGCATTCATTCTATGTTGGAGGATTATTTGCGAAAAATAGAAACCATGATTCGCGCATATCCTTTACAATGGCATAATTATTTTCCTTTCTGGAAAGAAGAAAAGGAATGATTTCCATTTCTGGGGACTATAGTCCTCATCCTTACTAGAAAAAATGATCAATTTTGGGCGTCAGATGGTTCCATTAGTCTTTCAGAATAATTTCACTGAGAAACAACCATGGATCCTGACCAGCCCCGGGTTTGCCATCAGGAATTGATTTCATCGAACGAAAGCTGATGCGGATAAACCGAAAAGGTTCATTGGGCAATTCCCATTCAAATAATTGGTTTTGAACATATTGGCCGTCTAAAGTGCTTTTATCGGCTTTGGCCATGCTTTGATAATTATCGTCATCATTGCTCCATTCCAGGTCTATTTCTTCCGGGAGATAAATCCAACTTTCTTCTTGTTTGAGTAATGAGATTCCTATTTTTTTGGCCTGTGGTGTTTTGGACCATCCCATTTGAATGATCGGATTTTTACCTGACCAGCCTAACCATTCACTACCAACCATAGGCGTTTTACCAATCCTTGCGTCAATGAGCTTTTCAATGCCTCCCAGATTATAATGTTTATTGGGGGGAATGTTACTTGAAATTTGTGCTAAACAGGCGGGATTAAATTCAAAAGCCTCGGATAATTGGGGGCCTTTCGCTTGTGAATTTTGATAAAACTTTGCTTTAACTAAAATACTCTTATTGATTGATAATGAATCATTTATGTTATATTTTTCCGATTGAATATCTACATCCTTTCCATCGACTGTATATCGAATTTCTCCTTCCGGGAATGGTGGAAATAAATACATGACCAAATGATCAGGGCGTTTGTACACTTTTGATTCAACTGAGAAAACGGCCTTAGAATAATTGAAGTTCAATTTTTCGAGGAAGGTAAAATGATCCAACAAACGATTTTTAAACCGGTCATAGCTCGGTTTTTGTTTCCCGCACCAAAGCACCTCAGCCAAAGCACACAATCTGGGCAAAACCATGTATTCAACATGCTCCGGGCTCCCCATGTATTCCGTCCATACATTCCCCTGAGCCCCCATGACGAATTTCGCCTCCCGATCATTTAATGAGTCCGGTACTGGATAATACGAATAAACTTTTTCAAGGGTGGTATAACCACCAATGGCCAGCGGTTCAGTCTGCCGGTTTCCCTGATAATGATCAAAATAACAATGGCTACCCGGCGACATCACCACTTGATGTCCGGCACGGGCTGCTGCAATACCGCCTTCCTCACCTCTCCAACTCATAACCGCAGCTTTGGGAGCCAGTCCACCTTCCAAAATTTCGTCCCAACCAATACAATTCCGGCCTTTACTTGTCAAATACTGATCAATTTGGCGAATAAAATAACTCTGCAGTTCATGTTCATCCTTTAAACCATGTTTTTGCATATTGGATTGACAATTGGCACAAAGCTTCCAGCGAGATTTGGGCACTTCATCGCCGCCAATATGTATAAATTTGGATGGGAATAAACCCATTACTTCATCCAAAATATCTTTTAAAAACCGAAGGGTACTGTCTTTGGTGCAAAAGACATCTTCACTTACCCCCCACTTGGTCATTACATCCACGGATGAGCGAAAACAACTATAGGCAGGATAAGCGGACAATGCGGCCATAGCATGTCCGGGCATTTCAATTTCAGGTACAACGGTAATGTGGCGTTTTGCCGCATATTCCACGATTTCACGCACTTCTGCCTGCGTATAAAAACCTTCAACCGGTTTACCATCTCCAATATAAGGTTCAAAATTTTTATCGACCATGGTTTCATGCCTTTTGCTCCCTATTTCGGTGAGGAGGGGGTATTTTTTGATTTCGATTCGCCAACCCTGATCATCGGTCAAATGCCAATGAAAGGTGTTCATTTTGTGCATGGCCAGTAAATCAATATACTTTTTAACAAAACTAGGCGGAAAGAAATGACGGCTCACATCCAGGTGCATTCCACGCCATGCGAAGGCCGGTGCATCTGTAAAACTTTTACCAGGTAAAGTAATTCCATCCTTTGCCTTCACCTGATATTGTAATAAAGTCATTAATCCGTAAAAAATCCCATTATGTGAACCCGAAATCGATAAATTTCCATTCGCCCATTCCATGCGATATTGACCGGAGGGCATTTTGGGGTCCAATTTTAAGACCACCGCCGATTGTTCATTGCTCACCAAACGAAAAGGTTTACAACCGGCATTTATGAGATAATCGTTCAGAATTTCAACATCAACCAATAAATCTTTATGATTACATATGATATTTTCTGTTAATGTGTTTAATCGAACGGGTATCGTTCCGGTAATTTCCCGTAAGGCCGGAATAATGGATTGAGAAAAAACCGGCTTAGAAAAAAGTCCTGATAAGAAGCCAATCAGAGAAAGAACAAAGTAACGGGATAAGAAAGGAAATAATTTCATCTTAACTATTTTAAATTATTCATTATCAACGCTTTAAATAATATTTATTAAAGTTTTGATTTATATTAATCAACCCAATTCAATGATTAAAAATTTAAGATAATTCGTATTATCCATATGCCATACGATGGGATGATCTGCTGCTTGTGCCCTGAAACAAACTTGTCGGATTGGGCGTTTAGCATCTTTGGCAGCCATTCCAATAATTTGTAAAAACAATTCAGGCGGTACCAAATTCGTACAGGAAGCGGTTACCAAAAAACCGCCTTTTTTTACTAACTTCATTGCACGCAGGTTGATTTCCTTATATCCTGTAATGGCCTTTTGAATATTAGCCCTGGTTTTTGTGAATGCAGGTGGGTCAATCATCACCACATCCCATTTTTTATCCTCTTTACTCCACTGCTTAAGTGCATCAAAGGCATTCACAGCATTAAACTGACATATATCCTGAAGCCCGTTTAATTCGGCATTCCGTTCGGCCGTTTTTACAGCAAACTCCGAAATATCCAATCCGAGGACTTTTTTTGCACCGTAATGGGCGGCGTGCATCGAAAAAGTACCTGTATAACAAAAGGCTTCCAGTACATCCGCACCTTTCACGATGTGTTCAATTTCCCTTCGATTATCCTGTTGATCCAAAAAATAACCTGTCTTTTGTCCATTTTCAATATCCACGATAAATTGTAGTCCATTTTCCCGGATGACGATTTCAGTCGCAAAAGGCGCACTCAGAAATCCTTTTTTCTGCTCTAAACCTTCTAATTCCCTCACCGGCACATCATTTCGTTCGTAAATCCCCTTTGGTTTGAATATTTTGTTGAGCGCATCTACAATGGCATCCTTCCATAAATCCATCCCCAGCGACATGGTTTGAAGCACAAAATAATCGTTGAACTTATCAATGATGAGAGAAGGAAGTCCATCGGCCTCTCCGAAAACCAGTCGACAATTTTCCACATATCCCAATTTTTGCCGGTATTGCCAGCATGCTTCAATTTTTCGGTAAAAGAACTCGGCATTGATTTGTTCGGACTCATCTCTGGTGAGTAATCTGACCTGAATTTGAGAAGCCGGATTATAATATCCCCGGCCAATAAAATTACCCTGACTATTAAACACATCTACAATATCTCCGGGACCTGCCCCAATATCAACCGTATTGATTTCGTTGTTGTATATCCATGGATGCCCTTTAGCTACCCGGTCTGCGATCTTTTTTCGTAATACGACTTTAAACATTTGATTGATTTTACCTATTGATATAAAGGAGAAATTTCTCCTGAAAATGGGGCTCTTCAAATAAATCTGAAACATCCCACATGCGGGGTTTACAGCCTGATTGAGAGATTTCTTCATGCAAATCTCCCCCTTTGAGGCAAATTAATCCATTCCCAAACTCAGCTTCCTTACCTCTGCGAATCAGTGGTTTTGCCCAGGTCCAAAGTTGTCCCAATGGTGCTACCGCCCTGCTCACCGCAAAGTCGAAACTATTTTTTTGTGGAATCTCTTCGGCCCGCCCCCAATGCGTTTTGATGTTTCGAATGCCCGCAGCCTTGGCCACTTCTTCCACCACCGTTAACTTTTTACGAATACTATCTGCCAATACAAATTCCGTTTCAGGGAAAAAGATCGCCAACGGAATGCCCGGAAATCCTCCTCCGGTTCCAATGTCGACAATACGTTGACCGGGTAAAAATTCGAAAATCGCCGCAATTGCCAATGAATGCAGCACATGTTTTTCGTATAAAGCGTCAATGTCCTTGCGGCTGATGACATTGATTTTTTCATTCCATTCCTTGTACAAAGGAAACAACATTTCAAATTGCGTTTTTTGTTGAGGCGCAAAATCATCGAAATATCGGGTTATTATTTCCAACTTCTATTTGTTTTAAAGAGTATTGCCGGCAAATTGGCCAGATTATAAAAAAGTAACCAAAGATCGAACACCCAAATCAAGGGCACTAAATCCTTTTCATGCAATAGTTTACAGCATCTTTCAAAGATAATAAATTGCACCAGCCACCTGAATAAAAATAAACCGATGGCAATCAGGTACCATTGATGAAAAAGTATACAAGGTATGATACTCAACCAAAACAAAAAATGACTCATGGCGTACAAGCCCAATAAAAATTGATGTTTTCGCTGATAATATTTACCCGTGCTCAGATGCCTTCTTTTTTGAAATCGCCAATGCTCATTCGTCTTTTTCGGCTCCGAACGGGTAAAGGCTTCCGGATGAATCACCACTTTAGTCAGCTTACCTTTTGCCACCTGATTGATAAACAAATCATCATCGCCTGAAATGATGTGGTGATGGGATGAAAATCCTTTATTGGCATTAAAAAGGGTCTTGACATAAGCCAGATTACGCCCAACACCCATATAGGGTATCCGAGCCAAAGCATACGATAGGTATTGAATGGCAGTTAATAATGTTTCGAAACGGATTTTTTTGTTGAGCCAACCCGGATATTTGGTGTACGGACTATAACCCAATACCACCGTT
This sequence comes from Chitinophagaceae bacterium, assembly GCA_049318705.1. Classification (GTDB taxonomy): domain Bacteria; phylum Bacteroidota; class Bacteroidia; order Chitinophagales; family Chitinophagaceae; genus OLB11. Next base: position 23,915 of record JBMOFV010000012.1, read on the forward strand.
TTATTTCCTTCAAAGCCTCTCGCCATGCGCGATAACCATTGTTCACCGGCTGGTTCGCAATCTGCATCGGTTAATAACAAATGTTCAAAACGGGCCGATTTAATGCCCATACTCAGTGGAAATTTTTTGCCTGGAATGAGTTTAGCCTCCTGGGTAAGATGTACCACGTGCAAATGAGGATACTCTTCCTTCATCTGATTCAACAAATAAAAGCTATCATCCTCAGAATTGTCATTCACTACAATGACTTCATAAAAGGGACGACCATTTTTATGATACTGTTGCGACAACCACAAAGGCAGATTTTTCTTTAGATTTGCCTCCTCATTAAATGCACAAATGATTAAACTTACCGGAAAGGGTGTATCAGCAGGCACTGTTTCATCTTTGCGGTAAAATGCCAGACGAGCGAAAAAAAACAGGTAATAGAACAACTGAATCAAAACAAACAGAGCCATCAGAGCAACTGCGAGGAAATCCAAGGTCCAGAAATTCATAGCCGCCAAAAGTACAAGTAAATAGATGGAATTTCAACTACTTCATACCGATAAAGCATCAAAAGCCAGAGCCGGTATTTTAACCACAGACCATGGGCTGATCGAAACACCTATTTTTATGCCCGTTGGTACCGTTGGATCGGTGAAAGGCGTATCCCAGGAACAACTGGAACATGAAATACATGCCCAGATTATACTGGGTAATACCTATCATCTTTATTTGCGACCCGGAACCTCTATTTTGGAGCAAGCCGGTGGTTTGCACAAATTTAATCATTGGTCAAAACCAATCCTGACCGATAGTGGTGGTTTTCAGGTATTTAGTTTGAGCGGTATCCGAAAGATACGGGAAGAAGGCGTAGAATTTCGTTCACATATTGATGGTAGTAAACATTTATTCACTCCCGAAAATGTGATGGACATTCAACGCAGCATTGGTGCAGACATTATTATGGCCTTTGATGAGTGCACGCCCTACCCTTGTGAATATGGTTATGCCCGACAATCGATGGAGTTGACCCATCGATGGCTCAGCCGATGTGTAGCCCATCATGATAGCCATTTACCTTTATATGAACATCGACAAAGTTTGTTTCCAATCGTGCAAGGCAGTACTTACAAGGATTTACGTATGGCGAGTGCAGAATTTATCGCCAATATGGGCTGCGATGGGAATGCCATTGGCGGACTGAGTGTAGGCGAACCGGATGAAATAATGTATGAAATGTGTGAACTGGTTTGTAATATTCTGCCTGCCGATAAACCCCGATATTTAATGGGCGTTGGCACTCCGGCTAATATTCTTGAAAATATTGCACTCGGTATTGATATGTTTGATTGTGTGATGCCCACCCGAAACGGGCGGAATGGCATGCTCTTTACCACTGAAGGGATTATCAATATCAAAAACAAAAAATGGGAAAACGACTTTAGTGTGGTGGATCCCGGATTAAGCTCATTTGCGAGTAAAAATTACAGCAAAGCTTATCTCCGCCATTTGTTTGCAGCGGGCGAATTATTGGGTTTACAATTGGCCAGTATACAAAATTTATCCTTTTATCTTCACTTGGTCGGAGAGGCACGTAAACATATTTTGGCGGGGACTTTTTCAGATTGGAAACCCGGAGCCATTAAAAAATATATGCAACGCCTCTAAAAAATCTTCAGGAGAGGATTGGCTTTCGCTTAATTTACACTTATCCACGCATTGTGTATTTGCTAGTGAAAATAAAACAGGTTGCCCGACTTACATTTGCCGGATGCAGGATTATTTATCTTCCCTGAATGAACAGCAAAGACAGGCTGTATTAAATACGGAAGGCCCCTTGATGATTGTAGCTGGAGCCGGTTCAGGAAAAACTAAAGTATTAACCACCCGAATTGCCCATTTGCTGCAATTAGGTGTAGATGCTTTTCGAATATTGGCATTGACCTTTACCAATAAGGCTGCCAAGGAAATGAAAGAACGTATAGAACACATGTTGGGGAATTCCGATGCTCGTAATTTATATATCGGCACCTTTCACTCCGTATTTGCCCGTATTCTGCGCATTGAAGCCGAACGTTTGGGATATCCCGCCAATTTCACCATTTATGATACGGATGACGCCAAAAATGTGCTCAAAACCATCATCAAGGAAAAAGGTTTGGATGAAAAACATTATAAACCTGCATTCGTGTATAATCGAATTTCTGCCGCAAAGAATAATTTGTATACCTATAGGGAATATCAACAAGACCAACACATTCAGCAGGAAGATGCGCGAAGTAACCGCCCGCTGATTGGCGAAATTTTTGAATCCTATAGCAAACGTTGTTTTCGAAATGGTGCCATGGATTTTGATGATTTGCTGGTAAATATGTACGCCTTATTGACCAATTCAGCAGAGGCATTGAGCAAGTATCAACACAAGTTTCGATATGTCATGATAGATGAGTATCAGGATACCAACTTGGCACAATATCATATCATCAAATTATTAGGAGCGATGCATGAAAATATTTGCGTGGTGGGTGATGACGCCCAAAGCATTTATTCGTTCCGGGGAGCCAGTATGGAAAATATTTTTCAATTTCAGAAAGATTACGGGGATGTGCGAATTATCAAACTGGAACAGAACTACCGCAGTACCTCCACCATTTTAAAGGCGGCGAATGAAGTCATAACCCGCAACGAAAATCAAATTAGAAAGGAACTTTGGACCGATAAACAACTGGGTGATAAAATTATTGTGGCCAGTACCTTCACCGATAATGATGAAGGCAAATTTGTAGCGGATGCCATCATGGAACAAAAACTTCGTTATCACCTGAGTAATAAAGAATTTGCAATATTATACCGCACCAATGCCCAAAGCCGTTCGTTTGAAGAATCCTTGAGGCGGTCAAATATTCGATATCGTATTTACGGCGGGCTCTCGTTTTATCAACGCAAAGAAATTAAAGACTTCATCGCCTACTTACGCATACTCGTTAACCCCAATGATGAAGAAGCACTAAAACGAATCATCAACTACCCTACCCGTGGCATTGGGGCAAGTAGTATCACGAAGCTTGCTTTAAGTGCAGATGAAAATCAAACCACTTTATGGGAGGCACTAAACCGGGCCGGTGAGTTTGGAATGAAAGGCAGCACCTTGAGCTCAATTCAGGATTTTGTAACGATGATTCGTTATTATCAATCCTGTCTGGACAAAAAAAATGCCTACGAAATTGCCTATGAACTGGGCAAAAGTAGTCAGTTAATTAAGGAATTGTACTCCGATAAAACAGTGGAAGGACTTGCCCGTTACGAAAATATTCAGGAATTACTCAACTCCATCAAAGAATATACCGAAACACCCACTGAAGATGGCGAATTAGTAGAACGTAATTTGGGCAGTTATCTGCAACAAATCACTTTATTAACGGATGCGGATAAAGACGGCGACGAGGATGAAGATGTGGTTAAGTTAATGACCATACACGCTTCTAAGGGATTGGAATTTCCTTGTGTGTTTTTGGTAGGATTGGAAGAAAACATTTTTCCCAGTAGCATGAGTATGTACGACAAGGAGGACCTGGAAGAAGAACGACGACTTTTTTATGTGGCCATTACCCGTGCCAAAGAAAAACTATGGATTAGCAATGCCAATAATCGTTACAGGTTTGGCAGTTTGGTTCAAAATGATCCCAGTCGATTTTTAGATGAACTACCCGCAGAACTGACCGACTTAAGTTTAACCGCCAAACAAAAATCCCGGTCTACTGTTTTCTCCAAATCCACTCCGGCATCGTCTGCAGCTGAAATTCAACAGAAAAAAACACCTGCTCCTGCCAATTTTGTACACACTGTTTCGGCCAATTTTAAGGCTGATGCCCCCTCTTCATTCGAGCAAGGCATGCGGGTGGAACATGAGCGCTTTGGTTTTGGTACAATCGTTAGTCTTGAAGGTCCTGCAGCCAATAAAATTGCAGTGATTGATTTTAGTGGAGCCGGTTCAAAAAAAATCATGCTGAATTATGCAAAATTAAAAATTGTCTAAATCTCATGAATCAGGAAGCTCTTCAGAGAATAAAACATTTTTGCGCTTATCAGGAGAGAAGTCATCAGGAAGTCAGAAGTAAATTGCTGGAATTAAAAATTTATGGACTGGAGCTTGAAAACATCATGACGATTTTGATTGATGAAAATTATTTGAATGAGGAGCGATTTGCTTGCAGTATTGCCCGGGGAAGATTTTATTTAAAAAACTGGGGACGGATAAAAATTCGTCAATTACTCAAACAACATGATGTTTCGGAATATTGTATCCGCAAAGCCATGCAGGAAATCGATGGTTCAGATTATGAAAAAACCATACAACGGTTGATCGAAAAAAAATATGCTTTGCTTCAGTCTGAAAAAAATCAATTTGTTTTATTCAAAAAACTGAACCAATATTTGTTACAGAAAGGTTTTGAATCGGATGTGATCCAAGATCTTATTAAAATTTATTTAAAAGAAAATCAATATGCCTGAGTTAAAATTCACCCTTGTTCAGAGCGATTTAAAATGGGAAAATAAAAAGTCAAATCTTGAAGATTTCTCAGAAAAAATAAAACCCCTTGCCGGAAAAACAGAGATTGTTGCTTTACCAGAAATGTTTAATACAGGATTCAGCATGCATGCCAAAGATTTGTCTGAACCCATGGATGGAGAAAGTGTGGAATGGATGCGGCAAACAGCCAAAGAAAACCGCATCATTTTAACAGGAAGTCTGATGATACGTGACGGCGAACAACATTTTAACCGATTGATTTGGATGCAACCGGATGGGCAAATGGGCTTTTACGATAAGCGCCATTTATTCAGTTATGCCAAAGAAAATGAGGCCTTTCAAGCGGGCGAAAATAAATTGGTTGTTAGTGTTAAAGGATGGAAGATTCGCCCTGTAATTTGTTATGACCTCCGATTCCCGGTGTGGTGCAGGCAACAACCCAATGAGCCTTATGATGTTTTGTTGGTGGTCGCCAATTGGCCGGAATCGCGCATTGTAGCCTGGAAAACATTATTACAGGCAAGGGCTATTGAAAACCAATGTTATGTTGTTGCGGTTAACAGGGTCGGTGAAGATGGCAATCAACTCTTTTATAACGGGGCTTCTTGTGTAGTAAATCCGGAAGGGAAATTTTTATACCTGGGTGAAAACAAAGAAGAAGTTTTTAATATCGTTTTACGAAGAGATGAGCTCAATCAGGTTCGGGACACATTTCCATTTCTGAAAGATGGAGATGATTTTACAATCTTCTAAATTCTTTCATTTCGTAAAAGCCCTGTATCTATTGCCACCATTCAATTTTTAAATCATCGTAATCGAAGGCATATCGATCGAGATTCCATATTTTAAGTTGGCATTCATCACCCGGTTTTACTATGGCCGGTAATTGAACAAAGAAGCTCACTTCGCCCCATTGATTGACCACGCCTTTATTTTGTTGGAGAATATCCCGACTGTTTCGTTTTCCAATTTTATTGGCGATACGCGTTCCCTGCCAGGCGATAGACTCTTCGCCCTGCTTAATTTCAAGCACGAACTTTGGCGACATATAAGTATCCAAGAATTGGATTCGGTTTAAAAATCGTCCGCTACATTTTAACCACTGCCCTCCTTTAACCCCTTCCGGCAAAGGATAACGAATCATTTCCGGTCCGAATTCTTCACCCTCCGGAATACGAATAAAATAAGGACTGCCATTCATGACATCCGATCTGAAATAATTTTTTACCGAATCGTTGTAGTCAGAATAGGTCAGTACTTGTTTGAATTGCATGGTAGATTCATCTGGTTGAGGTTCCAAATCAAGCAATAAAATTTCCTCAATTCGACTTTGACTTTTAAAGAGCATGGACAGGTTATACCGCCTGGAAGAATTTTCGGTGATTAAAAAACCTTCATGCTGCAACATGGAAAAATGGACATTCAACCACAGACTAAATCCTATAAATATCCCAACTATCAAAGCCATCCAATTTCTTTTGGTATCCATCCATTCAATAACCATAGACAAAGGAATAGCCAACAACGCATACATATGTATCATAGGCCGTGAACCAAATCCATTGATGTAATAATAACACCACCATGAATAAATAATGAAGGTGTACACCACAAAAATGATAGGAATACCAGGTATCCAATTTTTTAATTTTTTATGAAAGAACAACCCCAATAAACTTAAAATCATGAGAGGCGAATACATCAACCACCCATTACCGCCACCAAATAATCCATCTAAATAATGTTTAAAAGACCAATCAAAAGCTTGCCCTTTGTAACTATCAAAAAACCAATGACCGGTGAAAGTTTTCCAATACCAGAGTTGGGGAATCCATAAAATAAAAGCACACAAAGCTGCCAGTAGTAAGCCTTTCCAGGATTGTTGAATCCATAGCCATTTTTGACGAATAGCGTGTGTATTGTTTAGTCCATATAACAGAAAAACAAACAACAATACGATATCCGAAGGACGGATGAGTACCATCATTCCAGCACTAAACCCTAGGGCCAACCAGTGCTTTCGGTTAACGTTTGAACACGCTTTCCAGCAGTCATGAATTTTTAGGGCATACCAGATAAAGGCAGCGTAGAGAAAAAACAGGGGAACATGCGACATTCCTGCTTGCTCAAAAGAGAACCAAAATAAATTGGTTCCTAAGAGTAATAAAGCCAGGGTAATCAGCGCCACTGGTGAAGAAACTTTGCGGCGAAGGATCCGGTAGGTAAAGAAAAAACCCAGCAGCAAAAACACAAAACTGCTTAGTTTAATAGCATAATCGTAAGGCCAGGAATAAGCATTTGCAGGCTCTCCTAGTATTTTGGCAGTAAAATGAGCCATCATAAAAAAGGGCCATTCCAAGATAGCCATCCCGCAGGTGTATTGATTAATGATGTAATTGGATGTGGATTTTACGCCAGTCTCCCTTTGATTTTTCATTGCCCATTCCACATCGGGTGGTATTTGCATATCCGTAGGAATACTGTCAACCTTGCCTAAATTGTCATAAATAAATATTGAAGGCAAATAAGAATAATAGCCGACAGCATCTCCATAAAACGTATATTTTTCGCGTCCGTAAAAAAAGGTATAAACGAATCCGATGATGAGTGCTGCGATAAAAAAGATTCGGGAAAAGAGCCTCATGACTGTACCGCCATTTTAGCGAGGAAATTATTCCAATTTTCCAAATTGCCATTTTTTAGAACACGGGGGAATTTATTCATGGCACCAAATTTTCCAGTGGCATGTAAAAATTCGATAAAATGTTTGGAAGACAACACTTCAATAAATACATGTGGCAAGGCCGATTCGCGCTCAACGGCATAATCGTCATTCATTTTCTTCAGGCTTTCATCAATCCAATGTAAGATCGCGTCGGCGTCCACCACTTCATCACAACCGATATACCATTTATGGGCAAAACGACCATCCAACACATAACCGGCCACTGTAAATTCCTTGATGGTGATGCCCATTTTGCGCTGCACCTCATCGATGGCTTTGTTCATATTATCGACACTCAGGTGTTCGCCACATAAACTCAGAAATTGTTTGGTACGTCCAACGATGATAAATTCTCCGTTCTTCACTGAAGTAAAACGAATCACATCACCAATGAGATAACGCCAGGCACCGGCTACCGTTGATAATACAATGGCATAATCGGTATCTTCAACCACTTCATGAATTAAATAGGCATTGGCATCGGGCCTTACCTCACCATCATCCGAAAAGTTTTTTTCATTAAAAGGTACAAATTCATAAAAGATACCATTGTTTAAAATCAATCTGATACCCTGAGTATCCGGTCGGGCCTGAAAACCAAATGAACCTTCGGAGGCCATATAGGTTTCGATATAAGTGATGGGTTTACCCAAAAGATTTTTGAAATTTTCGCGGTAAGGTTCAAAGGAAACACCGCCGTGAATATAGAGCGAAAGATTGGGCCATATTTCATGAATATGTTTGACCTTATGATAACGAATTATTTCTTCAAAAACAATCTGAACCCAGGCCGGAACACCACACACTGTGCCTACATTCCAGTTAGGTGCTTTCCGCACAATCAATTTAATCCGATCTTCCCATCGAGGGCGTTTTGAAATACTTTGACCGGGTTTGTAAAATAAAAAGGACAACCAACGTGGCATTTTTTTAGCACTAATGCCGCTCATATCTCCTTCATAATAATCGCCTCGCTCATACAATGAAGTTGAACCACCTAGCATCAGAATTCCTTTTCCAAATACATCCGCCGGCAAATCAAAATTCTGCATCGAGTAGAATTGTTTGAATCCTGCACGCTTCACCGACTTAATCATATCATCCGTCACGGGAATATGCTTACTGGCACTTTCGGATGTACCGGAACTCAAGGCAAAATATTTTACCTTGCCTGGCCAACAAACATTGCTTTCTCCTTCCTGACAAAACTTCCACCAACGATTATACATTTGGTTATAGTTATGAAAGGGAACTCTTTTTTTAAACTCTGCATACACCGAAGGCGATGATAACATTTCAGCAAAATCATAGTGTTTGCCAAACATGGTACTTTTTGACTTTCGTAAAAGCCGGTTCAACACCTGCATCTGATAACTTCGAGGAGTACCCGTCCGTATCGTAAATTGCTGACGGATTCGAAGAGACCGATTAATAAGATGACCAAGTAATGCCAAGTGAATGTTTGTTTGGGTGGACAAAATTAATGGCTTTCGGGGTAAAACCTACTTAATTTATTCACAAACAAGCGATTAAAGCCTTAGAGGTCAGATTGCAGCATTTTACGGCGCGCCACCAGGTAATATACCAAAATATAAGCCAAAGAAACGCCCACATACAAGATGGCAGGCAAGGCCTCCTGACTTAGTCCGGACATTTTACCTAAAGAATCCAGCAAAGGAAAAGGTAATAATTCGTCACTGCTTTGCAATGGGGTAAAATTGCCGACGCTGGTATTCAGCTTTTTATTGATCACATTGGTTAAAATGGTTTCAACCAATAAATAAGCGAAAAAGAAAATGATACTCAGACCGCTCCGTTTGACAAAAAAAGTGAGTAAGGCGGCAAAAGAGAGATAGTTCAGGGTATAAATAAAGGCATAAAGGATAAAATAATTTTCATCAAACATATTTCCTCCACCATAGGCAAATCCGAAAATGAGTGAAATCAGATAAAAAAACAAAGTCGCACCAATACTGATCGCCAAAATTAAAATGGCTTTGGCATGTAAAAAATCCAATCGATGCATCCCATCAATGATATGTTGTCGATTGGTTCGAAAAGTGAATTCATTGGAAATGGAAATGATGATAAAGACCACTAAAAAAATCACAAACCAACTGTATATAAAACCCATATTACTCCACACCTGCGGAAAAGAATACGACTTGGAAAGAATGGCTAAATTGCCACTCCCGATGGAAACCATACTGCTTCCAACTCCATAATTCCACAAAACATACAGCAATCCAAAAATGCCGGTCAAAATCCAAAAAGTATAATACTTCTTGAGCTTCATCCATTCTATCATCAATAATTTCATAATTAATTTTTAATTGGTTATTTCTATAAATTTACTTTCCAAGCTGCGTTTACGACGCACCAAATGATTTAGCACAAATTGATGTTCAAAACACCATTTACTCAAAACTTCAATGCTAACATCTTTGTTCGGTGTTGCGATGATCAGATTCTGCAAACGAACTTGTTTACATAATCCACTCGATTGTAATGCCAATAATAAAGCCTCATTATCGGCACAGCCCAGTTCGATCCAATCCTCATCATTGAGTACTTCAAGCACACTACCTTGCGTGATTAACTCGCCCAGTTTTAAAATGGCCACATGGGTGCAAACTTTCTCAACTTCATCTAGTAAGTGACTGGCAATTATAATAGTCTTACCCTCCTGACTTAATTGTAAAATAAGATTTCGGATTTCTGCAATGCCCACAGGATCTAATCCATTGGTTGGTTCATCCAGCACCAAAACATCCGGGTTGCCTAACAGTGCTGCAGCGATGGCCAGACGTTGTTTCATCCCCAATGAAAAAGTTTTAAAAGCGGAATCTTTGCGGTTATATAAATTAACCAATTTGAGCACCCGTTCGATATCATTTTCTCCCCTGCCCTTAATAGCAGCCGAAATTTTCAAATTATCTGTTGCCGATAAATAATGATAAAAATTTGGGGTTTCAAGCAATGATCCAATATTGGAACGGGCTGCTTCCGGACTGGAATAACCCTGCCATTCATATTGCCCGCCATCTGCTTGTAAAACATCTAAGAGAATGCCCAACATGGTGGTTTTGCCACTTCCATTCGGACCTAAAATACCGTAAACACTTCCTTTAGGCACTTGCAAACTCACCCCTTTCAAGGCTTTTACAATGCCATAGGATTTGCGGATATCCTTTGTATTTAAAATATATTCCATGTTCAAATTGTCCGGTAAATGTAATCGCTAATTGAATGTTTCAGTCCAATTATTTGAACAATGGTTGCATACGAGGATGAATGCGTTTAAAGACACTTGAAAAACTATTTAAGCTAAAATGGAATGAACATGGAGATTCAAATTATCTCCTGGTTTATATACTTTATCAGGCGCATACCACTTACTTTTGCCAACAATTTGTATGAAATACCTCATCACCGGACTGGGAAATATTGGTTTCGAATATGTTGAAACCCGGCACAATATTGGTTTTGATGTGCTGGATGTGTTTGCCGCAAAACATGGATTATTATTTGAAAGTGATCGATTGGCAGATAAGGCCGTTTGTAAATTTAAAGGTCGGACACTCATTTTAATCAAGCCCACTACTTACATGAACTTGAGTGGCCGGGCTGTTAAATATTGGATGGAAAAAGAACATATTCCAGTAGAAAACACATTGACCATACATGATGAACTGGCCTTTGCATTGGATACTCTCAAAATCCGTTCAGGTGGCAGTGACGGCGGGCATAATGGTTTAAAAAGTATCCAGGAAAGTATCGGAACCACCGAATATGCCAAATTACGATTCGGTATTGGCAATCAATTTCCAAAAGGTCGACAAGTAGAATTTGTCTTGGGTAAATGGAAGGATGAAGAAATCCCTCTCGTTAATCTGAAAGTAGAAGCTAGTGTAAAAATCATTGAAAGTTTTGCAAGCATCGGTTTATCCCGAACGATGAACCTTTTTAATCATATCAAATATCATACGGACCAAGATCTTCAAACATCATGAAAATATTTTGCATCGGTCGGAATTACGCCGCACATATCGAGGAACTGAAGAATGATACGCCGGGTGCACCGGTCATTTTTATGAAGCCTCCAACAGCTTTGCTCATGGACAATAAACCCTTTTATTATCCTGATTTTTCAAAGGATATTCATTATGAATGCGAGTTGGTTTTAAAAGTATGTAAAAACGGGCGCGCGATTCATGAAAAATTTGCTTCAAAATATTACGATCATATCACCCTGGGTATTGACTTTACTGCACGGGATTTGCAGGAACATCAAAAATCGAAAGGTCTCCCCTGGGAAATTGCCAAAGCTTTTGATCATTCGGCAGTGATTGGTCCGTGGCAATACATTGGTGAAACAGAAAAAAATCTCTCCCGTCATTTTCGACTCGAAAAGAATGGAAAAATCGTCCAGGAGGGTGACACATCCCTGATGATTTACCAGGCTAATCAGATCATCCATTATATCAGTCAGTTTTTTACCCTTCAAACGGGTGATTTAATTTTTACCGGCACTCCAAAAGGAGTAGGCCCCATTCAAATAGGCGACCGATATATGGCCTTTTTGGGCAATCAGGAGATATTGAATTTCGAAATAAAATAAAAAAAGGGGCGTTTTGCCAAAAAGGATTTGACCATCAGCCAAAAGTTAAAAAAATACATGATTAAAATTTGCATATAGCGATCAAACAACCTATTTTTGCCCAACTTTAAGTAATCCTTATGGACCACCAAACAGAATTCATCGACAACCCGGTTGATATTGAAATCAGCAAACCATCCAAAGCCAAATTTTTATTTCATTTGGGCTTATTCGGTTTCCTGCTTTTTGCAGTAGGTTGTAATTACGGCTTATGGACCCGAAGCTACAAAAGCACTGAAAAGATTGCTGTTCCAGAAAGTACTACGAGTTCGCCTAAATACAAATAGTCGGATCTGACATGGTACAGAGCCGGCATGACACTGCTGTAGTTGTATTAAGTTACAACGGCAAAAGCCTGCATCAGGATTTTTTCCCTCAATTACTTCAAGAATCAAAAGGACTTTATGATGTTGTATTGGTTGACAATGCTTCGACCGATGATACTGCCGAATATGTAAAAGAACATTTTCCGGATGTACATCTTGTAAGCATTGATATCAATAAAGGATTTGCCAATGGCTATTATTTAGGATTACAACAAATTCAGGCGAAATATTATGTTTTATTGAGTGCTGACTTTGAAATTACACCCGGCTGGTTCAGACCCTTACATGAAAAGATGGAAGCGCATGAAGATTTGGGGGCCATTCAACCTAAAATCAAATACTACCGCGACAAAAGCATGTTTGAATATGCAGGAGCTGGCGGTGGTTTCATTGATAAATGGGGCTATTTGTTTTGCCGTGGCAGGATATTTTTTACCCTCGAAAAAGATGAACATCAATATGATGATTCGATAGAAACTTTCTGGGCCGGAGGTGGATGTATGTTTGTTCGAGCCGAACTTTATCATCGCCTGGGTGGATTGGACAAAGACCTTTATGCCCACATGGAAGAAGTTGATTTATGTTGGCGCATCAAAAACGCGGGATACCGAATTGGATATTGCGGTGCGAGTACCGTTTACCACATAGGAGGCAGTGTGATTAGTTATGGCAGTCCGGCCAAAATATTTTACAATTACCGAAACAGCCTTGTTCTTTTATTAAAAAATTTGCCCGCCTCCAAATTATGGTGGCTACTCCCCTTTCGTTTGTTGCTGGATGGGGTGAGTGGAATGCGCGCCCTGTTAAAAGGAGATTTCAAAGAAATAGGGGCCATCATCCGCGCTCACTGGCACTTCTTTATAACAATAGGTTTATGGTGGCGAAAAAGAAATGAGGTGCGAAAATGGGCCGTTCAGGACACCCAAAGTGGAATTTATCCGGGTAGCTTGATTGTGGATTATTTTATGCGAAAAAAAACACGATTCAGTCAATATGAGTTCCCGGTGAAACCACTGTAAGCCCTCTGGATCAGGCATGTAAATTTTGAACTATTCTGATAAATAGGGGCACCTGAATAACTCAGAAATGCTGTAGATTCAAGGCGCGGGCAATGAAGCTGTATTGATATCCTGCGATTTGCCCGCAACGAAGAAGATGCAGTATTTCTGAGTAGCGAAAAAATCAGAATCTCAAGTGAACGCTTTATGGAAATATGCCTTTAAAAAGTGTGCATGAGAATTTCTAAAATTTCGCTTGAATGTCCATCACCACTCATTTTAAGTGTTATTCAGGAGCCCCGAAATAATTTTATGGTTGTATTGGCAAGAACACCGCTTTGCCCTACATTTGTGGCACTTTCGGAAGGTTAGCTCAGTTGGTTAGAGCGCTACGTTGACATCGTAGAGGTCGCTGGTTCGAATCCAGTACCATCCACTAAAAATCAAGGAAAAAGGCAAGCCTTAAGCGGGAATCATCCGGACGTATTCCAGAACATTTCATTTATACCTGATAAAACACCAAAGGAGCTATTGTTCATTTGCCAATTAGTTTGGATGTAATGAGCGGTTTTGTATTGGTCACGTATCTTTACCTCAAATGCCTCAAGCCCAAACAGAGCAAAATAAAAAAAACGCTGCCTTCAGATGGGCCCATTTATGGCTTAATGTTTTGAGTAAATTACTCGCCATTCCCTTATTTATTTTTATTTACAGGTTGTTGCCATTCATGCAATGGCCGTGGCATCTCGACAAAATATTGCTTTTTATACTCGTGAGTATTTTACTCTTTGTGGTTTTTCGGTTTTTCGAAAAAAGTATTCTCCTTCTGAGTGCAGCCGCATTGCTCTTTTTGGGTATAGGCAGTGCGATGGGTCCTTACGGGTTTCGACATCTGTATCAGGACTACCGGGCGATGATTTATAGCATGATTTACGATCCGGTTCCTGTTGCCTTACGGGTAAAACCCATTCGATTTTTCCCCAACGAAAAAGCCCTGGTTCGTGCCGTTGATTACACACATCCTCAAGTGCGCGATTTCTCACTTCAAGCCCTGAATGAACATTTTAAAGAAGTACAACGCGGACATCCTTATCGTACACTTATTCAAAGTTTAGCTGTATTTAAAGCAATCAATACACAATGGCATTATGTGAACGATCCTAAATCGCGCGACTATTTCGCCAAAGCCAGTGAATCCGTCAGATATCTATCGGGCGATTGTGATGACCATTCTACTTGCATGGCTGCCTGTATTAAAGCCATTGGTGGACGAGTTCGTTTGATTTTAACTACACGACATTTATACCCTGAATTATATGTAGGAACTAAAAACGATTTTGACCATCTTCATCTCCTTATTCGGAAAAATTTATTCGTACGAGAATGTTCAGGAAAAGCTTTGCATTATCATGTAGATGCCGAGGGAAAAATTTGGATCAATTTGGATTATACCGCCTCTTATCCGGGAGGACCATTCATGGCCCAACCAGTATTGGGTGTTTTGAATCTGTAAATAGAGATTCGATTTTTAATTCATGATACCTTAAAGATGAACTCCATCAAAACCATTAAGGTTTCAAAACAGCATCCATATAATCAGTAATTTTTTGCATCAAGTGTACCCGATCCTTACCACGTACATTATGGGGATGTCCCGGATACACAAAATAATCCATCGGTACACCTTCTTCCACACAACGTTTGACGAAACGTAATGAATGCTGCCAAACGACCACATCGTCATCAGTTCCATGAATCATGAGTAATTTACCTTTCAGATTTTTTACTTTATCGAACAGTACATTGGCTTTATAACCTTCCGGATTTTGTTCGGGATTATCCATATATCGTTCAGTATACATCACTTCATACATACTCCAATCCAACACCGGACCACCAGCCACACCTACCTGAAACACACCCGGGTGGCGCAACATGAGGGAAGTGGTCATAAATCCACCATAACTCCAGCCATGAACCCCCATTCGCTGCGGATCTACATAAGGCAAGGATTTTAAATAATTTACCCCTTGTAATTGATCCTGCATTTCGAGTGTACCCAATTGCCGGTGAATAGCACTTTCAAATTGGTGCCCTCGATTACTACTCCCTCTTCCGTCCATCACAAATACGATATAACCTTTTTGAGTGAGTAAATCATACCACAAATTACCGGAAGCCGGAAACCCATCTTTAATTAATTGAACATGGGGGCCATTGTATAAATACACGATAACAGGATATTTTTTTGTTGCATCAAATTCAGCGGGCAACATCAACTTTGCAAACAATTTGGTGCCATCCTGTGCAAGTAATTCCAAGTTCGTGACGGCAGCCAATTGAACAGAATCCAGTGGATTATTGGCCGTGAAAATTCTCTTCTCCGACTTGGTTTGTGTATTCACAATTTCAATATTTCGTGGCATCGAAGCATTCTGATAGACATCGATGAGGTACTTCCCATCAAGGCGAGCCATGGCTTGGTGGCTGCCCTTCACCGAACTCAATGAACGAATAACACCGGTTTGGACATTCACTGCATAAACATTTTTTTGCAAGGGGCTTTCTTTAGTGGCTGTAAACAAGATTTCGTTTCCTGCTTCATGTTCACCAATGATTTCGTTGACCAGCCATTCTCCTTTGGTTATTTGACGAATTAAACGACCATCTGTTTTATATAAATAGAGATGCATAAAACCATCACGCTGACTCCACCAGATAAACTGATCAGTTTGATTTTTCAAAAAGTACAAAGCGTGTTGCGGTTCTACGTACTTATCATGCTTTTCTTCGAATAGGGTTCGGATAAGTTCTCCATTTTTGGCATCATAACAATTTAAAGTCAGGTGATTTTGATCGCGGTTTAAAATCGAGAGGTAAATATATTTTTCGTCAGGACTCCAGGTAACGGTAGTGAGGTACTGATCTTTTGGCCCACTGGTATTGAGGTAAATGGTTTGCTGTGTTGCAGGATGATAAACACCCAATGTAACCTGATGTGAAGTACGTCCCGAAAAAGGATATTTGATATTCTTACTTTGAGCCGGCGTAGTTGACCAGTCTACCACAGGATAATCCTCAACCATACTTTGATCCATGCGGTAAAATGCGAGTGCATTCCCCTTGGGCGACCAAAACAAACCTTCGCTGATACCAAATTCATCGCGGTGCACCGAAGTTCCGTATAAGATATTGGCCTGTCCATCGTTGGTGATTTTTTTAGCGCTTTCATCCATTTTACCCACATACAATTGAAATTCTTTTACATAAGCCACTTGTTTGGAAGCCATATGTATGTGCATGTGTTCAGTCCCTTCTTCAAATTGCCCGATGATATCGGTGCGCATAGATTCGCTCGGAGATACCACAAATTGAATCCATTTATTGTCATGGGTGATATAAAAGCGCTGATCGTCTAACCATTCAATGAGCGGAAAATTTTTCAATGCTTTAAGTCCTAATTTAGCCAAATCCTTATTCATTTTTTCCAAAGAAATGGCCACCTCAGATTCAAAACTGAGAGGATCAACTTGCATGATGACATTTTCGTTTTCATTGCTCACAACATAAGCGTATTTGGAACCACTCCACTTTAACTGCTTCATGTTCTTAACAGCAAAATTGCTGCTTAATCCCAAAACCGCTTCGGTCATGGTTAATTTTCGTTTTTGGGCTGTGGCCGTTAAGGTTGAGGCCAGCAACAACAGGAATATCCAATTTCTCATGAATCAAAGATAATGGCCGCTTTGCATAGATATTGGTAGGAAACTGCTTTTTTTTGAGCGAATGGTTCCAGAAATCCGATGATCTTTAGCTTTCTAAGAAACTATCCAGCATGCTGAATGAAAGTCTTCCAGCAAACAATATGACCGCCCTTTTTAGTTCTCTTCAAAACGTAATAATTCTTCGAAGAGCACTTCATACTCGGCCTGTTTTGGCGATAGTTTTAAGATGACCGCCTGATAAGCTTGTTCCGTTTCCTGAAACAATACTTTGTTGGCATAAGTATCCGGAGCCGCCAGTTTATTCTCTAGCTCTGCCTTATTTTTTTCCAATTGCTGAATTTCCTCTTCCAACTTTGTAAAACGGCTGCGAAGTTTTTTTTCCTCTTTTTGTTTTTCCTTAAAGGCAGATGTGTTTTGTTTGGGTGCTTCGGGTTGAACTTCCACCACTTTCGGTGCGGCCTCAGGTTGGGCTACAGGTGTTTTTTCATTTTTAAATCGCTCCCATTCGTTATAGGTTCCATTAAAAATCTTTATTTCTCCATCTTCAATTTGCCAGATTTGACGGGCTGTTTCCTGAATAAAATACCGGTCATGCGATACCAATACCACAGTGCCTTCAAATTGATTGATGGCTTGTACCAACATTTTTACCGACGACATGTCAAGGTGATTGGTCGGTTCATCCAATAATAAAAAATTGGCTTTACTAATAATACATTTGGCAAGAGCTACCCTAGCCTTCTCACCCCCTGAGAGTATTTTAATTTTCTTAAAAACATCATCCCCTCTAAATAAAAAGCAACCCATCAATTCCCGCAATTCCTGTTCTGTTTTCCCGCTTCCACATAATTTTAATTCTTCCAGAATATCATGATCCATGTGCAGGGCTTCAATCTGATGTTGGGCATAAAAGGAGATATCTGCATTGTGCCCTCCGATGACCTCACCCTCACAGCCTTCGGTTTGAGCAATGAGTCGTAATAAAGTAGACTTCCCCTTTCCATTGGCACCAATCAATGCTATTTTATCACCGCGATTCACTTCAGCAGATGCATTTTTGAGGATATGTAAATCGCCATAACTTTTGCTGACCTGATGCAGGGTACTCAAAATTTTTCCCGGTTGACGTTCGAGTGAAAAACGAAACAAAATTTTAGCGGTTTCGCTGATGGGCGCTTCGATACGTTCTAAGCGGTCGAGTTTTTTTACCAAACTTTGAGCCTGGGTGGCTTTGGAGGCTTTTGCACGAAAACGTTCAATGAATCGCTCCTGTTGACGAATAAAATCTTGTTGATTGTCATACTCCCTTTGCTGAAATTCAGCCCTCACTTCCTTTTCCTGTTCGTAAAATGAATAATTGCCGGAGTAATGATTGAGGGTTTGTTGTGCAACCTCCACCACTTTGGTGATCATGCGGTCTAAAAAATACCGGTCATGCGATACGATGATGATAGTACCCGGATAACCGTTCAAATATCTTTCGATCCACTCAATGGAAGGTAAGTCGAGGTGATTGGTCGGTTCATCGAGGAGTAAAATATCCGGATGTTGCAGAATCATTTTTCCGAGCAATACACGCATCCGCCAGCCACCTGAAAACTCTTTAAAAGGACGTTGTAAATCAAGCGTGTTAAATCCTAAACCCTCCAGAATTTCTGCAGCTTTATGGTCCATTTCATAACCGCCGGCGATCTCAAAATCGTGATGTAAATCGGCCAGCTTATGTAATTTTTTTTCATCTTCACTTTCATGCAATTCTATTTCCAGTTGCCTGATTTGCGCTTCCAGTTCCAATGCTTTGGCATAGGCTCCTTTGGCCACATTTAAAATATTCTCTTCAGTCTCTAAGCTTTGTAAGTCCTGATGAAAATAACCGATACTCAAATTTTTGATCCGATTCACGGTACCGGCACTTACGGTATACTCTCCAATGAGGATTTTAAGCAGCGTAGATTTACCAGCTCCATTCGGGCCAATAAGGCCGATACGTTCGTTGGGGAAAATATGCCAGGAGGCTTCATCAAGAATTTTACGGGCACCAAATTCGAAGGTGATATTGTTGAGAGAGAGTAACATAATGGGTCGAAATGCAAAAATGAACGATTCGCTGAATGTTTTCTTCTTTTTTCAAGTATTTTTACGCTTGGATGAAAAAATATTTTCCGCTACTGCTTATTTATCTGTTGGTAGTATCGTGTCGCGATAAGGAGCCTGTTATCATTCCGGTGGAAAATCCCCTGGAATTACATCCAAATCATTACCGTCAAAACGTCCTCATCGAATCCTTGTGTGGAGAATGGAACAGCGCCAGTATTGAATCTCGTGCACAACTCGAAGCCCTGCGACTACAAAACCTGGGGCGGATTTTTGTGGCTAATTTTCATCATCAGGATTGGCTCGAAACACCTTACACCCAATCCTTGATATCTTTTCTGGGAGGAACCATTGGTTTGCCAAAAGCGGCAGTGAATCGTTTGCCGGGCTCCAATACCGAATTACAGGAAGACAATCAGATTTGGTGATCTCCAATTAACTGGAATGCAGCAGCCTTGCGCCAACTATCGCAGGAGGCCCCACTGGCTTTGGCCCTGGAAAGCGGCATTGCTGAAAATGCAAATGCTTATTTGAACATCTACATTGCTCATCGACAAGCTTTTGAAAAGGATATCCGTGTACAGATTTATCTTGTTGAAGACAGTATCAAAAATATTTTTCAGCAAGGCGCATTATCTGCTTATCATCATCCTTCTGTGTTTAAAGAAATCCTGAGTGCCGAAACCGGTGATACCTTAATATTGAACGAAGCTTTTCCGGAAGGGAATATCCGTCAAAAAAAATATGAACAAATCAATTTGAGCAATTACAATTTGCAAAAATTACGTTTTATCGTGATGATTTACCAATATGATTCCGACTTTCGTAAAAGACAGATTCTGAACGTGCAGGAAGTGAAATTTGGTGGAACAAAATACTGGGATCTTTAATCATACAACCACTCCCAGGCGCTGATATAATGCCCGGCCTTTTCAACGTATTCCAAATATTTTTTATAAAAGGAATGTTGCCCTAAAGTGGCACTATCTCCAATGACATAAAGTTTTTCCTGTGCTCTGGTCAGCGCCACATTCATTCGCCGAACATCATCCAAAAACCCTATCTGACCTTGTTCATTGCTGCGCACCAAACTAATGAAAACGGTATGAAATTCCTGTCCTTGGAAACTATCGATGGTACTGATCCGGGCAATTTTTGGGAGCACCTCATTGGCCAAAGAAACCTGTGCCGCATAAGGAGAAATAAAAGCAATAGCTTCCGGATTGAGTTTTTCGCTCAAGATAATTTTTTGCACCAAATCCAATTCACCCCGATTCACCAAACTTGTACCTTCTTGTCCGGCTTCTTCTTCCATTCCTGTTCCGGCTGTATCAATGAAAGTCATATGTACACTTTCATTGTTTAAGTGGTCCGGTGTTTGAAGGGCTCCCTGGTAAAAATAATCATTTGAAAATCCTGCAATCACTGTTCGCATTCGATATTGTGTATCCAATAACACCTGATCTTCGATGTTGCGAATGGCTGTTTCGAGAATCGAAATATTTAATCCCAATTGTGTAGCTTTTTGAGAGAGAACTGTTGGCGGTAACTGAAAATGATCGCCGGCCAATACAGTATGTTTGGCCAAAGGCATGATACCCCATGCAAGCGGCTCCAAACATTGGGCGGCTTCGTCAATGAACAAGGTATGAAATTGCTGTGGCTTGAATCTTTGTTCTGCAAGCGCGAGTGGTGTTCCTAAAATAACTTCGGCATTTGAAAAAATTTTATCGAGGTGATAATCCATGGTTTTTCGAATTTCCTGTCGAATAGATTTTACCTCTGCAAACAATAAATTCCGTTGTTCCCTTTCGGCCTTCCCAAATCGTCGTTTGTATTGTAACGCCATTTTCCGAAATTCCTCTGCACGGATTTTAAGGGCCTTAATTTCTTTCTGAATGTTTTTATCATTTAAACGACCTTCAGGGGTTGCAGAAAACAAATCATCTGCAATTTTTACACTATTCCCGACACGAACTGCCTTCACTCCTGCCGCCAGTAAACCCCTTGTCATGTGGTCAACAGCAGCATTACTGGGTGCGGCTACCAATACCTGATGCCCCCTTAATTTTAATTGCACAATGGCTTCAATCAGCGTGGTTGTTTTACCGGTACCGGGTGGACCATGAACAATAAAAATATCCCCGGCGTTTAAGATTTTTTGAACGGCAAGTTGTTGACTAGGATTGATACGACGATTCAAAAAAGAAATGGGGGCTTCAGAACTATTGGTAGCCCTGGTTATGGGTGAATCGCCATGTAATTGTTCAAATAAAGAGAAAAGAGGTTCATTCAATGTCAAATTTTTCAACGAATCTTTCATAAACTGCACCGTTCGGGTATCTGAAGATCGGCGTATGCCTACTCCTTGTTCATCGATCCAATCCGGAAAATCCGGTGCTAAAAAACGTACCTCCCCTGCCTTGCCCTGCAATGATAACAAGATGCCTTTAATCGGTTCTTCATCGCGATAAAATATTTCAATCGCAGTACCATCACGAAATTGGGAAGTATCCGCCGGAAAAAGTAATCTGAACTGTGCCTCGGGGTAATCTGCAAACCCGAAATATCTTCTGCTAATTTGAATGGGTTGAAGCAACAAACCAGCTGACTTCAGTGATTTGATATCCTGCCCAACATAACGGCGCTTTTCTTCTTGCTCTTCAAAATCTATTGCTTTAACAAGTTGCTGAATCCTTGGATGTGATTGGGACATCCTGCAAACTTAAGACTCCCTTGAAACTATCTCTGTTTGAAACATAAATACTTTATTAAAAAAAATAAGAAAACCTTAAATCACAAATGGCAAGTTTAACCTGGGTAATCGAAAGCACCTGAATCAGTTTCGATTTTGGGTTCTATTTTTCACCTTGGGTTGGTATCTTGAAGTACTACCGCCTATTTTGCATTTGAGACAGTTTTCGGCGACCTCATTTCCCCAATATCTTCCATTCCGATTGCGCAATTAAAACACACCGAGTCATTGAGGGCATAGCGCATCGCTTTAGGGTGAAAATTATTCAGATTCCGAGAAAACATTCATCTCCTCGGGCAGCTATTTAGTTCATTTTCACTTACTTCAAGAGCAATGGAACTCCGCTCCCAGAAATTGGCATGATAACCATGTGCTTTTTGTCTGCTTTTCTTTCACCAATCATTTATTATCTATATCTGCGTCTTTAAAAAATGTCGGAAAATGCCTCCTGAATAAACAAACAAAAACACTTCAAAATAGCAGTCCACTAAATCTAAACCACTGGATTTTATGCTTACATTTGCAACTCTTTAATCCTTTACAAACATGTCAAAAATTCAAGTTGCAAACCCCGTCGTAGAAATTGATGGCGATGAAATGACCCGCATTATCTGGAAATTTATCAAAGAAAAATTAATCCTCCCTTATATCGATGTTCCCATTCAATATTATGATTTGGGCATTGAATATCGCGATGAGACCAATGATCAGGTTACAATAGATTGCGCCAACGCGATCAAAGCCTGTGGTGTAGGCATTAAATGTGCAACCATTACACCGGATGAAGCCCGTGTAAAGGAATTTAACTTAAAACAAATGTGGAAATCACCGAATGGAACGATTCGGAATATTTTGGATGGAACAGTATTTCGTGAACCCATTGTCATGAAAAATGTCCCGCGTTTGGTTCCTAATTGGACTGCTCCAATTATTGTAGGTCGACATGCATTTGGCGATCAATATCGTGCTACTGATACCGTTATTAAAGGCAAAGGAAAATTAACCATGACTTTTACGCCGGAAGATGGTGGTGAAGCTCAGGTATTTGAAGTGTATAATTACAAAGGAGATGGCGTTGCCTTAACCATGTATAACACCGATGAGAGTATCTATGGCTTTGCCCGCAGCTGTTTTAATATGGCCTTGAGTAAAAAATGGCCTTTGTATTTGTCGACAAAAAATACCATTCTTAAAAAATACGACGGCCGCTTTAAAGATATTTTTGAAGAGGTTTATGAGAATGAATTTAAAGCACAATACCAGGAAGCCGGAATTACATACGAGCACCGTTTAATTGATGATATGGTCGCTTCTGCCCTGAAATGGAATGGCAATTTTGTATGGGCATGTAAAAACTATGATGGGGATGTGCAAAGTGATACCGTGGCGCAAGGTTTCGGATCATTGGGATTGATGACCTCCGTGCTCATAACTCCGGATGGCAAAATCATGGAAGCCGAGGCAGCTCATGGAACTGTAACCCGTCATTATCGCGATCATCAGGCCGGTAAACCAACAAGCACCAATCCGATAGCATCAATTTTTGCCTGGACCAGAGGCTTGGCCTTTCGTGGTAAATTAGATAATAATCAAGCCTTGATAGATTTTTGTAATCACCTGGAGCAAGTTTGTATCGAAACCGTTGAAAGCGGTATCATGACTAAAGATCTGGCCGTTTGTATTCACGGTAATACAGTAAAACACGGAGAACATTTTGTTTATACAGAAGAATTCCTGGATGCATTGGATAGCAACTTAAAGAAAAAAATGAACGCATAGTTCGACAATGAATACTGGATGAACTATAACAATCATGATGACAAATAAAATGAACTTCAAAGTCCGGTATATAGCCGGACTTTTTTTGCTTTTTCAAACATTTGGACAATCTGCCTTTGCACAAAACAAAGCCTTAAAAGATTACCTGCTCAGCAAAATCCAATATACACCTGCAGCGATTCAGGCGAAAACATCCGGTCAAATTATCGCACAGGTGAAAATCAATGAAAAAGGTGAGGCCAAAAAAATTGAATTTATCAGGGCTCTGGGATCCGGATTGTACGAATCAGTGGAGATTGCGATCAAGAGCGTTGGTGATTGGAATCAATACTGGAGTGGCTGGCATGGCGAAGTTGATTTGCGTTTACCCATCCAATTTATCCATCGATCACAATCCAATAGCCTCGATTCAAATAACTTACTGGTGTACGTTTATGATTATCGATCCAACCATGATGCCCATCGATATGGCAGTTGGGAAGTGATGGAAAAAATGCCCGAATTTAGTAAAGGCGGTGAAGATGGCTTAAATGAGTATCTCGGTCGGAAAATTAAATATCCGAAAAAAGCGATTCAAAAGATGGTGAGCGGTAAAATCATGACCAGCTTTGTTGTGGATTCCAACGGACAAATCACCAACCTGAAACTTTTGCAAGGAATCGGAGAAGGATGTGATGAAGAGGCCTTAAAAGTGATTACAGAAATGCCTAAGTGGACGCCCGGCATGCAGAATGGCCGTAAAGTAAACGTACATTATTTATTGCCCATTTCTTTCACAACGGGAACCCCATTATCCAATTATCGATCCAATTCCCTGATCGTGATGGATACCCTGAAATTGTATAGTCATGATTCCATTTATGCCCGATTTCCGGGAGGTTTTAACGGATTAAGAGATTCGTTTAAAGCACATTTCCAGTTTCCCGAAATATCAGAAACGGAGCAATTAAATTCTATTGACCTCGATTTGAAAGTAACCATACAAGCTGATAGCAATTTGTCCATCAATCCTCCTGTGGATGAAAAGCAACAGATGTATTATCAGGCGGCTAAAAAAGCCCTGGAGGAAATCAAAAAACACCTGATTCCTGCCATGTATCGCCAAAAATATATTCCTCAGGAATTCCTCTTCAGATTTCGATACCGCAAAGTGGACCCCGCTTCAAAATAATTCAGCCTCACATAAATCAGGGAATATTTCTAGGATTAATGGATGGCATGTATCTTTACCGGGTATGAATAAAAAACATTCTTTCTTTAAAGACTCTGAATACCATGCCTTTACGGCTTTGGAAAAAGCCCATTTCTTATCCTATGCCCCATATGCTTTTCAGGCTTCAGTTCTGCTTCGCGATTATGGTGTGCTGGATCATTTAAACCAACACACAAATGGCCTTGGATTTGAAGAACTTCATGCGCCTTTGAGTATCTCAAAATACGGCTTACGTATATTACTGGAAGCCGGAATCGGTATTGGACTTTTGATAGAAAATGAAGATAAGTACTTGATTACTAAAACGGGTATCATGTTTATCACAGATGCCATGGTAAAAATCAATACTTCTTTTATGCGTGATATTTGTTATGAAGGCGCCGGAAAGTTGAAAGAAAGTATTGAAACCGGTAAACCCGCCGGCCTGCCGTTCCTGGGGCCCTGGAAAACTATTTATGAAGGGTTATCAAAACTTACCCCTTTGCAAACTAAAAGTTGGTTCGATTTTGATAATTTTTACTCAGACTCTGTTTTCCCGATTATTGTTCAACAAGTACAAGCCTATCAGCCTAAAAATATTTTAGACATCGGTGCGAATACCGGCAAATTCAGTATACAATGTCTGCAACAAATGCCCGATATTCAGATGCATCTGCTCGATTATCCCGGTCAATTGGCAATGGCTGAAAAAAATATTCATGAGGCTGGTTTTGAAGGTCGTCATCATTTAATTCCTCATAATATTTTGGAATTTGAGAAAGAGATTCCAGGAAAATTTGATATCATCTGGATGAGTCAATTTTTGGATTGTTTTTCGGATGATGAAATTATCGGCATTCTGAAAAAATGTAAAAAAGCCCTGAATCCGGGTGGTGTTATTTTGGTGAATGAAACTTTTTGGGATAAACAACCCTTTCATGCAGCCATGTATTCTTTGCAAATGACTTCTCTCTATTTTACCACACAAGCCAATGGGAATAGTCAAATGTATGATAGCCGGGTATTTCTTAAACTGATTGAAGCCTCCGGTTTAAAAACCCTGAAAGAGGAGCATCAAATTGCAACCACGCATTCATTGCTTACGATACAGTAAAATAATCTTTGGGCAGTTGTATGGCCGTCATCCGAAGGTTGGTGGACATGATACCCAACAGAAACGCAACGAGAACGAACGACATCACATTGATATGGAAAATATTTTTTTAGTCAGTGCGAAAAAACAATTTGAGTATTACAAAATGCTCGGAGATAAAACATTTTCACAACTTACAGACGAACAACTTTTTATTCAACTAAATAAAGAAAGTAATAGTATTGCGACAATCGTAAAACATTTATGGGGGAATATGCTTTCTCGTTGGACCGATTTTTTGACAACAGACGGAGAAAAAGAATGGCGACAAAGAGACGCAGAATTTGACAATGATATTGCAGACAGAACTGAACTTTTAGAAAAATGGAATGAAGGTTGGACCTGTTTATTTAACGCAATAAATCCGCTCACAGACGACGATTTAACCAAGGAAATATTTATACGAAATCAAGGACACACGATCACAGAAGCAATCAACAGACAATTGGCTCATTATCCATATCACGTTGGACAAATTGTGTTTATCGGAAAACTACTGTGTGACGAAAATTGGACTTCTCTTTCTATTCCAAAAGGAAATTCGAAGGAATATAACGCCGATAAATTTGCGAAACCAAAACATAAACAACACTTTACGGACGAATATTTAGGGGCTACTGAATAACGCACAAAATGAGTGGTGATGGGAATTCAAGCGAAATTTTAGAATCGTTCATGCACACTTTTTTAAGGCATATCTCCAAAACGTGTTCACCTGAATGACATCATTTCTGAGTTATTCAGTAGCCCCTCATTTGTTTGTTCCAGAAATAGAATTCCCCACCCATTAAAATGCCGGCTACATCATGTCGCCGGCATTTTAATAATTTCAACCCAATTTTTAGGATGGGTTACAAACAAGGTTTAAGGAAAAATTATTCCCGGATGCGCAGTTACATCTACGTATGGAATGGTTGATCCGAATTTAGCATTAATAGCTTTGATAAATTCATTCGCAATCAAGGCATATCCCCGACCATTCGGATGGACGCCGTCTAAACTAAACGCACCACCGGTGATAAATGCAGCATTCATGGAAACTCCATTATAGATGATTCCTGATTTGAATGATTTCAGGTAAGTATTCATATCTACCAAAGCCAATCCTTTTGTCTGGGCTATTGATGCAATGGTAGAATTATAGATACTAATATGTTGTTGAATGATTGCCTTTTCATTTTGATCTAATACATATCTGTCAGCAAGCGGTTTAGCCGGACTCACGCCCCATTGACCACATTTTAATGAATCGCTTGGCGTGATAAGTAAGATATGATCATTGGCAGTAGCCTGTCGAACATTTCCGGGTGCTGTACTATCGCTAATGACAAAACCATTTGCACCTGCTTTCCAGAAAATATGGGATAAACCCAATCCGATATAGGCCGCATTCAGCGTATCAGCTTTGCCCTGCGTCAAGGCCACACCATTCCAAGGAACTGTTGTAAAATAAGGAACAGAAGTAACATCCGGAACATTGGCAATAGCACCTTTTGCTCCATTTGAAGTTAAAGAATCAACCACCTGAGCCATGGCTACACGAAAAGTAGTTGTATCGGTGAGCGAAGGACTAAACGCATTGGCAGGAGGTACTGCTCCACCAGTGGCATACAACAAAGCATCATTGCTTCCTAACCACAAAGTGAAGAAGGTTGCATTGATTCGTTTGGCTTCGCTGATCATAGTGCTCACACCGGGTGTTAAGCAAAAGCGACTAAAAAACGGATTTAAAAAACTATACAGATTTAAGTTGGCATCAATGACCCGAGCGCCTGGTACACCCACCAAATTATATGGGCCCTGAGCGGATACATTGTTAAATGCCGTTGCTCCTCCCAGTGGGTAAACCGGAGAGAGTGTGGGGATATTGCTATTACATGGTAATACATAACCCAAAGCACGCGCCGGATTGTTACTGCCATCATTACCGTTACCTTCATTCATATAAGGAACCGCGAATGAACCACCTCCGGCTAATTTAAATTGTTCGGCAAGCATCACAGGATAGGAATGCATTTGTCCTTTTCGCGAAAGCCCTCCATCTGCATAACCTGCAGTAAGTGAGTTTCCTACCGCCACGTAACGGGTAAAGTCTGCATTCCCTTTTTTAATATCTTTTTCGACTAAATCGGTCTGACAACTTCCAAGAAGAAGAGAAGCCCCCAGAAAAGTCAGAATTCGTTGATTGTTTTTCATGCAAAGTATTTTTATATCAAAATTGAGTGATCCAAAAAATGGCTTTCAACAATGATGATCATTTGAATTAATAATTTTTTCTTTTGTTTGATTTCCCAAATAAATAGGTAATGCCAACTCCAGGTGAGAATACCCTTGTTTGAAAGGTTCCTGCTAATCCTGTTTCCTTATTGGTTTGATTTCTTTCAGGAACATCTTCGTATAAAAGGCTTAAATCCAGTACCAGTTTATCATGTAAACGCGCACTCGCTCCTAATGTTAAACCTACTTTATTATTATCAGGTAATTCGGGAGCAACATAACCATCTTTCACGGGAGTCTGATCATAAAAAGCCCCTGCCCTTAATTGTAATCCCTCGGAAGCCAAATATTGAAACCCTAATCGAATCGTTGAGGCATTTTCGTATAAGCGTGGCGACTTGGTATCGGCCAATGCTGCTGAGTTTGTTTGATAATCGAAAGACAAGGTATCAAACGACTTCCAGAATGTAAGATTAAAATCAACTGCGGCGGTTAACCTGCTGGTGAGTTTGTAAGAAAAACCAGCAGCAAGTTCAGAAGGTAATGGCAATTCCGAACTAAAAAAATTCGCTTCAGGAAAAGAAGATGAAAGAGCCATTGGTACATTATTGAAAGTGGCATCGCCCTTTTCTAC
Organism: Chitinophagaceae bacterium; assembly: GCA_049318705.1. Classification (GTDB taxonomy): domain Bacteria; phylum Bacteroidota; class Bacteroidia; order Chitinophagales; family Chitinophagaceae; genus OLB11. The sequence continues at coordinate 52,689 of JBMOFV010000012.1, forward strand.
TTCCATATTCACTTTTGAATGATAAGTCAAACCAATGCTAAAACGCTCACTGGCTTTTAAATAAGCTCCGGCATTAAAACCGATTCCTGATGCCCGGCCATCCAGTTTTACACTAGCCGTAGTATTGCCTTGATTACTGCTCAAAGGCAAATCACGTTCCAGACCCACATGACCTTGTGAGTAAATAAACCCTGCTCCGATGGCAAATTTTTCACCCAATTTAACAGATAAGGTGGGTTGAATATGAACAACTTTCAAATCAATTCGATTCAAAATATAACGCCCTGTCCAATCAGTCGGATACATAATTCCACTGCCATAAGGCGTATAAACCCCCAAACCAAAATTGACCTTCTTGCTCAATGCAACATTGCCATACAGCGACAATGGTGTAAATACCTGTGAAGTTGAATTGGTAATCTGGTTGGTATTGGCATCTAAAAATGAGGTAGATGGCATTAACAAGTTAACCCCGGCGCTGATACCACTGCGGGCAAAGCCCATTCCGGCCGGATTAAAGTATACCGTTGCTGCATCCTGAGCAAATCCGACGCCGGTATGCCCCATTCCAATTTGTTTTTGACCTTGCAAAGCAATTTTAAATCCGCCGGCAAATAAAGAACCGGGAATAAAAATACCAGCAAGCATCCATGTGCTTAAAGTTTTTTTCATATGATATTTTTAATGTTTGCGGCCAAATTCTGCATGATTTCTTCACGAAAACAGCACAGATCAAGCCTTTCTTAAGGGCATAATATTACAACGAAAGGCCTTCTGCTCAGAATATTTAATTCACACTGTGTGAATAGTAACGAAGGCTGTTGATGAAAAAACAATTTTTTAGCTGCCTAAAGATGATTTCAGAACAAAAACAACGCGAATTATTCAATCCTCCATTTTTGCACAAAGGATTGCTGACCATTATGAATGGCAATAAAATACATTCCCGGATTTACCCCATGAATTTGTTGGCTCAATACACCATTGAGCGGAAGTTCCCAACTCTGTATGAATCTTCCCTGAATATCTCTTAGCTCAACCGTTGCACCGGGCTGAATACTTTGAAGAACTCGTATCTGCAAATCACCCGAAGAAGGATTGGGATAAATCTGTAAGATGGCCTGTTCATTCAACTCATTCAGCGATAAACCATTCACCGCATAACAAGTGGAAGTATCCGAGCAATTATTCTGAGTCAGGATAACCGCATATTGACCATTTTGTGTTGGATTATACGTTTGACTATTTGCTCCGGCAATAATTTGAAAAGGATTACAACGCATCCATTGATAGGCTACCCCGGAAGCAACAGCACTTAAAGAATTTCCATTTTGATTCACCAAGTTGCTTGGCGGATAGTAAATGGTCAGATTGAGGGTAAGGATACTATCGCAGCCCTGTGCATTGGTTAATGTTTGAGTGTAAACACCAGTGCTGCTATAGGGCAATCCATTGATATACACAGGTCCGCAAGATGTTTGACTGAGAGAACTGGTTGAAGGCAGGTAGGCATTGGGCAAAGGAACTATCAAGGCTGTAATGCAACCAGCCGCATCGGAAGCCTGAATGGTGTAAGTACCTGAAGCCAGATTGGAGAAATTGATGGTATTCCCTGTGCCAGCATTGACTCCGTTCAGGGTATAGTTGATGGGGGCAGTGCCGGTCACGGCAAGATAAATATTACCGTTCGAATTCATACAAGTCGGAAAACTGAGGATTTTAGTAATATTCTGATTTCCCAAGGGAAAAACTTTGGTCCATGAACAACCGGATCCATCCGTACTTGTAATGGTATAATTACCGACAGCCAAACCATCTATTTGATTCAGGTTGGTAAAAGTGCCATAAGCAGGTGCGATTGAATGAGTGATTGGCGTATTTGCATTATTGCTGCTAAGTATAAACTGCCCGCCTCCAGAGCACGAAAATGAAGAACTGATATCGGTAGTATACGCTTCTATAAAAGTATCCAACAAATTTGAGTAACACCCATTATTATCGATGCATTGAAATTCATAACTCAACCCAACATCCAATGAACTAATCGTACTTCCTAATGCCGTATTCCAGGATGTTGCACCTAATTCACGAAACTCATAAGTGAATGTTGTATTGCCCCCACTCGTATTCAGTATTATACTTCCTGATTGATTACAATTATTGGTGCTGGAGGCTGCGGAAATCACCAAAGGATTCGGTTCGGTAACTGCGACCAAAACACTATCCGTACAATTCAATAATGGGTCTTGTACTTTCACCCAATAACTTCCTGCATTTAATCCGGAAAAAATATTGTTTGATTGAAAGGCCCCACTTCCTAACTGGAAGTTATAAGAACCGATGGGTGAAACATTCACGACAATGATTCCGTTCGATTCACCATGACATAACACTGGTGCCATTTGGGTGCTGATATTAAAACTACACTGCGCTTCTGCGAAATAGCCTAGTAAACAAAAACAAAATACAAGTATTGACCTCATACAAATTATTTATCCAAAGTTAAGGAAAACCTTTTGAGAAACAACTGCGAAGAATACGCTCCTAAAACATCATGAGCATTCTAAGACCCATGTTTTCGCCTTTGCATTAATTTTCGCATGGCCATCCAACCTCGACCGATACGAATGAGCCCGTATAGTGCAAACAAACTACACACAGTATAAACCGTCGTCTTTCCATATTCTTCCACCAAATACGGCATCGCCATAGCATATGCCGGAATAATTACGTACAACACACCCATGGCTAAATCCAGTCCGGAACGGAACTGCAACTGCCCCTGCATTCTTCTTTCCTCTTCTTTTTCGCGATAAGTATTCATCCCCAAAAAATTGAATGATTATTTTGCAGCTACAGACTTCGTTTTTTTAGGGGCAGCTTTTTTAGCAACAGCCTTTTTAACTGCTGTCTTTTTGACTTTCTTTTCGAAAGCACCTGGAACCTGTGCCTCAATCATTTTTTTAATATCTTCCAACCCTAACATGGCCGCTTCTTCAGGCGTAAATTTACCCCCTTCCGCTTTTGGACCTAATTTCAACATTTTTTTATTGAATTTTATAAACGGACCCCAACGACCATTTTCAACGGAAATTTTCTCTTCCGGAAATTGCAGAATAAAACGATTGGCCTCTTTCTCCATCTTTTTCTGAATCAACTCTTCACATTGTGATTGGCTCAGAAAATCAAAATTGTAGGCTTTCGGAATATTGATAAATAAATCATTCCACTTGATAAATGGACCAAATCGACCTTTGCCTTTGGTAACAGGTTTATCCTCATAAAAGGCAATTGGTGCATCATCTTCTTGTTTGGCTTTAATGACTTCAATGGCTCTTTCCATCGTAACACTCAATGGATCCTCGCCTTTTGCCAATGAAATAAATTGTTCGCCAAACTTCACATAAGGGCCAAATCGACCCACATTTACCAATACTTCCAATCCTTCATACTGTCCTAAAACATGAGGCAGTTTAAACAACTCCATCGCCTCTTCGAAGGTAATGGTCTCAATACTCTGGCTTGGGCGTAGCGTTGCAAAACGAGGTTTTTCCTCATCATCCACATGGCCAATTTGTATCATAGGTCCAAAGCGTCCAATTCTGGCAATGACTTTTTTACCGCTCTCCGGATCTATCCCCAATTCACGCTCACCCGAGGCCCTTTCAGCAGTATCCATCGTCGTTTCTACCAATTGATGGAAAGGCGTATAAAAAGTACCTAACATTTTACTCCAATCTTTTTGCCCTTGTGCAATCTCATCAAATTCATTTTCGATGGTTGCTGTAAACTGATAATCCATCACCTGGGTAAAATGCTTCTTCAGGAAATCGGTCACCACATTGCCCAAATCCGTTGGGAATAATTTCGATTTTTCGGCACCGGTATTCTCGGTGAGCTGCTTGGTTTCAATGAGATCTTTTTCGAGCACCAATACCTGATAATTTCGCTGTACTCCATCCTTGTCCTTTTTAATGACGTAATTTCTATTTTGGATGGTGCTAATGGTAGGTGCATAAGTAGAAGGACGGCCGATGCCCAATTCTTCCAACTTTTTAACCAAAGAAGCTTCAGTATATCTTGGAAGCGGTCGACTGAATCGCTCAACAGCACGCATTTGATTTAAATTCAAATCCTGCCCAACTTTTAATAATGGTAACATACCTTCTGATTCCTCATCCGTATCCTCATCATCTTTACTCTCGAGATATAATTTTAAAAATCCGTCGAATTTCAACACCTCACCCTGAGCAGTTAATTTTTGATCTTGTGTAGAAATTCCAATGGATGCAACGGTCTTTTCCAGAATTGCATCACTCATTTGCGAAGCCATGGTTCTTTTCCAAATCAGGTCATAAAGTTTTTGCTGATCCCAATCTTCAACTTGTTTGGTCGACATCGATGTTGGACGAATGGCCTCATGCGCCTCCTGGGCATTGTCGTTTTTATTTTTATAAGCCCTTCGCTGATGATAACTATCGCCGTAATCCCCGACTATTTGTTTTTGAATGTCCTCCAAAGCCGTTGCAGAAAGATTCACCGCATCGGTTCTCATATAAGTGATATGACCACTTTCATACAATTTTTGGGCGATCAACATGGTTTTACTTACGCTATACCCCAATTTGCGACTGGCTTCCTGCTGCAAGGTTGAGGTGGTAAAAGGAGCAGAGGGCGATTTTTTTCCCGGTTTTACCTGAATATCTTCAACCCTGTATTGAGCACCTTTACATTTATCGAGAAATTGCATGGCACCCTGTACATCTTTGATGCGGGATGCATATTCTGCTTTAAAAGAAACATCTCTTTGATTGATATCCTTGGCAAAAAAACCGGCTTCAATTTTAAAGGTGCTTTCAGCCGAAAAAAGATTGATTTCTCGTTCACGCTCAACGATCAAACGAACGGCAACCGATTGCACACGACCTGCAGATAAAGAATTGCTGCGGCTAATTTTGCGCCATAAAACCGGCGATAATTCAAAACCGACGATTCTATCCAAAATACGACGGGCCTGCTGGGCATTCACCAGGTTCATATTCACCGTTCGCGGATTTTCAACAGCGTGTTTAATAGCCGGTTTGGTGATTTCATGAAATACAATGCGTTTTGTTTTTAAAGGGTCTAAACCCAAAACTTCACATAAATGCCAGGAAATGGCTTCACCTTCACGGTCCTCATCCGATGCCAGCCATACCTCTTCAGATTTTCGGGCTAACTGCCTCAACTCATTCACCACTTTGGTTTTGTCGTCCGATATTTTATAGGTGGGTTTGAAATTATTTTTAATATCAATGCCCATTTCATCCTTTTCCAGATCACGAATATGTCCAAAACAACTCTTGACTTGAAAATCCGTTCCCAATATTTTTTCGATAGTCTTGGCCTTAGCCGGTGACTCCACAATCAGTAAATTTTTTGCCATTCTCTGCGCGCTTGCTCTTTTGAATTTGTGCAAGTATATAAAATATTCGGGATATGCACTTTTTTATAAAATCGAATCCCGATGACGCCGTTGAAGCATTATCACTAAAATTGATAGCTTAAGACCGTCGTAATCGGAAGCATTTCAAGGGGATTTGTCTGGTTATTTTTATCCCAACGCCAATATTTCAGCTCAAATCTCCAGTAACATTTTGGAAAAAGGAGCACATCTGTGTTCAGTGAACAGCCTGCAATTCGACTACCTTTTCCATCGGCCTGAATCATGACCTCATGCTGATCATGGAAATATTCTACCCGGAAAGCACTACGCCACTTTTTAGAATAACTATATCGTATAATAATGGAAGGAGTATACCAAAAATGCGTTGAACCACCTTTAAAATGATCTCTGCCCATATCTAATCCGATGATTCCCGACCAATGGCCATTCGGTTCAAATTGTAGAAATCCATTTTGGTAAAACCGCTTGTGGTTCATGGAGTCCGGCCTATCCGAACCATAAAAACAACTATAATTCGCTGTCCAATTCGAACCCTGATACTTCAATTGTGCCCCATAAGATGGTTTTTGCATTCCGGTAATTCGAGCAATTCGTTGCCAGCCATTTAATAACAACAAAGAGAAGAACCACTTTTTTTTCGAAGTGGTATAACTCAATTTAGCCCCACTTTCGTAATAGGGCGAATTTTCCGCTACCAACGACCTGCTTGGGGTCCAACAATCCTGACTGATGGCACTTTCATAGCCGATATGAGAAGGCATGATGCCGGCATCTAACCAAACATCATACCTGGAATGTAAACGAAATCCAATTTGTGCTTCATAGATAGAACGTGCCCAAAGTGGTTCTGCAGCTAAATTAAATCGGCTATAATCGCCGAGCATCCCTCCGACCGAAGCCCTGAACTGAGCGTTATCATAAGCGGCACGCAGCATTGCCAGATTCAACGCCAACTGATTATTGCGGCGATGATTGAAAATAAAGGAAGGCTTTTCCTTCGAATTAGGGTTTAATAGATCAGTACTCAAATAAGTATCCAGATGAGCTTGGACATTCCAAAAACGCATGGAATCCTGCCCTTCAGCGCTTGATTTGGTTGAAATAAAAACCAACATGGCAAATACAATTCTAATTAGCCACCTGCACCTATGCGCATTTTCAGAACCTCTCATCAGGGTTCAAAAATAAACAATTTCGGAAATTGAAGTCTGTTCGGGAAAAGAATGATAAAATGAAAGTGGATTGATAACTTTGTACACATTAAAATGAATATGGAGAAGCTTCAATTTAAATCCAGTGTTGGATACGCACGCGAAATGGATGATGCAGATAGTCTTTCACAATTTCGTGAATCATTTATTTTTCCACAGTACAAAGGCAAAGATGTGGTTTATTTATGTGGCAACTCACTGGGATTACAACCAAAAGGTGCAGCTACCTATATTGCTGAAGAATTAGAAGACTGGGGGAAATTTGGTGTTGAAGGGCATTTCGAATCCCGACGCCCCTGGTTTGCGTACCATACTTTTTTCACAAAATCACTGGCCGCTATGGTGGGTGCGAATGAAAAAGAAGTTGTTGCGATGAATACCCTCACGGTGAATTTGCATTTGCAGATGCTTTCTTTTTACCGGCCTACAAAACAACGTTATAAAATCATCATGGAAGCTGGTGCTTTCCCCTCAGATATGTATGCGATGGAAACACAGGCTCAACTGCATGGTTTTGATCCGGAAGATGCCATCATCGAGATTGCCCCCCGTAAGGGTCAGCATACCATTGATATGGAAGATATTGAAGCAGCAATCCGGAAACACAAAAATAAATTGGCATTGGTCGTTTTTGGAGGGGTGAATTATTATACCGGACAGTATTTCGATATTCAGCGCATAACTCAATTGGCCCATGAAGCAGGGGCCTTAGCCGGTTTTGATTTGGCCCATGCCGTTGGAAACAAGGTTTTACATCTGCATGACTGGAAAGTTGATTTTGCTTGTTGGTGTTCGTATAAATATCTGAATGCAGGTCCGGGAGCATGTGGTGGAATATTTATTCATGAGAAACATGTAAAAAGCAAAGACACTTTTCGATTGGCCGGCTGGTGGGGTTATGATGAAAAAACCCGATTTAAAATGAAGAAAGGGTTTAAACCCATGAAGAGCGCTGAAAGTTGGCAAATGAGCAATGCACAGGTGATGAATATGGCTGCATTGCGGGCTTCATTGGATCTGTTTGATCAGGCTGGTATGGATCGACTCGCTGAAAAAAGTTTTATGCTCACAGCATATGCTGAGTTTTTATTACAACAAATAAAACATCTCAAATTTCAGATAATCACGCCTTCGAATCCATTAGAAAGAGGTTGTCAGCTATCCTTATTGTTTCAGTCGAAAGGCAAGGAAGTGTTTGAACAACTGCAAAAAAATGGGGTGATCGCCGATTGGCGCGAACCGAATGTCATTCGAATTGCACCGGTACCGATGTATAACAGCTTTGAAGATGTGTATCGGATGTTTGAAATTATGCAAAAGGTAAAATGATCCATTCAGCCTGAAGACGAAGACTAAAACGAAAAAATGGAAACAGCAAGTGTTTTAAATTTCAATAGACAGTAAAAAATGGAACAAAGAAAGGGCCTCAATTTTTTCTTCACCATCATTGCCATTATAGTTGGAGGATCGTTGATTAAAGAATATGATGTAGAAAAACGAACATTTGAAAAACCACTCTTAGCGTTGATCTATTTACTGACCTTTCTGTTTTCAGTATTCATCATCATCAAAGATTTAAGAAAACGTCCAAAGACCTGATTTGTGTGCTGAGGAACTGAAGCATTTTTGGGTTGAACGCGGCAAAACAAAACATTCAAAAATTATATTTTCGACCATTTCCATCCACCTGGCTGAAAGACCGGCGAAAGATGAATCGTTGGGTTATCGTTATCGTGCTTTAAAGTTTCTTCCTCTGTGGTCTCTTCCTGATGTAGTTTTACGCCAAAGGCTTTAGCTGTTCTATAACTATACATCGGGACAACAGGTCTCAAAAATAACTCCAAAATAGATGGTGATAAATAATTGCCGAGGTAACTTTTAAAGTAAAGATACAATGGGGCGATACGGGTTATTGGAATATGAGCCGCATGTTCTTTTAAGAAATCTGGCAGTTTTGAAATACTATCAAAAGCATCGTAATAACCGTAGCTATCATCGCGCATCGCTTTTTCTACGATATCATGTAGATTATCTAATTGAATGCTATAAATCGTCAAATCGTTTTTTTGCGGGATGAGATAACGCCCTTCAGCTCGTTCGTAAAACAGGTGATGCAAGTTATGTATACGACGAAACGCATGCGTTACAGCCTGCACTCTTAAAAACAAACAGGGTATTCCGCTACTTTGAAATTTTTGTTCAATGAGTCCCTTGTGCTGTAAATAGAGATTATCGGAATGATCAAAAGCACCTGGAGCAGTTAGTATAATAAGTTTTCTGAATTTTTTACGCTTCACATAATCAACAATAAAATGTACCCGTTCCAACTCGTGCCTGAATGTGTCCAGGAAACGATATTCGTGCAAATTCAAAAAGGAATAAAATAATACATCATCAAATCCAAAGGGATCTATTCTATCTAAGGATTCATGGCTGCTGATTTGACGGGCATCTACCTGACATAAATTGCCTTGCAGATTAAATAAATTCCCCAAAACCTGTTCAACCGATCCAAATGAATGAATGTAGAGCATTATTTCAATTTGTACCAAAGGTATCTGCTCAATATTACTGCAATGTGAAGTGCAGATGAAGACAAGATGAAGTTTGTTAGAATCAAGCGTTAATGCTCCCGGTTCAGAAGTTGTATGGCTAACTCTTGTAAAGCCATTTTTCTTTTACTGAGCACCGGTGCTTTTTCGAGGAAATAAAAAGCCTGATCGGAAAAATGACGAATCGAATCCAGCAAATGTTCCTGAATCTGCCATCTCGATAAAAGTTCTTTCATATCCTGAACTTTTTCCGGGTCGTTGCGATGCAGCAAATCCATCAGTTCTTTTCGTCCGGCATCATCACATAATTCAAATGCTTTGGCCATCAAAAAAGTCTTTTTATTCGACATCACATCTCCTCCGAGTTGTTTGCCTGTTTTACTGGATTCCCCAAACAGATCCAGGTAATCGTCGCGTAACTGGAAGGCCAATCCTAAACACTTTCCAAATGAATACAATACATCTGAACAGCCTTCTGTGGCTCCTCCTAACATGGCACCCAATTTAACAGAAGCACCCAGTAACACAGAAGTTTTAAGCGTAATCATGTGCATATACTCTTCCAGTGAAACGGATGTTCTTTTTTCATAGTCCATATCCAGTTGTTGTCCTTCACAAATCTGAATAGCCGTTTTATTGAATAAAGAAATCACATCATGGATATATGAACTATTGATTTTATTCAAGTGCACGTAGGCGAAAATATTCATGACATCGCCAGAGAGTATAGCCGTTGAAGTATCGTATTTCACATGAACCGTTTCCTTGCCTCTTCGCATAGGTGCAGCATCCATGATGTCGTCGTGCATCAGGGTAAAATTGTGAAAGAGTTCTATAGCCGTTGCGGTATTCCAGGAATCGTCGTTGATCGGTGCAAAAAGTTCCTGACTCATCAGGCACAAAACCGGTCTCACCCTTTTACCGCCCATGTGGAGTAAATAGGAACAAGGTTCGTATAAAGTAGAAGGCTCAGCGGGAAAGTGATGTTGTGCAAAAAATTGCTCAAACTGCGCCTGAAGTTCAGTAAATGATTGCATGAAAATCTGATTCTATTCTTTGGATTCTCCTGATTTCTCTTTTTTGGAAGATGTTTTCAGCGTAAACGTGAGCAAGGTTTTTTCAGCATTTAAATCAGCGATCAGGGTATCCCCTTCATTGATTTTTAAACTGAGAATTTCCTCTGCCAATGGATCTTCAAGATATTTTTGAATAGCCCGGTGCAGCGGTCTGGCACCAAATTGCTGATCATAGCCTTTTTCACCAATAAATGTTTTGGCCTCAGCTGTTAATTCCAAATGGAAACCAAGGGCATTCAAACGCTTCATAACTCCATTCATGACCAAATCAATAATTTGATGGATATGTTCCTGCGTGAGAGAATTAAAGATGATGACGTCGTCAATACGATTTAAAAATTCGGGGGCAAAGGTGCGCTTCAACGCTTTCTCGATGACGGCTTTACTATTATCTTCGGCCGCATTTGTTTTGGTAGCAGTGGCAAACCCTACTCCATCGCCAAACTCCTTCAACTGACGAACACCAATATTGGAAGTCATAATGATGATGGTATTTTTAAAATCAACCTTGCGGCCCATACCATCTGTTAACTGACCGTCGTCCAATACCTGCAATAAGATATTATAAATGTCCGGATGTGCTTTCTCGATTTCATCCAATAAAATCACACTATACGGCTTACGTCTTACCTTTTCGGTTAATTGTCCGCCTTCTTCATAACCTACATATCCGGGAGGTGCACCAATAAGTCGACTTACCGAAAACTTCTCCATATATTCACTCATATCGATACGCACCAAGGCATCATCCGAATCAAAGAGATTACGTGCCAGGGTTCGCGCCAATTCCGTTTTACCAACACCGGTTGGCCCTAAGAAGATAAACGAACCAATGGGTTTCTTAGGATCTTTTAAGCCTACCCGATTTCTTTGAATAGCCTTCACCACTTTGGATATGGCATCTTCCTGACCAATCACTTGTCCTTTCAGGTCATTGCCCATATTGCGTAATTTCTCGCTTTCGGCGGCCACCATTCTTTTCACCGGAATACCGGTCATCATATGAATCACCTCGGCGATTTCCTCTTCCGAAATGGGATAACGTTTGCTCTTCACCTCTTCTTCCCATGCGGCTTTAGCAGCTTCCAAATCTTCCTGGAGTCGCGTTTCAGAA
>JBMOFV010000013.1:0-62937 GCA_049318705.1 Chitinophagaceae bacterium
CGTACGTACCTGCACAAACATCAATGACATCATTGTTGTTCGCTGCAGTTACTGCAGCCTGTATCGTTGCATAATAGGTTGTTTGTGTTGTGTTAGTTACCGGCAAATAAAGCACGGTAGCCGTTGCATTTGCTGTTGATCCATTTGCATCAGTTACTGTAATTGAATATGTTCCGGCCGCAAGTGGAGTAATTGAATAAGGGCTGGTAATTCCAGTCGCTGATCCACCGGTCCATGCAATATCATAAGGAGCAGTTCCGCCACTAAACGTTACAGCTATTGAACCCGTTGTTGGTCCACAAAGGATATTGGTTGGAGTTGCTGAAGCAATGGTTACAGGTGTACCTGTACAAGTGCCCGTAGGTTGGAAACCAGTACCTGGTCCATCCCCGCCTGAAGAATACCATGGACTATAGGTGACGTTACCCGTCATTTTAGGGGGTATATCATTAGCTACCAAAGTCCCATACCAATTACAGGTAGCATTTATCGTACCTCCGTTTGGATTAACATTTACAATAAATGATGTCGTTGCATTCGTAATGGAATTATCGTGTACTTGCATGGTAGTACCTGTATTTGCAGTATTACCCGTACCATAAACTACCCCAAGTATACCATTGGGACAATTATTTATTTTGTTATTTGTAACCGTTGTAGAATTCCAATCCACAGCATTATCTATTTCAATACCACGCAAGAAACCATCTATCTCATTGCCTGAAATTGCCACTGTTGACAATGTTGCCGGGTTAGAATTATATGAAGAAGCATCATTTCGGCCTTGAACATTTATACCATAACCATTAACTTGTGTACCTCCACGGTTTTCAGTCATGATATTATTGCTAATGGACACGTTGGTATATGCTTTATACTTGAGATTTAATATGATCGCCCTTGGATTCGTAGCAATACCATTATTTGTAAAGGTATTGTTGGCTATATTTGCATTTGAAAGCTTTTCAAGATAAATACCTGCCTGATTATTAGCAAATCCTGTAGTAGTAAAAGTATTACCTGTGATAGTAACATTATTATAGGTACCAGTTCCAGCTGTGTTTTGGCCCGCATAGAGAGCCCCTCCACTATTATTGGCAAAAGTTGAATTGGTAACTTTTAATCCATCAATACCTGCAGCTGTGCCCGTATATATTCCCACACCTGTAATAGCATTGAAAATTGAATTTGTGATTTCCCAATTATTCATCAAACCGCTTGTATTATTGATATGAATACCATACATCGTAGTAGCATCGAAATTGACGCCTGAAATTTTCAAATGATTAACCAATTGGTCTGCATAAATACCTCTTTGTGCAGCAGTGATTTTCAAATTCTCTAAAGATGCCAGATCCGTTGAGTTGCTACCTGATGCAGCAGCGTGATAGGTAAATGCATTACCCAGGCCACCAACACCTTGAACTACCGTGGAATTACCTGCACCGATGATAGTAAGTTTTTTGTTTACTATGATATTCTCTACAAAAGTTCCCGCAGAAACATTTACGATATCAGAAGCAGAAGCAGCATCCACACCACGCTGAACATTGCCGGAATTCGTGGTAACAAAAACTTCTGAAGCTTTCACACGAACAAATCCATAAGTACTATTGTCAACTTTATGATTGATTTTATCTTCAATGGCAAAATTTTGTGCCAATGTAGCTCCTGAACCTATATTTCCATCAAAACTCACAGCCGTTGCATCTAAATTATTCGGGTGATTGGTCAGAGAAAGATAATTGCTGGTTTGGTTCGTTAAGGTCAAATTGTTAAACGTTGAACCTGTCAGGGAACTGTACGCTGTATAGTTTAAAGTACCTGCAGGTGGGTGGGAAATTGAAACCCCGTTGGCGCCACCATTTATTGTAATGCCAGCCCCGAGACCTAATTTAACGTCACGTTTATTGATTAATGGTGCAGGATTAGAAGTTGTCCAAGTTGCATCATCCATCATTTGAATACCAGTTCCACCTGTATTTAGGTTAATGGTTAAATTACTTAAGTTTGCATGTACACCGACTGCTGCAGTTCCGAAATTAGTAGCAGGATCTGTATCACGGTTCTTCATCATCATACCAACATTCACATTGCTGATAGTGCCTCCACTGATTTCTCCAAAATGATCAACACTTGCATTGTCACGATTATTATCAACAAAATACAACCAATAACCATAACTGGTTGATGTATTTTCCAAAGCGGAGCCGTCTATGGTATTATTAGTAGCTTTCCAATATTCGGGTGTTGCTACCAAAGGTAAATTAGTCTGATTTGTAAAGTTTTGCGGTGCTGATACCGTGGAATACATGATACCAAACCAAGCAGTTCGGTTTTGTGGCGTTGGGGCCATTAAAGTGGCAGCAGGCGCAACGGTGATTGTATTGTTTTTAATTTCATAAGGTGAGGTATGGTATAAATTGGTCCAAATTCCGGCAAAACGTGCAGAAATGGTATTATTCTCAATAACACGGTTTGCAGCGCTTCCGTTATCCTTAATTCTAAAGGAACTAAAGGCAATTCCATTATCGGCATTTGAGATGTTATTATTGGTTACCTTGGCAAAAAAACTATTTCCCAAACGAATCCCTGTACTTGTCATATTCATGACTTTATTGTCATCAATCAGGTTGTTCGTCGAGAATTGTGCCGGTGAACCTGAAGCGAAGAAGTTAGTGCTTTGTTCCACCCGGATACCGTTCGCAGCGTTTTTAGCAATATTTTTTTCAATCGCTACATTGGTCAAACCATTTCCATTTACAAAAATTGCTCTGGCAGCATCGATTGATGTACCATAAACACCACCTAGTCCTACTCCACTTGAAGCTAAACCGGTATTATCTCCATCCATTGTAAATCCATTCAAAGACACATTTGAGGTGGTAATTGTAACAATGGCACCGCTGGCTGTATTTGTTGACGCCGGAATTAAAATTGATTCAGCAATTCGTGTTCCGGTATTTGGAGATACATTATAATTGGCACCACGCACGCTTACCTGTTTATTCACGGTAACGGCTTCGGCAAACGTACCTGCATCCACGTAAATGATATTGCCGTTTTGAGCAACAGTCATTGCTTTGGTAATTGTAGCAAACGGTGCAACTGCTGTTCCGGGATTGTTATCATCTCCAATTGCGCTGGTATACGTATCTCCGGAAGTTGAATTGTCGTTCACATAAAGATCAGAACCAAAAATTATCAAATTTGTCGTGGATGTAATACTACAGTTATTTGCATCTGTAACCGTTACAGTATAGATTCCGTTATTTGTTATTGAAGAAGCAGCGATTGTTGGATTTTGAACATTGCTATTCGCCATATTTACTCCAGGAGTCCAGTTATAATCTAAGGTTCCTGTTCCACCTGTTGCATTTGAAGTAAAATTAACGGTTGCAGGCGCATACAGTGGTCCATTGTTTGATGCTGTAACGTTAAGTGCAGCTGGTGCAGTAATTGTCACAGTTGTTGACGTACTGCAATTATTGGCATCCTTTACTACTAAGGTATAGGTGCCTGCAGCCAATCCGCCGAATATATTGCTTATTCCGAAGGTACCTCCATTGATATTATATTGATATGAACCTGTTCCACCGGCAGCATTCACGGTAATCTGACCATCTGTTGAAGTAGCGCAACTCAAATCAGAGCCATTGTATGAAGCTTTGTTTGCACTATTAATTACAACAGCTGCTGGGTTTGTTATCGTGACTGTGGTAGAAGCCGTACAATTATTGGCGTCTTTCGCAATTAAAGTATGAGTACCAGCGGCCAATCCTGAAAATACTCCGGAACTTTGGAAAGAACCTCCATCGATATTATATTGTATGGCACCGGTTCCCCCACTGGCACTGATGGTAATCTCCCCATCAATCGAGCCAGGGCAACTCAATTGAGCACCAAAATAATTGGATGTAACGGATGCCGAACCGATAGTAACTATTGAAGGTTCAGTTATCGTTACAGAAGTACTTACGGTACATCCACCTCCATCAGTCACCGTCACAACATAATTGTTAGCATTTAAACCAGTAGCCGTTGACCCACTTCCACCACTTGGGCTCCAACCATAACTATAAGTGGGTGAACCGGACGGTGCACCACCTGATGCTGTAACAGTTGCAATTCCGTCGGACCCTCCAAAACAACTTACATTGCTCGAAGAGGTGATACTTGCGTTCAGGTTATTGGCGCCCGAAACTACAAAGGTGGCCGTTTGGTTTGCACAACCGCCATCACTCACAACCACTTGATAAGTACCTGCGGTTAATAAACTTAAATCTTCATCATCTTCCTGTCCTGATGGAATCACACCACCACCACTTGCTGTCCATGCAAAAACCTTATCCGTCAATCCTCCATTTACGGTCAGGTTTACACTTCCATTCACCGGATCAGAACAAGTCATGGCTGTTACACCACTGGTCGTCATCTGACTACCAATGAAGATAATATAACCGGTTAAGCTACCGGATAATCCTCCGTTAGCCACATCCGTCATAATGAGTCGCCATTGTTGGGTTTTGATCGGTGTACCGGCCGGGGTATTGGTAATGGCCGGTGGATTATAACCCGGCACGAATGCCGAGCCCGTTCCACTGGACACTGTGGTCCAACCACCTCCATTCACGTTTGTTTGCCATTGCCAGTTGTAACTGGGTGTATTCAAACACAAACCTGCGTAACTGGCGTTCGGTGCATTAAGTGCCGCGGGATCGTAACCCGTGCAATATTCATTCCCATTCCAGATAGGCGTGGTGCTACTAATGAACATGGATGTACACTGCGACATCGCGTCTTGTGCAATGAAAACGGAAGCCAACAAGATCAATGTCTTGACAACACGATACTTGATCGAGCTGAACATGTTGCGGATTCGTTGTCCTTTCATGGTGCGGAGTGTTGATTTTTTTTGCATAATACGTGGTTTATGAGGATGATGTTTTTACGACTATTGTGACAAAATTTGGGTATCAATTAAAAGTGCTTTTTTACTGCAACCGTCCGAAACAGTTACCCGATATTGTCCCGGTATAAGACCTTTGGGGTCCTCTACCTGATTTTGACCTTCCGGAATTTTGTGATTAGTATTCACAGCCTCCCATTCAAAGGTCTTCACTAAAAAACCACCATTTACCCGAAGGTCAACGGTGGTTTTACCAATATTGTTATTGTCTGCCTGCGTCGTGTACGTCACTTGGAGCACACTGGCAAGCGTTAATGAAAATTCTGTACTTTCAGCCCAATCCGAATCATTGGCGATATCTCTTGCTCTTAATCGCCAGTAACATTTCATCGGAGGAGCGCCATTGGCTTTGTTAAAAAGCGTTGCCGGACGGCAAGAAGGAATAGCCACCACATCTTTTCCGGATTGAACAGCCTTCCAAGGCTCATCATTGACCTTTGCTTCCCAAACATATTCATACCGGGCATCCTTCAGGTTGTGCTTACTCGCATTAAATGATAAATTGAAAGTTGGTGTATTAATGTTTTCCGGACGATATCCATTTCCATTATCACAAACTTCTTTTTGGTTCCAGTCAGGTGCAAGGTCATGCATCTGTAATTTGGTTGATTGAGCCTCAACCTGTATTGAACTTAACACGACGAATAAAAATGCCGCCAAGCACTTACCGGTTGCTGCCGATAGCTTTTGATTCAGTATGGCAAAAATTCTCATTTTCATGTTTAATTTTATTCTCAAATAGAACTCCTTTCTTGGAAGACTCAATCAATCCGTTGGTTTTGGGATGAAAGAGCATTTTCGAATCGACACATCAACGCAACAGCCATCTACCTTTTGGAGTGTAGAGGACATTTTTGTAAGCCTTAAGATGTTAAGTGATTCATTTTCAAGGTGATTCTAATTGCTGAACAAAAGTAATACGAAAGTTTTACTTTCAAAATAAAAAGTTAAAAACTTTAAAGGGTAACCTTTTCTTCATGTAGATTTCTGCTTATTTTATGTGCGAAAAATTTCCTGAAACGCCTGAAAACATTGAATTCGCGAACAAGATCAACTAATTTGAAATTTCATATATTTATTTTTACTATTGTTTAAACAATTGAATGATTAGATCTTATTTACACGTAGTTGTTATAACAAACTTGATAAATGAAGACTCTGCAACATTCAATTCTTGTATCAAAACCATATTCTTTCTGAGGGGAAAATACATAGATGTTCTAACCCGGCATTTTTATAAATGTCAAGGCAAATAAGATAAAAAAATCGTATCCTGAAGTTCATGTTGGATATTTTGCCCGCCTGTACTACATTTGCAGCCCTTTAAACAATTTTATTCACCCGTTTGTGAGGTTGAAGCGTTCAAAATTTATAAACGATTCCATGTTACAAACACAAAAACAAAACAATGTCAGAAACAACATTTTCTAACCAAAACCTGGCCACTGGTCAAGCTGGCGCTCACGACGATTTCGATTGGAGTGTTGACAAACGTAATTTATCAACTTACTCTTCTTCCGCTCGCGAGCAATTGGATCAACAGTACGAACAAACGTTCAAAACGGTAACAGACAACGAAATGGTCATGGGAACCATCGTAGGTCTCACCAAAACGGATGCCGTAGTGAACATCGGATATAAAAGCGATGGTTTAATTTCTCTCAATGAATTCCGCGATTTGCCAAACGTGCAAGTGGGTGATGAAGTTGAAGTATTGATTGTCGAAAAAGAAGACCGCGAAGGTGCTTTGCATCTGAGCCGCAAACAAGCTCGTCAGCAACGTGCATGGGAGCGTATTGTAGAAGTTTATAAAACCGGCGAAATTGTTACAGGTCATGTAACTTCTAAAACGAAAGGCGGTTTAATCGTTGATTTGTTTGGCATGGAAACTTTCTTGCCAGGTTCTCAAATCGATGTAAAACCCGTTACAGATTACGATCAATTCGTGAACAAAACCATGGAATTTAAAGTGGTGAAGATTAATGAAGTGATTCGTAATGCGGTTGTATCTCACAAAGCCCTCATCGAAAGCGATATCGAAGCACAACGTACCGAAATCATTTCCAAACTGGAAAAAGGTCAGGTATTGGAAGGTACTATCAAAAATGTTACCGACTTTGGTGCATTCATCGATCTTGGTGGCTTAGATGGATTACTGTATATCACCGATATCTCTTGGGGTCGTGTCAATCATCCAAGCGAAGTGTTAACCAATGGCCAGAAATTGAATGTGGCTGTATTGGATTTCGATGATGAGAAAAAACGTATTTCATTAGGTCTGAAACAATTGACGCCTCATCCTTGGGATGCTTTACCAGAAGGTATCCTGGACGGTAACAAAGTGAAAGGTAAAGTCGTTAATATTGAAGATTATGGCGCATTCCTCGAAATCGAACCAGGTATCGAAGGTCTTGTCCACGTTTCAGAAATTACCTGGAGCAATCAACCAATCAATGCCAAGGAATTCTTTAAAATGGGCGACGAACATGAAGCCATGATCGTTTCTATTGACAAGGATGAACGTAAAATGAGTTTGTCTATCAAAAAACTCACGAAAGATCCATGGGAAGAAATTGAAAACAAATTTGCCGTTGGTTCTCAACATACCGGTTTGGTGAAAAACCTGACTCCTTATGGCGTATTCGTTGAACTGGAATCAGGCATCGGTGGTATGATTCATATTTCCGACCTGAGCTGGGTAAAACGTTTTAACCATCCTAGTGATTTTACCAAAGTAGGTGAAAATCTGCAAGTGGTTGTTTTAGGTGTGGATAAAGAAACCCGTAAACTTTCTCTCGGTCACAAACAAATCGAAGAAGATCCTTGGAATACTTTCGAAAGTGTATTCCCGATTGGTTCAATGCACGATGGTGTGATGATTCGTAAAGAAGAAAAAGGTGGAATTATTCAATTACAATACGGTTTGGAAGCATTTGCACCAACCCGTCACCTGAAAAAACAAGATGAAAAAATGATTGCTGTTGACGAAACCAATCAGTTCATCATTTTGGAATTCGATCGCAACGAAAAACGTATCATGGTTTCTCATGCAAAAGTTTGGGAACAAAATATCGAAGAAGAGAAAGAAGCCGCTCGTAAAGAAGCGGGTATCGAATCAGATAATACGAAGAAAGCTGTCAAGAATATCCAATCTAAAGTTGAAAAAGCAACTTTGGGTGATATCGGCGCACTGGCTGATTTAAAGAAAAAGATGGAAGGCAACGAAGGTGCTTAATCCATTGATTGAATCTTAAAAAAGAGGTCCTGTTTGGGCCTCTTTTTTTATGCCCGTCATTGAGGAATTTCTGCCATCAAACAAATGTTCGGTCCATTCGGATGTGAGGCGATATCATCGAAAAATACATGAACCTGACTTAAACCGCACTGCGCCAATATATGCAAAAGGGCATCTTTCGTAATCCATCTGCAAGTTTCCGCTGTTCCACCACAAAAACCATCCCATCCCAAAGCATCAGTATAGGAATACTCATATTCGTCGTATTCATATCCCCTGAATGTTTGTCGATGTTTACGATTTATTTTATTCTTTAATACCGGATGTTGATCAATCATTTCCGGAATCGCATAATGGGTCCAGATAAAAAGTCGATTAGAAATACGACAACATGACTCCAAAAATACCGATGGCTGCATCATATGATATAAAATGCCACTGGCCACACATAAATCAAACCGTTCAGTACAATCCCGTAAATAGGCCATGACCTCTCCATGCAGAAAGCTGGTTCGATTCAATTGATACAATTCCTTGACCAATAAACATTTCAAAAAAGCCCGAGAATTGGCCTCTACTGCCGTAATATGTTTCGCTCCGGCCTGGTGCATCATATAAGTATGCCCCGCTTCCAGAGGCCCCAACTCCAATATATTTTTCCCATATAAGGGATAAAACGACTGAAGCATCTTGATACGCTGATCGTCAAATAAAGCAGCTTGTCCGCCAGTTAATGTTACTCCACCTAAAGCAGGTAAGGCCGATGACCATTCTCCGGCAAACAAATCAATGCAGGTTTGAGGTTCAGGCTTTTTGAGCGTGTATTGGTCTAAAATATTTGTTTTGCCCGACATGCCACAAAGATGCAGACTTATTGCCGACTCTGCAAGAACCTCACTCTTCGGTTTCTCTTCTTCGGAAGTGGCTTTCTAGTATTGACCATTTTTTCACCAACATTGGTATACCTTTGCGACTTTCATGAAAGTTCTGATTCACTATTTATCCCGGTATAAGTCGCTTGTACTTGTATCTTTTTTATTAGCAAGCCTCAATACCGGTTTCTCTCTCTGCGACCCCATCGTTTATGGTTGGCTCATCGATAAGGTTAAAACAGCCATGGATATTAACCCCCGACAAATTGCCGAGCACGATTATTTGTGGATGGTCATGACATATATTCTGGGGTTGATTGGTGTTGCCATGGCTTCCCGAATCGCGAAAGCATTTCAGGATTATACCGTGAATTCAGTCATCCAGAAATTTGGTGCTGATGTTTATACGGATGGCCTCAAACAAGCTTTGCAATTGCCTTATCAGCAATTCGAAGATCAACGCAGTGGTGAAACCCTGGCTGTATTGGAAAAAGTACGCACGGATAGCGAGAAGTTCATGATGCTGTTTGTGAATGTCGTTTTTTCCTCCTTTGTGAGCATTGTATTTGTAATAGTCGCAGCGGCCATCATCTTCCCTCCAATTATTTTGGTGTATACCATTGGTGCTGTTCTTCTCTCTTTTTTGATGGGCGTACTGAGTAAAAAAATCAAACTCATCCAACGTAGTATCCTCAAAGAAACCACCGCATTGGCCGGCGCCACCACTGAAAGTTTACGAAATATTGAACTCATTCGTAGTCTGGGATTAACAGCTCAGGAAATACGTCGATTAAATCTTTCCACTTTTAAAATCCTGAAACTGGAACTTAAAAAAGTTAAAAGTATTCGCGCCTTGAACTTTATTCAGGGCACTTCAGTGAATTTTTTGCGGCAATGTATTGTGTTTACTTTGTTCTATATCCTGTTTCATAACTACATCACCCTCGGACAAGTTTTTACTTTTCAATTTTTTTCCTTCTTCATTTTTGCGCCATTACAAGAATTGGGCAATGTGATATTGGCTTATCGGGAAGCCGAATCATCTCTCGAAAAATTCGACAAATTGATGAATGCCCCGGTTGAACCCCGACCTGAAAATCCGGTTACCATCAAGGACATTGAGTTATTACAGTTTGATCAGGTTTCATTTAAACATCAATCTGCCAAACAACATGCCCTCCATCAAATCAGTTTTGAAGTAAAAAAAGGTGAAACCATCGCCTTCGTTGGGCCCTCTGGTTCAGGAAAAACCACCTTGGTTAAACTCCTTGTGGGTTTGTATCGACCCGAAGAAGGCGCTGTTTATTATAATGGCATTCGTTCAAAAGACCTGGATATTGAAGGCTTCCGTGCACAAATTGGCTTTGTCACCCAGGACACCCAGCTATTCTCCGGCAGTATTCGTGAAAATCTCGCCTTTGTTTACCCGAGAGCCAGCGAAACAGATATGAAGAATGCCCTCCTGAAAGCCTCTGCCCACAATCTCCTCAACAGAGCCGAAAATGGCCTGGATACAGTGATTGGTGAAGGGGGCATGAAAATATCCGGCGGCGAAAAACAACGGTTGTCGATTGCAAGAGCATTGTTGCGTCAACCACGTTTGTTGGTTTTTGATGAAGCAACCTCGGCCCTGGATTCATTGACCGAAGAAGCCATTACCCAAACCGTGAAAGAAATTTCCAACAATAAAGAACAAATCAATATCCTCATTGCACATCGTTTGTCGACCATCATGCATGCCGACCGGATTTACGTTTTAGAGCGCGGTAAAATTGTTGAAACCGGTGCTCATCAGCAACTCGTGGATGAAAAAGGACTTTATTATGCCATGTGGCGCCAACAAATTGGAGAACGGCAATTAGAAACTTCAGAAAATTAATACCATGAACAAAACGGAAAAAGCACCCAACCGGATGCTCAGTATGTTACAAATGAAATGTCCGAATTGCCACAAAGGACCGCTGTACAAAAACAAAAGTGTATGGCCACTCAATAAAATGATGGATATGCCGGACAATTGCCCGGTTTGCGGCCAAAAATATGAAATTGAGGTTGGTTTCTGGTATGGAACCGGCTATGTCAGTTATGCTTTGAGTGTCGCACTCATCGCTACCTTGGCGATCGCTTATGCGGTTTTAGTGGGGTTCTCCTGGAAAGATAATTCAATTTTTATTTTTATCGGTGTTATGATTGGTGCCTTAGTCATCATGCAACCATGGATTATGCGTTATTCAAGAGTGCTGTATATCTATGTATTCGTCAAATACGGTCGAGGTCAAACGCTGAAAAGCAGTGAATAATTCATGACTTCCACCTTATAAAGTCTTTCAATCACAGCGTTTTTTAATTTTTGGGGGGGCGGGCCATACCAAAAATGTCTTTCGTGCGTTCAGAAAAAAAACCATGGCCGAAATCACGCTTAAACCCGGAAAAAAAGCATTGCCCCGCATCGACCTGACACCGATGGTTGACTTGGGTTTTCTCCTCATCACCTTTTTTGTTTTCACGACTTCTCTGAACGAACCACGTGGAATGACCATTCAAATGCCGGCAGAAGGAGATGGCACCGCCATTGGCCATCATGTAGCAATGACCGTATTACTGGGGCCCAGCCACCAGCTGCTTTATCTGACTGGTGAAGATGCGCTCAATGAAAAATGGGAACTGGCTACCAAAGTTGGATTCCAAAATACCGGTTTCAGAAAAGCCCTGCAGGATCATCAACAATTTGTTCAAAATGCCATCAAACAAGGGCTCCGGGGCGCCAAACCCGATGATCAAGCCTTTATTTTAATTAAACCGGGACAGGAATCAAAGTATGAAGATCTGATCAGTGCGTTGGACGAATTGCAAATCAACGGCATTTATCAATATGCACTTATGGATATTAGCCCCCGGGAAGAAGCTGTTTTAAAAAATCGTATCTGATTCAGTATTTGGGTTTTGTATATTTGTTGCGTGCCCATTTCAGTTGTCATCATCACCTATAATGAAGAGCGTAATTTGCCCCGAACCCTGGAGCAACTCCGCTGGTGTGATGATGTGATAGTCGTCGATAGTTACAGCCAGGACCGAACCCTTGAAATTGCCCACGCTTTTCAATGTCGTGTCGTTCAGCAGCGCTTTGAGGGGTATGGGCTACAAAAAAATCATGGTATCGCTTTGGCCAAACATGATTGGGTGCTCAGCATCGATGCTGATGAATTACTCAGTCAGGAATTACAACATGAACTTCAACAACTCGATTTAGCCCATTCTGATTATCAGGGTTATTTCGTTTCCATTCGGCATGTATTTATGAATAAGGCATTTCGATATGGGAAAGGAAGCGCTTACCCCAAACTCAGGCTCTTCCACAAAAAAACCGGACAATACAATCTGGATCAGGTGCATGAAAAGGTTGTTTTAAATGGCCCGACGACTCATCTCAAAGGACTTATTCTTCATCACAGCTACCACGATTTATCACATTTTGTTCGTAAGATGAATGATTATAGTGAACGAGCTGCCATCCAAATGTTTCAACAAGGAAAAACAAACTCGTTATTGGGCATTTTGATGAAAATACCATTCTACTTTTTTAAATATTATTTCCTGAATCTGAATATCCTCAATGGGAAGGCCGGATTTATCTGGAGCTGGCAAAGTACCTGGTATCATACTTTGAAATACTTAAAATTATATGAAATGAATCGGCAATCATCCAAAGGATCCAATGAGGGTGATTCATTGATTCAATAGCCTGCCTGTCATACTCAAAACATTTCAAATCAAATCCCACGACAGAAGCTTACCTTTGTGCGGTGAATCGCATCCTGCGTCGGGTTATTGCTGCTTTTTTATTGATTGGGTTCAGTACTTATCTGATTCCCAAGGAAGTATTGCACGCCTTTACCCATCACCATGATTCAACACATGAAAAACATTCGGGCACAGGTCTTCGGATTGAATCAGAGCATCATCACTGTAGCTTACTACAATTCGATCAAACACAAGATTATAGTGACTTTCAGTTGACAGCACCTCTGGTAGTTACTGACCTGAGTGTTCAAAATCCGGCGCCTTTTGTTCACTTCATTTCGGCTTTTAGCAAGGCAATTTCCAACCGGCATTCCGGAAGAGCACCGCCATCGTCTCTCATCTGAGTCGAGGATTCAGCACCATTTTTTTCTTTTCAACTCCGATGATGCCTCGGGGTATCTTTTCATGATTGATTTATTTTAAAAAATTTGAGAACACTTCTCTTTGTGTTTTTGTGCAGTACCCAATTACTCGCACAACAAAAGGATTGCACCTTGAGCTTATCCGGTTTAGTACTGGATAAAGCCAATGGTATGCCTGTACCGGATGTGACCGTATTTCTGGCTGAAGTTGGTCGAGGTGCGCATACAGACAGTTTGGGTCAATATCACATCGACCATATTTGTCCGGGTACCTATCAATTGGTCTACCGACATCTCAATCACGAGGCGATTCGTGAAAAAATAAATTTGAACCAATCTACTGAAAAGACCACCTATATTGACTGCCATACCGATACCCTGCATGAAATCACGGTGAAAAGAAACCGTATTCATTGGGAAGCGACAACCGTTTCAAATACCATTCAAGGCGCCGACCTCTTTGCCGCCAATGGGTTGAATCTTGGTAAGGCCCTCGAAAAAGTGAATGGTGTAACTACCCTGAATACCGGAAACAACATCAGCAAACCTGTGATCCGCGGCATGCATAGCAATCGGGTTCTGATTATCAACAATGAAATCCGTCAGGAAGGGCAACAATGGGGCAATGAACATGCACCGGAAATTGATCCTTATCTGGCACACTCCATCACGGTCGTTAAAGGTGCACAAACCATTCGTTATGGCAGCGATGTGATGGGTGGCGTGATTTTAGTTCAGCCCGAAAACATGGCGAATATCCGAAGACCCAAACTAGAATGGAATAGTATGCTGATGAGCAACGGAAGATTGTTGAATAACACGATGCTGCTTCAGGGGCCAGTTGCTAAATTGCCCGGACTCACCTATCGTTTTCAAGCCACATATAAACGAGGAGGTAATCAAAAAACGCCGGAATATTTTCTGAAAAACACAGGCGTACGGGAGCTTAATTACTCGGCTGCTGTAGGGTACGGTATGAAGAATTGGAATCTTGAACTCTTTTACAGCCGTTTTAATACCCATATCGGTATTTTTTCGGGTTCGCACATTGGTAATCTTACCGATTTATACAATGCTTTTCAATCGCCAAAACCTTTGGATAGCGCCGGTTTCAGTTATTCCATTGATTTGCCCTATCAATTGGTGAATCATCAATTGTTCAAAACCATGCTTACACGCCAAACGCCATGGGGACTACTAAAAATGGTATACGGCTTTCAAAATAATATCCGGAAAGAATTTGATCGCACCCTGCAATCCAAGCAAGATGACGGGACTTACAAACCGGCGCTTTATTTCGATTTGCGTACTCATACCATGGATGTTTCGTTTGATATGAAACCGATGTGGCGATTAAGTCGCATTATTGGTATCCAATCCATGTACCAGAATAACAGCTATTTTGGCAACTATTTTATTCCCAACTACGATAAACGTCAGGCTGGAATTTATTGGGTTGAAAAATATCACCGTCGCTCATTTTCGATGGAAGCCGGATTACGATACGACATTCATCAATTTGATATTCGCAAATGGGAAAATCAGGTGCTCATACAACCCAACAGATTGTGGTATGGACCGGCAGCGAGTTTTGCCGCACGCTATCAGTTTCCTTTATTAACCCTGCATCTCAATGGAGGCACCACATGGCGTGCACCATTCGTGAATGAATTATATAGCAATGGGGTTCATCACAGCGCTGCTTCATTTGAAATCGGCGATAGCTTGCTCAAACCTGAACGTGGTTGGAATGCCTCCTTGACCCTGGATTTAAACCTGATCAAAAAATCAGAAAATGAGCTCACCTTTTTTATCCATCAAATCAACAATTTTATCAATTTGCAACCCGTCTTTCCGGCTACACTAACCATTCGCGGCGCATTCCCAACTTTCCTGTACCAACAGGTGGATGCTCGCTTTTATGGGGTGGAATACGCTTCTGCATCACAACTTCACCCTCGTGTTGATAATCATTTTAAAGCGAGTTTGATTCTGGCAGATAAGCTAAATGGTGGCGGTTTTCTGGCAGGCATCCCACCTGCGCGCTTGCAGGATGAAATTGAAGTTATTCTCTTGGATAAAAATAGGTCCAAACTCACCGGAATGCTATCAGGGTCTTATACATTCCGACAAAATCGTTTGCGTACCAACGATGATTATGTAGTTCCACCACCGGCGTATTTTTTAGTGAATACGTCATTGAGTGGCTTTTTTTACAGGTATGCCATTCCGTTTCGGGTGGAAATGGGATGCAACAATGTTTTTAATACCACCTATCGTGATTACCTCAACCGCAACAGATATTTTGCCAATGAAACAGGTCGAAATATTTATCTCAAATGGTCGGTTCCGGTATCTCTTCAAAAAGAAGAGCCCCACGAACAACTCATTCAAGTCATTCAACAATCTTAAAAAACAAAAACAATGAAACTTTACAAATTTTCAATCAAACAAACTTTAACGATTGTAGCTCTTTTATTCGGCGCAATGCTGATATTTAATGCCTGTCGAAAAAACGACCCGACACCCCCGAATCCCAATGAGGAGGAGTTAATCACAACCGTCAAAATAACTTTTACCGATTCAGCGGGGGTACAACCTACTTTTTCAGCGCAATACAAAGATCTGGATGGAGATGGTGGAAATGGCCCATCTGTATTCGATACCATCCGCTTAAAACCCAATACCACTTATCTGGCTCAAATATTATTACTCGATGAGAGCAAATCACCGGCTGATACCATTTCGAATGAAGTTTTGGAAGAGGGCGATGAGCATTTATTCTGCTTTGATATAAACGGAGTAACTTGCTCCGTGCAACGAACCGATTCTGACGGCACCTTTGAAATAGGTTTAAACTCTAAATGGAAAACGAACACAGCCGGAAATGGAACAGCACAAATTCAATTAAGACATCAACCCGGCACCAAGGACGGAACTTGTACGCCGGGTTCTTCCGATATTGACCTATTATTTCAGTTCAAAGTTCAATAGTGCTCACCACCATGTTTTTATTAAATGCCGGAAAATTTTCTCCGGCATTTTTTTTATATCACTGCAAAATCATTCCGCGAAATCCTTTTCATATCATGAAGCCAGCCATTCGCAAAGGTGTTGGCCGGATTTGTCCTTGAAATTGTATGTTTAACCGCATTCATCAAGAAATCAAATACCCGATAAGAACAGAAACTTGTTGCCCCCCCGATCCTGGTTTATCTTCGAAATTCTCAAAAAATCATTGCATGAAAAAATGGATTTTATCTGCATTTGCTTTCCTGGCAATCCAAACATATGCCCAGGATATGCATAACCACGATGCGAACCCAAACCTGAGCCCATATCTCGAAGCGGCGAAATATACCAGTGGCCTCAGTAAAAAACACCTCTATCAACAAGCTGCCTGGAAACAATTTCAGCAAAACTATCCGGATTGGGGTGCGAGTATGGATTATTATACCGGATTACCTCACCGGGCCTTTGGCACACCCATCAACTATGCGCCTGGAGGAATGGATCCATTGTTAAAAGCCAAACTTTTTCTGCAAAATGAATTAGGCGGTTTTCAATTGCCCCTGTCAGAATTTGTAGTTACCCGACAACTTAATGATGGAAAATACATCCATATCGATTTTAAGCAAATTCATGCTGGCATGGAAGTTTTGTGGAGCAGAACAACAGTGCGCATGAGTCAGGATTTAAAAATCTGCCTCTTCGGAACAGATGCCCATCGCAATATTCCGGCCTTAACACCCGCAATCAGTGAAAGCCAGGCTATCCAAGCTGCTGTACAGACTATCACAACCACTGTGGTCAATACAGAAGTGCAGAGTGCACTGAAGATATTCCCCCTTCCCAAAGAAGGTAAATATGATTACCGGCCAGTATATGCGGTAACCGTGCATACCCAAGACGACAAAATTACCCCCGGTAAATACCTCACTTATGTAGATGCCATCAATGGTGAGATTTTGTATCGCCAAAATAAGGTGGTTCATGTGGGTTTTGATGTAAAAGCCGATTTATATCCGACCAATCTTTTTGCGCCATTGGCAAACCTTCCTTTAAAAAATTTATTGGTGAATGTAAGCGGTACCAATTATTATACGGACTTGTTGGGTAACGTCGTTGTTCCGGGTGCCGGACCTGTAAATCCTACGATTACTTTATCAGGTAAGTTCATCAAGATTGTTACAGGTGCCAACGGGACTACTTCTCCAACTCACTCAACGACCAATGTCAACAATGGAGATATCGTCGATTTCCCGCATAGCTCCCCCAATGCCACGGAACGACACATGACCTGTTACTACCACGCCAATGAAATTCACGATCACATGAAAATGCATCTCCCGAATTTTACGGCTATGGACAATCCATTAACCACTCGTGTAGATCGTACAGATGGTAATTGTAATGCATTTTATGACGGAAGTTCGATTAATTTCTATACGACCGCCAATGGCTGTAACGCTCTTTCTCTCGTGAGTGATGTGATGTATCACGAATATGGACATGGCATCACCAATGTATTTTGGGATGATCAAGGTACAAGTTTCGACAATGGCGGTATGGGCGAAGGATACTCGGATGTATGGGCCATGAGTATCACAAAATCTCCACTAATTGGACCTGGCTTTTTTATTGGGCAGCCGAATTCAACGATCCGTCGTTATGATGTCAATCCAAAAATTTATCCGCAAAATTTAGTTGGTCAGGTGCATGCAGATGGTGAAATCATCGCAGGTGCCTGGTGGGATTTTGCACAAGATATGATTTCCGGTTCTGTGACCGCTTCTGAGGCAATTGATACGATGGCTCGTATTTTTTCTGATTCACATTATGGTTTGGCCAATGGCCCGGATGGTCAGGAAGGTCAGGTTTACCATGATATCCTTATTGATGCTTTGCAATACGATGATAATGACGCTAACCTCAACAATGGCACTCCGCATTTCTTACCAATTGTAAACGGTTTTGCGGCACATGGCATTTATTTATTGAGCGATGCTGAATTGGACCATAACGAACCAGGTGTAGTGAATGCCGGTTCTACTATTAGCATGCAGGCAGATGCAACGGTTAATTTCCCTGCATTTTTGGGAGATGTAAAAATGTTCTTCCGTGAAAGAGGAACTACCGCTTTGGATTCATTGCTGATGACCAAAAATGGTAACATCTTCACGGCAAACTTTCCACAGAATGCCGGTCCGAAAATTTACGAATATTATTTTAATGTGTATGATAATGCCAATACCCTATCGGCCTCTTCTC
The DNA here is from genome assembly GCA_049318705.1 of Chitinophagaceae bacterium. Lineage (GTDB taxonomy): Bacteria > Bacteroidota > Bacteroidia > Chitinophagales > Chitinophagaceae > OLB11. Next base: position 18,511 of record JBMOFV010000013.1, read on the forward strand.
CTGAACAGGCCCGTTTCGGAATTTCTTCTACACAACGAAACTTACCGCATTTCCTGATCATCGGTTACAAACAGGTCTATTTACAGGACTTTGAAAATGCATTAAGTGCTAATTGGTTTGTTGGAAATGTGGCTGGCGATAATGCAACTGCTGCCGGTAGATGGATTGTGGCTGCTCCGGTGCCTTCAACGACCAATGGAGATACCGTTCAAACAGGAAAAGACCATACATCCGGCACTGGAAAATGCGCAGTAACCGGTAACGCCCCTTCTGCAACATCTACCGTAGGTAATGCCGATGTGGATGGTGGCCGAACTAGCTTACTGACCGATGAATTGGATTTATCTACTTATACCGAGCCTATCATTTCTTATTGGCGTTGGTTTTCAAATAGCCAGGGTTCAAATCCAAGAAAAGACCATTGGAGAGTTTGGGGTTCGTACGACAATGGAACAACGTGGTTCCAAATTGAAAGAACTTTCCAACCGGACGTAAACTGGAGACGAAATATTTTCTTACCAAACCTGACCCAGGGCAACAAAGTTCGCTTCATGTTTGTGGCTACTGATTCTGTTCAAGGTGGTGGCGGGGCGCTGGTAGAAGCAGCAGTCGATGATATTGAAGTACTTGAAGTTGGAAATACACCAGCAGGTGTTGGTGGAATAGAGCAATTACAATCCCTGGTTTTCCCGAATCCGGCAAAATCTGTTTTACAACTCCTCATTCCTGAATCAGGTGAGGTTCAGGCCATTTTCCGCAATACTCTGGGACAAAATATCTACAGCACTACATTCCAAAACGACAAAACAAACCGACATACAATTCCATTACTCCAGATTCCGAATGGAATATATTTCCTTCAATTGGAAGTGAATGGAAAATCTTCTGTACATCGAATCGTTGTGAGTAAATAAACACGACTCTGTGAAAACTTTAAAAAATCGTGCTTAGGCGCGGTTTTTTATTTTCCAATTCATGGGCAATCTTCTACCTTTGTTTTTTCGATTAAATTCAATTTTATGCCTCAATTACAGGAAATTGCATCTCAGGTTCGACGTGATATTGTTCGTATGGTTCATGGCGTTCAAAGTGGCCATCCGGGTGGATCTCTAGGTTGTACCGACTTTTTGGTTGCCCTGTATTTTGAAGTGATGCATCGTAATCCCGGTTTTGAAATGAATGGTCAGGGAGAGGATCTGTTTTTCCTTTCGAACGGACACATTTCACCGCTTTTTTATAGCGTACTCGCCAGAGCAGGATATTTTCCGGTGAGTGAACTGGCTACTTTCCGCAAATTAAACAGCCGATTACAAGGGCATCCGGCAACGCATGAGCATTTACCCGGGGTACGTGTTGCCAGCGGATCATTGGGACAAGGACTCAGTGTTGCTATTGGCGCAGCCTTATCCAAAAAACTGAATAAAGATACGCATATCGTTTATTCATTACACGGCGATGGAGAATTGCAGGAAGGCCAAAACTGGGAGGCCATCATGTTTGCGGCCCACCACAAAGTAGACAACCTGATTGCAACAGTCGATTGTAATGGACAACAAATTGACGGACCTACCTCCAAGGTACTGAATCTCGAAAATTTGAAAGACAAATGGCTGGCTTTCGGCTGGGAAGTGCTGGAAATGGACGGCCATGATATGAAGGCTATTGTGGATACCTTGAATCTGGCGAAAAGCAAAACCGGACAAGGTAAACCCATTTGTATCCTGATGAAAACTGGTATGGGGAAAGGGGTAGACTTTATGGAAGGTAGTCATGAATGGCATGGTATCGCGCCCAATGATGACCAATTAAAACAAGCGCTGGCTCAATTGCCGGAAACACTGGGAGACTATTAATACATGCGGCATTATCGTCTATATCACATTCTCCTGCTCATTTGCGGGTGCACAATGGGTGTGTTGTTTTCGGCGCAGGCGCAAACCAAAGTTAAAAAAACCCGGATTTTATTTTTACTGGATGCTTCTTCCAGTATGACCTACGATTGGACAAGCGGCACAAAAAGATTTGAGGTAGCTTCCAATATTCTGCTCAATATTGTTGACAGTATTTATGCCATCAATAATGAAGTGGAATTTGCAGTCAGGGCTTACGGAACCACTTACCCTGCTCAGTTAAAAAATTGTACGGATACCCGACTGGAAGTCCCCTTTAATATTCAAAATGCCTATCAGATTAAAACCCGCTTAAAAAATATTCAGGCGATGGGGTTTTCGCCCATCGCATACAGCCTGATGCAAGCCGCTGAAAACGAATTGAGCATGGACGCCCAATATGATTATAGCATCATATTAATCAATGACGGAGGGGAAAGTTGCCAAGGAGATGTGTGTGAAACCTTCCGGAAATATTTTCAGAATAAAATTAAAGTACGCCCCTATATCATTGGACTCGATCAGAATATCCAAATGAAAAGCTATTACGATTGTATTGGAAATTATATTCCGGTCGTGGCTTCATCTGATATTCCTGTTGCCATTCAAACGATCGTGGATGCTCACCGTCCAATACTGGACAAACCAAAATCACTCAATCTACAAACCCAATTTTCAAATACGCCCATTGTGAAGGATTCCGTTCCGGTAGTCAAGGAAATCATTCCTGCCGTTGAGCGAAAAATTGACCTGATTGAAGGCTACTTACAATGGGTGGTTTACCCGAAAAAAAGTGTATCAAAAACCGTGATGAATGGACTGTATCTCATTACCAAACGACCTACAGTCATCATTGCCTGGGAAATGGCAGATCCGCCCAAGAAAGTTGAACCCATCGCCATTCCTCGTGTAACCGATGTGATGCCATTGTTGAAATTTAAACCGAGTTGGATTTATACGAAAACTGGTCAGGCATCCATAAAAGTGGCCGCTATCAATAATCCACCCCGAAAAAAGGTAACCATCCTCTATGAAACGGAAACGCCCAGAACCACGGATGTCTTTCCTTATCTTACGATGAATGGCCAAATGCCATTAAAGATTAAAAAAGAGACTCCAAAGGCCAAAATTCAGAAGTCACCTAAATATCCAAAAGTGATTGTCAGATATGAGCCGGAAATCAAAAGAGATACCCTGGTATTTCCATTATTGCGTATGGCTTTTGCTCCATTCAAACTTGAAAAACAAAAAGCGACGAGTATCGCTAAAATGAAATGGAAAAGAGGAAAAGTCAATATCGCTTTAGACCCACCTGAAAAATTACCTGAACTGAAAATTCTGGCCAGCATTCCGTATCCAAAAAGAGTTTCATATGCCTATGCACTACCCAAATCCAACCCATTAAAATGGAAGCGACAAAAGGTGAGTATTTTGGTAGATATTCCGGGTGCTAAACCGCCAGCTAAAAAGGATAGCATCGCTGCAAAACCACCGGTGAAGTCGATGCCGGGTGATGTTGAGTTTCAACTCGTTACTGAACCAGCCATGGAAACATTGGTTCAGGTTTATTTCCTGGGTCCAAACGGCAAAACCTATCCGAAATATAAACCTATGATTCAATTGGTGGATAAGGTAAAAAATCAGGCTATTGACACCTTTAAACGGGAAATGAAAGGTGCAGACCCTTATCCTCAGCCAATTCAGGAAGGATTATACAACTTTGTGGTTTTGGGATCGAATAATTTGTATGCCAATAATATCCAGATTGAAGCCAACAAAATCAATAAAGTTTATATCAAGGTTAAAGAAGGTAGTTTGTATTTTACTCTAATGGGCGATCGAAATAAAGTGGTGCCTTATAAGGCAGTGGTTAACCGACGCTTTGCTGAAGGTTCCACGATTTATCAAAACTGCAGTGATATTTTTTATTACGAACCCGGCACTTATTATGTTGAAATATTAACTGTACCGGTTACCAAACATGTGGTTTACATGGACTTTGAAGTACAATATGAAATTCAGATTGCACAACCGGGCAAGTTATTGATTGAAAATACGGAACCAAAGGGTAAAATCATGTTGCAATCGCAGTTGGGAGATGACTATGCAACCTTTCAAACAATCAGTGTGAATGGGGTTCCGGCTGATCAGGTGTATGAACTACAACCAGGCGCTTATAGAATGGTAATACCCATCGATGCCCGCTACCCCGAGAGAGGCACCCGCCAATTGGAATTTAAAATAAAGTCGAATATGGAAACCAGTTTAATGCTGGAATAAAAGTAAAAAGGCAAATTCGTTAAAAGCCCAAATTATAGTTGGGATTTAAACTTTAGGTTAAAGCAAAATCCCTTTCTCATCCATCAATTTCCTCAAATTAATGAGGCCGTAACGCATTCTTCCCAAAGCGGTGTTCAAACTGACCTGAGTATGTTCAGCGATTTCCTTGAAACTCATATTCCCAAATAATCGCATCACAATCACCTCTCTTTGCTCGTATGAAATATGATCCAACATTTTCCGCACCCTGGATGAAGATTGTTGCCGCATGATATGATCTTCGCGGGTTTCTTCTCCAAAGTTTAATACGGAAAAAATATCCTTCCCATCGGGCAAAGTCACTTTTGGCATTCTTTTGCTCACTCTGAGATGGTCTATCGCCAAATTACGGGTTACCCGAATCGCCCAGGCCAAAAATTTGCCATCATCTTTATACTTTCCTTCGCGGATGCAACGAAAAATTTTCACACAAGCCTCTTGAAAAATGTCTTCGGCGATGTATCGATCCTTTACCAGAAGATAAGCTGTTGTGTAAAATTTGTTTTTATAACGATCCAAGAGTACAGCTATGGCTGATTCATTGTGTGTGGAAATAAGTTCCAGTAATTTTTCATCGCTGAGATGTTTGTACGAAATCATAAACTTCTAAGTTTAAAGAGTTAAACAATAAAACCGTGAAGTAGAAGTCTATGCGATAGGCGTTTTCCTGTTGTTAAATTAATTATTCTTTATACGATTCCCCAGACCATTTCGTTTGAGGATCATATTGTTTTTTGTTGTTTATATCGCTAACAATTTATGTCAGACAATAAAAAGCAATAAAATGAACAGGTAAATTTATCTCGCCGTGTAAGTATTTGATGTAAATATAGAAACTTAGTTTCGATTTACCAAAAATTCGAAGGGTCTAAAATCATTGGTATTGATTTTTTTTGCCAAGGTTTGTGATGGCTTATTAACCCGCTTGGTATAAAGGTTGACCAACTCAGAGGAATCCTCCATCTTTTGGGCCACATTCGTATCTTCCAGGATATAAAGAATTTTTTTGGCGGTAACCGCGGTTTGTTCAACTCGGGTTTTAGTATTTCTTTTATTAAAAAGTATCTCGCTGTTGCTGTGTCCCATTGTAGTTTATTTTTCCCTACTTAGGATAATTCAAACATTGTGCCAAAAGATTCTATTAAAAAAACAAATATCTATTCAAAGTTGTAAATCAGGTCAAAGAAAATACTACGATTTGGAAAAACCTGCATTCCCGTAGAATTTGAATGTCCACTTCCTGAATTGGTGGTAGCTCCGTTCAAGGCGCTGTTCTGAATATTGAATAAATTTTTAATCCCCGCCTGCACACTGAGGTGTCGATTAAAAAACGATCGTTGAATACTACAATTGGCAATATGAATCGGGTCGGTATAAAAAAACTGATTATCTACACTCAAAACAGGCTGTTTGTCATTGTATTTGTAGTTAAAATTTACATTGGTTGCTGCCCATTTCCAATAATAGCTGGCTTGAAATACGGTTTCAAAAATTTGATGTTCCGGTACAAAACCTGCAGCCTGAACTGCGGTGTATGAGGCCCCGGTGCTGATCGACCAACGAGGGGTAGAAAACTTAACCTGTAAATTCTGAATCCAGTTACTGTATTGTTCAATATTTTGATACTGACGTAAAATACCATGGTTGTTGTAAACCGCCAGCGTTATTAAATTTTTGATATGATTGTAATAAGATGTAAAGTGAAAACCGAGCGCCTTTTGCCCTTCCAAAGGATGTTGATAATCCAACCCCATTTCGGCATGATCCCCAATTTCAGGTTGTAAATCCGGATTTCCGAGTATCGTGTGGTTTTGATCTATGAATTGTAAATACATTTCCTTGAGAGATGGGGCCCTAAATCCTCTGGCGTATGATGCTCTGAATTGAGTGCGCTCCGAAATGTGCCATTTGGAATGAAATGCCGGGCTCCATGAATTGCCAAACTGACTATTGAGGGTGTAACGAACGGAGGGTTGAAAGTTCCAAGTTCCAATGCGATAGTTTAGGGAACCAAATACACCCAGATCGGATATTTTTTGGGTGATGTCGGCCAATTTATCGCTTTTTCCTGTTTCATGACTAAGCTCATAGCCCAACAACAATTCCGTGTTCTTTAATCGCTTCGAAGTAAAACTCCCCCTCAGGTTGAACATATTAAATCGCGAAGTATCCTGATCACCTACACTGGGCGTTTCAAACTGCTGGAGAGTGACCAAATCCTTCTTAAACCGATTTTTAGTTCGGGTATAGGGCGTAAAACTATTGATAAATTGAAGTTGTTCTTTCTCATTTAACTGAATCTGAATCGTTGCAGAATGAATCTGACGCATGGTTCTGTAATATTCATCAAATGCATAACCTTCATAAGGATTCACGATAGGAACGCCTTTATTGCTGATTTTTTCATGGAGATAGGACCCGAAATAACTGAACTTAAATTTATTGCGGGCATAATGATACATCAAATCAGCCGTGTATTGGGTTTTAGGCTTCCATAGCTGAAAGCGGTCCACTGAATCTTCCGGTGTCCAACCCTGAAAATAATTACGAGCCAGAGACAACTGAAACTGATGATTTTTTTTCATCCAACTGGCATATCCGGAGAAATTATATCGACCAATACTTTCCAAATAAGTTCGAACACCGAAGTTGAGTTTCTTTTGTGGACTGTTCGTAATTAAATTAATCACTCCGCCCAATGCATTCGAACCATACATCACACTCATTGGCCCCTGAATCATTTCAATGCGTTTCACATTGTTTAAGTTCAATTGACCCAAATCGATGTTTCCGTTTTCACGACCCAAAACAGGTACTCCATTAATGAGAATTTTTACATTTTGTCCGCCCAAACCACCCATACTCGTGGATGAACCCAGTATATTATCGTTGCTGATAAGTTGATTCATTTCAAAGCCCAAAGCATCGCCCAGATTTACAGCAGCACGTTGCGTAATTTGTTCGGAAGAAATCGTATTCACTTTGTAAATAGACTGTTTGGCTAAAACCGGAACGATCTGCCCGGTCACAACTACTTCAGCCATGTTCTGTACATTTTTTTCGAGCAATATCTCATATTTCTGCTTGCCCTCCGATTGATTCACTTGTTCAAAAGAAATGGAATGGCTAAAAGCCACATAACCCACGGACGTGCATCGTATTTGGACCGGATAAACCACATTTTTTAAAACAAACTGCCCATTTGAATCTGTCTGCCCCATGATGGTTTGACCGGCTGGTAAGATACATTTGACCTGTGCGGCTTGCAGTGCTTGTTTTTTTTCGGCATCCAATACTTTTACCAATAAATCGGCAGCACCCACACCGGATGCTGCCAATAAAAGGATTGTAAAAAAGAATGCCCTTAACTGCATGCTTATTTGTCGATTTGAACTTTTTCAGCAATTTGAATATGCTGACCTTTAATTTGAATGATATACTGTCCGTTGCTCAAATGTCCCAATGACAACTGATAGGCATTTAAACCGGATTGGATATTGATTTTTTGTGAATGAATCATTCTTCCAGCCATATCAATGATATTTAACTGTGCATCCGTATGTTCTTTAGAATCGAGCATAACGGATAATTGAGATTGGGTAGGTACCGGATAGAATTCGTATCTGGAAACTGATGAATTCACATCTGTTACAGCAACCGGTGCCACCATACGTTTTCTGAACTTAATGTCTCCGGTGCTTTGTCCGCCAAAAGAAAGGAATTGTAATTGATACAAATTGCCCGGTTTATCTTGTATAAAATAAGAATTCGAATCTGCAATCAACCAGGTACTCGTTCCCAAATCAAAACCCTTCCAATTATAGCCGATGGCAGAAATGGCAGGGTTCCAGTTATTCGAGTAGTTATAATATTGAACAAATGCGGTATCAACGTGAATCAATGATGCGCGTGCAGCTTTTACGCCTTTGTTGGTTAATACCCCAACAACATTGTTAAAAGGAAACTGACCGCTACCCGGTGCATTGGTTGTGTAACGTGTAAAAAGAATATCCCATGCGTTGATATCCGGCTCACGATTTGTATCCGCTCCATTAGCCAAATCAAAATACGCAAACAATCGATTGGTAAAATCAGGCGTTTTATCGATGTTATAGGTCATATCATTTCCTGAAAAATCACCTACCTTGAATGTCCATTTCATCGGAATAGACTCCAGTTTTTGAATAAACAATTTGTAATAAATACCATTGGCTCTTACAATAAATAAACTATCGCCGTAGATATTATGCGTGGTTGGTTCATATTTTCCCCAACCATAATTAAACGGATCTGCACTCGGGATATCATTGAAGGCACCTTGAAACCAGCCCTGATCATTGTTGAAAGCCAGAACACCTGTTGCTGTGTCGGCTAATGTTACACTGGCCCATTGGGATGAATCTTTGTGGATATTAAAAACGCGTACAAAAGTATTACCGCCATTATGATTGGCCCACACACTCGCACTGTCACCAATACTCAGCGAAAAAGCCAGATGCCAGTTTTTGTTGCCTTCTGTTCGGACCTCATCATTTTTCATACTGTAATAAACATCATTGGCATATGCAGGTGCAATACTAACAGAGTCTTCTATCCAAGCCGGAACTTGCGCTTTGACCGTTGCCCCAAGGGCCATCAGCATCATCAGAGAGGTAACAATTTTCTTCATTTTTTTTACTATTTTATGGCACAAAAGTAGCTCCAAATGGAGGCTCTAAAAGTTGCACAAACGAAATATGACAATCTCGTGACAATCCCAAAATGAGCCCATTGAATGAACACGCAGCATACATGCATTTGGGCATTGCACGGCAAAAAAATCTTGATTTAAATCATATTTTAAGCCCCAAAAAACAGGCCATTAAGGAGGCAATGGGCCTGAATATTGACCACAATAGGGTTTATAAAAACAAGGCTTATGCAATTGAATGGATACGAGCGGATTGTTTTTCTTTTTTACTTTCAAAATAAAATCAGGACGAGCATACCGATCACGTAAACAGGCAATATCCCAGGTCACAAATTCACTATTCGCCGGAGCTGCAAAAGGAGTTCCCTTCCACTCATCCAGAAAACTATAGCTCGTTCCGACCCTCAATTTAATCGTGAATCGTCCATTTTGGTCACATCGAATTTTTCGATAAACGGGTTTAGCACTTTCATTGAGCCATCCTAACTTAACATAAATGATTTGATTCGCCACGGGTTTGGGTTTCGATAATTCCTCCAGAATCTCTTCACTCGGCCTGGCTCCCCCGCAATAGTCAGCGGTTTGGGTCACCAGGCCTTTGATTTCAACAAACTGAGGACGGCCCTTGGTCTGCGCTTGCGTCACTAAATGAATTCCCAAACAAGCAAATATAAAAATGAGTCTATTCATGGTTCTTCGTAGCTCTTTAAACGATCCAGGCTTTCTGCAGTAAATATTCTGCAATTTGAACGGCATTGGTTGCCGCTCCTTTGCGTAAATTATCAGAAACGATCCAGCATTGTAAGGTATTTGGCTGGGATTCATCCCTTCGTAAGCGGCCAACAAACACATCGTCGCGATTCGCCGCAAAAATCGGCATCGGATATTCAAAATGAGCTGGGTCATCCTTCAAAGTCAAGCCCGGAAAATTCGACAATAAACCACGTACAGTCGCCAAGTCAAAATCATGGGCAAATTCAATATTTACACTTTCACTATGCCCGCCCATTACAGGTATACGCACTGCCGTCGCGGTTACAGCAATGGTATTATCTTCCATAATTTTTTTGGTTTCCCAAATCATTTTCATTTCTTCCTTGGTATAACCATTGTCCATAAACACATCAATATGCGGCAAAGCATTCAGATCAATTGGATGCGGATATGCTTTCGGTCCATTGATACCGGCACGTTCATCGAGTAATTGCTGAACAGCTTTCACACCAGTACCACTCACCGACTGATATGTAGATACCACCACCCGGGTAATAAGATATTTTAAATGTAAGGGTTTCAGTACCATCACCATTTGTATTGTGCTGCAATTTGGATTGGCAATGATGAAATCATCTTTGGTGAGTACATGACCGTTCACCTCAGGTACAACCAGTTTAATATGTGGTTCCATCCGCCAGGCTGAAGAGTTATCTATAACACGAATACCGGCATCTGCAAACAGAGGCGCTAAAGCCAGGGAAGTAGACCCACCTGCGGAAAAGAGCGCCAAATCGGGCTTTTGCGCAATGGCTTCCTGGTATGAAACAACCGGGTATTCTTTACCCTGAAACGATACCATTTTCCCAATTGATTTTTCCGAGGCGACCGGAATCAATGTTTCTACCGGAAATTTTCTTTCAGCCAGAACCTCGAGCATTTTGCTACCAACTAACCCGGTGGCACCTACCACAGCAACTTTCATGGATATATCAATTAAATTTTAGTGAGATGAAATGTTTTCATCACAAACTTAAGCGCATATCCCCTGAAAAAAAGAATGTCCCGCAAATTTTATAAATTCCCTATGATAATTGCATGTCCCAATCCGGAAATTCATCCCGGTAAAGTGGAGTCACGCATTAAATATAAATTCTATTGGCAGATTAGAATCTGCAGGCTCTCGCAACAACTTATTTGCGGGAGTTGATTTCATCCCGAATCTGTGCAGCCTTGATATAATCTTCTTTGTACAGAACCTCTTCCAGCATTTGTTGCAGTTCGGAAATACTCATGGCAGACAAATCATCTTTACCTGAAATTTTTGCCTTGGCTTTCTTATCCGCCTCAGGCTCAGCAATTTTAGGCGCATTTTCATCCATTTGTAAACCTGCTGAATCTAAAATGGATTCAAAAGTGAAAATGGGGGCATCGAAACGAACCGCAATGGCTAATGCATCGGAAGTGCGGGAATCGATTTCAATGGTTTCGGTAGGCGTTTGACAAATGAGTTTTGCATAAAAAATGCCTTCATGAATTCGGTGAATCAGAATTTCCAGTAACTGAATCTGAAAAGCCGTCATCATATTTTTCAGCAAATCATGGGTTAAAGGTCTTGTAGGTTGCATATTTTCGAGGGCGACGGCGATGGCCTGTGCCTCAAAAGCACCAATAACAATGGGTAGTTTGCGCACCCCATTCACCTCTCCCAATACCACCGCATATGAATGCGATTGGGTCACGCTATGCGACAATGCGACAATTTCAAGTTCTAGTTTTTTGGAGCTCATGTTTAGCGGGGTTATGGGACGAGAATCAGGCGTGCTGGGCTGCCTTAAATTTTTTAATCGCTTCAGTTAAACGGGGAACGACCTCAAAGGCATCTCCTAAAACGCCATAATCGGCAGCTTTAAAGAATGGAGCCTCAGCATCCTTGTTGATCACCACGATTGTTTTTGAACTATTGACTCCTGCCAAATGTTGAATGGCTCCGCTAATTCCTACGGCAATGTATAAATTCGGTCGGATCGTTCCACCCGTTTGACCAACATGTTCATGGTGAGGACGCCAATGTGAATCGGCAACCGGACGAGAACAAGCTAACGTAGCGCCAACGGCAGAGGCCAAATCTTCGAGTATGCCCCAGTTTTCAGGACCTTTTAATCCGCGTCCGCCACTTACCACCAACTCTGCTTCACCCAAAGGCACTATTCCGCTCACAGTTTGCACACTCTCCACTTTCACTGCAAAATCTGAATCGGTAAAATTGGCCGTTTTAAGAATTACCTCAGCCTGACCATCTACTTTATTTAAACCAAATGAGTTGGGAGTCAGTGAAATAACTTTAATTTCTGTATTGATTTTTACAAATGAAAATGCCTTTCCTGAAAACACCGCTTTCTTCACTACGAAACCATTGTTCATATCAGGCAGGGCAATTGCACCGGCAACCAAACCCGCCTTTAAACGAGCGGATACTCTGGGAGCCACGGCCTTAGCTGTATTATTATTAGAGAAAACAATCACTTTCGCTCCGGCTTCTGTCGCCAACTGACCAATCGCTTTGGCATACGCTTTGGCTTCCAGATGGTTTAAACGCTCATCATTAAGGTGATATACTTTCGTGGCGCCGTACTGTCCTAATGCCGCCGGATCCTGACATGTTCCCAATACGATTGCATGGGCCTCAGTGCCACTTGCTGCAGCCACTGAAGCGGCATAACTCACTGCTTCCAATGCAGATTTTTTAAAGACTCCCTGATTCTGTTCGGCAAAAACCAATACCATAATTCTAAATTTTAATTTTTATTGTATGTAAACGTCTTGGATTAAATCACTTTAGCCTCTTCGTGTAGTAAGCGCACCAGTTCATCCATTTGTTCGGGTGCAACCATTTTAACGCCTGCTTTTTGGGGCAGCATTTCATAAGATATGGTTGAAGTCAATTCGCTTTCCTCAACAGGCGTAACCACTTTCAAGGGTTTGGTACGTGCCGCCATAATTCCACGCATATTCGGGATTCGGGCTTCTGCCATTCCTTTTTGACAAGAAATGACTAAAGGTACCTGGCAGGAATTACTTTCTTCTCCACCTTCAATTTCACGATTGGTTTGAACCTGATTACCACTTAGCTCCAATTTAGAAACATGGGTGATATAGGGCATGTCTAACAATTCCGCAATCATCGCACCCGTGCTGGCATTATTGTAGTCGATGCTTTCCTTTCCGGTCATGATCAGGTCATAATTTTCGGTACGGGCAAAATGGGCAATTTGTGAAGCGATATAAAAACTGTCATTACTATCTGCATCTATACGGATTGCTTCATCTCCACCTAAAGCCAAAGCCTTACGAATAACCGGCTCTGTATCCGCTTTACCAACGGTAACCAAATGCACTGCAGTTGCCAAACCGGCCTCTTTTAATTCCAAGGCGCGTACCAAAGCATACCATTCTTCATAAGGGTTAATAATCCATTGCACACCGGCTTCGTTAAGTCGGGTATCATTGTCGACAAACGCAATTTTTGTAGTCGTATCCGGCGCTTTTGTAATGCAAACCAATATTTTCATACCTGTCATTTTATCTGTTTATCGGTTAACTGTATTTAGAACTTAGGAGCATGAGGCTTGAACGTTTAATCCGCAGGCTTTGGGGTCGAAAACAGAAGTCCGACTTCATTTGAAGCCGCAAAGATAATACAAGGGCTTTCAAAAAATCAGAGAAAATAACGCAATTGTATGGGCATTTTCGATAGGGGAAAGTTAGCTGCATTCCATCTGACGAATTCGGCATTCCTGATTCGACTCCAAATCATTAAGTTTGCAAGGATAGCATAAAAGGATGAGCGAACGGATTGACAAAATCAAAGAAATGTTGAAACAATCTCCCCATGATTGTTTTCTATTACATGCACTTGGCCTTGAGTACCGCAAAATGGCCCAGGACGAACTTGCTTTGCAGGCTTTCCAGCAGGTTTTGGAGTCAGATGCGAATTACCTGGGAACCTACTATCATCTTGCCAAAACCTATGAAACCTTGCAATTGCTTGATCAAGCGATTCAGGTTTATCAGAAAGGGATTGAAATTGCTCTTGCGGTGAAAGATCTCCATGCACGGAATGAATTACAAATGGCCCTCGAAGAAATTACCGACGAATGATGCTGAAGGAAATAGTCTGGCCCGAGTCCGGTAAAACCTGTTTGCTGGCTGTGAGTGGAGGAATCGACTCCATGGTCATGCTTCATGCATTTCACGAAGCCTCATGGCCTATTGGAGTGGCTCATTGCAACTACCAATTAAGGGGCGAAGCCTCCAACCGGGAAGAGACTTTGGTGAAAGCATATTGCGAACAAAATCAAATCCCTTTCTATTCACGCGCATTTGATACAGCCAAAATTGCCGAACAAAATCAGGAATCCATTCAGGTGGCCGCCCGTAATTTACGATATGCCTATTTTTCTGAAATACAGAAACTACATGGTTATAAGCATATCCTAACTGCACACCATCGCAACGATCAAATTGAAACCCTGCTCTTTCACTTGATTCGCGGTACTGGCTTGCAGGGATTAAGCGGGATTCCGGAAAAAAATGGCTCAATCTTCCGCCCGCTTTTGCAAGTTTCCAAATCGGATATTTTAGCGTATGCCAAACAATATCAGGTCCCCTATCTGGAAGACGGCAGCAATCTGCAAACCGATTATACCCGCAATAAAATCCGACATCTCATCATACCTCGCATTCTGGAACACTTTCCCTCTTTCGAAGAGAACATGCTTAAAAACATTCAGCGGTTTAAGGAAACCCTGGAAATATATCAACAGTCGATTCATCATATCCGGGAAACATTGGTAGAAAAACGCGGGAAGGACTTATACATTCCCATCCGCAAACTGCTGAAAGCCGGACCAATAAAGACCATTGTATTTGAACTTTTTTACCCCTATGGTTTTTCGGCAAATCAAACTACAGAAATTATCAAATTGCTGGATGCAAGAAGTGGAGCAGCAATCGAACAAGGCCTATTTCGTATCATTCGTCATCGTGATTTTTTGGTTTTAACCGCAACCCAAACCACCGAATCAGAAATTATTTTATTGGAATCGGATTTTGGAACTTTAGATACCCCATTGGGCAAGTTAACCGCGACAACGAAACCTGCAGCACAATTTGAAAAGCCTTCTAACCCCTGGACCTGTTGTATAGACCGACAAAAATTACAATTCCCACTTATCCTGCGCAAATGGAAACAGGGCGATTATTTATATCCATTGGGAATGGAAAAAAAGAAAAAAGTTGCCCGCATCCTGATAGATGCAAAAGTGCCTTTACATGAAAAAGAACAAATCTGGATTGTTGAATCGAATCAAAAAATTATTTGGATCCCCGGATTTAAAACAGATCATCGGTTCCGAATAACGGATAAAAGCGAAACCCTCTTTCAATTATCGATCAAGCCCCATTAAACCATGTCTACAGAACGATATTTACAGCTGAAAAAATATTACAATGAATTAGGAACCGAAAAGGAACGGATCGATTGCCTGATTGAAATTGTTTTAGAAATCAGACACTACGACATTGATGAGGCTTATCAACTCTCCAACGAAATTATTGATCGTTCTCAAGCTATTCGATATCATCTGGGTATTGGAAGGGGACTCAACAACAAAGGCGCTTGTTATTGGCTGAAAGGTGAATATGACAAAGGACTAGCCACCTTGAAAGAAGCCCTAAAAATCGCCAAAGAAAATAAATTCGATGCGCTCAAGGCCCGGATTTACAATAACTACGGAAATATTTATCGCGATCTCGGCGACTTGTCAAATGCTTCCAAATATTACCAATGGGCACTTGAAATCAATGAAGAGCTGGGCGATGAACTCGCGCAATCCGTCGTATTAATTAGTATTTCAAACCTCCATTTCGATTTGTTCGATTATGACAATGCCCTCGAATATGCCAAACGTTGTCGGGAAATTTTTAAGAAATATGATGACAAAAAACGCCTCATTTCCGTATATCATACATTAGGGAATATCTACTTGAAAAAAGAAGTATACAACTTGGCCATCATCAATTTTAAACGCAGCCTGGTATTAAGCGAACCCAATACCGTAGGAAATATGATGGCGAAGAGTGGAATCGGAAAAGTGTATTATAAAAAGAAAATGTTCGACAAGGCACAACGTTACCTGAATTTGGTGATACAGCAAGCCGAAGAACTTTCGAATTTCGAAGGCATCATCATTTCAGAATTTTATTTAGGTAGAATCTGTTTTGATGAAAAAGATTATACCGGCGCACTCCATCATCTGGACGCCTCCTTTGATCTGGCCAATGAACATTCCAGAAAACACGATATCATGAGCATCCACGAAATGTATGCTCAGGTCTATGAGAAAATGGGCGACATCACAGAAGCCTATGAAAATCTTAAAAAATACGAAAAACTGAAGGATGAAATATTTCAACAAAATACCATCAACAAGTTACATCATTTGCAGATTCGACATGAAATAGAATTTGCAGTCAAGGAAAAAGAAGTGGCCGAACAATCGGCGAAACTCAAGCAGGAATTTATTGCCAATATGAGCCACGAAATTCGTACTCCGATGAATGCCATCGTGGGTATGTCCAAACTATTGTTGGAAAAAAATCCAAGACCCGATCAACTGAAATACTTAAATGCAATTACACAAAGCGCGGATAATCTCTTGGTCATTGTGAATGATATTTTGGATTTTTCCAAAATAGAAGCCGGCAAAATTACCATTGAGTTTATAGAATTCTCGCTCAAACAGGTACTAAAAAATGTGGTCACTTTACTTCGATTTAAAGCAGAAGAAAAAGGGATAGAGATTCGTTTCGATACTGAATCAGATGTACCCGACTCACTGATTGGAGATCCGACCAGACTCTCACAGGTATTGATGAATCTCGCAGGCAACGCCGTTAAATTCACTGATAAAGGCCATGTAAAAATCAATTGTAAAATTGTTCACCTTCAAAACAAATTCATAAAAATTGCTTTTGATGTAACCGATACAGGTATTGGTATTGCAAAAGATTATGTAGCCAAAATTTTTGAAAGTTTTACCCAGGCAGGAACCGATGTGGCCCGTAAATATGGAGGAACCGGACTGGGCCTGACCATTTCCAAACAACTGGTAGAATTGATGGATGGTGTCATTGATGTCGAAAGCGAATTAGGCAAAGGAACTACCTTTCGCTTTACCATTCCTTTTCAAATTGGAGATCAAAATTTGCTTTTACCCAAGGAAACTTTTGAACTCTCGAACAGTGATATTGAGTTACTGAACCGTATACGTGTTTTGTTGGTGGATGATAACGAATTTAATACCCTTCTGGCTGTGGATACTATGAAGAGCGTTGCACCGCATATTCACATTCAGGAAGCAGGCAGTGGTCTGGAGGCCATACAATTCGTCCGGAACGAAAATTATGATGTTGTTTTGATGGACATTCAAATGCCTGGAATGAGTGGTGTGGAGGCAACGCGTATGATTCGTAAAGAGCCGGATGAAAAGGCAAAAAATACCCGCATCATTGCGATGACCGCCAATGTGATGAAACAGGATATTGCCAATTACCTGCAAGCCGGCATGAACGATCATATTCCTAAACCTTTTCAAAAGCAGGAGTTGTTTCAGAAGCTTTTGAAATACATCAACAAAGACCTCATTTTACAAAGAAAAATAGAAACATCCGACCAAGTCGTTTCGTCCGATTGGAACGAGTCACTTACCGGACAAGAATCAATACCGGAAAACTTTTCCAATCCAATTACCAATCCGCGCTTTCTCATATCTTTTGCCGGAAATGATCTGGCCAAACAAAAAAAGTATATCTCCTTGTTTTTGGACAATGCCCCGAAACTAGTCAATCAGATGAAAGAAGCTTCCACGAATGAGCAACATGAAACCGTTCAGATTTCTGCCCATTCCCTCAAAACCCAATTAAACTACATGGGTGTTGCCGAAGAAATTTCGCATGTACATGAACTTGAAAAACTTGCAGCCTCTAAAGCAGATTGGTCAGTACTTAAGCCAAAAATTATTTCGCTGGATGGGGTTTGCAAACAAGCCTTTGCTGAAATGCAGGCCTATGTTGACGGATTACAAGCTTAGCATTTGTATCCTGCCCTTTGCAAAATTTCCTCAGCCCGCTTTTCGACCGAAGCATCCATGATTAATGGCGGCGCATGATGGGGTTTTTTCCGGGCATCCAAAATCATAGGTCCATGACAACCCCAATGTTTATAATCGATGAAAGATTGGATTCCATAAATATCATGCGATGGATTACATCGGGTATAAGTGACCCATAAATAATTATTCAGGCTGCCGGCTGTAAATGCGGCATCTTCACAAACAACAATTTGAACCATGCCTTCCAGAGAAGCAAGTTCTGCCTGACATTGTTGATTCAGCATGTCCATTTCCAAAGCAGTTTTCGCATAGGTTTCAAAGGTTGCCATCGGCAGGGCACAGACTCCTGGCATGACCATCACGGCACCTCTTTGTTTCAAAACGGAAGGCAATTCCGTCTTTAATCGGCGTATTGGTTCGCCACAAGCTGCAAATACAACTTTACTTCCCTGATTAATTGATGTACCGGAATAATCGAGGGTATCAATACTTGTGTTGGTATAAAAATGAATATCGCGTCGGGTATCCATTCGCTCAAAAATAAACTGCAAATAAGCGGCAATATCATGAACATGAAGTTGATGATTCGGATCTGCAGCGATGTATAGGAATTTGGCCAAACTCAATTGCCCGGTCCCCAAAATATGATTGGCAATGGTGAGAATTTCGGCCGGTTGTGCTAAATTTAAATAGGGTGTATATCGTTCACTGCCAATCGCCAAAAGCAAAGGATGTACGCCCGCTGCATCCACGGCATGTACCTCCCGCAATCCGGGAATTTCGTTGGGTATAGCCTGACCAGTCATTTCATGAATGAGTTGCCCGAAACTGGTATCCTCTTGTGGGGGTCTTCCAACTACGGTAAAAGGCCAGATGGCATTTTTGCGGGCATACACTTTGTGAACCCGCATGAGTGGGAAAGGATGTTTAAGCGAATAATATCCTAGATGGTCACCAAAAGGACCTTCAGGTTTTACTTCCCCTGGTCGAACCTCACCGGTGATGACAAAATCTGCATCAGTACTTAAGGCATATCCATCCTGATAAGTATATCTAAAGCGACGCTGACCGAGTACGCCGGCAAAAGTCATTTCGCTGATTCCTTCGGGTAATGGCATCACTGCAGCTACACTATGCGCAGGAGGGCCACCCACAAAACAACTCACCTTAAGTGCTTGATTCAGGGCGTTGGCTTTGGTTTGATGCACGCCAATACCCCGATGTAATTGATAATGCAACCCTATTTCCCGATCCTGAATATACTCGTTTCCACTCAATTGAATGCGATACATTCCTAAGTTTGCCTTCATGATACCGGGCTGAGATGGATCTTCGGTATACACTTGAGGAAGGGTAACAAATGCCCCACCATCATCTGGCCAATGTTGAATTTGAGGCAATGCTGAAATACGAATTTCCTCATGAAGAACCGGCTTCTGTATGGGGTTTCGCAAGGGCAAAGCCTTCAGCGCCGACCATGCTGTGCCGACATTTTTGAGTGGCGATTTCAAGGCCGCCATCGGATCCTGGCGCAAAGCTATTAACTGTTGAACCGTTTGGAGAGCGTCGCGAAAAATAAATTTGCTTCTCGAAAGTGTCCCAAAAATATTTGAACTACATCGAAACTTACTGCCTTTTACATTTTCAAACAAAATAGCCGGACCGGCACTGGCGAATACCTTCAGATGAATAGCTGCCATTTCCAGATGAGGATCCACCTCTTCGCGGATGCGCAACAGTTGACCTTCTTTCTCCAGGTCTTCTAAACAAGATTCTAAAGATGCATAACCCATGTGGGCTGCAATTTACGACATGCCGCGCTGTGGTAAGCAAGATAATGTTGATACAGAATCAGAGGAAACGTTTGTTCGCACAAAATGCATTTAAGCTACGGCCTCTTCGCAAACTAATCGGAAGCCATTACCGTGAATATTCACGATTTCCACGGTTTCATCTTCTTTTAAAAACTTACGCAATTTGGCGATATACACATCCATACTTCGTCCGTTAAAATAAGTATCACTACCCCAAATCTTTTTCAAGGCTTGCTCACGTGGGAGCAAATCATTTTTATACTCACAAAGCATTTTCAGCAGATCATTTTCTTTAGGAGAAAGGGTGAATTTTTGTTCTTTGATATTGAGTTCACGCAATTTGCTATTGAAATGAAATTTACCAATATGAAACTCAAAATTTTCATTTTGTTTTTCGTTCAGTTCAACATTTCGTTTCAGGATAGCCTTGATTTTGTGCAATAAAATTTCACTATCAAAAGGCTTCAGGATATAATCATCAGCGCCTAAACGATAACCGTTCAGGATATCTTCCTTCATGTTTTTAGCCGTTAAAAAGAATAATGGTATATCCGGATCAATGTTACGAATCTCTTCGGCCAAGGAGAAACCATCCAGATTTGGCATCATCACATCTAAAATACAGAGGTCAAATTTTTCTCTGCGAAATGCCGCGAGTCCTAAAATTCCATCACGGGCAAGTTCGACCACATAGTCGTTGAGTTCGAGGTAATTCTTTAAAACTTTACCGAAGTTAGTGTCATCTTCTACGAGGAGAATTTTTGATTTAATCGCTTCCATATTTGTGTGAATGTTTAATGAAATCAAATGTAGTCCACCCCGAAAGCCATACAAGATTCAGGCGTGTAATCTTTTGTTAAACCAATGGGATTTTGTGATTCCTGCAACATCATTCAGAGGAAAATACAGCATGTGTTTCTTCCAAATCAATTAATTCGAAGACCCCTGTTGAATCTTTGTTTTTTGATACGTGTTGGGGGCATAAACAACTTCAAGTTCATCCGAAATCGGGTGAAAAACCCAATTGAGTATTGCCCGGCATACAGAGGACTTGATGTTTTTGAAAATCATTTTATGCATCAGGGCCTATTGATGAGATAAAATTTCGAGAAGGCATTTACCAAATCTGCTCTGGCTAAGCATTTAGCGCTAAAATGCAGATAATAAGATTATTAAAAATATAATAATCTAATATGTATAATCAACTAATTTACAATTAAAATTTTAAAATAACCCTTGAAACCGTTCGTTCAGGTGTACGTGGAAGAAGAAATCATATTCTATTGATTTTCAATAATTAAACAATTTATCATTTACTTATATGTTATATTTTCAAATATAACTATCTGATTTACTGATTTTTATATATATCAATTGGCATAGTAGTTGCAAACACACTGTTATTCATACCTCATTTCGCAAACTAAAATCGGGAAAGATGAAAAAACGACTACTACAAACCCTGGCATGTTTACTAACCATGAGTGCGGCTCAGGCACAATCTGCAACTACAGCCGCTGAACTTACTTTTCAGGTTAAAGCACAGGTACTTTCCAATGGCATTCAATTACAATGGAATAAACAAACCGGTGTAAATGCATATCATATCTTGCGTAAGGAACGCTCACAGAAAACCTTTACGGTAATGGCTACCAATATTCCCTTAAATGATACGACCTATCTGGATCAAAGCGTTTTACCAGGACAGGCATTTGAATATTGTATACAAAGCGCCAGCAGTATGAACATTTCATCATACGTATATGCCGGAATTGAATTGGCTCCGGTGCATCATGCAGGAGAAATATTATTACTGATTGACAGTACCTATATGAATGCCGCCTCACAGGAACTGAGCGTATTCAGAAAAGACCTGATTAAAGAAGGTTGGATGGTACAACAGGAATATGTAGGACGCGGTCAGGCCGTTTCTGATATCAAACAAATCATTCAAAGTTATTATTCTGCCAATCCCAATCAATTTAAAGGAGTTATTTTAATGGGTCATATTCCCGTTCCTTATAGTGGAAAGATAGCGCCCGATGCACATGCAGATCATGTTGGTGCATGGCCTTCGGATGTTTATTATGCAGATGTAAATAACACACAATCTAATTGGAATGACGTCAATATCAATGCGGTTACGGCATCTGATCCCCGAAATCATAATGTGATTGGCGATGGTAAATATGATTTGAGCGTTAAATCTGCTCAAAGCAATATTAAAATTTTTGTAGGTCGTATTGATGTTTACAACATGCCGGCTATTCATGCCGATGACACCTATCTGTTTAAACAATACCTCAATAAAAATCACGACTATCGCTCTGGCCTTAAAAAATTTCGTATGAATGCCGTGGTAGATGATGAATTTGGTTTCTTTAATGGTGAAGCATTCGCTCAAAATGGTTGGCGCAATTTCAATTCTATTTTGGGCAAAGGCCAGGTTGAAGCAGGGGATTTATTCACGAAAACGCAAAGCAATTCCTATATCTGGAGTTATGCTTGTGGCGGAGGTTGGTTCACCGGTGCCCAGGGAATTGGTACAACATCCTCCTTCCAAACCAATCAAATGGAGAGTGTATTTACCATGTTATATGGCAGCTATTTCGGTGACTGGGACAATACCAATAATTTTTTAAGGGCGCCTATTGCCAGTCCTTCTTCTACCTTAGTCAGTTGTTGGGGTGGACGTCCGAACTGGTTTTTCCATACCATGACATTGGGAGAGCCTATTGGATACAGCTATATTAATTCAGTGGATAATATCAGTACTTATTATCCAAAAGGACTTTATTCGGGTCAGGTTCATCAATCTCTGCAAGGAGATCCATCTTTAAAAATGTATGTGTACGATGCACCTTCCAATCTGGTTGCTTTGGGCATTGATATGGACACACGCACCCAAATGTATTGGAGTCCATCACCGGATCCGAATGTGATTGGTTACTACATTTACAAGGCGGCTTCTGAAAATTCAGCTTTTGTAGCCTTGAATACCAATTTAATTACCTCGGGCAATTTCATTGATGAATCTGCCTTTGATCCTAATCATGTTAACATGGTGCGGGCCGTGAAATTGGAACAAACCAATACGGGTACATTCTTTAACCTTAGTCGGGGTGCCATGAGCAATGAGTGGTTCAATACTGCTTTACCGGTCAATTTATTGAGTTTTGAAGGTGTGGCCAATCAGGATGGAAGTAATACCCTTGTTTGGGAAACAGAAAACGAACAGGCTGTTTTGGCTTATCGTTTGGAAAGAAGTATTGACCAACAAGTATTTGAAGCGATTGCCAATCTTGAAGCTAAAAATCTGGAACAAATAGAAACTTACCAATTCGTGGATAAAGAAGCTGAAACAATCAGTTATTATCGGGTAGTGGCTGTTGATAAAGATGGTCAAGAAAAAATATCCCCTGTGGTACGTTTAGAGCACAAACCAATTGTTTCAGATTGGATTGCTTTTCCATCCCCTTTCCAGGATCATTTAAAAGTAAGGTTCTTTTGTGAAACACCTTCTGAAGTGCATATACAACTCTGCGATTTGTATGGTAAAGTTCTTCAACAGCAGCAAGTCCCTGCTATGGAAGGAGATAATCAATTTGGATTTCAGGGTTTATCCCATTTATCTGCCGGGGTTTACTTTCTGATACTTACCGATGCGGACCAGAAAAGAAATGTATTGAAGGTTCAGAAATAATGGCCCGATAGAATATGATTTTTGATGTGCATCAATTTTTGCTGGAGTATTTCACATCGAAGCAATAAAAATATTGAAGTGTCGATTTAAAATAAGTTGTTTAGTTGATTTAGTTTGCCCGGGCTGCCTATTGGTAGCCCTTTTTTATGCCAGAAAGAATTCGGACGCTCATGGCTATTATCCCATTTATAAAATTCAACATGAGCGTCAACTGACTATCACGAATCAAATATTTTAGATCTCAAATTCATATTTTATCACGTCTTTTTGGACGAGACAATATTTAGGTTAAAGAACCATTGTCATTAGCAGCAGCTACGCATAGCTTAATATTTTGTTAAATCTAGTACTATGCATTACATAATACTATGTTTTGTACTTGCTTTGCACTCGACATCAAAAATGGCCCTCATGAATACCGATAACATACAAAGTCAAATGAAAAAAGGCCTGCTGGAGTTTTGTATCCTCAGCATCATTTCACGGGGAGAAGCTTATCCCAGCGATATTTCCGGTGAATTGCGTGAGTCAGGCATGCCGGTTCTGGAAGGCACCCTTTATCCGTTACTGACCAGACTCAAAAACGCAGGTTATCTGGAATACCGGTGGGTAGAAAGTCAATCCGGACCACCCAGAAAATATTTCACCATGAGCGAAAGCGGTCAGGCCTTCTATCTATCCCTTCAGCAAACCTGGGTCGAAATTTCGGCAGCAGTCAACAAAATCACTCAACAACCACAAGCATAAACCATTAATCATCATCATCATGGATAAAATACTTCAAATCAGTTACCAGGGTCGCAGTCTTTCCTTTGAGGAATCGGCCTATCTTCAGTTTCAGGAATATGAAGCAACCCTGCACACCTATTTCCTGAAAGAAGAAGGTGGAGAAGAAATTTTTCAAGACCTGCAAAACAGAATGGCTGAAATTCTGGAACAACAGAATAAAGATCAGGCGATTACCTCCGAAGAAGTTCAATATATCATTTCCATTATCGGACAGCCGAAGGATTTTGATGATGCTTCTGAAAACAGCACAGAAGGACCGAGATCGGAAAAAGAACCTGCTTCCAAAGAAGCACGTAAATTGTTTCGTGATAAAAAGAACCGAATGATTGCCGGGGTTTGCTCAGGCATTGCACATTACTTTAACATAGACCCCATCGCGGTTCGATTGGCCTTTGTGATTTTCGCTTTGTTTAATCTGGCTACTTTTTTTGCGCTTAATTTAAGTGTAGTTGGCTATATTGTTTTATGGGCCATCCTTACTCCCAAACAACTGGAACCCGGATTAACCAGTAGGTTATTCAGAAATCCGAACGATAAAGTGCTGGGTGGAGTTTGTAGTGGATTGGCCCAGTTTTTTAATACCGAAACCTGGATTGTTCGATTAATCATGGTTGCTCCGCTGATTCTGAGTATGGTCAGCAGCAATCGTTACCATATGCCTTTTCATATCATTGGCGACTCACTGGCATCATTGGTATTTATCATTTACGTATTGCTTTGGTTCATCACCCCGATTGCCAAATCCTCAACAGACTATATGCTGCTTAAAGGGGAACCCATTAATTTAAACACCCTTCAAAACAGTACTTCTAAACAAAATGTCATGAAACAATCCGGCCTGGGAATTAATAAATTTCTCAAAATGATTGCCTATTTCTTCCTCGTCATCATCATCTTTTCTGTGGTGATAAGTTTAGCAGGCATTGGTTTGTCGGCATTCTTCGCTTCTGATATTGCTGAGATGATATTATTCAGTGCAACCAATAAAACCATGTCACTCATTGGTTTGATCTTGGTAATTGGGTTACCCATTATTGCTTCCATCATTTGGTTATACCGTCGTATATCGGGTTATGGTTACAGTGGCAAATCAATCCGTATCACTTTTGTCGGTTTATGGATGCTGGGATTTTTATGCATTGCATTTGTAAGTGCAAATCTCATTAAGCGGATGCATACGTTTTCAAAATCCAGTGAAAGGATGACCCTGCCTGTCGTTTCAGATACCTTGATCGTTGATACCGATTTACTCAAAGATTCCTTCAATCACCATACCTTTTTCGAACTCAATAATCTGAACCGTTTGGTCAAACACACCAATCAGGGAGTTCAGGTTCAGTCTGTACGTTTGTTGCACGAAGAAAGCCCTGATCAGCAATTTCATGTATTGATTGAGCGTGGAGGTTTTGGTGCCGGACAAAAAGATGCAGCCCGACAAATTGCACGTCCGATTTTTTCCACCTCCTTTTCCGAAAATAAACTAATGATGCCCCCTTATATGCTGGTATCGGCAAAAGAAGCTTATCAATTACAATTTGTCACGGTGACCGTGTTTGTTCCTAAAGGAAAAACCATGATTGTGAGTGGTCGATTAAAAGAAGCCTTAAAACACGATTTTCATTTTGGCGATAATGCGTATGAATGGAATTGGGATGATGAATCATGGTCGAAAGAGAATGACGAAATCATTCACATGAATGGAAAACCAAATAATGCCGAAAACGTCGATATGCAGTCGGAACAAGTAGAAATTCAGGAAGCAACTCAGGCACTTAAAAAAACAGAAGAGGAGTCTTTAGCAGAGATACGTGAAAAGGAAGCAGAGTTGGCAAAAACCAAAGAAGAAGCCAGAAAAAAGATGCAGGAAGCTTCAGACAACCTCAAGAAAACCTTGCATGATACGATGCAGAACAAGCCATAAACCCTAGAGTCACTTAACAATTTCATAATCCCTGATTGGTTGTATGCGCTAATGCCCTGACTACCTTTGTAAAAATTTCCAAATGGAAAAGAAGTTAGGCAGAGTATTGGTTGTTGATGATGAAAAAGATATTCTGCAAATTGTGAAATACAATTTAGAACTTCACGGTTATGAAGTTGAAACAGCAGAGAATGGTGTGGATGCTATCGAAAAAAATAAGTCATTTAAACCCGAATTAATTTTACTCGATATCATGATGCCGCATAAGGACGGCATTCAAACCTGCATCGAAATCAGAGCGAATCCTTTATATGATGACACCCTCATCATCTTTTTAACAGCGCTCTCGGATGAGAAATCAGAGATCCGCGGACTTGAAATTGGCGCCGACGATTATATCGCCAAACCCATTAAGCCTAAATTATTAGTATCACGAGTACATTCGGCATTCCGCCGAATCAACCGGGAGGATAACCTTGTCATGATTTTTCCCAATCTGGAAATTAATCGGGAGAAATTTATGGTACGTCATCAGGGACAGGAAGTGGCATTGCCCCGTAAAGAATTTGAATTATTTGCCTTGCTCGCCTCCAAACCAGGAAGAGTATTTCTTCGCAATGAAATTCTGGAGAAAGTTTGGGGGAATGATGTCATTGTAGGCGATCGCACTATTGATGTGCATGTTCGAAAAATCCGACAAAAACTCAATGCTGATTATATCCATACCGTGAAGGGAGTAGGTTATAAATTTGAACCATAGTCATTTCGACTTATCTTTATTCCTTGTTTCAGAAAAAGAATATTTCAACCACCGAGTTATCTGTCTACACCGGATTAATCATTTCCGGCTTGATGGGACTTACTGTTTTTTTACTCAGCACTTCCTGGAAGACAGCCGGCATTGTATTTCTGGTTGGCAGCATCCTATCATCTTATATCATTTTTCAGGTATTGGATCGATTCCTATATCGAAAAATTAAACTCATCTATAAATTCATCTCGCAAACTAAAGCCACTCAACGTGAGGAGTTTTATGCGAGTGAAATTCTTCCTCAAAAAACCATCGGACAGGTTCAGCAGGATGTTGAACAATGGGCACACGATCGCAGGGGTGAATTGGAACGTTTACAAAGCAATGAAACCTTCCGGAAAGAATTTTTAATGAATCTGGCTCATGAATTAAAGACACCCATATTCTCCGCACAGGGTTACATTGAAACACTTTTAGATGGAGCCATCAATGATGAAAAACAACGCATGGTGTTTTTGGAAAACAGTTCTAGAAGTATTGATCGCCTGGCAGCCTTGGTGGATGATTTAGATGTGATTTCAAAATTAGAATCCAATCGCATCCCTATCGATCCAGAAAATTTTGTGATCCAGGATTTAATTCGTGAAACGTTTGCAGAACTTCAACAACAGGCTGAAAATAAAGGCATTCATTTACTGATCAAGAAAGGTTGTGAATCGGCCGTGGAAGTTTCGGCCGACCGGATGAAAATCAAACAGGTTTTGGTGAATTTGGTGGAAAATTCGATTAAGTACGGCAAACTCTCCGGTGAAACCAATGCCGGTATCTATATCGTTGATAGGCGAACTGTTTTGGTGGAAATAACCGATAATGGAATTGGCATTGCCGAGGATCAGGTTTCGAGAGTATTTGAGCGGTTTTTCCGCACAGATAGCGCCAGGTCAAGGAGTCAGGGCGGAACCGGACTCGGGCTGGCCATCGTAAAACATATTGTTGAAGCGCACGGCCATTCAGTCACCTGCCGCAGCACGGTAGATGTCGGATCTAGCTTTGGCTTTACATTAGACCGGCCTTAAAAACTCACTTTGGTATATCGCAGACTTTTCAAAGAAGGATCCAATTCAAAAGCACGGTTAAAAAATTGCTCTGCTTTGGAAGTATTTCCGGCTTTGTAATAGGTCATCCCCTTGGTATAAATCACTTCGGCATCATCCGGATTTGTCTCTAATAATTCATCTAAGATTTCACGACTCTTTCCAAAATCTCCTTTCTTAATATAGGTTTCAGCGATAGAGAGGTTGATATCTTTATCGTAAGGTGCGTACTCTTTGGCTTTCATATAATATGCAATCGCATTATCATAATCCTTCATTTCAAAATAGGTCAATGCCCAATTGTCGTAAAACATTTTGGATTTAAAATATCCCTTGGTTTCTGCCAATTGATACAATTCAACCGCACGGGTATAATTATTGGCATCATAGCAACTATTGGCTGTTTCAAACATTTTTGCAGGATTATCGGGATCCAGTGCCAATGCCTTTTCGTAAAAAATCATGGCGTCCTTATAATTATTCATCTGCTGATAACAATAAGCAATTTTAAACGGAATGTCCTTGTCATCAGGCAAGAATTTTTCAGCCTCCTGATATTGTTTGACTGCTTTTGGAAAATGATGAACTTCATAATATGTTCGGCCAATCATTTTTAAAATATCCCCATTTTCAGGTTTCATTTTTACCACTTTATCGGCATACTCCACCCCTTTCATTTTTTTAGGACTCATGCTATACATTTCCGCTAAACGGGCCAGATAAATCAATTCTCCCCCTTCCTTTTCAACCATTTCTTCATAGAGCGGGATTGCTTCAAAAAAGGCCTTACGTACATATTGAATTTCGGCCATGGCCTTTTTATAGGTCCAATTATCCGGTTCCTGGGCCAATGCCTTTGAGAGCAAGCGCCAGGCTTCAGTATAATTATCCTTGTCTTTGTAAGTCATGGCGCTGGTATAATATTCTTCTGGAGTCAATACCGGAGCTGGTTTTTTTTGCGCATAAACACTTTGCAATGTGCAAAATGTCAATAGAAAGAGTAGTTTTTTCATTTTATCCGTTTAAAGGCAGACAGACCACTTGGCCACCTAACCTGATAACAAAATCAATTACTGTGCCAATTCATGTTAAGGAGCTTACCTAAGATAATCGGGTAAAATGATAATTGCCGGCTCTTACCGACCAATCTGTAAATAGGTAGGACGAAATTTTACTTTTCTAAAGCCTTCACACTGCGGAAGAGTCGTTTCCAGCGAATGCCATGTTTTCCATAGCTCATCCAGATAAACCAGGCCTTTCCAACAATATGATCTTCGGGTACAAAACCCCAAAACCTTGAATCAGCTGAATTATGACGATTATCACCCATCAGCCAATAGTAGCCTTGCCCAAAAGTGTATTGAGTAGCCAATTTGCCATCAATAAATATCTGACCGCTTTGTTCCTTTAAATCATGGCCTTCATAGTTTTTAATGATCCTTCGATATAAGGCAATATTGGATGAATTGATGGGTACAGTCAACCCTTTGCTGGGCATTAAAATAGGACCGTAATTATCGACATTCCATTTGAAGTTGGCTGTATCATAGGGGTAAGTCATTTCTTCCATTCCCCGAACGACCCCTGGCAATGCGGCATATTTTTGGACGGAAACAATATTGGTGAATTGCGATTTAAGTTTCGTAGATTGCTCAGACGTGATATTAAAAATATAAGTATTCGGTTGATTGGTGAGTTGAACATCTTTTTGATCATCAATGTCCATTTCATCCAGAAGCTCGCTATTAAAAGGGATATTATTGGTCACTACGATGTAAGGGTGTAACTGATATTTAAAATCCGGAATTGCTTGACCATTAATGATCAGCGACCCTTGTCGGAGTTCGAGGGAATCTCCCGGTATTGCCACGCATCTTTTGATATAATTCTCTTTTTTGTCTAAAGGGCGTGTGATAATCTGATCGGCAGAGATATTTTCGCGACCATTAAAACGTGCAATGGTATAAAAATCCTGATCGGGTTGAGGTAAAAACACGGTATCTCCATTGGGGAAATTAAATACAACATCATCAAATCGTTCTACCTGACCAAAACCCCAGGTACGTCTGTAGGGCCATTTCACCGCTTCGGAGTAAGATTTACCGCCTACCAGAGGCATGGTGTTATGCACAAAGGGAAATGACAAAGGAGTCATCGGTAAACGAGCTCCATAATGCATTTTACTCACAAAAAGATAATCATTGACCAGGAGTGATTTTTCCATCGAAGGCGTTGGAATCGTATATGCTTCGATAAAGAAAGTGCGAATGATGGTTGCGGCCACGATGGCAAAAACAGCAGCATCCAGCCATTCTCTCATCTGGCTTTTCTTCTTTTTAGGTTGACTGTTGTCTGCATTTTTTTTTCCGAAAAAAGGTATATTCATAGCTGGCTTTAAAGGGGTAAAAGTAAGTCTTTCAATGATAACGAATTGTGAAAAAGGCCCGTTCTTAACGTAGAATCAGAAAATGGCGATCTGGCTAAATTAATCAAGTCATTTTATTAAAAATGGATACATTTACGCCCTTAAAACACAAAACATGTTAGAGCAACTTTTTAACCTCATTCAGAATGAGTCTGAGCAAGAAATCATTCAAAACCCTGCCATCCCCAATGAACACAACAGTCATGCCGTTGGTTTGGCTACAGATTCTATTTTCAGTGGGTTTCAAAATGCCCTTTCATCTGGTGGATTAAAGGATGTACTTGGTATGTTCGGTGGTAAATCTTCGCCCGATAGCAGCAACCCGCTGGTAGGCGGTATGGTCAATAATCTGGTCAAAAATCTGATGACTAAATTTGGTATTGATAACACAATGGCAGTGAGCATTGCTTCATCTCTTATCCCCAATGTGCTGAATAAACTCATCTCTAAAACCAACGATCCTTCAGACAATGGTTTTGATATCAATGGCATCATTGGCTCGCTCACCGGAAACAGCCCACAACAAGGTGGTGGCGTAAATCTCCCGGGCTTGCAGGAAAACCAATCCGGTGGAATTGATTTCGGAAATATTCTAAAAAATATTACCAGTGGTGGTTTGGATGCCGACCGTGATGGCAGTATTGGACTGGATGATATCGCATCGATGGTTGGTCGTGCCGCCGGAGGTGCTCAACAACAAAATCAACAAGGCAATGAAGGGGGTATCATGGATATCCTGAAAGGCTTCATGCGCTAACATCACTCACCTGCAGACTAAAAGATCCATTTAGTCTGCAGGTTTTGAATTTTGAACTAAAACAATTGGATATGAAAACATTTGCTCGCCTTAGTGGCCTGTTACTTCTTTGTACATTAAACGCCAAAGTCTATGCCTGGCAGAAAAGAAGCCCGGAACAA
This sequence comes from Chitinophagaceae bacterium, assembly GCA_049318705.1. Taxonomy (GTDB): domain Bacteria; phylum Bacteroidota; class Bacteroidia; order Chitinophagales; family Chitinophagaceae; genus OLB11. Next base: position 49,712 of record JBMOFV010000013.1, read on the forward strand.
AAAGCCACTTATTACACAAAACAACTTCAGCAGGATGTGGGTTTGGACTCGCTGCAATATCAGCTGGCTTATGACATTAATTTACGCGTCTCACAGCAACTCGATAGCTTGTATGGGCTAAACATGGAGGACGAAATACGAAAAAAATCAATGATTCCGATTTTCCGGAGCCGGGATTCCTCATTTCGCCAAGTTCTGACGAAACGCCAATTTTTGATGTATGATGATATACAGCGGGAAAGATGGCAGAAGAAAAAGCTGGAAAAAGAACAGCTAAAAACTAAGAACGCGTCAACTGATTAAGAAACAAATCAATAGCTGCAACCATAGAAGGTGCATTCGGCATAGGCGCTTTAATTTGCAGATCGAGCCCGGCATCTTCGACGGCTTTAGTGGTAATTGGCCCAAAAGCGCCAATGATTGTACCATTTTGTTTAAAACCCGGTTGATTTTCAAATAATGATTTAACGCCACCAGGTGTAAAAAATACAATCATATCGTGGTTTTTGGCCAACAGATCCTTCACATCGGCGCAAACGGTTTTGTACAATACGGCTTCGGTATAAAACAGATGATTTTTATTTAAACATTCCAGAATTTCGTTCCGGCAGATATCATTGACCGGAACAATATATTTTTCCTTGGACTTGTGCTTGGCAATCACTTCCAACATACTGGTAACGGTGCCATCTTCACCATAAAAGATTTTCCTCTTCCGGTAAACGATAAACTTCTGCAAATACAAGGCAATCGCCTCAGTAATACAGAAGTATTTCATTTCAGGGGAAATTTTGATCTTTAACTCATCAACTATTCTGAAAAAATGATCAATGGCATTGCGACTATTAAAAATCACCGCAGTATGATCTGTGATTTCAACTTTCTGTTTACGAAAATCTTTGCCAGGCACTCCTTCTACGATGATAAACGGGCAAAAGTCCAATTTCACCTGGTATTTCCGTTCTAGCTCAAAATAGGGCGATTTTTCAGACTCTGGTCTGGGCTGGGTGATCAAAACGGTCTGTATCGACTTTTTAGCTTCCGCTTTTGGGGTAACTGTCGGGTCCTTTTTTTTAAGCGTTTTTGCCATTTATTGCATTTTCAGTTTTCTTCACCAAACCCTATTATGCTAAGCCGATAATTTGATTAAAATCAATACCGGCATGATTTCAAAGGCGCAAAGGTAAATTAAAAAATGAAATAAATCGATGCGTAATATATTTTTAATATGCTTAAATACCCTGAAATATCTGTAAACGACCAAAATACTGAACATGATTAAGGCTAACCAGAAAATTACCTGAAACAAAATTCCATGAACGAATAAAAGCAACAAACCAACCGGAAATAAAATGACGCCCAAAAATTCGTTCACAATGGCTGAGTTAAAATTAAACTGACCCGCCACGTCTTTTTTCTGAAACGACCAGGAAACCAACTGCAATAAATAGCGTTTAAATAAATAATACACAAACAAGGCCAATACCCCCATCCAATAAACCCACCATGGATTTTTTCCATGAGGAAATAAATTAAAATGTAATAAGCTGAAATACAATAACATGCCTGCGCCTAAGAAAAATAACAAATAAAACCAGGCCGAAGCAATCACATCGTTTTCTAATTGCTCCCTGACTTGTCGCTTGGTAATGGTAAGTGACGTAAAAACCTGAAACAGATTGTGGAAATATCGGGAAAAGTAATTTCGAATACCGGCAAACACAAATAAACAAAACATACCAAGCATGAATCGGGCCGTCGGATTTTCGGCATTTCTTAATTTTTCAGGCTGTTCCTCCTTTTTCACGGTAGCATGCATCCAGGGATGTTGTTGAATGGCTGCTTCAAAAAGGGTGGCCTCATCAGAATATTGATGAATTTGGCTGCTGCTCAGTGGCCACAAAACAACTTCCTGCGCATTTAACTGCGTGCTAAAAAGAAAAAATAAGATGGAAAAAAATCTGAACGGCATTTCGGCATCCAAAAATACGGGTCACAAATGTATACGGCTGGTAAACTATTCAACATCAATGTTATTAACTCCGAAAGCTCGGATTGAATCAAGAAAATTACATTTGCAAGGCTTCAATAAAGAATATGACAGAAGAATTTTCCGCTGAGCAGGCATCCTCCCACCGTGGACATGTGAGTGATATGTATCAAAATTGGTTTCTAGACTATGCCAGTTATGTGATTTTGGAGCGGGCTGTACCTGCCGGATTAGATGGACTAAAACCCGTGCAGCGACGCATATTACACGCCCTCAAAGAAATGGATGATGGCCGTTTCAACAAGGTCGCCAACGTGATTGGTCAAACCATGCAATATCACCCACACGGCGATGCCAGTATTGCCGATGCCATTATTAATATCGGTCAGAAAGATATTTTACTCGATACCCAGGGAAATTGGGGCGACTTTCGGACGGGTGATAGCGCTGCTGCCCCCCGTTACATCGAAACAAGACTCTCAAAATTCGCCCAAGAGGTTGCATTCAGTCCAAAAATTACCGAGTGGCAACTCAGTTATGACGGGCGAAAAAATGAACCGATCCATTTACCCATGAAATTCCCTTTGCTGCTGGCTCAGGGAACAGAAGGTATCGCCGTAGGTTTATCCACTAAAATACTCCCTCATAACTTTTGTGAACTCATCGAAGCCTCCATCAAATATCTAAAAGGCAAAAAATTTGAACTCTTTCCCGATTTTCAAACCGAAGGAATGGCTGATGTGAGTGCTTATAACGATGGCAAAAGAGGCGGTAAAGTTCGGGTTCGTGTACACATTGAAAAAGTAGAAAACAAAACCATTCTGATTAAGGATGTTCCATACGGTGTTACCGTGCCCTCTTTGATAGAAAGTATTGTAAAGGCCAATGATAGTGGTAAAATAAAAATTAAAAAGGTAACCGATAATACGGCCGCCAATGTAGAAATTGAAATTCAACTGGCCGCCGGCGTCACACCCGATCAAACCATTGATGCTTTATATGCCTTTACAAACTGCGAAACCAGTATCTCCCCCAATATTTGCGTCATTATAGACGATAAGCCCCGCTTCATTTCTGCTTCAGAACTTCTTAAAATATCCACGGATCAAACCAAGGAATTATTGCGTTTGGAACTGGAACTCAAATTACGGGAGCTGGAAGACAACTGGCATTATTCTTCCCTCGAAAAAATATTTATCGAAAAAAGAATTTACCGGGACATTGAAGAAGAAGAAACCTGGGAAGGGGTTATCGCAGCAATCGATAAAGGATTAAAGCCTTACAAAAAATTATTTCGTCGTGAAATAACCGAAGAGGACATCGTTCGACTCACAGAGATTAAGATTAAACGGATTTCCAAATTTGACGCTTTTAAAGCGGATGAACATATTCGCTCTGTTGAAAAAAATATTGAAGAAACGAAACATCATTTGGCCCATCTGGTTGAATTCGCCATTGGATATTTCGAAGATTTATTGAAAAAGTATGGGAAAGGCCGGGAACGAAAAACAGAATTGCGCATTTTCGACAATATTCAGGTGGCTGAAATAGCCATTGCCAATACGAAGTTGTATGCCAACTGGTCAGAAGGTTTTATCGGAACAGGGTTAAAGAAAGATGACTTTATGTTTGAATGTGCAGATGTTGACCTCATCATTGCATTCACCCGTGAAGGAAAAATGAAAGTGATTAAAGTGGCCGATAAGGTTTTTGTCGGGAAAGACATCATCCATGCTGAAATTTTCCGCAAGGCCGATGAACGCACCACCTACAATCTGATTTACACCGATGGGAAAACGGGCGTTTCCTATGCCAAACGTTTTAATGTAACCGGAATTACACGAGATAAAGAATATGACCTCACAAAGGGAACCCCTAAATCAAAAGTCTGGTATTTTACTTCCAATCCGAATGGAGAAAGCGAAAAAGTAAGTATCAGTCTGAATCCGGGTTGCAAAGCAAAGATTAAAAACTTCGAATACGACTTTGAAGAATTGAGCATCAAAGGCCGCAGCAGCATGGGTAATCAGGTAACCAAGTACCCCATTAAAAGTATCAAACTCAAACAAAAAGGAACTTCCAGTTTGGGTGGGCGAAAACTTTGGTATGACGATGTGGTTGGCCGATTGAATGCCGAGGAAAAAGGGATGTTCTTAGGTAGTTTTGCCGAAGAAGATCGCATCCTGACCATTTACCAGGATGGCACCTACGTGATTCAACATACTGAACTCAGCAATCGATTTGATGCCGATAAGGTAGTGTCCATTGCCAAATTCCGACCGGATGCGATTCTGAGTGCCGTTTATTATGATGCGGATAAAAAACAATTTAGCGTTAAACGGTTTAAAATCGAAACCCAAACCATTGGAACACCCTTTAAGTTTATCAAGGAAGGTGAAGGCAACTATCTGGAATGGGTGACTGCTCAAAGTGCACCTGTCATTAAACTCAAAACAGGTAAGAAAAAATATCTGCCTTCTGAACAAATCATCCATTTGGAAGAGTGGGTAGATGTGATGGGATGGAAAGCAGTTGGAACCAAACTTTGCGAAAAGGACTTATTGGAAATCACCCTCATCAATCCGGAATCCGGCGAAGAAGATTTGCCGGTGCAGGGCGCCTTGTTTGATGAATAACAACAAGCATCATGCAATACACCCTTAAGAAATCGATGGGACAACATTTTCTACATGATGAAAATGTATGCCTGAAAATTGTGGATGCCATAGGCGAACCCGAAGGACTCTTGCTGGAAATAGGACCCGGAGGTGGAGCGATCACGAAATACCTCAAAGATTTGCCATTCGAACAATATCGCTGTATCGAATTGGACTTTGAAAAAGTTGCTTATTTAAAAACGACCTATCCCGATTTGGCGGATAAAATTATTCAGGGTGATTTTTTACATGCCCTACCTCCTTTTGAATCCTCTTTTAAAATAGCTGGTAATTTCCCGTATAATATTTCTACACAAATTGTATTTAAAGTATTGGATTGGCGAAACCAGGTGACGGAACTCACGGGTATGTTTCAAAAAGAAGTAGCCCAGCGGATTGCATCAGCCCACGGCAATAAAAACTATGGCATTTTAAGTGTGCTTACTCAATGTTACTACGAGGTGGAATATTTGTTTGATGTAGATGCCAACTCCTTCACCCCGCCGCCAAAAGTTGTATCGGGTGTGATAAAAATGAAACGAAAAAATGAACCCGACCAGATTGAAGATTATTTGGGCTTTAAAAAATTTGTCAAAGCGGCTTTTAATCAAAGACGCAAAACCCTGCGTAATGGCTTTAAATCAATACTGAGTCCTGAAATACTCAAGGAAGAAATTTTTAATAAAAGAGCGGAACAACTGAGTGTTCAGGAATTTATTGAACTTTATAAGATGACCCGAAAACAATGCGTATAGCGCTGAGTGACATTCATCCGAATATCGTTACTTTGCAAAGTGAACCTCGTCCTGATTGCCGCACCCATTTCCCAGACTTTAAAAGAAAAATTATTGTCGGAATCCTTTCAATTTATTGATACCGAAAAATTACAAGAACAAGCAGAACTTAAAGAGTTTGTAAAAGGAATCATCACTTCCAACAAACTAGTTCTGGATCAAACGGCCTTATCGACATTTCCACAACTGGAATGGGTTGCGCGGATTGGTTCCGGAATGGAAATCATTGATACCAAATATTGTGATGCCCATGGTATTCGTTATTACAATTCACCCGGAGGTATTGCCAATGCGGTGGCCGAACATGCCATGGGAATGCTATTGGGATTATTACATCGTATTCCGGATTCCTTTGCCGAAATCCAGGATGGTTTGTGGATGCGAGAAAGTAATCGTGGACAAGAATTGCAAGGAAAAAAAATTGGAATCATTGGTTTTGGGCACACAGGTCAGGCTCTGGTACAAAAATTACAAGGCTTTGATGTGGACATTCTGGTGTATGACAAATACTTTCAGATTCCGCCGAGTTCACATTATCAGGTATGTGATTTAAGCACCCTGCAAAAAGAAGCCGACATTGTTTCATTTCATGTGCCACTTATCGAAGAAACCCGGCATTATTATAATGCTTCCTTCCGAGACGGGATGAAAAAGAAACATATTCTTATCAATACATCCAGGGGAGCCGTTGCAGATACACAGGCCATTTTAGCCGGTTTAAAAAGTGGTAAAATTCTAGGCGCCTGTTTAGATGTTTTAGAAGAAGAAAAAAATATTATCCACCACTTAAACAGTGCCGAAAGTGTGTTGGAAAAACTCATGACTTATCCGGTGGTGCTGACTCCTCATATTGCAGGTTATTCGCATGAAGCCATTGAAAAAATGAGCCTTGAAATTATTCGTCAACTCTTTTCGGTGTCTGTACCAATTGCGCAAAATTTTGTGCAAGCGAAAAAATTTGAATTGTCATTAATTGTTGATCAGGAACATTTAGATCATAACGACCATGTCAACAATCTGGAATATATCAAATGGGCTCACTGGATTTCCGGCAAACACTGGGAAGCAGAAGCTGAAACAATTTATCGGGAAAAGTTAAAATGGGTGGTGGTTAAAAATGAAATCGAATATCTCAAACCCCTTTTTCATGGCGATGAAGTGCGATTGGAAACCTGGATTGAAAAAATAGAGAAAGCGAAATGCTGGCGCAGGGTAAATATCTACCGCAAATCGGACCAGCAGTTAATGGCTACCGCCCTGATTGTTTGGTACGCCGTAGATGCTGTAAGTGGCCGACCGAGTCGGATTCCTCAGGAATTAGCCGACCATTTTTTAAATATCCCTTCAACATACTCCAATTTATAAGTCACCTTTGCCTGTCATCTATAGGATATGATCGGCTGGGTGGACGGATTAAGAAGGTTACAATCCTTATTAATCAGCTGATTTCCCTTACCTTTGCGCCTCCAAAATAAATTCGTAAGGCTATGTTATCTACCAACAATGTTTCACTGGCTTATGGTAAGCGTGTACTTTTTGACGAAGTCAGTATCAACTTTGTCAAAGGAAACTGTTATGGGATTATTGGCGCCAATGGTGCCGGTAAAAGTACATTTCTCAAAATATTGAGCGGTGAAATTGATCCCAATAAAGGAACGGTAAGTATCACACCCGGCGAACGCCTTAGTATTTTAAAACAAAACCACTTCGAATTCAACGATTATACGGTGTTGAATACCGTGCTGATGGGCAACAAAAAAATGTGGGATATTCAGCAGGAAAAGGATGCATTATACCTGAAAGAAGATTTTACGGAAGCAGATGGTATTCGTGCCGGTGAGCTGGAAGCAGAATATGGAGAGATGGGTGGATATACCAGTGAAAGTGATGCGGCACAGATGCTCAATAATCTGGGCGTGAAGGAAGAGTATCATCAATACTACATGAAAGATTTGACCGGAACACAAAAGGTTCGGGTATTGTTAGCACAGGCTTTATTTGGCAATCCGGATATTTTGTTATTGGATGAACCGACGAATGATTTGGATGTGGAAACCATCCGATGGCTTGAAAACTTTTTGGCCGACTATGAGCATACTGCTATTGTGGTGAGCCATGATCGTCACTTTTTAGATACGGTATGTACCCATGTGGCGGATGTAGACCGAAGCAAGATTTCTATATATACCGGAAACTATACCTTCTGGTACGAAAGTAGTCAATTGGCAGCCCGACAACAAAGCGACAAAAACAAAAAGATGGAAGAGAAACGTAAGGATCTCCTTGATTTTATTGCGCGCTTCAGTGCCAATGCGAGTAAAAGTAAACAAGCCACTTCCCGTAAAAAAGCATTGGAAAAATTGGTTATTGAAGATATCAAACCTAGTAACCGTCGTTACCCGGGTATCATTTTCAAACCAGAACGTCAGGTAGGGAATGATATTTTAAAAGTTGAAAAACTCAGTGCCTATCATGAGGGCAATACCTTGTTCGAAGATGTTTCTTTCGATATTGGTCGTACGGATAAAGTTTTGATCACCAGTCGAAATCAACTGGCCATTACCACTTTCTTCAATATTATTAACGACGAAGCCAAACCTACACAGGGATCTTTCATTTGGGGTACTACCATCACAAAAGCATACTTGCCCAATAACAATCAATATTATTTTGAAAACAGCCTGAACCTGATGGATTGGCTGCGACAATTTGTTCCACCGAATGTAGTGGATGCAGATGAAGATTTCCTGAGAGGCTTTTTTGGAAAGATGTTATTTGCCGGGGATGAATTGAACAAAAAAACCAATGTATTGAGCGGAGGTGAAAAGGTTCGTTGTATGTTGAGCCGCATGATGTTACAAAATCCAAATGCAATTATCCTCGATGAGCCTACCAATCACTTGGACTTGGAAAGTATCACCGCATTCAACAACGGGGTAATAGATTTCCCGGGCGTTGTATTAATGGCGACGCATGATTTAGCCTTTGCCAATTCGGTGTGTAATCGTGTGATTGAACTGACACCGAAAGGAATTATCGATCGTATTTCTACCTACGAAGAATATCTTGAAAATCCAAAAGTTCATGAACTTCGGGAAAGTATGTACATGGTGGCAGCATCTTAGTATCGCTATTTTCTTAATGCATTAAGCAGGAGGAAACCCTTGCAAAACTGCTCAAAGACACATAGCCATTTTGCTACCACCTTGGGTTGTTAAACATGGCCCGCTTTTGCACGTTTGTTACTGTACTCTTAGTAGGCATAAGGAGTCCCATCCGAAAACGGAATCGACTAAAGCAAAAAATAAAAATCTGACTCTATGCTTGTAAAGATTTCAGGCATTCCTGAATGGCTTCAAAGTTGGGCAAATCCCCCGCGCTTTCTAATACCTCAGCATATTGAATATTACCCTCAGCATCAATAACAAAAGCAGATCGGCGGGCAACTCCTTCCATATCAAAAACAAAAGTATCAAACAAGCTACCGTAAGCCTTTGCAGTGGTTTTATTAAAATCCGACAACAGGGTAAAGTTCAGGTTATTGGCTTTTTTAAATTCACCCAAGGTAAATAATGAATCGACAGAAATACCTAACACTTCGGCATTCATACTATTGTATGCTGCTAGCTGATCGCGCATGCTGCACATTTCATTGGTGCATACTCCTGTAAAAGCCAGGGGAAAAAACAACACTAAAACGGCCTTGCCTCTGAAGTCGGATAATGAAACCTTATTTTTTTCGGTATTATAAAGCGAAAAATCAGGTGCAGCCATACCAATTTGTAAACTCATTGTATTCTTATTTAGGTCAAAAGTAAGCGCCGGCAACATATTCCCCAAAATATTCACACTAATAATATGTTCATTTACGTTATCAGAAATAAACCCTTACTATTGTATCACATAAACATTGTAAACATTGACTGAACAACTCATCAACCTTGAAACAATCAATCCTATTGAATTTTTCGGGGTCAACAATACAAAATTTGATATCCTCAAAAAAAAATTCCCCCTTCTAAAAATTCTTTCCAGGGGATCACTCATCAAATTATCCGGAAAACCCGAAGAAGTTGATATTGCCAAGGAAAAAATCAACCTCATTGTTCAATACCTCGAACGAAATGGACATCTTTCCGAAAATTACTTCTCCAGAATATTAGGGGATGACGACGGTGTGATTGACGAAAAAGTAGTGGAAGAACCAAACAATGATATCCTGGTATTTGGGCAGAATGGGAAAATCATTAAAGCCAAAACACGTAATCAAAAACTTTTGGTGAGTGCATCCGACAAGAACGATATCATTTTTGCGGTGGGACCTGCGGGAACCGGGAAAACCTATACTGCAGTCGCTTTAGCCGTTCGGGCATTGAAGAATAAATCCGTTAAAAAAATCATCCTGACTCGCCCTGCAGTAGAAGCCGGCGAAAGTTTGGGTTTTTTGCCCGGAGATCTGAAGGAAAAAATCGACCCCTACTTAAGGCCTCTGTATGATGCCCTGGATGATATGCTTCCACCGGATAAACTAAATTATTATATGACGAATCGGGTGATTGAAGTAGCACCCCTGGCTTATATGCGTGGACGAACTTTAGACAATGCCTATATCATTCTGGATGAAGCACAAAATACGACTGAATTACAGATAAAAATGTTCCTGACCAGGATTGGACCTTCTGCTAAAGCCATTATAACCGGTGATATGTCGCAAGTGGATTTGCCAAAAAATCAAACCAGCGGACTCGGAAAAGCGATACAAATTTTAAAAAATATCAACGGTATTGTCCATATCGAATTGGATGGAGAGGATGTAGTTCGGCATCGGTTGGTGAAAGAAATCATTAAAGCTTATGAGCGCAGTCATCAAAAATCCGGGGATGAGAAAAATAACGGTCATTCTGCTCCTTAATCTGTTCCTAAGTGCGTGTGAAGTAAAGAATGATCAAAAAGCATTGAACTCAGGGATTACCCCGAAGGAAAAGATCATTCAAAAATCGAATCCGAACCTAGTGCTGGATAGTGCTAAATCTTTCCTTTATCCGGGTTGTATCGTTTTACGCCGGGGCAATGATGTGATTAGTTCGATGTTTGCGCAGTTGAATAAAAGCGATGCTTCCTTTTCGCATTGCGGGATTGCTTTCCGGGAGCAAAATCAATGGATGGTGTACCACTCCATTGGAGGAGAAGACAATCCGGATGAAAAATTACGTCGGGAACCATTTGAAAGCTTTGTGGGACAAGACCATAATTTTGGATTTGGCATTTGCGCCTATCCGTTAAAAGAGACGGAAGTTGAAAGTTTACATCAGCTCATGAAGAAATGGCATGGATTGGGCATTCCTTTCGATATGAAATTTGATTTAAGCACCAACGATCGGCTTTATTGCGCTGAGATGCTGTACAAGGCTTTTAATCAGGTTACGAATCGGGATGATTGTTTTGAAACAACCCTTCATCAGGGATTTCGATATGTTTCTACTGACAATCTATTCACAAACAAAGCGTCTAAAATGCTTTGCCGAATCAACTATTAAGGCTACTTTTGCCGACTTAACCGGAAATCCGGATATCGTAAATAAAACAACAAAACATGAAAAAGACTTTATTATCTCTGATGGCGGTTGCACTCGTCATTGTAAGCATGATCAGTTGCGGTAGCAAAAGCGACCCTAAAGGAGTAGCCTTAAATTACCTGAATGCCCTGAAAAAAATGGATTATGAAACTGCAAAAAAATTCGGCACGCCTGAAACAGGAAAAATGTTGGATATGATTTCCAGTTTTTCAAGCATGGTTCCAGACTCTATCAAAGACCAGGCAAAAAATGTAAAAATCGAAATCAAAGAAGCCAAAGAAGAGGGTGACAAGTGCACTGTTAAATTCATCTCTAGCGACAAACCAGATGCAGAAGAAACATTAGATCTTGTAAAGAAAGATGGCAAATGGTTGGTGAACATGACTAAAGATGATATGGGCGGTGGCGCTTCAGAACCAGCTTCTGAAGAAGGATCAACTCCTCCGGCTGAAGAAGCAATTGCTGAACCAGCAGAAGGTGGTAAAGATTCCCTCAAGGTAGATGCTCAGTAATTCTCATAACAATTTTAAAAGTCCTCCGTTTTTCGGGGGATTTTTTTTATCCTAAATGTTGTTGTTGAATTTCAAGGAGGTACCAGATATACAAAACAATATTTGCAGTCTGAAGTACATAAAAAGTCCATTTAAACTTTTTGGAGTAAAAAGAATGCCTGAGGAAAACAGAGGTGGAAAGTATCAATAGGAGGATAACAGGAATCGACATCTGTACAACTTTAGCCGCCTGTTTTAAAGGAAATGAAGGGTGGATAGAAGGATGAATATACAATAAATAACCCATGCATAATACAGCCATCAAAAGTGGTGCTATTCGAAAATCCATACGACAAATATACTCAGGAATCAGCCAGGTGCTGTCTGGCAAAGCCGAACTTTGTGGGTTTATCCGAACGTTTGCAGTATCAAGTCACGAAACTGGTGTAAACAAATGCTGTAAGGCTTTGTTCAGCAAGCCCGGGTTAGAGAATTATACTGAGGTCGATTCACCCAATTTATGCAAGAGGATTTGAGGAACGAAATTCTAAGGTGTTAGTTGTCTCGTTATTTCTTAACAAGACGATTTAGGATTCGCCCAAGTATTTGATTTTCTGAGTCGTTTTTGCATTCTTAATACTGTCAATTGCAACATTTGGTTTTATTGCATAGCGGGCAATTTCAATACATATTACTTCTGGCATGAAAAATTGGAAGTCATTGAACCAAAAGTTTTACATTTACCGCCCGGGTTATTAAATACTATGACCCATTGATTCAATTCGGGGCCGCCCGGTTTTGACAGCATAGATCTTTGAGCGTGTAAGCATGTCGTGCGTTGTATCATTAGCACGTTAATCTGAAGATTCAAACCATAAATGGCGAAACTTCATTCGCTATGGCTGCCTAATTAGATTAGGTATCCATAATGGCCGGGCATTTCGGGTAGGTTTGTAACCCACGTTGCCCCGCCTTCACCCGAGAATACAAACTGCTGTCTGAACAGGCTGTGAAGCAGACAAAAGATTTATACAGCTAAGAGAGGGGTAGGTATGTTTCTGTCCGGCTCCTCCCCGACAAACAATCAGAAAATAAGCATGTAGAAAGCGTTTGCAGAATGTGTTTGGACGCGGGTTCGATTCCCGCCGGCTCCACAAATCAGAGCGAGGAGGAGTAGGAGAATGAGAATGAGTAAAACACTCATTCTGCTACTCTTACTCATACTCCTACTAGAAAAATATTGTCATGTTTGAATTTCAAAGTTTAGAAGTATATAAAAAGGCTGTTCTTTTTCATTTGAACTGCAAATTGATTTTGGGAAAACTAAAACTGGAGAAATATGTCAACGATCAATTAGCGCGGGCCTCATATAGCATTGTATTAAACATCGCTGAAGGTTGTGCAAAATCAAGCAAGGCAGATCGAAAAAATTATTTTACAACTTCTCGCGGGTCCGTGTTTGAATGTGTAGCAATTTTGGATATTATGCATCAATGTAAAGACTTAGATGAAGCAAGCTATTTAGATAACTTATCACTAGCAGATGAACTTTCTCGAATGCTTTATAAAATGATTACCAACCTGAGTAATCTGAAAGGTTCGTAGATTATAATTTAAGTTTCCGAGTTCGATATAGTATCACTAAGTTCCACCGAGACAGAATGAGGAGGAGTAGGAGAATGAGAATGAGTAAAACACTCATTCTGCTACTCTTACTC
>JBMOFV010000014.1:0-61441 GCA_049318705.1 Chitinophagaceae bacterium
CCTTTTGTCTTGAAACAAAAGGTGGAGCCAAAAATTCAAGGCTGTTGCTCTTTCGTCTAAAAAATTCTCATCGAGCGGCCTACTTCCGAAACTTGCCTACGCTTTGGCTTCGGCTTCGAACAGCCGGAAGCAGGCTACGCCCGATTTCAAATTTTTCTTAACGCCTCAAGAGCAAAGGCCGAAAATGGCCCTACTAGGATATTACCTTTTACTAATGACTAAAGTTAGATGGTGTTTTCTTGAGTCGGGTCTCTACGTTGAATCGGTATAAATGTTTCATCTGTATTGCTTCGTTCCTCACCAAAACTTGAACACAAAAAAACGGCTGTGTGAATCATTTCAACACAGCACAGTACTTCATACGTTCTAGTTTTTAAGAGAATAATTTGGAAAATACCTCACAAAGTATTTAATTTTATAGAAGGATTATTTATGAAAACACTTTTACTCCCCTTTCTTTTTACTTTTTGTTCATTGTTTGGGTTGGCTCAACCTGATTTGGAACACAGCTTGCACATTAATTATAAAAAATGTTGGCCACGCAATGCATCCAATATTCGATTGGGGCATATTTACCGGGCAATGCAACATAGTAATGGTAGTGTGTATGGTTTCGTTCAGACATTTAATAGTGCCACTTCTGCCGATGCCAATGGCTTTGTTCGTTTGAACGATGATTTTGATACTATTTGGACAAAACAATATGGTGGAAGTAATGAGGATAATTTGTACTATTTACATGAAATGCCCAATGGCAATATTTTATTAGTGGGCCTTACCTATAGCAAGGATGGTGATGTGTGGTATGGACGCCCCTTTGCTTTTTCGGATATGTGGGTCATGTTGGTAGATACCAATGGCAATATTTTAAAGGGGAATGTGTTTGGAGGCTTTTCAGGACATTTAAGTTCATCGTGTCTTGGAGCAGATGGTTCAATTTATATGGCCGGATATACCGAAGACAATACCCTTGATTTTACGCATGTACAATATAGCCTAGGAAATACTGATTTGTGGTATGCCAAATTGGATACAGGCTTAAATCTACTATGGTGCAAAGTGATACCTGGAGACGAAGTTGACTTCACGACCATCATACGAAGTGTAAATCGGGATCGTTTGGTGTTGTGTTCAGCGAGCGAAAGTATGAACGCTGACTTTCTTCCGGCGGAGGCTCGGGGCGGAGTAGATCATTTTGTGTGTTATTTAGATACAGCGGGAAATGTGATATGGAAACATCGTTATGGAGGAACGCAGAATGATTTACTTGAGGATATTCAGGTAGATACTGCTCGTCAGCTTATTTACCTTTTAGGAAACAGTCAGGCCGGTGGGGGAGATTTTACTTATAGTACAACCGATTCATACGGGCAGGCCACACCTAAATCTCAGAATATGGGTTTTATTTGTCTGGACACATTGGGCAATGTAAAGGGTGCTCAGATGTACGGAGCCGCTACTAAATACCATAATTGTGATGGGACTGCTTGGTATGCGGGAGCTAAAATTTATAAAGGCCGACTTTGGGCAGGAATCTATATAATAGGAAGCAGTTATCCCTTGGGACCGGGATGGGGCGATGCAGATAGTAATTCAAGTTATGCTGCAAATACCTTGATTGTGGTGATAGATTCAACTTGTACCCTCAAAGCCAAGTATACAATAAACGGTACGGGAAATGACGAGGTATGGGATAATTTTATAAAAGACTCTGTTTTATACTTTACAGGATTTAATGGTGGCCTACCGAATAATCAGCTGAATACCTTTCGATGCGACACGGCCAACACCTTTCAATTTATCATTAGTTTCACGAACACACCATTGGAAATTACCGAACCGACATCCCCACTAAACAATCAGCGATTTAGCATTTACCCGAATCCGACACAGGACATTTTAACGATCGAACCCCAGGAAGCATCCGTTCAGGAAGTATATTCATTACGGATAATGAGCAGTGATGGGAGGCTCTTGTATCGTGCGTCCAAAATGAAAGGGCGCAGGCAATTACAAATAAATGAATGGCCTGTGGGAATTTATTATGCTGAACTAGAACAGAAGGGTATCAGACAGAACATTACTTTTTCTAAACAATAATACCAATTGTATTTATAAAATAGTCCAAAGGTTATTTTATAAATTTACAATGGTAATGCCGATATAAAATATTCATAGTACAATTGAGCAACGTGAAAATTGGACTATAGAATATTTATAATCGGTATAAATGTTTCATCCGTATTGCTTCGTTCCTCATCAAAACTTGAACACAAAAAAACGGCTGTGTGAATCATTTCAACACAGCCGTTTGTCTTTAAAGATTATTTAAATTATGAAGCCATAGCCGCATCATAACGACGACCAACTTCTTCCCAATTCACAACACTCCAAAAAGCATTGAGATAATCGGCACGACGATTTTGGTAATGCAGATAGTAAGCATGTTCCCAAACGTCTGCACCCAAAATAGGTGTACCCGGGCAATCGGCAATATCCATCAATGGATTATCCTGATTGGGGGTTGAACAAACGCACAAGGTTTTGTCTGCTTTCACACAAAGCCAGGCCCATCCGGAGCCAAAGCGAGTCATACCGGCTTGATTAAAATCTGTTTTAAATTGATCAAAGCCACCCAATTGACTTTGAATCGCTTCTGCTAAAGCTCCAGTGGGTTGTCCACCGGCATTGGGGGCTAAGATTTGCCAAAAGAGGCTGTGATTATAATGACCACCGCCATTATTGCGAACCGCAGGACTTAATTTAGAAATCATACCCATAAGTTCTTCCAAACTTTTACCGGCATGTTCACTACCATCCAGGGCTTTATTGAGGTTATCAATATAAGCCTGATGGTGTTTGCCATGATGAATCTGCATGGTTTGGGTATCAAAATGGGGCTCTAAAGCTTCATGCGCGTAAGGCAGTGCGGGTAATGTAAATGACATATCAATTGATTTTTTGTTTTTAATAGAATGGTCAAAGATAGGGTAAAGGAATCTCGAAAAATATTTGAATTTCGTAAGAACGATCAGCTATTCGTATTCCTTTTTTAATTCCTTGATATCCTCAATGAGTTTATCAACTTCTTTCAAATTGGTTCCATCATAGGTTCCGCGAATATGTTTTTCTTTATCCACCAATACAAATTTTTCTGAATGAATAAAATCGGGGAGGATATCTTTTTGTGTCGTGTCTTCAACAGCAGTTACCAAATAACTATGGATGGCCATATCATAGAGCGCGCGTTTGTCGCCGGTTAAAAAAAGCCATTGTGCAGCATCTGCTTCAAAACGTTGTGAATAGCTTTTGAGTTGCTCTACGGTATCTGTTTCCGGATCTACGGTATGTGATAAAATAGCGAAATCGGCCTGACCACGAAAAGTTTGATACACTTTGGTCATGTTTTCATTCATTTTCGGGCAGATGCCTTCACAGGTTGAGAAAAAATATTCGACCACATAAATTTTCCCCGCAACATCTTTTTCTGTAATTATTTTTCCATCCTGATTGGTGAAAGCAAAGGGTAAAACATGATGCCCCGGATTCCCGTAAGTTGGTAAACGTCGTGGATGTTGTTTGTATTCGTAATAATAATAGGCTAAAAAACCGATACCCAACAACATAAAGAACACCAACAGAATAATCGCTTTTTGATTTCGCATGGCCGCAAAATTAAGGCATTGGCGGTGATGCCAAGCTCAAGCCCTGTGAAATATTTTTCCAACCCATATCGAGAGAATGGGCAGAAAACAAGAGGCCCGAATTATCTTTGAGCCATGCACGATATTCCTTCCTTTTACGAGGCGTTTGACCAGGGTGATATTCCGGAATTATCCGATACCAACAAGCACCATATGTTGAATGTTTTAAGAATGAAATCGGGGGAGGAATGTTTTTTATGCAATGGGAAAGGCATACAGTATCATATTCAGCTGACCACAGTGGGCAAACGAAATGTGGAATATCAAATCAAGGATACTTTACAATTCGAACACAATACAGAAGGATTTATTTTGGCTATTGCATTTACCAAGAACCCTGCCCGAATGGAATGGTTGATAGAGAAGGCTTGTGAAATAGGCGTCAAAGCTATCGTTCCCTTGATTACCGAACGCAGCGAAAGAATGCATTTCAAAGCAGATCGTTTTCGGAAAATCCTGATATCAGCCATGTTACAAAGCCGACGCTATTTTTTACCTGAAATGTATGAACCTCAAAGTTTGGAATCAGTTATTCGTTGGCCGATTCCGATTAAAACCCTGGCACATTGTATGGATATGGGAAGCAAAAAGCAGCTTTCACAACTGGTACAAGCGAATAAAGAGCTCATGGTTTGTATAGGACCGGAAGGCGATTTTACAGAAGCTGAAGTGTCGGCTTGCGAAAATGCGGGATTTCAGAGTATTACCCTGGGGCAGCAACGTTTAAGAACAGAAACGGCAGGTTTATTCAGTTTGGCACAGTATCATACCGCTTTGCAGATGCAGGCCTTATAAATGAAACAAAAATTTATCAGAAGATTAAGATTAATTTTGACTATCAAGATGTAATCTTGAACACTAAACGTACGATGTATTAAAGATGATGATCACCCGAATGAGCCTGTTGTTTTTCGTCGGATTATGGATGAGCACAACGCATTGCCAGGCCCAGAAATTAAAATTAGGATTATTGGTTTATGGAGGAGGAGGTGATTGGTATGCCAACCCTACTGCATTAAAAAATTTGGCTCGTTTTGCAAATGCGCAGTTAGGTACACAATTTGATTTGCAGGAAGCACAGATTGAAGCAGGTAGTCGGGAAATATTGAATTATCCCATTTTATTTGCGACTGGTCATGGTCGTATCACTTTTACGGATGTAGAGGCCCAAAATTTGAGAACCTATTTAATTGGGGGTGGATTTTTACATATTGATGATAACTATGGGATGGATCCTTATGTCAGACCGGCGATGAAAAAAGTATTTCCGGAATTAGACTTTGTGGAACTGCCTTTTTCACACCCGCTATATCACCAGAAATTTGATTTTGCCAATGGCTTACCCAAAGTGCATGAACATGATAAAAAAGCGCCCAAGGGATATGCTTTAATTTATCAGGGTCGTGTGGTTTGTTTTTACAGCGTAGAAACCGATTTAAATGATGGCTGGGAAGATCCTGAGGTGCATAAGGATCCGGAAGAAAAACGACAGATGGCTTTGCGCATGGGAGCCAATCTGATTCAATATGCCTTTATGGGCCAATAATTGAATCCGCTTGAGGATGTTTCCGTCCCCCCTATTCGGTATGTAGGAAGTCTATGAAATGGGATGATCAAATAGGGTACATTTGTTTTTTAATTTTAAATCATGAAAAAAATACTTGCACTGCTCATGTTTTCATTTCTTTTCGCGCCTAAAGCGCTCGATGCTCAAACTAAATCCATTTATGATTTTAAGATAGAATCTTTGGAAGGCGGTACTATAGATTTATCGAAGTACAAGGGCAAAAAAATTCTAATCGTTAATACGGCATCTAAGTGTGGTTATACCCGACAATATGAATCACTTCAGAAATTATACAATCAGTACAAGAATCAATTGGTCATCATTGGATTACCATCCAACAACTTTATGTTTCAGGAGCCGGGTTCCAATGCCGAAATTAAAACATTTTGTCAGAAAAACTATGGAGTCACCTTTCCGATGGCAGCTAAGATTGACGTGAAGGGAAAAAATATGCATCCATTGTATGTTTGGCTGACACAAAAGAAATACAATCAATTCAGCGACAATTCGGTCAAATGGAATTTTCAAAAATACCTGATTGATGAAAACGGGAAATTGGTTGCCGTATTTGCGCCCGGTACCGATCCGATGAGTGATGAAGTGATTGCAGCGATAAAATAGCGCATACTGACATCATCACTGCGCATTGCATATTAACTTTGGCCCATGAATTTGCAGGAACTCTATCAAAAGGCTTTGAGGCTTGAATTTTTAAGTGTGGAAGAAGGGCTCTTTCTTTTTCAACACGCACCACTCTCAGAACTCATGCATGTGGCCCACAGCTTGCGTATGAAGCAAGTTCCGGGGAATCGGGTCACCTGGCAAATCGATCGGAATGTCAATACCACCAATGTATGTTTGGCGAATTGTAAGTTCTGCAATTTCTATCGTATCCCCGGTCATGAGGAAGCTTATATAACGGATATTCCCACTTATAAAATTAAAATTGAAGAAACCATTCGCTGGGGTGGCGATCAGTTATTGTTGCAAGGCGGCCATCATCCTGAATTGGGATTATCATTTTATGTGAATCTTTTTAGCGAGTTAAAGGCCTTGTATCCGGATATTCGTTTACATGCCTTGGGACCACCCGAGGTTGCTCATATTACCAAGCTTGAAAAAAGCACCCATCATGAAGTGCTTAAAGCTTTAAAGGAAGCCGGTTTGGATAGTTTACCCGGGGCAGGTGCAGAGATCCTCAATGATCGGGTCAGGCGATTGATATCAAAAGGCAAATGCGGGGCGAAGGAATGGTTAGATGTGATGCGTGAAGCACATCGATTAAATATCACGACTTCAGCCACGATGATGTTTGGACATGTAGAAACATTGGAAGAACGTTTTCAGCATTTGGTGGATATTCGTCAGGTACAAAGCGAAAAACCAGCTACGGCCAAAGGTTTTCTGGCATTCATCCCATGGACTTTTCAGGATACCGGAACATTATTGCGTCGCATTCGGGGTACAAAAAATAATATATTGGGAGAAGAGTATATCCGCATGATTGCGATGAGCAGAATCATGCTACCCAATATCAAAAATATTCAGGCATCCTGGCTTACTGTTGGAAAGGAAATTGCCCAGGTATGTTTGTATGCAGGAGCCAATGATTTTGGCAGTATTATGTTGGAAGAAAATGTAGTCAGTGCTGCCGGTGCTCCTCATCGATTTACATTTAAAACCATTCAGGAAGCCATCCGTCAGGCCGGGTATGAGCCACAACTTCGAAATCAGGAATACGATTTTAGAACCTTACCGGAAACCGTGGAAGAACAGGTCATCGATTATTAAATTCTAACCTTGCGTTTTGAATTATTGTCGTCCGTCCAGAATAATATTACCACTTTGGGGCATGACGATGATCTTACTATTTTCAGAAGCAGCTAATTCGCGGTAGGCTTTAATTTGTTCGTACTTCAATTGTTTATCACTCAGGCCTTCACCGATGATACGTTGATAATCGGCAATACCTTGAGCTTCCACTCTTTTACGTTCGGCCTCCTGTTTTTCTTTCTGTAAAACAAATTGCATTTTCTGCGCTTCTTGTTCAGCATTGATTTTACTTTCAATGGTCAATTTAACTGTTTGAGGAAGCGTGATATTTCGAACCAATAAATTTTCAAGAATCAATCCGCGCAATTGAAATTCTTTTTCGATGCTTTGAAAAATCTTTTGTTGGAATTCATCCCTTTTGGTGGAGTATAATTCAACAGCATCATAGTAAACGGCATTGTCGCGAATTTTTGTACGTGAAACCGGGCGAATAATTTTATCCTTATAATCAATACCAATATTTCGAATCAGGTCCGGGCCTTTTTCGGGATTTAAGCGATAAAGTACGGACAAGTCGATGGTGACTTCCAGGCCATCACGGGTAAGAACACGAATAGCGTCGTCACCGCCTTTATCACCTTCATCATGAACACCGCTCATGGTATAGTTTTGGGTACGGGTATCGAGATGTCGAATTTGCACAAAAGGGTTCACAACATTTAATCCGCTGTGAAGGACCCGTTTTTGAATTCTACCAAACAGTGATTGCACGCCAATATAACCGGCATCAATTTGTTTGACACAGGAACTGAGTAAACCAATGAGAATGACTATAAATCCCAGGGCACGAATGCCGCCAATGAGACGCCCCATATTTTCGACACGGGGAATTTTAGTTATCAAACGCGGAGCAACGATGATTAACACCAGCCCAAGAAATACAAAGAACATCTTTTAAATTTTGAACAAAGATAGTGGATGTATATGGTGTTGGTGGAAATGAATTGGACCAATGTCATATAGCAATGACAAGTGGAAAACAAGTCATTTGATCTGTAAATCTCAAAGATGCGCCAAATACAATGAAGGATTAAAGCGATAGCCTTTGGGCGATGACGCAGAAGTTTAAGATACCAGTGAGAACCCTTTTCATGAGAAATCGTTCAAAACTAATTCGTATGTGAACGTGGACCATGCTGTAACTGAAATTTTAGATTCTCAGGAAAAAGCCTAAAGAATTGCATGAACAACGTAAGAAGTGAAAAACTGGGAATAAAAAGCAAGCATATCCAGGAGATATTGAATAATTCCCGTGCATCTATATGAACATAATTCACTTCAACACGGATGGATATTAACTACTTCCAAGATAACCAGCAGGCCTGATTTAAAGTTCAAAGCATATGATATCTCACCTATGCGTTTGGAAAAATTTGGAAACAACATAAAAAGAATCTAATTTCGTTAGAAACAAAGACGATGTCTAATCAAGCGTTGAAACAACAAGTGTTAGATCGTTTAGAAACATTTGAAGACGATATAATTTTGGATGAAATTTATCGCTTATTACAGGTTTCACCTACTGGCAATGAGCGTTATGTATTTACAGATTCGCAAATGAATTTGTTGAATTCTCGTGAAGAGGAAATAGAAAAGGGCAATTTTTTAACGGAAGAAGAAGCAGATCAAGAGGCGGAAAAATGGTTAGAAAAGTAGTGTGGTCAAAAGAGGCTTCCCAAGAGAGAAACAATATATTCACGTATTGGAACCAACGTAACAAATCAAACTTATATAGTAAGAAATTATTTTTTTTAATCAAAGCAGCCATTCATTCACTTAAAATAAATCCTGAAGTAGGAAAGCCGACCAACAGAAAGGATACAAAATTGAGAATCGTAAGGGATTATTATATTGTTTACAGAATCAAGCCAGATATGATTTATATTTTATCTGTATGGGATACACGACAAAATCCGATAAAACTTGAAGAAATAGTGAATACGAAGTAATTCAAATTGGTAAATAGACCAATTCTCACAATCGGTATAAGGTGCTCGGCAGAAATTTGTATCGAAATACCCACGCTTAATTTTCTTCCAAACGAGGGGTACAGCCAAATTGTTCCATGAGGGTATTGTCGTAAAAATCAGCTTTTTTAAATAGAGCGCTCAACATTTCTTCGCCGCTTTCGGCGGTCATGTCCATGTCGTAAGTCAGCGAACTCAATACAATATCCTGTTGATTGACACTGAAGAGCATACTTTTCATTTGGCTGTTTTCGCGCAGAAGGTATTCATATACGGCACCGATATTTTGTTTGGGTAGTTGACACAAAAAGGCGTCACCCACCACGAAATAATTATCGGGGTTATAACTGATTCGAATGGTGGCACTACCTTCTTTCACTTCCCAGTTATTGGTTGAGACACGTGATAGTTCGCGATCTTTACCAAGTTTTTGTAAAATATCTTCGATGGTTTTAGCAATTCCGCTGACTTCAATTTGTTTTTCTTTTTGGGGAATTAATTCAATTTTAGCACCGCAGTTCGGACAATATTCTCCATCAATATTTGATTCGCTCACAAGCGTAGAACAGGAGTGACAGCGCACCACGGCTTGACCGCGCAGCGGAACATATTCATCCAAAGCTGTTTTAAGTTGTTCAGAAGGAACAGCAAATCCCAGGTTGTCGCCACCCCGAATAATGAAAGTATTCACGCCGATGACTTCTCCTTGCTGGTTGACAAGCGGCCCACCACTATTACCCGGATTGATGGCGGCATCAATTTGAATATATTTTAATCCATTTTGGATACGGTCCACACGACTAATCACACCCTGGGTAGAAGTATAATTTAATCCATAAGGATGGCCCATGGCCAGCACTTCATCTCCATCGCGGAGCACATGATAATCGCCCAATTGAATATCGGGAAATGCGACACCATGCGGGGGCATTAAAAAAGCCAGATCGTATTTGGAATCTGTAAAGAGAACACGACTAAATTGTTTTTCGAAGTTTTTTCCTTTGATGGTGACTTCGGCGTTATCTCGAACAACATGATGATTAGTCACGATCAGGTCGTAATGGGGCAAATAAAAG
The DNA here is from genome assembly GCA_049318705.1 of Chitinophagaceae bacterium. Lineage (GTDB taxonomy): Bacteria > Bacteroidota > Bacteroidia > Chitinophagales > Chitinophagaceae > OLB11. The sequence goes on from JBMOFV010000014.1 coordinate 10,148, forward strand.
CCGCTTCCGGTAGATTGTTGCGTAGCGATTTGAATCACTGCGGTTTTGTATGTATCGATGATTTCGTTGAGTGTCATGCCGTTTGATGCGGGGGTGAATCAAAATTAAGGTTTTGGATTTCAGAGAGGAAGGAGAGCAGAAAATCCAGGACAGAATTGAAGTTCAGTTTGGAAGTGTCGAGTTGTAGTTTAGGATATTTATCACTAAAAGGCCGGATAATTTCTTCGATTCGTTGGGTGATACGATCGGCCGAAGGCCGATCGTTTTCCAGTAAATGGTGTGTAGCCCCTAAATCGGCATAGTAGATAGGGTTATTGATTTCCATCATCATGTCAAAAAAGTCGTTAAGAGGTTTGGGTAAACTATACGAATACTGCGCATAGGCCAATCCGTATTCCATAACGGCTATCGCGATATCCGGGTAATTATTATCACGATACCAAAACATATTTTCGTTGGCAGAGTGTATACTATCGGCAATCGCATTATGTGGTTTGGGCATGGTAATGGCAAAACTCGCCCGGGAACGATAAAAGTATTTGACCACTTCCTCTTTGGGCCAGGCCAATAGTTTATGAATGGCATCTTTCAGAATCTGATTACGTTCGACCGAAGTTTTTTCTTCTTTATTGCTCCAATACAAGTTATTGATGCGTTCAATTTCATTGAGCAATTTACCCTCCGGTGTAATCAGGTAATCAATGCGGTAGAGTAAGGTCAGTAACAAATAGGCAATTCCGCCGGAGAAACTATCTTGATTGAGTTCTTCCACCCGTTTCAACGTAGACTGAATCCAATGTTGAAAATAACGGTACTTCATCTCGGTTTCCTGTTCAGGGAAAAAAGTCACATGGGAGTCGTCCACCGCCTGCAGGGTATTAAAATCTGTTATGAGCAAATCGTCCTGTTTATCGGCTTTGGTGGCAATTTCTTTCAGACCGTAATACAGTTTATTAGGGCTGGCAGTGTCTTTAGGGGTGTCAAACAACATACAGAGTTTATCGCCCTGCAAGGCATAGCGGCTATAATATAAACTATAGTTCAGTTCCAATAAACGACGCATCACCGGAACGGAGGGCTTTTCCATACGAGCGAGTGAAACGGAAGCTGTAATTTCCTGTTCATTGATGAGACCTTTGACGATTTTGGTACCCTGATAGATTTCGAAACTGTAAAAAGCACCTTCTTTTTTAAGCTGTACATTGTCCGCTTCCTCATCACGCAGATAATCGAAAAAAGCCTCGATGGATTCGTTAAATTTTTTGGCCTTAAACAAATCCTCAGCCTCAAACCATCTTTTGGTTTTAGCCAATGATTTATTGTTATCCGAATAACGGCCAAAACGAATCATCGGAGCGGAAGGGGGCGCTTTTTCTTCTTTGGAGGCCCCGCCAAACCATTTGTCAAACAATCCCATAAGTTGCTAAGGTAATGAATTTCCGAAAGTACAATCAAGCTGGAAACAGGCAATCTGCTACAGAGGCGTTATGTTTGGGCGCTGAATAAAAAATTCGCACAGAACACGCTATATTTGTCACCTCAATTAAAAAAAATTCATGCGTTTTATCGTTTCTTCAGGCACCCTGCTTAAAAATTTGCAAAGTATAGGCGGCATCATCAGCAATAATAATGTACTGCCCATCTTAGAGTCTTTTTTGTTTCAAATAGATAATAACCAACTCACAGTGGTTAGCACGGATCTCGAAACAACGATGAAAGTGCGCATTCCCGTTCAATCCGGCGATCATGGAGAATTATGTGTACAGGCCAAAGTTTTAACAGAATACCTCAAGAATTTACCGGAACAGCCTATCACTTTCGATATCAGCACCGTTGATTTTGGTATAGATATTACCAGCGAGCAGGGTAAGTACAAAATCGTTGGTGAAAGCGCCAATAATTTCCCGACCGAACCAAGCGCCGATAATGCAACCGAATTTTCCATGCCCGCCAAAGAGCTGAGCGATGGAATTGGCAAAGCAATCATAGCGGTGAACCATGATGATATGCGCCCGGCGATGAATGGGGTTTTTTTTGAACTTGGGAAAAACAATATGACCATGGTTGCTACGGATGCCCATCGTTTAGTACGTTGCGTTAAATCGGATGTGAACTGTCCCAAATCGGATTCTTTTATTGTTCCTAAAAAGGCGCTGAATCAGCTGAAAAACAACTTGAATCAATCCACTGAAATCAAGGTGGCATACAATAAAAACCACTTGTTTGTTCATAGTGATAACTTACAATTGAGCTGTCGCCTGATTGATGCAAAATTCCCGGATTATAAAATTGTTATCCCTGCTGATAATCCTTACAAACTCACCATCGACAAACTCGAGTTTTTGAGTGCCTTGCGCCGGGTGAGTGTTTTCTCGAACAAACTCACCAATCAGGTGGTATTGGACATTCAAGGCAATAGTTTGCATTTGTATGCGCAAGATGTCGATTTTTCTTTTGAAGGAAATGAACGCATGCAATGTCAGTATAACGGCGAGGACATGAAAATTGCCTTCAATGCCCGATTGCTGATTGAACTGATCGTGGTTTTGGAAGGGGAGGAAATTGAATTCGAATTGAGCACCCCAACCCGAGCAGGCATCATTCGTCCGGTTGATAAAAAAGACCACGAAGATTTACTGATGCTGATTATGCCTTTGATGATCGGCGCATAAGATTTTTTCAATATTAAATCCATCCATAACCATGGCATTACCCAATATATTTCAGGCCGAGGTGAGCGAATCCGTCATTTCACGTATCGAAAAATTGACCCCTCAAACGCCCGCTCAATGGGGAAAAATGAGTGTTGCGCAAATGTTGGCGCACTGTTCAGTGACCTATGAGATGATTTACGAAAACAAACATCCCAAACCAGGTGCATTCATGCGTTGGATACTGAAGACCTTTATTAAAAAATCTGTTGTGAATGAAGTGCCTTACAAACACAACAGCAGCACGGCTCCGCAATTTGTGATGAAGGAAGATAAAAATTTTGAATCTGAGAAAACCCGACTCATCGCTTTCCTCCGACAAACCCAACAATTGGGTCAGTCACATTTTGAAGGGAAAGAATCACATTCTTTTGGTGTAATGAGTGGCAGCGAATGGAATAATCTGATGTACAAACACCTGGATCATCATTTGCGTCAGTTTGGTGTATAAATCCGTTTTAGTTTTTGAATAAATGTTTTATTCAGGCTTGTTGAAATGAGCAGGAGAATCTGTTTGTTTTAAAGAGTACAAGAAACGCCTCAGGGCAAAAAAAAATCCCCGAAGGGATTAAAAGCTAAAGTTTGATGTGTTCAGATTAATGAACAACTTTTTCTTCCAGTTCAAGTGCCGGCAAACCATTTTTAACGCGATAATCGTTAATAGCTGCTTTGATGGCATCTTCGGCCAGAACAGAACAGTGAATTTTAACGGGCGGTAAATTCAATTCTTCCACGATATCCATATTGTCAATCGTTACGGCCTCGTCGATGCTTTTACCCTTTAACCACTCGGTGGCTACAGAACTGGAGGCAATTGCAGAACCACATCCGAAAGTTTTAAATTTTGCGTCTTTGATGATTCCTGTGCTTTCATCCACTTCAATTTGTAAACGCATGACATCACCACATTCAGGAGCACCTACCAAACCCGTACCCACCGTATTTTTTGCTTTATCCAGCGTTCCTACGTTTTTGGGATTGTTATAGTGTTCGATCACTTTTTCAGAATAAGCCATTGTTATTGGATTTTAGATTGGAGACAAAAGTAAGTCGTAAAATACATACAGCGCTTCCCAACCAAGGAATTAATCATCTATTTTATTTATACCATTATAGTAAAAGTATATATACTGATTATTGTTCGCCGCTTAAAGGCATGGTGTTAAAACTTCCTAAAGCCTAATAAACAAAGCCGTTGGCGATTAAATTTGTGGCCCATGCTGCGATTTCAGTACATGTCTTTCTTTTGGTTATTATTGGTGCCCATCGTATTGGGTGGTATCTATCTCATTTACCTATCATATCGTAAACGACAAATTAAAAAGTTCGGTGATATTCAGCGTGTTGAATCTCTGATGCCCGGACATAGTTTATGGCGAAAAGGGATTCGTTTTACACTGGTGATGATGGCATTGGCTGCAATAGGGGTCGGATTAGCCAATTTACAAGCAGGAAAACGTTCGGAAAAAGTCAGTCGCAAAGGCATTGATGTGATGATTGCTTTGGATGTCAGTAAGAGTATGCTGGCCAAAGATGTGAGCCCGAACCGTCTGGAAAAAGCCCGGCTCTTGATTTACCGTTTGTTGGAAAAATTAGGGAACGATCGGGTGGGCCTGGTATTATTTGCAGGTAGGGCTTATGTTTCCGTTCCATTAACCGTTGATTTTTCGGCCCTTAAAATGAACCTATCCACTGCAAACCCCAATCTGGTGCCCACACAAGGAACGGTATTGGGAGAGGCGATCGATATGTCGAGACAATGTTTTAATGCCAAAGAAACCAAGTATAAAAGTATTGTATTGATTAGCGATGGAGAAGACCATGATGAAGGCGTCGGTGATGCCGTTAAACAAGCAGTCTCGGAAGGAATCATGATTAATACAGTAGGTATTGGATCGCCGGAAGGCAGTCCGATTTGGGATGAAGAAACCCATCAGAATAAGGTGGATGCCGAAGGCAAGGACGTAATCAGCAAACTCAACGAGGAAATATTAAGCGATATCGCTTCTAAAGCACAGGGGATTTATCAACGCTTGCAGAATGCCGAACAAGTGGCGAATACATTGGGAACACAAATCAGCAGCACCGAGCAAAAGAATTTTGGGGACAGTATTTTTACCGATTATGATTCTTACTTTCAGTATTTTCTGGGGTTCTCCTTATTGCTACTTTTGATTGAGCCGATGATACCGGAAAAAAAACTGCTTCGATAAAGAAAAAAAAATGAAGTACGGAATTCGAACATATTGTTTCTTTTGGATAGCCGCATTCAGCTGTTTGATTTCAGGAAGTCTGTTTGCGCAGCAGCGTGATGCACAGTTATACAAGGGGAATAAATTGTATGGGCAGGGTAAGTACAAAGAGGCGGCTGACTTGTACGAACAATCCTTGAAGAAGAAGAAAAGTACAGAAGCCATTTATAATTTGGGTAATGCCTTCTATCAGCAAAAAAATTACGAGGCGGCAGTTAAAAAATACCAGGAAAGTCAAAAATTAAGTAGCAATAAACAGCTCCGCTCGGCCAGTAATCATAATATTGGCAATACTTATTTGGAGCAAAAAAAATGGGATGAAGCCATTGGATATTTTAAAGAGGCTTTGCGCCAAAATCCGAACGCTGCAGATAGTCGATACAACCTGGCTTATGCCATGGCTATGAAAAAGAAAGAAGAGCAGCAAAAACAGAATCAGCAAAATAAGGATCAAAAGAACAAAGATCAACAAAACAAAGATCAACAGAAGAAAGATCAGCAAAACAAAGACCAACAGAAACCGAATGAACCTAAGCCTGACAATCAACCGGAAAATCAGGATGAACAAGGTGATCCGCAAAAGCAGAACGAACAAAAGCAAGATCAAAAACCCCAACCAATGCCCAGCAAACTCAGTAAGGCGCAGGCTGATCAGATTTTGAATGCCTTAAATCAGGAAGAGAAGAAACTCAAAGAGAAGAAAGAAAAAGGCAAGGGGCAAGCGGTTCGGTTGGAGAAGGATTGGTAAGCATTACTTTTCACCTAAATAGGGGCTCCTGAATAACGCTCAAAATGAGTGGTGATGGTCATTCTAATGAATAATTATAACCGTAGATGCACAATTTCTTAAGGCATATTGCAATAAAACGTTCACTTGAGCTTCAGAATCTTTCGCTACTCAGAAATACTGCATCTTCTTCGTTGCGGGCAACTCGCGGTATATTTCCGATGACACATTCATAATAGTCCAATTTCGTCTATGACTCATTGTACTATATTCATGTAGTATCCCCGTAAGTATGGCTGTAAGCCTTCGTACCTCAGTCACACCCATAACAACGGGGCCGGCTGGAATTTACCACTTCACAACTCAAATAGTCTTTGAACTATTTATCGTTGGAATTGGTATAACAATACAGCTTCATTACCCGCGCCTTGAATCTACAGCATTTCTGAGTTATTCAGGAACCCCTAAATAGGCGTCTGTATCAGAAGATTTTATCGAAAGTCCAATATCCAATTCGAAACATGATAGGGTCAATGACTTCAGGCTGAGTTAATCCATCAGCGCACAAATGAATCAAGGACTCCGAAATACGCAGTAGCGCTGTTTCCAAAACAATTCATCAATTTTTTTACCCGTAGATTTTTAGTCTGGAGTTGCTTTAAAAGTCTATTTAACTTTACTTTATGTAAATTAAACATTACAAAATGTAAAACAAATCATACATTTGATAAAAATTAAATGCTATGAAACCTTATCTCATGCTTCCGTACAAGTACAAAAAAATTGGCTGGATCATTTTTATTCCGGCTACCCTCTTTAGTATCATGCTCCTTTTATCCGGTTTTGGCGATTTCGAAATCAACACAAAGGTCTTTGCCATTTATTCGCAAGAACTGATGGGTGAAACTCAATGGATGAAAGTGGTTCAAACCAATATCAGTAATACGATTGCCGGACTTGGATTTATCATCGGGGCCTTACTGATTGCCTTTAGCCGCGAACAAAAAGAAGATGAATTCATTGCCCAACTTCGTTTGTCCTCTCTGCAATGGGCTGTATTGCTCAACTATGTTTTACTTTTGCTGTCATTTCTGCTGATCTATGGTATGGGCTTTTTGAATGTGATGCTCTATAATATGTTCACAGTCATCATTCTGTTTATTGTACGTTTTAACTATGTCCTTTATCGCCACACCAAGTCAATCTCCGATGAAAAATAGTATCAAAGTTGAACGCGCAATTAAAGGCATCACGCAAGAAGAATTGGCCAGATTGGTATCTGTGAGCCGCCAAACCATCAACGCCATGGAGTTAAACAAATATGTACCCTCTACCGTATTGGCGCTCAAAATTGCCCGCGTGTTTGAGAAACCCCTGGAGCAAATTTTCAGTCTGGAGGAAAATGATTAGGACCTGAGTTCATTTAGCGAATCTAAAAAAGATGCAAACAGCAAAACACATTCTGGCACATCTGCATAGTCTGGAAAACAAAGCCAATCAGGCCGGTATGAAACGTTTTGCCATTGGCAACGATAATACGTTAGGGATCAGTTTACCCGTATTACGAGAAATAAGTAAAAGCCTGAAAAAGCAGAACGATCGGCATGTACTCGCAAAAACACTTTGGAAAAGTAATATTCATGAAGCGATGATATTAGCCTCCATGCTGGCTGATCCCAAACAATTTAGTGCTGAAGAAATGGATTCCTGGACACATCAATTTTATTCGTGGGATCTCTGCGATCAGGTCTGTACCAACCTCTTTCACAAAACACCTTATTATCTCGAAAAAGCATTTGCCTATTCCTATCACAGCGAAGAATTTGTAAAAAGATGTGGATTTGTGCTGATGGTACAATACACCGTGCATCACAAAAAGGAGTCGGATGAGATGTGTTTACAATTTTTAAAACGAATTGAAGAGGAAGCGGGTGATGAGCGGAATTTTGTAAAAAAAGCGCTCAATTGGTGTTTGCGTCAAATAGGGAAACGCAATGCATTCCTTCATCCACATGCCCTTGCCGCTGCCCATCGAATTCTTACACAAGGTAGCCGCTCCGCTCGTTGGATAGCCAATGATGCGATACGAGAACTGGAGTCGGAAGCGATCATACAAAGGCTGGGACTGAAACCATAATACCCTCCGACAGATGTTGTAGACCCAAGCTTACACGATAGGATGATACCAATAGGCCAGATGACTAACGATTTATGTGAATCAAGTATATCGGTAAAAATTGGTTTTATGCTCAAATTTAAATCGCGGTTCAAAGTCGAAATGGATGCATTGGCTCAATTTATTACCTGATCCATCATTCCTTTTTATCATAACATTTTTAAGCAGCAATTTCATACTTGAAAGCTGTGGCAAAGAGGTATGCAAGAACATCTCCTTCAATATTTATGGCAATATCGTTTATATGCCAGTGATAAAAAACTGATGACAACAGATGGGCAGGAAATGATTGTGATTAATCCGGGTCAGTGGAATCGAAATACTGGTCCGGATTTTTTGGAGGCCCAAATATTGATCCAGCAAACACGCTGGGTGGGTCATGTGGAATTACATCTTCGCAGCAGTGATTGGCTTAAACATAAACACCAGGATGATGAAAACTATACCCGACTCATTTTACATGTGGTTTATGAACACGATACCGAAATCCGGACTTCCGATGGTTCTTCGTTTCCAACCCTGGAACTCAAGCCTTATTTAAATCTGCAACACATTCAACGATATCAACAGTTACAAAATCAAAGTCAATGGATTCCCTGTGAATCCTATCTGGCACGTATCCCATCTATTTTTATAGAGAAACAAAAAGAACGCATGCTGGCAGAGCGATTGGAACGAAGAAATATCGACATTCTGAATTGTTTACATGAGCATCAGGGCGACTGGAAGGAAGTGTTTTATATTGAATTGGCAACCGCTTTTGGTCTGCATATCAACCGGGAATCCTTTCGAAATCTGGCCCGGCGTACCCCCTTAAAACTCTTATCAAAATATAAAAATAGTTTGTTCCGATTGGAAGCATTGTTATTTGGACAAGCTGGATTTTTGTATGATTATTTTGAGGATGAATATCCCTTGTTACTTCAACAAGAATATGAATTTCATCGAATCAAACATCAACTTGAACCGATGACAAAAAATCAATGGAAGTTCTTGCGCCTGAGACCTGCCAATTTTCCCAGCATCCGAATTGCACAATTTGCTCAATTGATTCATCGTTCCTCGCATTTACTTCAGGAAGTTTTAGATTGTGAGGATATTAAAAAACTGAGTACTTTGTTTATGACTGAAGTTTCGGGATACTGGTGGACTCACTATCATTTTGCAGAGGCCTCCAAAGAACGCGAAAAACGAACAGGCCCTTCTTTCATCCAATTACTGCTCATCAATGTTGTGATTCCATTTGTTTATGTTTATGGAAAAGCCCATGCCAAAGATTTTCTGTGTGAGCGTGCCTTGCTGTGGTTAAGTGCTTTGCCGCATGAAGACAATCAAATTATTTCGCAATGGAAAATGCGTAAAATTCCTGTTGAGCACGCGGCCGATTCACAAGCCTTACTACAACTCAAAACCATGTATTGTGATCATAAAAGATGTTTGGAATGTGGCTTAGGATATCAGGTTTTACGAATGTGAATTGTTTGTCAGACCCATTCATATTGGTATTACAAGTCAGTAGCAATAAAAATCCTAAACGGAATTATCCATTCGGCCAGTTAAAGGCAATGGTTTTTTTGACTTCTTCATGTAAACTCAGTAATACGGGGCAGTTAGTTGCGGCCTTTTCCAGAATCAATTTTTCTTTTTCCGAATAAATTCTATCCATAGGAAAACTAAATTCAACTTTTATTTCACCAATTCTGCGTAATGGATCGGCCACCATGATTTTTTCGATATTCACGGATACATCGCTTAAATCGATGTTGTGTGTTCGTCCGGCAATGCCCATGATGCTGACCATGCAAGCACCCAGGGCAGTAGCAACCAAATCGGTCGGGCTAAATCGTTCGCCTTTACCTTGATTATCTTTAGGGGCATCTGTTTCAATAACTGTACCGCTTTGTAAATGGACACATTCTGTACGTAAGTCGCCTTTGTAGTGTATTTTTGAGGTCATAAACACAATTTTGGTAAATTTACGTTAGATTTGATATCCGCTTGAAAATCATTCGTTTCATATGTATACTAATGGCCGTAACTGCTTTTACGGACCTGAAGGCTCAAATGAGTACGACAGATTCTATGCGTGCCGCCAACAAACAACGACTTGATTCCATGCGCACCGCCAATGCCTTAAAACGGGATTCATTGGCTTCGGCCCGCGAGCAAGCCGCAGAGGCTAAGCGTCTGGAAAGAGAAGAAAAATTACTCCAGCAAAAAACAGGGCGCAAAAAGAAGTTGTTGCCACTGACCCAGGAGATGTCGGTGGGCTATCGATTATGTTCCGATGGCTGGGGTGTATTTGTAAATCGTGGATTTATTAAAACCGAAGATGTCGATCAGCCACACACGAATTTTTTATGGATTGAATTAGCCGAAAAAAAGCATCCCAAAGAAAGCAAAACATTGAATGAGAATTTTGCGATCATCTCTCCGAACGAGATTAAACCGATTGCTTACAAATACGGGAAAATCAATAATTTTTATCAGTTTAAAATCGGTTACGGTAATATAAAACCGATCACCGGAAAGATTGATAAAAAAAATGTACAAATCCATTGGGTATATGGTGCCGGATTATCATTGGGACTCTTAAAGCCCTATTATCTGGATATGTTCGTGCCTGAAGGCAGTGGCTATGTACGTACCTATGACCGTTACACCGAAGAAAACAAAGAATCTTTTCTTGACTTGAATAACCAGGGAACAATCATCGGAGGCAGTTATTTTTACCGAGGTATCAGCGAAGTCAAATTGCAACCCGGTTTAGCCTTACGTTCCGGTTTTTATTTTGATTATGCACCAACCCGAAAATCATTTTTTGGTGTTGAGATAGGTGCCACAGCAGAAATCTATACCAAAAAAATTCCTATCATGGTGAATGCGCCAAACAGTGCCATGTTCTTTAATATTTACGCCGATATCCGATACGGAAAACGATGGGAGTAATCTTGTAAGGCGCAAAAAATTCAACTTAAATTTTCCGGATTTTTTTTAGCTCAAATCAGTTCCTGATCAGAATTGCCATGCTTAACACAGGCCAAGGCCGATCAAATGGAGATTGATACCCTCGAACCCGTATTCGATTCCTGCCAAAACTTCCTTTTTCCTTATTGGCAAAATCTCTTTCCTCCAAAGGTGGTTACCACTTTAAAACTCAAACAAACCATTTAAGGTTAAAACATGACCAGATAAAAGGTGTGCGGATGGAAGCTTTTTCGTTCTAGTAGGTTTGCATCATCAAATCTATAAACATGCATCCGGGGACATCCGAACAAATCTTACAATTATTTTCAAGTGGAGATGATCTCTTGAATGGATGGTTATTTAAAATCCTCCTCAACCCTTTTCTAATTAACTATTCAAAATAATATCATGAACAGAAATCTATTAAAAAGCACCTTCTTTACAATAATCTTAGGATTAGTAAACACAGTAATTCAAGCCCAAAATATTGGCATCAACCCGACTGGATCCACACCAAATGCCTCGGCTATGCTCGATGTATCCGCCACCGACAAAGGAATGTTGATACCACGTGTGAGTTTAACATCAACCAGTGATGTAACCACTATATCTAACCCTGCCACTAGTTTGCTGGTTTATAATACCAATGCAGGCATGAATAATGGAAGTCTGGGTTTTTATTATTGGAATGGAAATTCATGGATCAAATTGAACGATGGGGCGGCAAGTAATGCGAATAATCTTTGGACTTCCAATGGCAATCATATCAGCAACGCCAATACAGGTCATGTTGGAATTGGAACATCTTCGCCTTCTTCGCCGTTGCATGTACAAGTACAACAAGCCATGACCATTCCGAATGGCGGCACTTCCTCGGCACATGTAACCACATTAATTCATGATACCGCAACAGCCGTAGGAACCGACAGTAAAATTGGTTTATATACCTCGATTAAAAATCATGCCACAACCAATGTAGGCATATTAACAGAATGTTTGAGCAACAACAACGCAAATAATTATGGAGTAATAAGTCAGGTAACCAACGATCCGGGTGCAACTGGAAACGCCTGCGCCATAGCTGCTGTAGATTTAGTCAAGAGCCCAGACTTAAGAACCTTTGCATTAAAAATAGATGGCAAAGCCCAATATGCAGGCGTGCCCAATGCGAATGTAACAGGTGCCGTACTAACAAACGCTGGTGATGGTTTAATACAATGGGAAAATAGATTGCCAACCATGTTTTATTTGGAACACTGCAAAGATGATACATTTACAACAACGGGTCAGATAAAAAAAGTTCGCTTCAATAATGTGCGTCCATCATCGCCTGGAAAATATAATGCCACAGGAAGCTACAATAGCAATACAGGAGTACTAACTATTACAGAAGCAGGTTATTATCATTTAATGGTAAATTATCGTTATCAAAAGCACACCACTACTACTTCAGGATCTTTTTTTAGTGCGATCAGAAAGAATAACGCCGTAGAACTACAAAGAGTTGGATACCCCTATGTTGGTGAATATTATGCTATAAACAATGGGTTCGGTCATATTCTGCATTTAGGAAATGAGAACGAAACAGGTGAAGGTCAAACAATTCAATATGCTGTTGATGCCTACCTTAATGTAGGTGATGTGATAACGCTTGAACACCAAAACAATACCAATGGAGGCCATTATATAAAGTTCATTGGTTCATTTTCGGGGCATATCATTCGGTAAGAAAAAAAATCAAAAAGTTAAATAATGAAATTCCAAATCATGAGAAAGAAGCTGGTTGCATTTTGCACATTAGCACTTAGCTTGAATAGCTTTCTGGCATCAGCTCAAGCACGTTTAGTAATCAATGGTGCGTATATGAACCTAAGCAATAATGCTACATTGGTAATAGATAACCCCAATGCTAACGCCATTACACGCAACAGTGGCCATATTATTTCTGAAGGGGAATACAATGCTGTAAAATGGAATATCGGCACCAACACAGGTAATTATGTGGTTCCCTTTGGCTATAGTAATACCGATTATTTGCCAACTTCATTTTCGCCTTCAGGTGCGGTAGGTAGTGGTTCATTTTTGCTTTCGACATACTATGGTGGCAATGCAACAAATAGTAGTTACTTGCCTTTTGGCATCTCCAATTACAATTATTTAGGTATTGATCATTCCACTAAAGGCATCGACCGTTTTTGGCAGGTAAATGCAATGAGTTATACCACTAAACCGGCCATCAATAATCTACAACTCAGCTACAGGGATGTTGAACACAGTTTAGCACCAAATACCATCGATGAAAGTAGTTTGATGGCCAAACGTTGGAACCCTGATGTTAGTCTTTGGGATGATTTTTCGCCCTTCAGTGCTATCAATACCTTTTCTAATACAGTTACGATTCCTTCTCTAATCCCTACCCAACAACATGCCTGGTGGACCCTGATGAGTGTATCTGCCTCATTGCCGGTTGAAAGTTTAAACTTTACAGGTCATAATACGGAGAAAGGGAATTTACTTTTTTGGTCAACCATATCAGAAATCAATAATGATTATTTTGAAGTACAACGAAGTATAGATGCCATCACCTTTACCACAATACAAACGGTAAAAAGTAAAGCTTACCAGGGCAATAGTATGACAAGAATTGAATACTCAACAAAAGATGCGAATCCTATGCAAACAACAAATTATTACCGGCTTAAACAATTTGATCAGGATGGGAATTTTAAATATTCCGAAGTGCTTACCTTAAACCGGAATAGCCGAATCGATGAAGTGTATGTTTATCCCAATCCGAGTCAGGGTAACTTTTCGATTAAAGTTCCTGATTCCGCAATTGATCGGATGTATTTGCTTGTTCAGGATATCAAAGGTGAAATCATTTATCGACAATTCATCACTCAACCAATCACGCCGATTCAACTCAATCGGACAGCTGGCCTATACATTTTAACAGTAAGTGATTCTAAGAATACATTCACCCGTAAAATCGTTATTGAATAATCATCATCCTTTCAATTAAAACACCATGAAGAATTTAATATATTTCACCTTGATAACATGCACTTTTTTAATGGGAAACTTAAAAGTGGATGCACAAGCATGCCGGATTCAATTACACGAATGTGTGAATTCCAAATCCCCTGAAGGAAACTTACAAAGTAGCCCCGGAAAGGAGGTCAACGATTTTATGATTTCGGAAGGCGAACACGCATTAAGGATGTATATCAAGATCGTGATGAACGATTACAAAAAAATAAATCCCAAAAACAAGGTACAACTTTTAGTTACAACAATTGAACGGGGAAACGAGGTGGAAATACATCAGTGGTCTTGGTACACACCTACGAAAAATGAAACCTTATCTACCGACTGTTATTTTCCTGAAGGTGAAATTATGTTGAAAGTAGTAGATGCCGATAATCATCAACAAATTTATGCCACACGAAAAATAATTATTAAACCTAAGCTGGCAAAGGCTAGAAGTGGAAATGTTGATTTCCCGTATGATCGAACAAAATTTAAAATTTGGACCTGTAAAAATATTGATGATAACTGGAAGCCCATCCAACCTGTTTCAAAAATCAAAGTTGGCGAATGTATTCAGCTCTTCTTTGAGAGTCAGGAATTGCTCAAAAATTTGGGTTTAATCGATTTTCAAGATGGTTCTTGTCTTCTGCAATTTTTTCCAATGCTCTTTTCTGGATAATCCATAAAGAAAGAATTTACTGGTTCGATAGTGAAATTTAAAAGTACCGTCATACTCGACACCCAATTGTCTGAATTCAATATCATTATTTTCTTTCAGGCATTCCTTTATGGCCTGTGAAAAAGCAGTTGGACCAGTCATTTTATGAACATCATGCGGATATCTGTTCATCTTGAGATTTTCTATAATCACTTCTAAGGTTCTCTTTAGAAATGGATGACCGGCCTCAAAAACCAATGCCCATTGACAATATAGTTCCAAATTCTTTTCCAATGAAATGATTGCCTTATCGTTCGGGTAAACAAAATCATTGAGCTTTTGAACAATCAAACTATCAATATCCAGGTAGATGCCCCCTTTTTTATACAAAATAGCGTATCTAAAAAAATCAGCTTTGGCAGCGCCTATATCAATTTTATTGTACAAACGATAAACATCATCGTCAAATTCCTCTTTTATAAAGTTTTCTATTCTCAAATCATCATAAAACTGGTAATCATAATCAGGATTTCTTTTTCTCATCCTATGAATATGCCATTGAGTAATAAACGGAAGCTTGTTCGTTTTAAACGTTTGATATATTGTCTTCGGAATGGCCATAACTTCTTAGTATGTGTGATGAATATATTTTTTAGATACGTGCGAATCAATCTCTGAAAAGTGAGTCTACTTGCCTTCCTGATAAAAAATTATTTATGAAACAACATCCGGTAATCGGTTTTCACCTTTCCTTTCATGATATCGTCGAGTTTTGATTTTATCATACGGCGTTTAAAAGGCGTAATATGATCGATGAATAATTTACCCTCGATATGATCGTATTCATGCAAAATGATGCGGGCAGTGATGCCATCAAATGTGTTGACGTGATGCTGAAAATTTTCGTCCTGATACTTCAAGGTCACCTGTGGTTTGCGCATCACATCTTCGCGCACTTTTGGAATGCTCAGGCAACCCTCATTGTACTTCCATTCCACGCCTTCCAACGATTCGATGTGGGCATTGATAAATACCTGCTTAATGGTTTTTTCATTGGCATAATCGGCTTTATCTTCTTCATCGGCATTGTCGACAATTTGCTGACTATCCACTAAAAACAAACGAATGGTATGATTAATTTGGGGTGCCGCTAATCCCACGCCATTGCTGTTGTACATGGTTTCCCACATATTGCTGATGAGGGTTGAAAGCTCAGGATATTCGGGGGTGATATCGCTGCAAACTTTTCTCAAATTCGGATGTCCGTAGGCCACTACTGGTAAAATCATGGCTGCAAATTTAGCGCAAATAATGCAAAGCGGATTTTTTGTTCGGTCAGGAGCCCGCAGTCTCTATTGAATCGTGCTCATATAACCCTGCAAAAGGATGGTGGCACTGATTTCATCAACCAGTGCTTTGTTTTGCCGATCCTTTTTTTTAAGGCCGCTATCAATCATGGTGCGGAAAGCCATTTTGGAGGTAAACCGTTCGTCAAGCGTAATCAGGGGCATTTCGGGGAAACTTTGCTGAAAGGTTTGGATAAAGGCCTCTACCAAGGGTGTGGCATGGGTGTCTTCATTGCGAAGCGATTTGGGTAAACCGATACAAACTTTTTCGACGGATTCTTCCTGAAAATATTTTTTCAAAAATGGGATGAGCGTGGGTGTATCGACGGTGGTGAGTCCGTTGGCAATGATTTGTAGTGGATCCGTTACTGCGATTCCACATCTTTTTTTACCATAATCAATTGCGAGGATTCGTGCCATGATGATCAGAAACGGAATGAGAACAAAACAAAAACCGCATAAATAACACTGGCAATTCCATTGGTGGTGGCAAAGGCTAAATTTACCTTGCTGATATCATTGGGTTTGACGAGGGTATGCTGATAGACCAACAAAGCATTAAATACCAAGGCACCTATCCAATAGAACAAACCCAGGGCACCCAGATAGCCAATGCCGATGATAAGTAAGCCTGTCATAATATGTAATACAATACTGGCAAGAAGCGCACCCCTTCGGCCCAGCAATACCGGAATAGATTTGAGTTGATGCGCCCGGTCGAATTCTTCATCTTGTAAGGCATACAAAATATCGAAGCCGCTCACCCAGGTAAATACCACGCCCGAAAAAAGTAAGGGCAACCAATGAAAGTATGCAGTAACGGCTAAATAAGCACCAATCGGCGCCAATGCCAAACCAAGCCCAAGTACCAAGTGGCAAAGCGGGGTGAAGCGTTTGGTATAACTATAAAATAAAATAACAAATAAGGCGACGGGGGATAAATAAAAACAGAGCGGATTGATGAACCAGGTTACGGCCATAAACAAGAGGCTATTGATGGCTACAAATAAAGCAGCTTTGGGTTTGGAGATAATACCTGCCGGAATTTCACGTACTGCGGTGCGAGGATTGAGTTTGTCGAATTTTTCGTCGATATAGCGGTTAAAGGCCATCGCTGCACTTCGTGCAAATACCATACACAATACCACAGCAATGAGTATTCGCCATTCAAAGGGTTTGCCTTCGTACCAAACCGCTAAAAAAAGTCCGATGAGTGCAAAGGGCAAGGCAAAAATAGTATGGCTGAATTTGATCAGAGAAAGATAATGTTGGATGCGCTGCAATGACAAGCTGGTAATATTTCGACAAAGATACGTGCCCTGTCTGAATAGGAAGAATTCGGATTGATGCCTCGGGTGCTCAGTTTATTTTTTACGAGCTACCACCAATACCGACCCTCCAAAAGGGAGCGAGCGGCCTTGTTGAATTTTTTTTAATTCGAATCTCCAAATGGCATTCAGGACCTGCTGGCTGAGTCCGCCCGGTTTGGCATGCTCTTTTTGATGGGTTGCGGATTGCCCGGCTTTGTGGTGCAAACCCAGTCGACTGGGAATAGTGCGAAAAAGAAACACCGGCAAAATGAGCAGTGAAAAAATATAGGTGCTATAAACGATTTCGAAACCTGCATCGCGGAGTTTTTGTTCCAGGTTGGCCCGGGTATAACGCCTGAAATGTCCGGCATCATCATCCTCTTTCGACCAAAGCGCCTGATAGGCCGGAACGGAAATGAACACATGACCTTGCGCTTGTAACAGGGTATGAATAGATTTTAAAAAGGAGAGATCCGCTTCAATATGTTCTACCACATCAAACAAACCGATAGTGTATGTGAGCATGAACAAGGCCAGAGTGGCTAATACAAAAGGGCGCGACAAGATGATGTAGATAATTGGCAAGGGGAATAACCAATACTGGTTTTTTTGATAAATCATTTCGAAGGACAACAGCAAAAGCGCCAGGGTGAGAACTTCAACCGAGAAAATAAACCAGGAAGAACTGACAATCATGAAACCACTGAACGCATACATGAGCGCGCCCAAAATAGCCGTGAGATATTGTAATTGGAGTTTACGGAGAAAATGATAAAAAATAAAGCCTGACAAAACCACTTCAAAGAAAACCTTATAACCCATGAGGGCGCGTGCTTTTTCGAGACCGAGGGGATACAGCAAATAGTCAAGCGGATCGAAGAGGGTGAAAATAAACGCATTTTGTCCCATACCAAATTCAAACGACCAGGAAGGAAAACCATAAGCGGCGGTATAGCGGGTATTATGCGCCAGCACGCTGTAATTAAAATTGATGGAATCGGAAGCAATATCCTTGTAGAAAAAAAGGGCATCGAAGCGTAGGAATTCGTTAAAAACAACGAAGCCCATCAGGAGGAGGAGCCCTAAAACGATCCACTGATTGTTGCGACCGAAACGGGCAAAAGGATCGGATAAAGTTAGCATCGGTGGAGCAGACTCCGGTTTAATAGCAGCGGCTTTGGCCATAAAGATGAAATTTAACCGGCACGCTGGGCCGATTCACAAACTTAATTCATTCATGCCATAAATTCTATAAGGAGAGTTAGCGAAAAGAAGGAAGTTTTGGAATGTTATTTAATCTATATATCTTGAAACAGAATATCAAAAACGTCACATTCCGCAGTTCGAGATATTCTGCTCTGCGGCATCTCGAACCACAGATTTTTTACTTTTATTCCCGGAAATGTGCGCTTTACTGAACCAGGGACTGTGAAGCTAAGGAATCGGTTTGATTAGCATATTTACGCCAAAAAACGAATCCATTTTTTTCATACCAACGCTCAAAATTTGTAAGCTCAGGCGGATTACCGGATGTAATCTTTGTGACTACATAATAGGTATGGATATGATTGTTGGGGTGATTCGCCAAAGCATCACAAACATTTTGTGGCTGTATATTGCCGTAAAACCAATGGGCATAACTTTTGTATCCCAAGGTATTCACACAAACATTTTGACCACTCTGTGCCTTAAAAAAATCAATCGCACTTCTTTGAGAGTAGCCTTCAATCTTTGGTACAAATAGATAGATGATACCTTGTATCGCGATAAATGACAACATGAATAATGTGACGATTCCTTTTTTTGCCTGATTTTTTAACAGAAAACACACTATGAGTGCCAAACCAAGAATCAGGATGACTCCCAGGATGCTCTCATACCCTGACCAATCTACCGAAGCCGAAAGATTCGCCAAAGCAAATTTGTCTTTCTGAAAAAGGGGCTTTATGCGCTCCGTGTTTTGGCCCAGCCATGGCAACAGTATAATAAATGCACTTAATACACCCATCAAAAAAAGACTCAATCCCTTTTGCCATCTGCGCCATTCTATATTTTGATGGAGGGTATAGGCGGCCATGAAGGTGATTGGAAAATAAGCCAATGAAGAGTAGTGAACAATCTTTGACTGTACAATACTAAATAAAATGAGGACCACCCAAAAGAGCGACTTCATCCAATAAAGCATAGGGTCGTTTTCCTTGTTTCGACCAAGTTGGCGAATGGCAAAAATGGAGGCCGGAAAACAACCAATGAGCAATACCACAACATGATAACCCGGAAAGCCACCATGGCCGGCGTCTTCTGTTTGCATGAGCCTGATTTGGTATTGAATAAAATCATAAACAAGGCCGGGTCCATTTTTCCAAACAACTATGCCATACCAAATCGCGGTGGGTAGTAAGGTGATCAGTAGAAAGATCAATGCATGAAAGAGTACATTTTTATTCAGCAAATCGCCGGGGCGTTTATCTTTTTTATACATTGAAAAAGCCAATGCTACTGCCGAACTGAGCGACAAAAGCAAAATGGCTACCGGCCCTTTGGTGAGCACCGCCAATCCTAAAAAAAACGCAGCGATGAGTACATATCGAAGCAAGGAATTTTGATGAAAGTATCGATAGACATAAAAGAAACTTAGAAAAATAAAAAGGTTAAACCATGGATCAATAATGCCTGACTTAAAATAAAAGTGAGGCAAAAAACTACAGGCATAAGCAAGTACCCACCACAAAGCGAATGTTCTATTTTTTAGATAAGCACCCATGCTATACATGACCTGTAAACTAATTATGCCACATATGGCATTCGGAAATCGGGCAGCAAATTCATTTACGCCAAATAACTTCATACTCAGCACCTGAAACCAGATATAAAGCGGGGGTTTTTCGTAAAAGGGCTTGAATCCAATTTGCACCTGCAGGTAGTCATTACTGACAAGCATTTCACGTGCACATTCGGCAAAATTAATTTCATCCCAATCGAACAAATGTGCCAATCCAAGAAAAGGCACAAATGCGAATACTGAAGCCATCAATATCCAGATTCTGTCTTTTATAGCACTACCTGACATCACATTGTAATAAGTGCTGACAAATGTAACTAAAATGAGCGCATGAATACTTTCTACTTCTCTGAGTGCTTTCCGTCCTCGCAGAGTCTCCGCCTCAGGACACTGCGAATGATATATTAGATTGAAGTAAATTCAGTGCTCGCAGAGTCTCCGCTTCGGGACACTGCGAATGATCTATCAGATTGAAGTAAATTTGAAACATGTCCGCTCGACAATTTTTCAACGGAATTTATTATTATTGTGAGGTGACGCCGGAGCAAAATATGCTTGATATTCATTTAACGGAAATAAAAAATGGACTTGAAATTTATATACGCAGAGTCCCCGAGGCGGGAGACTCTGCGAGAACCAAACACCTCCCGATGGCGCGGCGTCTGTGACCCGGGCCACATATAGTTGACCGGCTGTTCGAGATGTTCGGCTCTGCGGCATCTCGAACTACAGATAAAAAGTGTTCTCTGAACGCTGAAAAATGTATAAAGAAATAACTTTAATTCATGTCATTTGCCTATAAAATATACGATCAACACAGCATGTATTATGTAACGTTTACAGTACATCAATGGGCTGATGTTTTTACACGAAGTATATATATTGACATTGTTTTGGAAAGTTTGCGTTTTTGTCAAAAAGAGAAGGGTTTGAAAGTTTATGCATGGGTGATTATGAGCAATCACATACATTTGATATTGCGAAGTGATACAAACAAATTAAGTGATATAATACGAGATTTTAAAAAATACACGTCAAGTAGAATCGTAAAAGCTATTGAAAACAATCCCAAGGAGAGTCGTCGAAATTGGTTGTTGTGGTTATTAAAAAAGGAGGGAAAGATTTGGTTTTGGGAAGAAGGCTATCATGGCGTTGAAATTACAAGTCCTGATTTTTTTGAAACCAAACTCAATTATATCCACTTGAATCCGGTACGAGCAAAAATAGTAGAGCGCGCGGAGGATTATAATTATAGTAGTTGTGCTGATTATTTAGGAACACGCAAAGGGTTATTGGATGTGGAATTTATCTAAAAGAATGTTTACGGTCGGTTCAGAGAACCTTTTTTATCTAACCTACGGGATGCCGCAGAGCCGAACATCCCGCAGAGCTCAATGTTATATCAGATTGAAGTAATTTTGAATCATGTCCGCTAGACAATTTTTCAACGGAATATATTATCATTGTGAAGTGATACCGGTGCAGAAAATGTTAGATATTAATTTAACTGGGATAAAATATGGCCTTGAATGATTATGATGTATTTATTTCGCAGAGTCCCCGAGGCGGGAGACTCTGCGAGAACCAAAGTCCTAGCAGATTAAACGGAGATTTCAGGCACAGCTTACAAACCTGCGCCAACTGTGAGAACGGAAGGATTTCAAATCCTTTGATAGCGGTTCGAGATTACAAATCTCGAACAGTCGGTGAATTGAAGTTGATCGGAAATTTTTAGAAACAGCCTGAAAATGAAAATGAGAATGAATTGTTGAAACATTCATGCTGTTTCTCCTACTCATTCTCATTCTGTCTTGGTGGTGTGGGAGGGAATTGAACCCCCGACACAAGGATTTTCAGTCCTTTGCTCTACCAACTGAGCTACCGCACCTTTTAAACAACTCCAACTTGTTCCGTTAGAAGGGATGCAAAAATAAAAAAATACTTGAATTCATCAAGTTTTTTTTCGGCTGCGCCATAAATACAAGATCCCGAGCACCGCCCAAATAATCAAAACCGGCCATAGGGGTTTTACCCAGCTGGCAGCGAAAGTTGATTCGGGCAGGGCATTAATTGGCATATTCACTCATAAATTTGATGCGCATCAAGCGAAATTGCTCCTGACTGATATTGTTTTCTTTCATGATTTCTGCAGCTTCTTCGATGTTTCCGCTTTCGCTCGATTGGAAAAAGTCGTACATATCATCCTGATCGTATTCATCCACATAATCGCTGATGCAATAGTCTAAATTCAACTTGGTGCCACTCGATACAATGGTTTCCATTTCCTGTAACAAATCCAGCATGTTGATTTCCTTGTTTCGGGCAATGGTTTCTAAAGGAATTTTTTTATCGATGTTTTGAATGATGAATACTTTTAATCCGCTCTTATTAATCACACTCTTCATCACAAATTCATTCATCTTTTCAATATCATGTTCTTCCACATATTTGGCAATCAACTCCATAAATTTCTTGCCATACTTAATGGCCTTGCCCTTGCTCACCCCGGCAATTTTTTCCATTTCAGCCATGGTGGTTGGGTAGTGTGTGGCCATATCTTCGAGCGAATTTTCGAGGAAAACCACAAAAGGAGGAACTTTATGTTGGGCAGCCACTTGTTTGCGGAGATCTTTCAACATATCGAGCAATACAGGGTCCAGGGCCGAACTACCCGCAGCGGCACCGCCACCGGAATCTTCATCATCTCCTTCGGCATCTTCAAATTTATGATTGAGTGAGAGTTTCAGGGAATAAGGTTTTTTCAGGAAGGCTTTCCCTCTTTCGGTTAATTTGAGCAGACCGTATTCTTCAATATCTTTTCGGATCAGGCCTTCCACCATCATTTGCCGCACCAGCGAGTACCAGAAATGGTCGTCCATTTGGAAATGGGCACCCATACTGAAACATTTCAGGCGATCGTGTTTATAGGCTTGTATTTGCGTATTCGAACGTCCGAGGATTACATTGATCACATAGTCGATACCAAACATCTCTTTGAGTTGACGTATGGTTTCGAGGGCGGTAAAAATGGTATCCTTCACTTCAATTTTCTCTTTTGGATGTCGGCAATTGTCGCACATATCATTGCAGGAATCCGCATTGTATTCTTCTCCAAAATAATGTAACAATACTTTTCGCCGGCAAATAGAGCTTTCGGCATAGGCCACGGTTTCACCGATCAATTGTGCGCCCATTTCCCGCTCGGTCAGCGGTTTATCGCGCATGAGGTGTTCGAGTTTTTGAACATCTTTATAAGAGAAATACAACAAACATTTTCCTTCCAAGCCGTCACGCCCGGCACGCCCTGTTTCCTGATAATAATTTTCAATAGATTTAGGAATAT
The DNA here is from genome assembly GCA_049318705.1 of Chitinophagaceae bacterium. Classification (GTDB taxonomy): domain Bacteria; phylum Bacteroidota; class Bacteroidia; order Chitinophagales; family Chitinophagaceae; genus OLB11. The sequence goes on from JBMOFV010000014.1 coordinate 33,450, forward strand.
TGTAGTGCATCACAAAACGGATATCCGGTTTATCAATTCCCATCCCAAATGCGATGGTTGCAACAATCACATCTACTTTTTCCATTAAGAACTGATCCTGACGATCGGCTCTTGTTTTACTATCCAAACCGGCATGGTAAGCCACGGCACTGATTCCATTGGCTACCAATAACTCAGCCAGGTCCTCGGTGGTTTTACGGTTGAGGGTATAAATAATTCCGCTTTTGCCCCGGTTCTGTTGAATAAATTTGACAATATGTTTAACGGTTTGGTCTTTTTTACCCTTTGGCACAATTTCATAATACAAATTGCTCCGGTTAAAAGAGGAAACAAACACATTTGGCTTTTTGAGTCCCAGATTTTTTTGGATATCGTCCTGCACTTTGGGCGTTGCTGTGGCTGTCAGGGCAACGATATTGAGTTTGGGGTTGATATGATCAATGATGTCACGAATTTTACGATACTCCGGTCTGAAATCATGGCCCCATTCCGAAATACAGTGGGCTTCATCAACGGCTACAAAAGAGATATTCAGCTCCCGTAAAAAATCAACGTTTTCGTCTTTGGTGAGTGTTTCAGGTGCTACATAAAGCATTTTGGTTTTTCCTCCCAGCAAGTCTTCACGCACTTTTTTAATTTGTCCCTTATTGAGCGATGAATTAAGGAAATGGGCCACATTTTCAATGTCACTGTAACTTCTTAAAAGATCAACCTGATTTTTCATTAACGCAATCAAGGGTGAAACGATAATGGCAATGCCTTCGCTCACAAGTGCGGGCAACTGATAACACAATGATTTACCACCACCGGTAGGCATAATCACGAATGTATCTTTACCATCGAGTACACTTTGTATGATTTCTTCTTGTTCACCTTTGAATTGATTGAAGCCGAAATGCTTCTTTAATTCTTTCAACAGGTCAAACTGGTTCACCTTTTTAGACTTAGCCATAAAATTTACTTTTTTCTCCCCCGAAACACCGAAAGCCGGTTTCTCATGTAGTTCACTAATATAATGAAGGATTTTACATTGTGCAAATCCTTGAACATATAATAATAATGTCTATGGGTACGAATGTAATCACGCAAAATGTATACCTAATCTAATAATTCGTTAAAAAGCAGAATACTTCCCATCGTCGAAGATGTATGTGAATTAAACTTCGGATATTTGAACACCAACAAATCAACAATTTGTTACAAAACATTTCATTATCAGCTGTACAAAGCATTTTTTCACGCACCGGAATGCGGATCTTTTTGTTATTCGGCGTGATGCTGCTGGCGCTCAATCCATTACATGCGCAGGAGCAATTACTCAATGTGGCCAAACAATATCTGAGCAATAAGGATTATGAGAAAGCCGCCGCAACCTTTAAACAATTGGTGGAGTATAATCCGGATGATGAATCTATTTTTCTATCCTATCTCGAAAGCCTCAAAGGCATCAAGGATTATGCGACTGCCGAAAAACTGTTAAAAACGAAACTCAAGGGCAAAAAGAAACAACCCTTCTATTTGTTTGAACTTGTACAGGTTTATAAAGCGATGGGCGAGAGTAAAAAAGCCAATAAAGGGATGGATGAACTCATTGGTGATGTGGAGCTCGGGGATGATTATGTACCTGAACTGGCACAAAAAATGAGTTCAGCCGGTTTTTTTGATGAGGCGGTTCGATTGTACGAAAAAGGCAAAAAACTTCAACCCGAATTGCCCTATCTCTATGCCGAAGAGCTGGCTTTGATTTATGATCGAAAGGGTGAAAAAGATAAAGCCACCGAACAATTGTTGGATTTGTATGCAGCCCGTCCTGAAAAGGGAGAGGAAATCAAATCTACTTTCATGCGTTTATGCCGGGAAGAAGGTCGATTTGCAGATTTAAAAAAACGAATCCTGAAACGCATCGAAAAGGAACCCCAAATTTTTGCCTATCCCGATTTGATGTCCTGGATTTTTGTTCAACAGAATGATTATGAAGGAGCCTTTGCTCAAATCCGGGATTTAGACAATAAACTCAACGAACAAGGACGACGGGTATTGGGATTTGCCCGGGTGGCATTGCGTGAGAAAAAATTTAGTGTGGCCCTAATGGCTTATCAGTTTGTGATTGATAAAGGTGCCGACGGACCCTTTTATGCACAGGCAAATAGTGAACGCCTCACCACCTTGCGTGTGCGTTTAAAAAATACCCCGAATTACAACATCATGCAGGTTGATTCGGTTTGCCAGGCTTATGTGACTTTTTTGGACTCGCATCCCGCTTACCGCATCAAGGAAACCATGCGCGAATATGCCGAATTGGAAGCCCTCTATGCCCATCGGGTCGATTCGGCCATCAGTATTCTTCGTCAGGTTGTGAGCGCCAACAATGCTGAGCGCAATTTTAAAGGTCGATGTAAACTAGAAATGGGCGATTACGAATTATTGCGTGGCGATATCTGGGAAAGTACTTTGTTGTACTCGCAGGTAGATAAGGATTTTAAAAATGATATGTTGGGTGAAGAGGCTCGTTATCGAAATGCGCGACTTTCGTACTTCACGGGTGATTTTACCTGGGCCCAGGGGCAGTTGGATGTGCTCAAGGCGTCAACCTCCGAACTGATTGCCAATGATGCCTTAAACTTGTCGGTACTTATTACCGAAAACAATCCACCTGCCGATAGCAATATCACACCCTTACTGATGTATGCCCGTGCAGATTTACTCGCATTTCAGAATAAACAAGAAGAAGCCCTCCTGATTTTAGACAGTATCGCATCTACTTTTTTGCAACATCCGCTGCAGGATGATATTCTGTTTCAAAAGGCCAAAATGGCGATGCAACAAAAGGACTACTCCGAGGCCGCCCTGCAATTACAAAAAATTACCACCTTACACAAAGAAGATATCTTAGCCGATGATGCTTTGTTTCAGTTAGCGCTCATCAATGAGGAACAGTTTCAGAATAAAGATGAAGCCAAAAGGCTGTATGAGCAATTACTGCTCAATTATCCGGGCAGCACGTTTGTGAACGAATCCCGGAAACGTTTTCGTTTGTTGCGTGGCGACAAACCCGATGTGGAAGCGCCGGAACAGTTTTAACCCCAAATATTTTCCAATAGGTTTAACACTTTTTAGTGGGCGACTGTGATGCGTGAAATTAACTTTGTAATTCAAAGTACTTTCATTAAAAACAAAACTCATGGAAAATCCATCAAACCCCAACCCCGAAGTTATTTTACCCGAACCCCCATCCGGCAATATTTTTGATCGCAACCGAAATCTGCTCAAAGGCTTCATGATCAGTTTTCTGATTCTGATGTTGCTCATTCCTACTTACTTCATCGGGCAGCTTATCCGGGAGCGGCAAAACCGCAACGAAGAGGTGAAACGCGAAATCGCTACCCAATGGTCCGGTGCGCAAAATCTGAATGGTCCCATTCTGGTGATACCTTATTTGCAAATCGAAAAAACCAGCGATCAAAAAATGATTTCTGTTAAACGACATGCCTACTTTTTACCGGATGAATTAAAAATTAGCGGTCGAATGGATCATGATTTCCGCTCCAGAAGCAGCATTTTTAAACTGATCGTATATACGGCGCAATTACAAATCACCGGAAAGTTTGCGCCCCTGTCCATTTCCAAACTCAATCTCCTGCCCGAAAACCTGCTACCCAACGAAGCCTTCCTTTTATACGGACTGAGCGATTATACAGGCATACAGGAACAAATGAAAATTCGCTGGGATCAACAGCAACTGGAATTTAATGCCGGACGAAACGGGGCCTCTCATGTCGACAAAGGACTTTATACCCCGCTTGTTTTACAAGCCGCCGATCTGTTACAAACACATACCTTCAACATGCAACTCAGTTTGCGTGGTTCCGAACGAATAGGTTTTTATCCGGTGGGCAAATCCACACAAGTTTCTTTAAGTTCCAAGTGGCCACATCCTGATTTCGAAGGCAAAACCCTGCCTGCCAAACAAATTTCTGATTCAGGATTCAGTGCACAATGGAAGGCCCTCGACCTCAACCGGGCTTTTCCACAGCAATGGAAAGAAACCCAGGAAATCAATATTGAAGAAGGCGTTTTTGGCGTCAATCTCCTTCAACCCCTCGATAATTATGCCAAATCAAACCGAACTATTAAATACGCTATTCTGGTCATCATGCTCACCTTCGTGGTTTACTTCTTTATCGAAGTGATGCAAAACCGCCGGGTACATGCCGTGCAATATGTGCTGATTGGATTTGCCTTATGTATTTTTTACACCCTCTTACTTTCCATTTCCGAATACACCAGCTACGGAACCGCCTATATTTCTTCTGCGCTCGCTACTATACTGCTCATTAGTTTATACACCCGAAGTGTGTTTCAGAGTACGCGTACAGCAGGGGTATTCGGCGCCTTCCTAAGTATTTTATATGTTTTCATTTTTGTATTGATTCAATTGCAGGACGGCGCATTACTCGCAGGCAGTATCGGTTTATTCCTGATATTGGCCGCTATCATGTATTTCTCCCGTAAAATTGAATGGAGTAAATAAACTAGTCCCTCTTTTTCCAAAACACCCTCCATCAAAGAGGGTGTTTTTTTTTGAGCGCATCGTAGGAAATTCCATCAGCGATGTTCCGGCTATTCGTTCCGGCACGGCCTCCACTGCTATCCGGGCTATTTTTCAGCGCAGCTACATGACCGGGCTTTTCCATCTTCCACGATGTATCTTTGACTTCCATCAAGCACACAGGCATGTTCCGCATCTTAAAAAAAATACTTCCAACATCCATCAAACAACAGATACGGGAATACATTCTTGGGCTCGTTCAATCATCCACCCAACAATACGAAGATCAGCGTTTACGCATCGATCATTTGCAGGCCCATGTCGAAAACCTCACAACCTTGATTACCTCTACAGCCGAAAATCTGAATGCAGTAGGACAAAGTTTACAAAGCATCCATCAAACACAAGCAGAACAACTACAATCGCTGACCCGGCAATTGACCGATTTAACCACGTCCATTGAACAATCCAGCGTTCAAAGTATTCTTCAGCAAAGGAGCTTGCCGGAAATTTTGCCACATGACACAGCCTCTTTGGCGATGATACAGGATTTCAAAAAACAATTCAATGTGGATTTTGAAGTCGATATCAACATCTCCAAAAATGATATCATGTTTCTGTATAGTTTGGCTGCTTATCACGACTTTAATATCGCATTGCACCATTATCTCACCATCGGTTATAATGGGTTTAGTATTGTCAAAGAATTTGTTGAGGCCATTCATGGGCCCCAAAAATTTGAAGGTCAAATACTCGATTTTGCCAGCGGATATGGGCGGGTCACCCGTTTTTTGGCAGCCTATTTTGGTGCCGGTCATATTTGTACCAGCGATATCAAATCAGAGGCTGTTGAATTTCAAATGAAACAATTTCAGGTGAACGGATTTACTTCCTCCTATGATCCAACACAACTCAAGCCGAATCAAACCTTCGATTTTATTTTTGTCGGATCCTTATTTAGCCATTTGAACGAAACGCTTTTTTCGCAGTGGCTTAGCTGTTTGATGGGTTTACTCAATCCAAAAGGTTATTTGATTTTTACGGTCCACGATCAATCCTTACATCCGGGTCATTCGGGCAATGACTTTGCATTTGTTGAAAGTAATGAAGATGAAAAATTTCAGTTTGTTGGAAATCGAATTACTTCCACACAATTGTATGGAATCAGTTTTGTGTCAGAAAAATTTGTGGCTGCTGCTTTGCAACAAATTCATCCTAAAATCAAATACATGCGTTTTCCTAAATTGTTTGGCGCCCACCAGGATGTTTATTTGGCCACTCAGGACGGAAACCTGCCTGATGCCAATCAATTAAAAAATTTGTATCACAGCATTTCAACCCAAATTTTGCAGTAGCAAAATTTGCCTTCGGCTGACGAAATTTTCAAGGAAAATTTGTCAGGGTTAACCCCGAAAAGCCATAAAATGGCTTGATTCGGCACTGACGCTTACGGTCTGTGTCTGACAAACTTCGTTTCGTCTGACCCTGTGGGCAGATTTTGCAGCCCAAATGCAAAATCTGGGTTCAACCTAAACATCAAATGGTCATCTGATACATTTGTTTATACGATTGCCGCAGACATCATTTTTTTATAAATGTATAATTCGTTGAGGTATTTTATCAATGATTTTGAACCCGGTTGTATGGGCGATCATTTTGGGGTAAAACGCTTCCTGTTTCAAGCTTAGCATCCAAACAAACACTTTTCGGTCCCTTTCAACCAAATTCTTGCTCAATTCGACCACTTTCTCAATGAAAGTCGCCAAATACTCATTTTGAGGTTCAATTCAATCACTCTTGTTATAACTTTAACTTTTAAATCAAAAACCTTCCAAATGAAAAAATTCAACAAAGGTCATTTCTTTTTTACAGGTATTCGAAGCATTTGTATGCTGCTAGGCCTGATGGTTTTGCAGGGTACAACCTATGCCCAGGACCAAATCAAAACCTTACAAGATCTTGCGCCCGAGGCTACAGATGCAGAGTTTTTTGTCATTCGCAAAGACCTCAATCTGAGCAAAGAAACGTATTTGCAAAAGTATTTATTTACCATGGGCCTGGCTCCTCAATCAAGCATGAGATGGGTGAGTTCGGACACGGATCATAGTGTAAAGGAAATGATTCATCATAAGTATCAGCAATATGTCAATGATGTAAAAGTAGAAGGTGGCGAAATGATTCTTCATGAACAGTATGGCCGCATCAAATATGTGAATGGTCAGTATATGCTCAATTTACAACCATTATCTACCAATGTGCAACCCGGCATTAATCCAGAAATGGCTTTACAGGCCGCATTGAAACAAATTCAATCGACAGATTATTTATGGCTGAACCCCGAAGCTGAAGCCGCTTTGCGAGAAATCAAAAAGGATCAAAATGCTACCTATTTACCCAAGGCCGAATTGATGTTTGTGGCGAACAAAGAACTTACACCCGAAAAACGCCGCTTTACTTTATGTTGGCAATATAAAATCAATGTCAACCCCGTTGTGGAATCCTATGCCGTTTATATTGATGCACAAACCGGAGCCTTTTTTAATAAAATACCGCTCGTATTGGAATGCAGTTCGGGTTCATCTACCACATTGTGGAATGGAGCCCGTACCATCAATACCCAACTTTTTAGTGGAAGTTATCGGACCATTGATGATTGTATCTCTGCCCAAATACACACCAAAAATGGCAATGGAGCCAGTACCGGTGTTGGTTCAACCTATTATACCGATGCGGATAATAGCTGGCCTTCGACAGCTTTGGGCATGTATATTGCCCAAACGCATTGGTCAATGCGCGAAACCCGGAACTACTATTTTAATATCCATGGCAGGAACGGGATTGATGACTTGGGTCATGATTATACCAGTTATCTGAATCCTGGATTTTCAAACAATGCTTATTACAGTTCCTCTACAGAAACATTTTCTTTTGGTGGCACTTCTACCGGAGCCAATCCCGTCATTGAGTTGGACGTGGCCGCGCATGAAGCAACCCATGGAGTGATTGATTTCACGTCCAATCTTGCTTACCAATTGGAGTCTGGCGCGCTCAATGAATCTTTTGCCGATATTTTCGGAGAAACTGCCGAAGACAACTCTTTGGGCAGTCACGACTGGATTATTGCCAACAATATTGCATTAGGCCCTTTGCGTGATATGACAGATCCGAATAATTTCAGCGATCCGGATACGTATACAGGAACGTTTTGGATCAATCAGGTAGGTTGTGTTCCTTCATCCGGAAATGATTACTGTGGCGTGCATCGGAACAGCGGTGTTCAGAATTATTGGTACTTTCTGTTATCTGATGGAGGAAGTGGTACCAACGATTTGGGAAATGCCTTTACTGTAACTGGTATTGGCATTGATAAAGCCAAGTTGATTGCTTATCAATCAATGATTAATCTAACCACCAATTCAACTTTTGCCAACGCAAGAACAGTATCCATTCAGGCTGCCAAAGACCTTTACGGCGATTGCAGCAATGAGGCTATTCAAACCACCAATGCCTGGCATGCAGTAGGTGTTGGTGCGGCTTATGTGGCACCGGCGCCAATCCTGATTTTGGTAAGTGTTTCTAACTCATTCCCTTGTTCCAATTCACCGGTAACCGTAACAGGTATTGGCGCAAGCACTTATACCTGGAGTTCCGGATTGGGCAGCGGTAATCCCAAAGTGATTACACCTTCCACAACAAGCACCTATACCGTAACCGGTACCAATGCTGAGAGTTGCACCGGTACACGCAGTTTTACACTGAATGTCAATGCTTTGCCTACTGTAGTACCGACAACAACGGACAATAATATTTGTCCAGAACAAAGTACAACCATACAAGCATCAACCAATGGAACAAAAATGACTTTGGAAACCACCCTGACAGGAACAAATGGTTTAGCTGGAAATGTGTTTAATGTTCAGGCGTATCATAATATTACTATTACAAATCTTAGCATGGATATTAATGCTGGATCAACACAGGCCGAGGTGTGGTACAAGGCTGGTGGTTATGGCAATGCCAATCTCACGAGTTCGGTGGGTTGGACTCAATTGGGCACCACAGTATCCATAACACCACCTATCGGCGGTGGGCTTACATTGATACCCACAACGGCCGATTTAACCATACCTGCCGGACAAGTATATGGTATTGCTGTGGTATGTAATGGTTCAAATGTGTATTCTAATGGAACCTCGGTAGGAGCCATTTATAGTGAGAATACGGATTTAGCGATTATGGAAGGGCATGGCGGTTCAGGAATGGGGGGCTCATTTAATTTCACTTTGTCGCCAAGGGTATTTAATGGAAACATCGAATATCGTTCCAATTACACTTCTTATTCATGGGCACCAACTGGAACACTCTCCAGTGCTACAGTAGCTAATCCTATTGCAACCCCTTTTTCAAGCACCACTTATACTTTAACAGCAACTGACGGTAATGGATGTAGTAATACCGGTACAATCCGAATCTATGAAAATAATTTACCCAGTCCGAGTGCAACATCATCGCCGAGCAGTGTATGTTTAGGTTCAACAGTGAATTTAACTGCAGCCGGTTTAAATGCTTCCAAATCAGAGCAACTGTTAACACCGATTGATGATGACAATGGTTTTGCCGGAAACGTATTTGATGTTACTGCGGCAGCCAACAAAACGATTACCATTAACACGGTGAGTATGGTCATTATATCGGGAACCCAGGCAGAAGTCTGGTATAAACCCGGCGGTTATGGAGGGATAAATGTTACCTCTAGTGTTGGTTGGACGAAATTAGGATCCACCGTGGCCATTACACCGGCAGGATCCGGTGCATTGACAACCCTTCCACTTAGTACATCACTGACGATTCCTGCCGGGCAGACCTATGGTTTGATGGTAGTATGTGATGGGAGTAATCGCTACACCAATGGAACGGGTGTAGGCAATTTGCGCGCCCAAAGTCCGGACCTAAGTATTTTTGAAGGTCATGGTGGTTCGGGTTTTGGAGGCACATTTAATTTTATCAATTCACCCAGAACTTTTAATGGTCGGATAAATTATACAGTTGAAACAGAAATCTTAAGTTATAGCTGGAGTCCTGCTGCAAATATGATTGGCAGCAGTACGGCAACCCCAACCGTAACACCCCAGGTTTCCACTTCATTTGTGGTCACTGCAACAGATGCCAATGGATGTACGGGTAGTGATATCGAAAGAGTATATGTTACCAATCAACCTCAATTTACATTGGGGGTCACTCCAAATTCGGCTTGCCCTGGCAGTGCTCAGCAACTGAGTGTGTCGGGAAATCAAGCACAAACCGATGCGATATTCACTTCAGTCAAAGGAACCAATGGTTTTGGACCAAATGGTGGAAACGTTTTTGATATTACTACTTCCAAAGCCATCACGATTACAGGATTTAAAATGCACATGGAAACGGATGCTACCCAGGCGGAAGTCTGGTATAAATCGGGTGGCTATGGTAGTGCCAATTTGACTTCAAATGTGGGTTGGACAAAATTAGGTGCAACAGTAAGTGTGAGCTCTGCAGGTAATTTTGCACTCACCAATATACCTATTACAACAACCTTAAGCATACCAGCCGGAGCAACTTATGGCTTTGCGGTAGTTTGCGATGGCAGTGTCAATTACAGCAATGGAATTAGTGTCGGTACAACAGCGGCAAGTAATCCGGATTTGGTACTGAAGCAGGGTCATGGAGGTACTGGATTTGGAGGAACCTTTAATTTCTTAAATTCTCCAAGGGTATTTGATGGTCAAATTGATTATACCGTTACCCATACATTTACCAATTATGCCTGGACACCAAACAGCAATATCAGCAATGCAACGATTTCTAATCCAACTGTAACGCCTCCGACTTCTACTGCATACTCCGTTACTGTTACAGATAATACAGGCTGTACCGGAACAGGAAGTATTGGTGTTGAAGTGATGAATACACCTTTAGGTAGTGCTTCGGCATCCCCTTCTAGTTTATGTGTAAATAGTAACGTGACGCTCAATTACACAGCTCCCGCAGGGAACGTATGTATGGGTGTGGTACAAAGTGGTTTTGCCGGCAGTTTTGTACCGGCTACCTGGACAACGACACTCACCAACTCGAATGGAACAATCAACACTGCTTTGGCTCCGGCATCTATTACGATGACTTCCAGCAATGGTGCAGGTAGCGGAAGTGGAATCACAGGTTATCAGCATATCATGCCTTGTTCGGGTTTTGTTACGTTTAATTGGTCATATAGTACTATAGATGCTGGTCCGCAATATGATTTTCCACGCTATACGATTAATGGCGGAAGTCCTACCACTTTTGCAGGTTTTCAAGCACAAAATAATCGCCCTAAAACACAGGTTGGTACATTTAGTGTTTTCCTGAATGCCGGTGAAACGCTTCAAATACAAATGTATACTTCAGATAATATTGGTGGTGCAGGTACTTTAAACATTTCCAATTTTAAAGCACCTTACCAAACATCATCTGCACAAACGGTACAATGGTATACCGCCCCAACAGGCGGCACGCTGCTGGGTTCATTAAATCCATTGACGATTCAGGCACAAACAGCCGGGCCACAAACCTATTATGCACAAGTTACTGCGGTGTCTACCGGATGTGTTGCGCCAACCAGAGCAGCAACCAATATTGTTGTAGTCGATCAACCTTCTACGACAGCATCGGCTAGCACCAGCATAATCTGTGAGGGAACGAGTACAACCTTGACTGCTTCTGGGGCTGTTTCTTATACCTGGCAACCGGGTGCTCTATCAGGAGCCAGCGTGATCGTTTCACCCACGACTACTACAACCTATACAGTTACCGGCACCTCAGCACTGGGTTGCACAAAAACTGCAACGGTAACCATCACGGTAAATCCATTACCAGTCATTACCGGATCCGCAAATCCGGGTATCGTTTGTCCGGGTTCACCGGTCACATTAACCGGCACAACAGCCGGGGTGACCTGGAATTGGCAACCGGGTAACTTAAACGGTAGCCCTGTAGTTGTGAATCCTGTTGCTCAAACGACTTATACCGTTACCGCTACAAGCGCAGCAGGCTGCACCAAAACACAAACCTTTGTGATTCTGATGCATCCAACCCCAACAGCCAGTACAACCGTAAGTCCTTCGGCGACGATATGTAGTGGACAAACAGCAACTATCACGGCAACAGGTGGCGTTAGTTACTTATGGCAACCAGGAAATACGACAGGCAATACCCGCGTAGTAAGCACCAGCGGAACATATACAGTAACTGTAACCAATACGCAAGGATGCACGGCCACTGCAACACGCGTGATTACGGTGAATGCTTTACCTAGTGTTGGAACCACTATCAGTAATGCCACTATTTGTGCCGGCTCATCAACAACGATTACCGGAACAGGCGCATTGACTTATGTATGGCAACCGGGTAGTTTAAGCGGAACATCGATTACCGTGTCACCGGCCACCACAACCACATATACCGTAACAGGTACAAATGCCAATGGATGCACCAATACCAGCACCCGATTGGTGACGGTGAATAATTGTGGAAACAGCCAGCTTACGGTTAAAGTATTACATCAAGGTTACTACAACGGAGCAGGCTTTATGGGATCGGTATTACAAAATCAGGGTCAACCAAATGGACCATCCGATTGCGATACGGTCATTGTGCGACTTCATAATGCAAGCGCACCTTATGCAATGGCCCATAGTTATACAGGCGTATTACAAACCAATGGAAATATTGTATGTAGTTTTCCACCTTCGATCAACGGCGTGAGTTATTATATCGGAGTACGTCAACGCAATGCTATTGAAACTTGGAGTATGAATCCTGTGTTGATGTCAGCAGTAACAAATTACGATTTTAGCAATGCCCTGAACAAAGCCTATGGATCGAATCAGATATCATTGGGTGGTGGATTTTTTGCGATTTACAATGGAGACATCAACCAGGATGGAGTGATTGACGGTTTGGATTATAATGACTGGGAAGTAGACAACAATAATTTTGCCGGTGGTTATTATAGCAGTGATTTAAATGGAGATGGCATTGTAGATGGATTGGACTTCCTGATTTGGGAAGACAACAACAATAATTTTATTGGTTCTCAAACCCCCTAAACAATACGATTTATAAAAGCGAACCATCCCGATTCAAAAGATCGGGGTGTTTTGTTTTTATAAATCTTACGAACACATTTTACCAAAATTGCCCGAAATCCGACCAGAATCTCAATGAAAGTATCCAAATACTCATTTAGTACAATTCCGGAGAAAAGGCGAGGTACATTTAGGTATTAAAACCACTTACGTATGAAAAAAGTCTACCTATGGATGTTTCGTTTCTTACACAAGCATCAAATGTTTGATTTCGCGCAAACCAATCGATTCCTAATTTTCACCAAAAAACAATTAAGTCTTTCTCCCCTGCGAGCAGGATTGTTTTTGCTTTTAACCATGTGTGCGCTTCCTTCGACGGCCCAGCGACTCACTCCTCAGGAGCAATTACAGGCAATCTGTGAACCGGAGGCCGAGCTCGAATTTTTTGTCATCCGAAAGGATTTAAACATCACGAAAGAAGAGTTTATTGAAAAATATCTACATGTGCTGAATCTGGCGCCAAATAGTGAGATGCGTGCATTCCGTCAGGAAACGAATGACATTGGAATAACGTTGACCCGATATCAGCAATATGTCAACAACATCAAAGTAAAGGGCGGTGATATGGTTGTGAATGAACAAAATGGGCGAGTCAAATATATCAATGGGCGCTACATGATAAAATCAGCAATCAACGAAGCTGTAAATATCTCTGAAGAAAATGGTTTGAAAACTGCTTTACAACAAATTAATTCAACAGAATACCTATGGCTGAATCCTGAGGCAGAAGCCAATTTTAAGCGCTTGAAAAAAAGCGAATCCGCTACATTATACCCCAAAGGAGAATTGTGTTTTGTACCTGAGCGTGGTAAGAATGAAGAACAAATTTTTCGTTTGGTTTGGAAATATTTAATCAATGTTACACCCGCTACGGAGTCCTATGAAGTGCATATCAATGCAAGCACCGGCGAAGTGGTGAATAAAATACCCCTTACCTATGATTGTAGTTCAGGGAGTAGTACTACCATCTGGAATGGAGCAAGAACTATTTTTACACAACTTAATGCAGGGACCTACCGAACACTTGGTGATTGTAATTCAGCTCAGGTGCATACGATGAATGGAAATGGGAATGACAATGGAGTAGGTGCCACTTTTTATACGGATGCTGATAACAGTTGGCCCAATACAACATTAGGAAATTATATTGCACAAACACAATGGGGGGTAAAAGAAACCCGCGATTATTATGCAGTTGTTCATAGCAGAGAGGGATATGATGATGCCGGACATGATTTTGTCTCATATATCAATCCCGGATTTACAGGCAATGCGTATTGGACTTACGCGACGGAAGCGGCTTCATTTGGAGGCTCAAGTACAGGCACCAGTCCATATTGTAATATTGATGTTTGCGGTCATGAACATACCCATGGTATGGTGAATTTTACCTCAGATTTGGTTTATCAGGATGAACCCGGCGCATTAAATGAATCCTTTGCGGATTGTTTGGGAGAAGCCGTTGAGGAGAGAACTTTGGGTCCTACGAACTGGATACATCGTTTTGAAATCAGCGGGGGTAACAGAAGCTTAATCAATCCGAATGACTTCAGCGACCCGGACACGTATAATGGTACTTTCTGGTATACCGGAGCCGGCGATTTTGGAGGTGTGCATACAAACAGTGGTGTACAAAACTATTGGTTTTATTTACTCTCCGAAGGCGGTACCGGCACGAATGACAATGGCAATGCTTTTAATGTGAGTGGCATTACGATCGACAAAGCCCGTTTAATTACTTACGATTGTATGGTAGGCCTGAGCACCAATTCACAATACAGCAATGCCCGTTCGGTATCCATTCAAAAGGCAAAAGATCGTTATGGTGATTGCGCTGATGAAGTTGTACAAACCACGAATGCCTGGCGGGCAGTTGGAGTTGGGGCGGCCTATGTACCACCTGCGCCTTTAACTATTACAGCAACCACCACGGCTACCGAGGTATGTAAAGGAGGATCAGTAACCATAACGGCTTTTGGCGCCAGTACCTATACATGGTCATCCGGCTTGGGAAGTGGAAATCCTAAACTGGTTACGCCAAATTCAACAACAACTTATACCATTACCGGTGCTAATACGGAATCCTGTACAGGAACAAAAACAGTAACGATTCAAGTGAACAGTTTGCCTACAGTTGAACCTACCGTGATTGACAATGAATTATGTCCTGGACAGAGCACATCTATTTCGGCGGGTACGAATCAAACACTTAAAACCTTATTGACCACCATTGCGGGTGGAAATGGTTTAAATGGAAATGCTTTTGATATTCATGCAAATAATAATATTACCATTACCGACTTTAAAATGCATATGCAAACAGGTCCGGACTCAGTGGAAATCTATTATAAACCTGGTGGGTATGGCAATGCGAATGTTACTTCAAGTGCTTCTTGGTTTAAATTAGGGGCAACAGTTCCCGTTTCTTCTTTAGGCTCAGGTTTTCTTACCTTGATTCCAACAACCTCTAATTTAACGATACCGGCAGGTCAAACCTATGGAATCATCATTCTCTGCAACGGAAGTAATATCTATACCAACGGTACTGCAGTTGGGAATATCGCTGCCAGCAATTCTGATTTATACATCACAGAAGGGCATGGCGGAAACGGTGGTTTTGGATCAGCATTTAATTTTACTTTATCACCCAGGGTATTTAACGGAACGGTTGAATACAGAACCAATTATACCAACTATTCCTGGTCGCCTGCTGCTACATTATCCAGTGCAACCTCCTCATTTCCAACCGCAAGCCCGACAAGTAGCACAACTTACACACTCACAGCAACAGATGGCAATGGTTGTACAGGAACAGGCCTTGCAAAGGTTTATATGTACGGAAATCCAGTATCAGGATTAACCACTGCAACCCCTTCCACAATTTGTAATGGCGAAACGTCTCAACTGAATACGATTCCATTTTTAGGTTCAAGTACGCAGTCGCTGTTCACGACTTTGGCCGCAGGTAACGGAAATGCCGCGAATATGTTTGATGTACATGCCCTCAATAGTATCACCATTACCAATGTAAGAATGACGATTGTTACCGGCGATTCTGCACAAGTGTGGTACAAAACTTCTCCATACGGCAATGCCAATGTAACTAGCAGTGCCGGGTGGATTAAGTTAGGGAATACGGTAGCAATTACGCCTGCCGGAGCCGGTGCACTTACCTTGATACCTACCACATCTAATTTGGTGATACCCGCAGGTTCTACCTATGGCTTGGCTGTTATTTGTAATGGATCGAATGATTATACCAATGGCACAAGCGTAGGAACTGTTGCATATAGCAGTCCGGATCTTGAAATCACTGAAGGTCACGGTGGAACCGGATTTAATGGGGTCTTTTCATTTACGGCTGCTCCGCGTATTTTCAACGGACAAATTGATTACACGGTTACCAACAATCCGATGAGCTATTTATGGAGCCCCGGTAGTTCGCTTTCCAGTAATAGCATTTCTAATCCGATTGCAAGTCCAAAAGTAACAACCAACTATACCTTAACCCTCACTGATGTGCACGGTTGTAAGGATACAGCTTATAGAAAAGTGGAAGTGAATCCTATTTCTAATTTATTAGCCTCCGTTTCACCCCTCACGATTTGTCCGGGTGATTCTGCTCAATTAAGTATCGTCAATTATATCGGTGAGAAAGATTCATTGATGACAACCCTCATCACCGATAACTCCAATGCCGGAAATGCATTTAATATTACAACAACCAAACCAACATTTATTAACGCATTTAAAATGCATATCATGGCAGGAACGCAAGTAGAAGCATGGTATAAACCGGGTGGATATGGCAATGTAAATTTTACAGGCACATCAGGGTGGACAAAAATCGGATCTACAATCGCCATAACACCTGCAGGCGCCGGTAACTTTACCTATGTTCCTTTAAGTACAACTTTGGCTATTCCCGCAGGTGTTACTTATGGTATCATGCTCGTTACAAATGGTACGGTCAATTACTTAAATTCAGCATCTTCAACGGGTTCTATATATACATCCAATGCAGATATTGCCATAAGTGTAGGTCATGGTGGAAGTGGTATCGGGAGCTACGGTTTTGCTGCATCACCAAGGGTGTGGAATGGGGAGGTTGTCTATGAGGTCGATAATTATTTAACAGATTTTGTTTGGACACCAGGTAGCAATATCAACAATACCACCATTGCAAACCCCAAAGTTTCTCCCCCGAGCAATACCATTTATAGTGTAACAACCACCGATGTAAATGGTTGTACTGCCTCTGCAATCATAGGTGTAAATGTGAGTCCATTACCTCAATTAGGTACCGCAACGGCAAGCCCTGCCTCATTGTGTGCAGGTCAGGATGTGAGTTTAAGTTATAGTCAACCTGCCGGTTTAGGATGTTATGGCAGTTTTCAATATGGTTTTGCTTTTAATTATGCACCTGTCAACTGGACACAAAGTTTGGTGAATTCAAATGGTTCTGTAAACACTGCGCTTGCACCAGGCAGCATTACCCTTGTTTCCAGCAATGGATTAAGCGGCAGTGGTCAAACCAATTATTCCGTTACTGTGCCATGTAGTGGTATTGTGATATTTGATTGGGAATATTATAGTTCCGACAGTGGGACACAATATGATGTTCCGCGTTATTCTATCAACGGCGGACCATTTGTAAACTTTCCAACATTTAAGGCGCTGAATGGATTTCCCATACAGCAAGTTGGCTCAGTGAGTATTGCCATGATTGCAGGACAAACATTAACCATCCAGGCCTATTCATCCGATAACCTCGGAGGATCTGCAAGTATTCTGATTGAAAATTTCAGAGCACCATCACAAACAATGGCAGTGCAAACGGTTAATTGGTATCAGAATCCCACAGGAGGTCTGCCGATTGGATTAGCGAATCCGCAAACACTTACGCCTGCTGCCAGTGCAACTTATTATGCACAGGTGAGCAGTATTGCTACCGGATGTACCAATCCAACTCGTGTAGCTACCAATCCGGTAGTCGTTTCGCCGGTTCCGACATTAACCACCACTGCATCATCTTCAACCATTTGTGCAGGAACTTCTACCAACTTATTCTGTAGTGGAGCAAATACATATACCTGGCAGCCCGGATCATTATCAGGTTCGAGTGTAAGTGTTTCGCCACTTACAACGACAACATATACTGTCACCGGAACGAGTGTGAATGGTTGTACAAAAACCGCAACAATTACCATTACAGTTAATCCCCTACCTGTGATTACAGGATCAGCGAGTCCGGGTATCGTTTGTCCGGGAGCACCTGTTACTTTAACCGGCACAACACCTAGCGTAACCTGGAATTGGCAACCGGGCAACTTAAGTGGTAGTCCTGTGGTTGTGAACCCTGTCGTTCAAACGACTTATACTGTTACGGCAACGAGCACAGCAGGCTGCACCAAAACACAAACCTTTGTGATTCTGATGCACCCAACCCCAACAGCCAGCACAACCGTGAGTCCATCGGCGACGATATGTAGTGGTCAAACAGCCACCATCACAGCAACAGGTGGGGTGAGTTATTTGTGGATGCCTGGCAGTACTTCCGGAAATACAAGGGTGGTAAACACAGCAGCAACATATACTGTAACTGTAACCAATGCACAAGGGTGCACGGCTACGGCGACACGTGTCATTACTGTAAATCCTACACCAACAGTGGGTACGACCATCACGAATGCCAACATTTGTTTGGGAGCATCTACAACCATGACCGGTACGGGGGCTCTGACTTATATCTGGCAACCGGGAAGTTTAACCGGAACATCAGTAACCGTATCGCCTGCAATTACTACAACCTATACTGTAACGGGTACCAATGCCAGCGGATGTACGAATACCAGTACGCGATTGGTAACAGTAAGTCCTTGTGGAAATAGTCAGCTAACGGTTAAAGTATTACATCAGGGTTACTACAATGGTGCAGGCTTTATGGGTTCGGTTTTACAAAACCAGGGTCAGCCCAATGGACCGTCTGATTGTGATACGGTAGAAATTCGATTATATAATTCCAGCGCACCTTATGCAATGGCACATAGTTATACCGGCATTTTACAAACCAATGGAGATATTGTTTGTAGCTTCCCGCCTGCGGTAAATGGATTGAGTTTTTACATTGGAGTACGTCACCGAAATGCCATCGAAACATGGAGCAATAATCCTGTGTTGATGTCGGCACTAACAACCTATAATTTTAGCAATGCCCTGAACAAAGCCTATGGATCGAATCAGATATCATTGGGTGGCGGATTTTTTGCCATATTTAATGGTGATATCAACCAGGATGGGGTAGTAGATGGATTGGATTATAACGATTGGGAAACAGACAACAATAATTTCGCCGGTGGTTATTACAGCAGTGATTTAAATGGCGATGGCATAGTAGATGGATTGGACTTCCTGATTTGGGAGGACAACAACAATAACTTTGTCGGGGTCATCACACCTTAGTTTAGCTTCTTAACTTTTAGAAATACCCTGATCAATCTGATTGGGGTGTTTTGTTTTTATACCCATTCAAATCTGAGGTGCGACTCAAGAAAATATCTAACTATAGACATTGGCAAAATGGACGAGTATGGCAGGTCCATTTTGGGCCTTTAATCTTTGGGCGGCACACACGCTTTCCGTTACAAGTCCTCTCCGCCGCGGCGGATCCGGGCTTTTCACTACAATCGTTGCCGCAATGCTGCATGTGTGATTTGTCCTCCTTCTTGTTTATATGAGTTGATGCTATCCCGCTGTTCGAGGTTCGGCTCTGCGGCATCTCGAACTACAGACAAAAAAGGTTCTCTGAACTTGGTCTGTTCGAGATTTGCAATCTCGAACCGCTATCGAAGGATTTATAATCCTTATGCTTAAATCTCCTGCTTTACCCATTTATAAAACTCAAATTTAATACATCCTACTATTCGAGATTTACAATCTTGAATAATGTGCATTTAGAACATCCTGAATAGCGGGTTTTCAGGCACGGGTTGCAAACCCGCGCCAACCGGACTGCTTAAAATACACTCGGACTAGCGGGGTTATAAACCCGCGCCTGCTGGGTAATTTTATGACGAATCGTACTTAAAACTATTTTACTTATTTTTACTTTAAATTTGAATGATGACAATTGAAAGAACAAAAAACGAAATCATTTTTAGACTGCCCAACAATATTAATTTAGATGATTTGCAAGACTTTGTAGATTACTTTCAATACCGCACTATTGCTAAGAAATCAAAGGCTTCCCAAACTGAAGTCGATAATTTGGTTAAAGAAATTAAGAAAGGTCGATGGGATAAGACCAGAAAGCAACTGGGTTTATGAGAGTTGTCGTTGATACGAATATTGCTTTCAGTGCAATTCTTAACACAAACAGTAAAATAGGGAAAGTTCTTTTACATCCAAAATCAAAAATTAACTTTTACTCGACAAATAATTTGAAACTGGAATTAGAAAAGCATAAGGCAAAATTGAAAAAATTAAGTGGTTATAGCGATCAGGATTTTAATAGTATTTATACACTGGTTTTGAGTAAAATTCGATTCATCAATTTGGAATTGATTCCTAATCGCATTTATCAAAGAGCTTTAGAACTCACTTCATATGTTGATATTGACGATACAGAATTTGTAGCGTTAACAGAACATAATAGAGGAAAACTATGGACAGGTGATAAACAATTGATTCGTGGATTGACCAACTTAAAGTGGGGAAAAGTAATAACAACAAATGAATTGTATGAGTTGACTAGGAAAACAAAAAGATAAACTATCCTACTATTCGAGATTGTAAATCTCCAATATATTCATTTAGAACATCCAGAACAGCGGGTGGAATTTATCTAAAAGAATGTTTACGGTCGGTTCAGAGAACCTTTTTTATCTAACCTACGGGATGCCGCAGAGCCGAACATCCCGCAGAGCTGGGGATACACTTCAAGTAGAATCGTAAAAGCTATTGAAAACAATCCAAAGGAGAGTCGTCGAAATTGGTTGTTGTGGTTATTAAAGAAGGAGGGCGAGATTTGGTTTTGGGAAGAAGGCTATCATGGCGTTGAAATTACAAGTCCTGATTTTTTTGAAACCAAACTCAATTATATCCACTTGAATCCGGTACGAGCAAAAATAGTAGAGCGCGCGGAGGATTATAATTATAGTAGTTGTGCTGATTATTTAGGAACACGCAAAGGGTTATTGGATGTGGAATTTATCTAAAAGAATGTTTACGGTCGGTTCAGAGAACCTTTTTTATCTAACCTACGGGATGCCGCAGAGCCGAACATCCCGCAGAGCTGGAAATCAAGTTTTAATTTGATTTTAAAAAAGAATGCCGAGACTGAAAATACACTCGAGCGGGCGGAGAAACAAAATTTCGGTTTATTCAAACATCGATTGCCTGAGTTCGATCCGTTTCATTTGCAAACTGTTTCCATGACGAACGCGTAACAGATATTGGCCCTTTTCCTGAATGGGCAATTGTAATAAACCAGGACTCACTACCTGACATTGAAACAATACTTTTCCGGATGTATTTAATAATTCAACTTGTGCCGAAGCATGCATTTTGCGAAATAAAATTTTCATAGGGTTGGATTTCAAAATGACTGTTGCCAAAAAAAGGCCGCCCCAATTTGGAGCGACCTCATTTTAGAAGGCTTGGTTTTATTGTTTAACAAATTTGATCACTGATTGTTCGCCGGCAGCAATAACCCGGATATGATAAATACCTGGAGCAAGTGATTGAATATTCATTTTTGCATCACTCGAACGACTGATTCAAAATTATCCGGAGGTTAAATACTACTACCACGAGGAGATTCAATATGATGCCGAAATGCAGCCGGCCAGAATTTTAAATCTGTTTCTGATCTTAAAAGAATGTCTCACCAATGCCCTCAAACATAGCGGTTGCCATGAAGTCAAAATCAATGTAGAAAGCATTTCTTCCATTTTAATAACTTTAGAAGATGATGGCAAGGGCTTTGATCCGGCCGATGAAAAAGGTGGAAGTGGTTTGCAAAATATTCAGGCCAGAGCTGCTGAGTCGGGTTTTCAGGTGAAATGGAAGCGCCTTGCATCCGGGGGAACACGGGTGAGTATTTTGGCCCCTACTACAAATTGAGTATAACATCCTTTTTTTACATCCAATAAATTTGTATTGTGCAGCACACCGACCTCATCCGAATCGCTTTGGTAGAAGACAATACCGTCAACCGAAATAGTTTTATTCAAAAGATTGCTCATTTTAATGATCTTGATTTGGTAATCAATGCCAAGCATGGGCACGAGTTTTTGGAAGCGATTAAAAATTTACCGGCCCATCTGATGCCTCAGGTGGTATTTATGGATATTGAAATGCCGATGCTGAATGGCATTGATACCATTCATTTAGCAAAACCACTTCATGAGGATATTCATTTTATCATTCTCACCGTATTCGAGGACGATGAAAATATTTTTGCCGCCGTGCAGGCCGGGGCTTCCGGATATTTACTCAAACATGAATCTCACCAAACCATTTATGATGCCATCATCGAAGTGAAGGAGTACGGCGGCGCACCGATGAGTCCGGCTATTGCCCGTAAAACGCTGCGTTTGCTGGGTCAGCCCAAATCGACCGATACCCAGAACCGGCCCGATATTGTAGATACATTATTGTCGGAACGTGAGCGTGAAATTCTCATGCACATGGTGAACGGATATGATGCGAAACGCATTGCGGAAATCACTCAAATCAGTACGCTCACCGTACGCAAACATATTGCCAATATTTACAACAAGCTGCATGTCAATTCTAAAGCGCAGGTCATTTCCATGGCGCATAAAAATCATTGGTTGTAGTTGAGTTTATTAATGTTTAACTGCTCACTCCTTTACAGAACCCATTCATTCATCATCATTGCTTGGCAGCGTTTTATAAATAGGGCCTGCTGATTATCTCACTGGCGCTTCAAATTCAAGGAAGCGTTCAAGGGATAGTCCCGTACGTACGGGACAGCCCTTGGACGATGACGCAGAAGTTGAAGATGCCGGTGAGAAGTGAAAATTGCAACATAAAATTCAAGCATATTGAAGAGATATAAAAAATTACGGTGCATCCGAATGAGCGAAATTCCTTACTCCATGTAATGATATCAACTACTTTCACGTTAACCAGCAGGCCATAAATACGCTGCCATCTCTTGTTGTAAAAGAAGTGCTTGTTCGCGTGCTTTTTCGGCGAAATCGGGTCCGTCTCCGGCAAACAATATCTGACGCGAAGCATTGACCAATAAACCGATATCCTGATTCATGCCTATTTTACTCACTTCTTCCAGACTGCCTCCCTGCGCACCCACACCGGGCACCAGTAAAAAATGATCCGGAATCAATGCACGCACTTCACGTAATTGGGCGGTTTTAGTGGCACCAATCACGAACATCAAATTCTCCGGGTTTCCCCAGGAAGATACTTTCTGGATCACTTGTTTGTATAATTCGTCCTGTTCTGTTTTTAAATACTGAAAATCGTAAGCCCCTTCATTGGAGGTTAAGCCCAATACAATGGTCCATTTATTGGCCACATCCAGGAAGGGTTTTACACTATCCTTACCCATATAGGGAGCCACGGTAATGCTATCGAACGACAAGGCTTCAAAAAATGCTTTTGCATATTGGGTGGAAGTATTTCCGATATCTCCCCGCTTCGCATCGGCAATGGTGAAGATATCTTCAGGAATATAGGCGAGGGTTTTTTCCATGCTTTGCCATCCCGGTAATCCACGCGATTCATAAAAGGCCGTATTGATTTTATAGCTCACACATAAGTCTTTTGTGGCATCAATAATGGCCTGATTAAAAACAAATACCGGATCGTCGTGCTGCAGTAAATGTTTCGGAATTTTAGTGATATCCGAGTCAAGTCCTACGCATAGGTACGACTTCTTTCGCCGGATTTCTGCAATGAGTTGTGCTCTGTTCAAGGTGTTTCAGAATTTGAAAATCATACGGCCATTTGCACCACTTTGGTTGGATCGAGATTAGCATTGCGAATGGAGATATTGCGGGCAATTTGTTGGGCAACATCATCAATGGCTTTTTGCGAAATTTGATCACCATTCAAATAGGCCGGTTTGCCTTCATCGCCGCCTTCACGAATACTTAAGGTAATCGGAATCTGTCCCAGAAACGGAATTTCGAATAAGTCGGCGAGGCGTTTACCGCCATCTTTTCCAAAAATAAAATATTTATTATCGGGCAATTCCATCGGCGTAAAATAGGCCATGTTTTCAACGATCCCCAAGATAGGTACTTTGATTTGCGGGCCATCAAACATCATGATGGCTTTTTTGGCATCAGCGAGCGCTACTTCCTGTGGCGTTGTTACGATTACGGCTCCGGTGACCGGTATGGTTTGTACCATGGTTAAATGAATATCGCCGGTTCCGGGTGGTAAATCAATGATGAGATAATCCAATTCTTCCCAAAGCACATCTGTTACAAATTGTTTGAGTGCACTGCTTGCCATAGGGCCACGCCATACCACAGCCTGACGATCATCGATGAGTAAACCAATACTCATGGCTTTGATGCCCATCACATCAATCGGTACAATCATGCCTTTGCCGTTCACTTCTTTCATCAGCGGACGTTCGCCTTGTATGCCCAACATGATGGGAATGGAAGGGCCGTAAATATCCGCATCCATCAAACCTACCTTGGCCCCGCCTTTTGCGAGCGCCAATGCCAGATTCACTGATACGGTTGACTTACCCACACCGCCCTTGCCCGAACCAACAGCAATGATGTTTTTAACCTGAGGTAAAACAGACTGCCCATCTTTACGATTACTTTTAATATTGGCTGTAAAGTTGACCTGTACCTGCGCTTCACGATCGACCAGAATTTTAATGGCATTTTCGCAAGCACCGCGAATCATATCCTTGAGCGGGCAGGCAGGGGTTGTAAGTACCACAGTAAATGAAACCTGTTTGCCATCTATCACAATGTCCTTCACCATATTCAGGGTCATTAAATCTTTTCCTAAATCAGGTTCCTGAACCTGTGATAGGGCTTCTTTGACTTTATCTAATTCGATCATCTTAAAATTTGTTTATAGTGTTTTAAACGCCTCATACAAGCAGCGATAAATGAATGTTAAAACAAGTGCCCAAAGTTACGCACAAAACCCATTGATAGGCTTTTGACTTATCTTTGAACAGTGAAAAAAATAATTGTTCTACTGATTCTGCTATTTAGCCTGAAGCCTTTTGTAAAAGCCCAGACAGGCTTCGAAGGCATGGTAGAACTGACGGGTATTGTGATGAGTGCAGACAGTTTAAGGTACCTACCCTTTGTAAATGTGGGGGTGCCATCGCGTAATGAGGGTACGACCGGATCAGAGCGTGGCGTGTTTACCATCATCGTCAGATTGGGCGATACGCTAGAGTTTTCAAGTATAGGTTATCGAAAGAAAAAATATGTCATCCCCCAAAATCTGAGCTCCAACCGCTATTCGGTGATACAGTTAATGGTTCAGGATACCTTTTATTTACCGGCTACCATCATCAGACCTCAATTAACCCGTGAACAATTTGAGCAAGCCTTTAAAAATTGGCATATTCCTGACGACCGTTACGAAATTGCCCGTAAAAATACCGAGTACCAAACCATGCGAATGTTGGCTATGACGATGCCTAAAGATGGCCGCGAAAGTCAACATTATCTGCAATCTCAACAAGCCCAGCGAAACTATTGGGCCGGACAGCAACCTCCTATGACTATTTTTAATCCTTTTGCCTGGATAGAATTTTTAAACGCCTGGAAAAGGGGAGATTTTAAACGGAAAAAATAAATCGGACACATGCAACGAAAGATTTTTTTACTCAGTTTGTTGGCCATTTTTTTTATGATTGAAACAAATGCCCAAACCAAAAAACCGGCCGAAGCCAAAGCAGCCAAAGTAAGTGAGACGGTGGAAACGGCCTTACAGGACATGGCAAAAACCATCGAAAAAACAGATTGGAGTTCGCTCACAGATATTTTAACCACGACAGTTTCACTCATTGAAAAACATGTAGATGCTGTGCAACAAATTGTACAGGATGTGGATACCAAACCCCTTGAAAAAGCGGTAGAGAAGGAAGCACAAAAACTGGAAAACAGTCAGGAATTACGAGCCATGGAAAAAGAACTGGAAGCCTTGGGAAAAAGGATGGAAGCACTTTTAGACAGCACTTCAAAAAAATAAGCCTGAGCATCGCATCTGCAGATTTAAATCGAATGGAAAGCCCTTTACAATGTGAGATATCGAAAGATGTGCAAAAAGCCATTCAGTACCTGATGCAGGATGAATTGATTGGATTACCCACCGAAACGGTTTATGGTTTGGCCGGAAATGCTTTTTCCACCAAAGCCGTACAGGCCATCTACGATACGAAACAAAGACCACATAATAATCCACTCATTGTGCATGTGGCCAACGTTGATGCTGCAAAAGCGCTGTGTACCCAATTTCCAATTCACGCAGAACAATTGGCAGCAGCCTTTTGGCCCGGACCGCTCACCATGATTCTACCAAAACAAGCAATGGTTCCTGATTTGGTAACCGCAGGGCATAACACCGTGGCCATTCGGATTCCCCAGCATGCCCTCGCACTCGAATTAATTCATCAATTGCCTTTTCCATTGGCAGCCCCCAGTGCTAATCCTTTTAAACGAATCAGCCCAACTACGGCACAACATGTGGCCGATTACTTTCCGCACACTTTAAAAATGGTGTTGGATGGCGGACCGTGTTTAAAAGGTATTGAATCGACCATTGTTGGATTTGATGATGACGCGGTGATTATTTACCGTCCCGGAAACATCACCGAACAGGATATTGAACGTGTCACAGGCAGCAGGGTGGTTTTTTATGATAAGAAAGATGATCGACTTATTGCTCCGGGTATGATGGCACAACATTATGCACCTCAAACGCCTTTAATATTTACCAATGACTGGCGAGCGGAAATGTTGCGGCATCCGGGAAAAAAAATAGGATTACTTTCTTTATCCAAGCAGGAAGATTTTGATGTCACCAAGCAGGAAGTCTTATCGGTGCATGACGCCCTCGAAGAAGTTACCGCCAATTTATATGCAGCTTTACATCGTTTGGATGTAGCTGGTTTGGATATCCTCATTGCCGAAGCGTTCGAAGAAAAAGGCTTGGGTAAATCACTGAATGATCGTTTGCGAAGGGCAGCAACGCGATAAGGATAGGGCGTCTATCGGGTTTACAACGAGAGATAATCTCTAAGCGAGGAACATCGCAAGAACTCAAAAAATTCGAAATGTTTCGGGTTGGGAATCATTCCCTTATACCGCAAAACTCTCTCCACATCCACAACTACGGCTTGCATTGGGGTTGACAAAATTAAATCCTTTTCCATTGAGGCCATCGGAAAAATCGAGTTCGGTATTCACCAGATAAAGAAAGCTTTTGAGGTCCGTCACAATTTTAATGCCTTTGTCTTCAAACACCTGATCCATGGGTTTGGTTTCATTGTCGAAATCCAATTTATAACTCAACCCGCTGCATCCACCGCCTACAACACTCACCCGCAAAAAATGTGTATCATCCAACTCATTTTCGCTGATCAATTGTTCTACTTTTTCTTTAGCCTTGTCGGAGATATAAATACTATTTTCAAGAGCTGTTTCCATGTTTCACTTTCTTTGGGGCAAAATTAAGGTTTTTGCTTGGAACGCCTCACGCACTGTCCATTTCTTTCGAAGGGGGAATAGCTATTCGGTATAGAATTTGGGCATAACAACCCTATTCCAAAGGTTTTTGTAGCAGGATACGTTGATTAAATACACCGGTTTCGGTATGGATACGCAAGAAATAAAGCCCGGGTACTATATGTTCAGGCGACATTTGGAGTTCGTATACAGGCGGATCGAAGTGTTTTTCCTCAATTCGACGGCCAGAATGGTGGAATAAGATTACCGAGTGGATGGGCATTTTTTCTGAGTAAACTGTAAACGCCCTGGTTGCCGGGTTGGGGTATACTATCGGTGGCGGAATCGTTGTATCGGGCAATGGGGCCGGCGGTTCCTGAAGTTTGGAACAGGTGCCCGGTATGGTGGAGTCGAGCCACATCATCCTTCTACTCAACAGGGCCTTGAGGGTATCAATTTCTTCCGTATAATTTTTGGCAAAAGGAGGTTTTTCGGGTGTCGCCACATTGATCCCCCAAGTGGGCCATTTTTGAAAGTGCCGAACCTGGGCTTCAAGGGTTTGCTGCCCAATAGAAT
>JBMOFV010000015.1:0-60632 GCA_049318705.1 Chitinophagaceae bacterium
CTTCGAACAGCCGGAAGCAGGCTACGCCCGATTTCAAATTTTTCTTCACGCCCAAAGAGCAAAGGCCGAAAATGCCCCTGCTATAATCTTACTTTTTTCTAATGACTAATGTTAGATAGTGGTTTCTTGAGTCGCGTCTCAGCGTTGAATCGGTATAATCCGTCTTGATTTATTGTTTAATGATTTTTTTGACGATTCTTTGTTGCTGGTCATTGATGATGAAAGCCATATATACTCCGGCAGGAATGGCTTCCAAATCGATTAGAGCCGATCCATTTTTCATCTGGCCTTGTAAAACGGTTTCACCGGCGGTATTACAAATCTGAATATTTGCATCATTCATTCGGATATCTGATGTTTTAATGATGACCGATGATTGTGTTGGATTCGGATAAATTTCCAAAGCCGTTGCATCCAACTCCTTTAAGCCGGCAGGAGCAGTTACCGCGGTAATTGAAATCCATCCATCATTCAGATCGAAGAATACATTGCCTGAACCTTTTACTTTAACCCTGCACCATGTGCCGTTGTGGTTAGGAACATTGATTATTTCAGAACCATCATTGGGCGTATTCGCGGCTAATAAAAACGGCCAGGTTTTTCCGCTATCGATAGATAAATAAATATCAACATTACCGGCACTAATCGGTGATGCTGTTGTATTGGCAATGTTCCAGTTGATTGTTTGATTGCTCCACCCTGACCACTGTGTAGGCACATCCTGGCTGGTTACCCGAAAAAGCTCGGGTGTTTTAACCACCGTTAATTTCACGGTATCGGTTGACGTGTAAAAGCTGCCATACCCATTTTTCATATCCCGAAGCGTACATCGGAAACGCAGTGTTCTGTTCGTATCAGGCAATAATTCACCCTTATAGGATTCAACATTTTGTAACAACTTTTTCCAGGCCGGAAAAGTTCGTGTAGGATCTGCGGTTGGAAAAAAGGAACGGAAGATTGGAGCCACCGTAGTTTTAGCATCCCAGGCGCTGCCACTTCCACC
Source organism: Chitinophagaceae bacterium (assembly GCA_049318705.1). Classification (GTDB taxonomy): domain Bacteria; phylum Bacteroidota; class Bacteroidia; order Chitinophagales; family Chitinophagaceae; genus OLB11. Next base: position 1,004 of record JBMOFV010000015.1, read on the forward strand.
ACGATCCCATTCTTCCCAGCAATAGTTTAAGGGGTCGCCATCTGTATCAGTACCTGAAGCTGTTAATTCAAATGAAGTACGATAAGGGATAGTATACGTTGCTGAAATCGGGGCAAGCGTTGGAATACTATTATTTGAAGATACTGTGGATGCACAAGCAATGACATTGGTATTTGTCATTTGTTCCAAACTACGAAGATGATAATAATCGTCACTATTGCTTTGAATATTATCGTTACCACAAATACCGGCATAACCCATGATTGTAGTAGCTGAACCAATTTCGTAGGCACTTGTTCCACTGCGATTTCCTGAACAAGATCCGGTAACTGAATTAAATGTATGACTGCCACCGTATTGGTGCCCCATTTCATGAGCCACATAGTCGATATCAAAAGGATCGCCAACCGGATTCAGTGAGCCGGTAACTCCTTGCGCTTTTGAATTGGATGCACAAACACTTCCTAATGAAGCAATTCCTCCGCCACCGGTACTAAATACATGTCCGATATCGTAATTTGCCGAACCAATCCTATTGGTAATGGTGGTTTGATTCTGACCTAACATGGTGGCTCCGTTACCGTTGGTATATGGGTCCGTGGTTCCAATAAATATCAGGGTGTCATTATTGGCAATCAGGTTACAATGCATGGCAAAATCACGTTCAAAAACGCCGTTCACCCGATTTATACTGGTTACCATCGCACTCAAAACCGAAGCTTTGGTTGGACTTGCTCCACCAACTGCATCAGAATATTCTACGGTACAAGCCAATGCCAAACGATAGGTACGCTTGTCTGTACCATTGGTTTTAAATTCATTTTGGGGTAAAGGATGTTCATTCAATGAAATGGCTTGTTGAGCCGGCATGATCTGTTCACCATCCTCTTCTGCATGGCAAGTCATTAATTCATTTGCTTTCTTTTTAAAATCTGATTTATAATAAACCATATACCATTCCGTTTTTTGATCAGTCAGGGGATCAATAAAATAGGTTTGATTCCGGTTAAACACCATCGCATGAAAACCAAATAAGGTATAATCCAGTTTCGCAGTAACAAACGGATCTGCTGTGCTGACTGCGGTATAGGTTTTAATTTGCGGATACTTTGCAGCTAAGGGCGCTTCCATCATAGGAGATTCAAACAATTTGAACTCCATCATTTTACCATCCGGGGTTGGTAATAATACCAAAGGAAATTGCTGACTATTTTCGGCAGGTATCAGATTTTGAAAATTTTCAAAAGCACTTTGTTGCAATTGAGCGATTGCAAATTTCTCCGGAAATATTCGCTGCTTACCGGCCACAGTAGTAGGAGCCTGATCGGCAATGCTCCAAAAGGAGTAAGATGCCAGCGCAGATATCGAAGGGATTGAAGCAAAAAGTAACGCGATTAAAAGTCGTTTTTTCATTATGTGAGTGAGTATTTAAAGTTTATCGTTCGAAATTATTTTTAATAAAATTGGCATCATCCTTGGCATAACAGGCATAATAGGTTCGGCCCGAAAAGACCACAGGCTCGATATAATAAATCTTTCCGTTATAAGTTATCATAAACCTTGTTTGCTGTCCATCACAATCGATGCGAACCGTATTCAGTGAATTATTTTTATCAAATGCTTTAAAGGATTTTAACTCAGGATACTTGGCTTGTAATACAGAATCCATGGTTTCGGTACGCGAGAGATTAAACTCCTTGCAAGAGAAAGTCTTATCTATATAAAGGGGCAAAATGATTTTCCGACTCAATGGTGCATATGGCGTTGAATCCAAAAACAATTTCATTTCAGCTTCATTGAATGTGGTCAATCTGTAATCAGCAGGTGCCTGAAATTTTGCCGGAAACTGAAATCCTTTTACAAGAGCCAATCGCCAAAACGGAATGCCTTCTGTGTTGCTGCATAAGAGCAAGGTGTTCATAGTATTGGGCTGAGGCTTCTCGATAGGTTTAGGTTGCACAGGTTTTGGTTTAGCCCTGCGCTTCTTTTTTTTAAGCGCCCAAACATCTTGTCCGGTTCCAATGAGTAGAAAGACCATCCCCAGGGAGGCCAGAAATTTCATTTTCATCCTATAAAAGTAATATTTTAGTGGGTAAAGTCGGTAAAAATTGCGGTAAAGTCTGCTATTTCACGGGACTTTGTCATCACATGCCAATTGCCTTTGTATTTGATTTCATAGGGAACCAATAACCCTTCCCATGTTCTCAGCTTCACATTCATCTCCACATCAAAATCATAAAACAAGGTTTTGAATGACAGGGCATAATCGCGGGCCAGGATGGCAAAATCAGCAACCCGGATATAGGTATTCAGGCGATTGATGACCATATTATCGGCAAATTTCTCCTTCGGACGTGCTTTGAACACATAACAATCACTCCCATCATGTTGCGCTCTCGACAAACGAAATTCATATTTCGAAAAAGTTGGTTCCTCAAAAATGGCCACATTCTCCCCTATTCCGGGTATGCCATGAATACGCTGGCCGGGATTAAAAATAAGAATTCTTAACTGCTCTTCATACTTCTCTGAACCCTGATAACTTTTTTGTCGACCCACGATGTTATTGTCATTGCACTGCACACCTTCGGTAAAAAATAAATGGGCATAAAGCCGGGCGGTGTAATAGTTATAAGCCTTTTTTCGGGTATAAAAATCCCCGCTTACTTTCTCATTTGTAAATTTTGTTGAACGACATTTATTTTTACGGAGCTGTTCGCTGATACTGTTATAGGAAGCTTTTACAGACTCCTTTTTGTCGTAGATGGCAATATCATTGTACATTTTAAACCCTAAAATCCTCAAGGTTTTAAAGGCTTTGTAATAAGTGGTATCCTGTTTCATTTTGGCAATGAAGCCTTTCACATCAAAACCCTGTTGCACCGCTTTCACCATGACTTCATCCAAAATCAACCCGTGGTAAGTTTTGCCGGAATCACTCACCTGAGCAAGAGATGTTTCTGTAAAAAAAGCCAGCAAGGCCCATAAGAAACCATATTTGATCTGTATTTTTAGCAAAATTTGTTTTGTACCATGAAAAGAGCACCACTTCTCATTTTATTATTGATTCTGATTCATCAGACAATTCTTGCTGCTGATGCATCGCGTAGTGACACCCTTGATATTCGCAAAACTATCATCAATTTTGAAATAACAGACTTTAGTACAAAAGTTATTTATGCGAAAGCTTCTTTATTGGTCAAAGCCAAACAAAACAATATCAGTTGGATGAATTTTGACCTGGAAGGATTGACGACCGACAGCGTGCAGTTAAACGGCAATAATTTGACCTTTACCCATAACTCACCCGACCTGAAAGTGAATTTACCTGCAGCAATCAATACCAATGACAGTGTTTGGATTGACATTTATTATCATGGTATTCCGATTGCAGATGCAACCTGGGGCGGTTTTACCTTTAGTGGTTTATATGGATTTCAGATGGGTGTTGGGTTCAACGCACAGCCGCATTCATTTGGCCGAACATGGCATCCTTGTTTTGATAATTTTGTGGAACGATGCCCATATGAATTTTTTATTACCACCACCGGCGATAAAATGGCGGTTTGTAATGGCTTGTTTATAGACTCAACCCTGCTGGGCAATGGAAATAAAATCTGGCATTGGAAATTGGATGAAAACATTCCTAGCTATTTATCCTCAGTCGCAGTTTGTGATTACACCCTGGTCAAAAAAATTCTATCAGGCATGAATGGAAATACGGATGCCTATATTGCTTGCAGGCCCGTAGATACGAATAAAGTAAACGGCTCTTTTGCACATTTACAAGAATCATTCAGTATGCTGGAAGAAAGTTTTGGTCCCTATTTATGGTCGCGGGTAGGATATAGTTTGGTACCATTTAATGCAGGTGCTATGGAACATGCAACCAATATCCATATTGGCACTCCATTCATTGACGGCACTTTAAATTATGAAACCTTAATTGCGCACGAACTCGCCCATCATTGGTGGGGCGATTTAGTGACCTGTAGCACGGCAGGTGATATGTGGTTGAATGAAGGTTTTGCATCCTATTGCGAAATGCTGCACGAAGAATACACCTATGGACAAGCGGCTTATATCAAGTCAGTAAAAGATAATCATTTTAAAGTGCTGGCAACGGCACATATCAATGATGATGGATATAAAGCTATTTCGCCGATGGATAGTTTACATACCTACGGCACGACCGTATATTTGAAAGGCGCTGATATGATTCACTCTATGCGCTCCAACCTGGGCGATTCTTTATTTTTTAAAGGACTGAGCGATTTTTTAGACCAATATAAATGGACGGCTATCAGTAGTCAACAACTCCGGGATTTTCTGACCAATGTGGGTGGCAACAATATGCAAGCCTTCTTTGGTAACTGGGTCTTCGAACCCGGATTTACTCATTTCTCGATCGATTCCAATCAAAGTGTATTTAACGGAAATTCGTATGATGTATCTGTTTTTGTGCGGCAACGAAAACATCGGTCCATGAATTATTACACCAAAGTTCCTTTAGAAATTGGATTCTACGATGCTCAAATGAAACTGCACATTTATCGGGCAGAAATGAATGGACAATGTCTGGAATTTAGGGTTCAATTGCCTTTTGAACCTACACTCATTGTCATTGATCCGCAGTATAAAATCAGCGACGCTGTTACCGAGGAAAATAAAATGATTAAAACAACCGGTTCGACATTATTTACACAAGCCAAATGTCGGATTTACACAAAAAGTATCGTGAATAATTCGGATTCAACCTTTCTGCAAGCAGAACATCATTGGGTAGCACCCGATCGATTTAAACAAAATACTTCCGCCAATGGTTATGTGTTGAATGATAGCAGGTATTGGCGAATCGGGTTAATCAACGCTTCCAATATCTCCGGCATTGTGCAATTCACATACGATGCCGGGCCAAACAATTCCTATCTGGATAGTACCTGGATTAAAAACGCTGAAGACAGTATCCGAATGTTTTATCGTAAAGATGCCAGTGAAGAATGGGTTTTGGCAGATGACAGTGTAAAAATTGGAGCGTTCAACGACAAGCTGGGTAATATTTATATCAAACAAATCAAAGCAGGTGAATATTGTTTTGGGATTAAACGAAGCAATTATGTCGATACGCTGCTCAGTGATGCCCCTCAGGGCCCCTGTGCTGTAGTTACCAGCAACACGACAACAGATGTTGACATCACCTCTTTTCAAATTTACCCTAACCCGGCATCCGGCATCATTTACATCCAACATCAAGGTAATAGAAACTTACAACGCATTCGTTGGGTAGATTTACAAGGCAGGGTGCTCATGGAATCACCGGTTGAATTGTACGGAGATACTTATCAGGTGAAAATTCCTACACAAATACAAGGAACGATGTTCATACAAGGCTGGAGTCAGGCAGGGAACCGGCTGTTTACAGAAAAAATTTCAGTGAAATAAATGCTGGTGCCAATAGATCGGTAAAAAATAAACTTCAAATCTGAAAACTGTTTTTATCTTTGCCCCGTTACGGGTGTCGGATATCTGTTTCAGATTGATGATGAAAAGGGAATACTGTGAAATTCAGTAACACTACCCGGTGCTGTAAGTTTCTATCGAAAATTCATTTTATGCCACTGATCTTCGGGAAGGCGAATGAGTAGGGAAATGAGTCAGAAGACCTGCCAGTAACAAAAATCACGTTGGTTTCGGGAATAAAACCTGCGGTAAATAGGAATACGAATTTCTTATTTATTAAACCCTTCCCATTTTATTTTTTTATTTCTGATGAAGAAAATTTTTATGTTGATGTCATTATGCACGTCTTTGATGACTTATGCGCAATCCAATTTTGAAGGACTAACTCTTCCGCCTTCTAATTTTTGGAAAGGTGTTGCTGCAGTTCCCACTATTTCTGGATTTCAGTCAGGCCCGGCTTATTTTGTAAACGTCTATGACACCGCATTTGGAGGATTTTGGAGTGGTTGGGGATACTCAGCCCTGAATGATACCACAAGTACCAGTTATGCGACCAATGAATTAGGTTGCATTGCCGGAAAAGGATTTAATCAAAGTGATATTTATGGAGTTGCATATGTTGGTTCCAATGCACAGGCCAATATAATCAGACTTACTCCGGGATCTATGCCAATGGGCTTTTACATCACGAATACAACCATTGCCTATCGATCAATGCAAAACGGAGATGCATTTGCTAAAAAATTTGGTGGTGCAACGGGCAATGATCCGGACTTTTTTAAACTGCATTTAACCGGCTGGCAGAATGGCGTTCCGAAACCGGATACCGTTGAAATTTATTTAGCCGATTTCCGAGACAGCAATAATGCCAATGATTATATCCTCAAAGAATGGACCTGGATAAATACCAGCGTGCTGGGCATGTGTGATAGTTTAACCTATACGATGTCATCTTCTGATACGGCATTTGGTTTTATAAATACCCCAACATATTTCTGTATGGATAATCTTAGCTTTTTCGGAAACTCAGTCGATCAGATGGAAGAAATCAACAAGCTACTGGCCTATCCCAATCCGTGCAGCAATCAACTCCATTTAGCAAACAACGAAGAGCAGGAAATGTCCATTCGGATTTATAATATTCATGGACAGTTTTCAGGCCCTTTCATTCTTGAAACAAATAAAACTTTCAGCCTGAATACTTCAAACTGGAGCCCGGGTGTTTACTTTATTCAAAGTTCTACCTCCAATCAACAATCTACGTTCAAGTTGATTAAACAATAGAAGATGCGAAGGTTAAAAGTCCTGTTTATTCTATGCCTTCTTTCCACGGATATCATGGCCCAATTCCATCCGCAAGCTGGTCTCATGGGTTCTCATGCCATTCACAAGGACAGTTCCATGATTCTTGCATGGGCAGATGATTGTCAAATTCTAAGAGGTTGGATGGACATAGCCAATACAAGTTTAGGGAAAACTTTACAAGGTTCAACATCCGATGCACATGGAAAAGCAGATGGTTTTGTAGTAAGTTTAGGCGATGGCGGAGAGGCCATCTATACATTGTCTAATCCCATAATGAATGGACCGGGGCCCGACTTTGCCATCTTCGAAAATGGTTTCATCGACCCAATGGATTCGAACTGGTCCTATATGGAATTGGCTGAAGTATATGTCAGTAATGATGGTTTGAACTATTTCAAGTTTCCTTCCCAATGTCTTCAGGATACCAATACACAAATCAATGGTGTTGGTCAGTACAGCGATTGCCGGAAGGTTCATAACCTGGCCGGAAAATATGTTTTAAATTATGGCACCCCCTTTGATTTGGATGAATTTATTCACCTCAGCCAAATTGATCTTTTGAATATCAGATACATTAAAATACGTGATGTGATTGGTAGTTTGAATAATGATGATTGCAGCAGAGACAAAGATGGCCGTAAAATCAACGACCCCTATCCAACACCCTACCCCAGTGGAGGATTTGATTTGGATGCACTTGGTTTGATTCATTTAAAATATCCACTTTCGGTTGTAGAACAAATAATAAACCAGGAAAGTACCATCTATCCGAATCCGGGTACTGATTATTTTTCATTGAAGTCGAACCAAAACTGTATTCGTTTATCCATTTTTAATCTTCAGGGAAATTGTCTAGCATCTATCAATCAACCTACATTCCCAATGGCTTGTGAGCATTTAAAGCCGGGCATATATGGGATGATGATTCAGTTTCCTGATTCAAGTACGCAATACTTAACATGGGTCAAACAGTAAAATATCTACTGGGGGGACTCCTGTTGTTGATGCTTTCTTGTGTGAAGGATATTCCGAATCCGCCGAAAGGAGAAGTTCCGCAACAAAACGCAAGAGGCCTTTATATCCTGAATGAAGGGGCCTTTGGAAACAATAATGCTGAACTGAGTTTTTATGAGATTCAAAATGCCAAAGCATATCAAGATCTTTACAAAACAAAAAACGGCAAAAATCTTGGTGATGTTGCACAAAGCATTTTATGGCATGCTGATGAAATGTGGATTAGCATTAATAATTCGGGTCGAGTGGTTATTTTAGATACCGGAACATTGATTGAAAAAAAACAAATCAACCTCCCCTACCCCCGGCAAATGCTGGAAGTTCATCCCGGCAAAATTTATATCGGAAGTTTATACAGTCAGCAGATTCAGGTCATTGATCCGCGTACCTATGAACACCCATTCAGTATTTCTTTACCTTTCAAGAACCCAGAACAAATGATTCAACATCAGGGGCAAATTTGGGTGAGTATGTGGGATACAGCTTGTTCCGTTCTGGCAGTGATTGATACCGCCAACAATCAGGTGATTCGGCAAGTACCTATTCAGGGCCGGGCGCCGCATGGTATGGTGATTGATCAGGAAGGACATCTATGGGTACTTTCGGGAAATAAGTACAAGAATAAAATTTCATACCTGCAATGTATTGACCCTAATACTGATCAGATTTTATCTTCCTTTGAATTCCTGGCGGAACAAGATCCCTTTCGCCTCCAAATCAATCAACAAGGAGATACGCTCTATTTTATTCAGGTAAATTATACAGGGGCCCAAAGTCACAATGGACTTTACCGAATGGGAATTAAAGAAAACACCTTACCGAAAACCGCCTGGATACCTGCTCAAAATGCTTCTTACTTTTGGGCCTATACCATTTCTCCCGATAATCATCATTTATACATTTCAGACCCTCGTGGTTTTAATCAAAGAAGTTTGATTATGCATTACGATCAAAATGGAATATTTCAATCATCATTCGAAGCAGGAATTGGTGCAAATTCATTTTATTTTCGATGAGCAGACTGGTCCTCTATATCATGACTATTGCCCTCTTTTTGCTACAACATAAACTTGAAGCTCAACCCACCATTCATGGAGACACCTTAAATGCCGCCCATGTCGTGGAAAAAAGAATATTCATAGAGAAATATTATTTTGTTACGGACACTTTGTTATTAGAGCATCACCGGCAACAAAATTTACAATCACTCCTGCAGCAAAATAGTCAGGCCTTTATTAAAAATTATGGCCCGGGTGGATTAAGCACCATCAGTTTACGTGGAGGCAGTGCCGCTCAAACACAAATCAAATGGCAGGACATTCCACTAAACAGTGCCCTGACCGGATTGGCGGATCTCAGTTCCATTCCGGTAAATTTATTCAGTCAAATCCGCATCCAGTATAACGATATTGCCGAAGCAGGAATTGGCGGATCTGTTATTCTTTCCAATACAAACCAAAATGCGCCCACACAAATAGCTGCGAGTATGGGATGGGAATCACTCAACAATCAGTATTACAACCTGGATCTGAGTTTGGGGAATAAAAAATGGCATCATCAAACCCGTCTGTTTCGAATTCAGCAACAAAATCAATTTAGGTTTTATCATCCCGAAAAAGACAGTCTATTGTCGCTTGAACATGCCCGCAATGTGATCCATGGTCTTATGCACGATAGCTACTTTAATATCAATGATTTTCAACAAATCGGTATTCATATCTGGTTACAGGAGCAGCATCGTCAAATACCGGCGGCCTACTTCGAACAATTTAGTCGTAAAAAAGAAGAAATACAGACACAGCGATTTGTGCTGCGATATCAATCGCGATTCCGAAGATTTCAGCAAAAGACATCATTGGGCTATTTTCGTGAAGCCTATCAATATCAGGATTCCACCATTCAGTTTATGAATCAAAGTGGTGCCCATCAAATTCCTTTGAATATAAAAATCAAACATTGGGGCAAAAAAAATTTCCATTATACCCTCTCTTCTGAACATTTGATGAGTTTTTTGATTGATCGAAAGGAAGCTTCACTTCGTCGACATCATATTTCATTGGGATTAAACCATACCCGACTTTTACCGAATTTAGAGGCAGAAGCGATGATTCGAAAAGAGTGGACAAACCTGTTTGAATTACCCTGGATGTATCAGGCCAAACTAACCTACAAACTCCCCTTACAAAGTCAAATTTTTATCAGTTACGGTCGGAATAGCCGAACCCCCACTTTAAATGAATTGTATTTTATGCCTGGCGGAAATCCGGATTTACAACCTGAGATAAGCAAGGCCCTGGAGATAGGCATTAGGACTGAACAAGTTCATAAAAATTATCAGCTCACGTTTTCATCCATCTTCTATCACAAAAAAGTGAGTGACTGGATTGTTTGGTACGGAGGTGCCATTTTAACGCCACATAATATACAGGAAGTTTGGTCGCGGGGTAGTGAAACCGAACTTCAATTAAATATCCCAATCAAGACGAATGCCCCTCAAAAAAAATTGAGTTGGTTCACCCAACTATTTCATGCTTATCAACTTTCAACAAGCACGAAAGGCGCATTTGTAAATGATCCGTCTGTTGGAAAACAAATTCCTTATGTGCCACGATATCAAACCCGTGGATCATGTGGGTTAAATCATACCAACTGGTCGGTTTTATACCATTTTAGTTATACCGGCTATCGTTTTGTAACCACCGATGAAAGTCAATATTTAATGCCTTATTCCATTTCATCAATATCTGCTCTTTATCGACTCAATTACCCAAGATGGCGTATTCATTTAAACGCCCGGGTTAATAATTTATTCAACCGTCAATATGAAAGCGTTGTAGGTCGGGTGATGCCGGGCAGATACTTTGAAACGGGTTTACAGTTCAGTCGGAATATCGACAAGAAATAAGCGCTTAAATATATTTTCGACCTCCACTATAAATTATCCCTGAAATCTCTTCGTCGGAGTAATTTCAGATCCTGAAGAACGGATGACTTCACATTCAAAGCGAAATTGTAACTTTTACGGAATCCAAAAGGAATGAGATTTAGACGCATTTCCCAGCAATGCAAATCGCGATAAATATCAAATGAAGTAAAACTAATTTGTTTTAACGCAAAATCATAACCACTGCGTATGCCTATTTTCCATTTGGGCGTGAGATTCACATCTCCGAAAAAGTTCATATCCTGCGTATAAGTAACAGTGTCATTTTGACTATTCACCACAAACCGTTTATTGACCGTTACATTATAATTCAGGTTCAAACTCCAGGGGATATTAAAATCTGCATAAGCGGCAAAATTTTGTCCGATTGCCCTGGATTGTTCTTCGTTTGGATTGACGGCATTGTTTCTTTTTTTCAAGGGTAAACTCCCTCCTACCGCCAGGTTCGCTGTTTCGAAACGCAACAAACCGGATTTATTCTGAATCAGGTAATCGGGTGTACGCAAACCGGTGGCCTTGTTGATCATATACGGACTATAAGTCATCCCGCCGGAAAGATTAATGGTTTCGAATAAAGTCGTACGGTAGGAAAAATTCACATTGCTCCACCGGAACGAATCCACCGCCAGATTGTAAAAAGAGCTGATATTAAACCCATCAATCAAATTCAGTTTTCGGGTCTGATTCACCGTGTCTTTTTTACTTCGAATTTTCATCTGCAAAGTATTGCCCAAATTAAGACCTATTCCCCCAACCTTTCCATCACGAGGATATCCGAATAATGCGCCATCAAAATACGACAATCTGGAATTGGTAAAATTGCGGTCTGTAAATGAGTTGTAATAATAGTTAAAAAATGGGCTGCCAAAATCGGGTCGATAGTTCAAACTAATTGAAGGAGTGAGTACATGGCGTATTCCTTTGATGGCCCCTGATTTAAAAATCTTCGTTCCATATACGCGGGTAGATAACGAAGCACTTGCATCAAATTCGCGTGCTGTAAAAAATCCTACTTCCTTGGCGGTATCCAACTTATTTGTTTCGAAATTGTATTGTTTAAAGTTCTTTTGGGTGTACCAGAATTCATTATAGTTTACATTGAACGACAGATTCATATACTTCAATACATTGTATGAAGCCTGCACCGGCACCCGATGTTGAATGCCATTTTGGAAGTCGGAAAACTTCAGATTATTGATATTGAATACCGAATCATAAAAATCGAGTCGATTCAGAACAGACACCTGATAATTCGCGGTAATTTTTTCATACCATCTGGGTTTGATGATATCCTTACGCCATTGAAAAGGAAAAATCTGATTCACCGAAAAGTTTAATTCCGGTAAAGTCAATTGCACCAAACGTGTACCTGTATTTTGGTTGTGACGTAAAGCTGCCGAAAAATTAAAAGGTTTGTTTTTCCAGGTTTTGGTATAAGAAATCGATGAAGTAAAATTATTATTCAGATAAAGATTGGCATCATAAGAATTATTCACCTGATACTTACTACTTCCGATATTCACATTGGCAGAGAAAGTGCTTCCGGGTATCACATTGGGATTGATACTATGATTCCAGACCAGGAAAAAATTCCGGTTACTTTGGTTACCCGGTTCGTAGGTTTCACCAATTTTATTGTAGGCATAATTGAATGAAAACGAACCATTGAATCGATATCGGTACATATAACTACTCACAAAACCGGCCCTCCATGTTCCCAATGCATAAATATCCGCAAGTGCTAGTAAATCGACATGCTCGTTAATGGCAAAATAATATCCCCCTTCACGCAAACCAAATCCAAGGTTTTCGCTCATATCGTAGGTAGGCAGTTTAAACCCACTTCGTTGTCCTTGTTTCAATGGAAACAAACCAAAAGGCAGATATAAAGGCGTGGGGATTTCTTCGATCACTAAATTGGCTGAACCGGATACGGCTACCTTATTGGGAATGATTTTAATTTTTCGGGCCGCAATTCCAAAGTGAGGCACTTCGGCATTGCAGGTCGTATAGATGTTACGAAAGCCATTGATAGAATTATCGTTGTTCCTTTTTACCTGTTCACTTAAAATGAATCCCTCTCCATATTGCGAATAGGCGTTTTCTACCAAGGCTCTTTTTGATTTGAAGTTATATTGTAAGGACGTGAAAGTACTCGACTCCTGCCCTTGCGTAATTTGAGGTTTAGCGGCAGAATCAGGTTTGTCTGCCTTAAGTTCCAAAGCCGTCATAACACTGCTGTCCTGATGATAATAAATATAATCGGCTTTTACTTTGATATCATCGTAGGCTATTTCGGCTTGTTCGTATAAATGCAATTTTTTTTCAGCGGCATCATACACAATGGAATCCTGCGACTGATAACTCACGGAATAATCCAATTGCTCTTTACTCAATGGTAAAGTGGTCGATTTGGCACTATCCTTTTGTGCTGCAATGCTTACCAAGCTTGAATCTTTGACAGTTTGCCCCGATGTTAAAGAATTCAAAAATAGCAGTGAGATAACTAAAAATGGAATTGCTTTTAGGGGGGATTTCCTGAAATAATAGCTATTTTTACGCGTTGGGTGCATGAACTCCCAACAAAAGTAAATAAACAATCTCAAGCCTTCTGTTCAAAAGGGTTAAAAGAACTTTAATTACTTCACGACATGAATAAAAAAAACTGGATCATATATCTGCTACTGACCTGTCTGTGTACGGGGGCAATGTGGCAAACAGCTTCTGCAAAAAAGAGTATTCGTAAAGTGATACTGGATGCGGGACATGGTGGAAAAGATGGCGGTTGCCGCGGGCTTTATTCCAGCGAAAAGGATATTACACTAATTATTGCCAAAAAAGTAGGGCAACTCATTCAAGCGCAATTAAAAGATGTCAAAGTAGCTTATACCCGTGAATATGATTGGTATCCGGGATTAAAAGAACGTACGGATTTTGCCAATCGTGAAAAGGGAGATTTATTTATCTCCATCCACGTAAACTCTACCCCTAAAAAAAATAGTCTGGTGAAAGGAACATTGGTACTCGTTTGTGGTGCCTCTCGTGTAGAAGAAAAACAACAATCAGTGGGTGAATATGCCAATACCTTTCAGGAAGATGAGTTGCTGAACCCGAATGATCCTGCAACGGCTATCATCATCGCTCAATATTCGCAGGCCTTCCTGACGCAAAGCATTGTACTTGGCACCAAAATCAATGATGAATTTGCAGGACAAGGCAGGGTGACAGAAGGACTCCGACAACAAAGTTTACAGGTACTTGCGAGTTGTGCCATGCCGGGTGTACTGGTTGAAATAGGCTATTTGAATAATATGGAAGAAGAAAATTATTTAAACTCTGAAGAAGGGCAGAATGAAGTGGCCCTGGCCATTTTTAAAGCCATCAAATACTATAAAGAAGAATCAGAAAAGACCCCTGTACAAATTGTCACGGATTAGTAAAAAAGATAGATAGCCTCACATGTCATTTCACATCCCTAAAGAAATTCGAATTGCCCTATTGGGTATTGCCGCCATATTAGCGTTTGTTTTCGGGTATAATTATCTGAAAGGAAGTGGTGTATTTTCATCGACCCGCCTGATATATGTGGAGTATGACCACGTTCAGGGATTAACACCTGCCAGTTATGTTCAGATGCAGGGCTTTAATGTGGGCTCAGTGAAGGATATCGCACTATCAAAGGTGCATCCGAGTAAAGTGCTGGTTACAATGAGTGTAGAAAAAAGCATAGCCATACCCGAGGATTCGAAAGCGAGTATAGTTTCTCTGGATTTATTAGGAACAAAAGCCATTCAATTAAGTCCGGGTAAATCGACCAATTTGATCAAGGATAAAGAAACGATGATTGGTTCGGTGGAAGTTGGTATGATTGATCAATTAGGAGCTGCTGCAACACCGGCTATTGAAACTGCTAAAAATACCATGGCCTCCTTGGATAAAACCATTCAACAAATCAATGAAATCCTGGATGAAGAAACACAACGGAACCTAAAATCCACCGTCAGCAATCTGAATCAAACCATGATTTCGTTTAATCAATTTGCCAATGAGTTGAATGGACAACGACAAAAAATCAGTTCGCTGATCGAAAACCTGAATACCTTTGCTACCAACCTGAATAAAAACAATAATACGATTACAAGGGTTTTACAAAATGCCGAAACCACGACAGGTAACCTCAGTAAGTTAGATTTAGAAAGCACCATCAACGAACTCAAGTCAACGTTGGAAGGTATGCAAACGACCTTAAATAAAATGAACAATGGAAATGGGAGTCTGGCCTTATTGATGAATGATGATAAACTGTATAAAAATTTAAAGAACACTTTGGCAACTGCCAATAATCTGCTTTACGATATCAATGCCCGACCATCGCGATACATCAATGTGAACGTTTTTGGGAAAAAACAAAAAAACGAATGTCCGCCGCAACCGGCACCGAATGCCAATGACTAAACCTGTTGTGAATGCACTGAAGTTGGCTTTTGTTTGGATAGGTATGCTATTATGTCTATTCAAAACGACAAAAGCACAAGTCCCAACCATCGACTCGGCCGGATTAAAACTCATTAAAATTAGTCATACGGATAGCATCCGAAAATATGAAGGAAAACTTTACATGAGTTTTCTGGGAGCTGTAGTGATTGAACATGATGGCATTGTAATGAATTGCGATTCGGCACATTTGTTTAGTGAAAAAAATTTCGTGGAGGCATTTGGGAATGTGCATTTACAAAAAGCCAATGGTTCAAGTGCCCATGCAGATTACATCAAGTATACCGGCAATAACAATACCGCCTTTATGCAGGGACAAGTGCAAATCATAGATGGGAATAATACCCTGAGCACAGAGGAACTTACCTACAATGTAAAAACTAAAATAGGGAAATATTATAAATGGGGGCAATTGACGAATGAAGAAACCCAGGTGAGCAGTGAAACCGGCACTTACAATGGATTTTCGCAACAATCCTATTTTAAGAATAATGTGGTCATCAACAATCCGGAATACAATATTGAATCGAAGGAGTTAACCTACAATATGAAAACCAAAGTGGTTCGTTTTTTAGATGAATCAACCATTATTACAGAAAAATCAACCATTTATACTTCGGGGGGGACTTACGATTCTAAAAATACACAAGCCGTATTTAATACTCGGACCACTGTAGAAAATGAAGACCAGATTTTAATTGGAAATCAGATAACCTACAACGACAAAAAAGGGTCTGGTAAAGCCAAAGGAGATGTGGTGATTATTGATACCAAAAATGACAGCAAAATAACCTGTCAACAAGCGCAGTATAATAAACTTACAGGAGAAGGGCAGGCTTCTATAGATGTGAGAATCGAAAATGAAGGCGGTCAGCAAATACTGACTTGTGAACAAACACAATACAATAAAAAAACGGGTTATGCCAAAGCTACCCAAAAAGTAGTTTTGATTGATACCGCGCAAAAATCGAAACTCTTATGTGAAGTTCTTGAGTTGAATGAATTCAGTAAATTTATGTTGGCTACGGTGAACCCCAAACTTATTACTAAAACAGACGAAGACAGTTTGTATCTCCGTGCGGATACCTTGATTTCGATGCGCATCAAAGATAGTAGTCAACTACGATGGATTAAACTAAAATCCGTCGACTCCAAAGCGAAAGAGCAATACAGTTTTGCCCTCTTGCATGTGGATTCCACTTATGCACAATCGGATGAAGAGAAAGAAGAACCGCGATGGATTATTTCCAATCATCACGTAAAACTCTTTGCCGATTCGATGCAAGCGGTTTGCGATTCATTGGTTTATTCGCAATCCGATTCGATATTCAGGATGTACAAATCGCCGGTGATGTGGAGTAAAAATCAGCAAGCCCATGCAGATACGGTTTGGATACATACCGTGAATAACGAACTCTCCGAATTAAACCTAAAAGCCAATGCCTTACTCGTTTCCGAAACGGGCTATACCGGTTACTATGATCAGGTGAGTGGACAATACATTGATGCCTACTTTATTGCCAACGACATTCAGCGTGCCCATGTGGATGAGAACGCCGAAAGTTTATATTATGCCAAAGATGAAGATCAGCAATATATTGGTTTAAATAAATCGGAAAGTGCCTCCTTAAATATTCTGTTCAAGGAAAAAGAAGTGAATCGGATAACCATGTATCAGAATCCGAAAGGCCTCTTTATTCCTATTGATCAACTCACAGAGGCCCAAAAATTCTTAAAGAGCTATCAGCGATTTGATGCACGCCGGCCAAAGAACAAAGCCGAAATCCTGACCGATACCCCCACGTCTTCCAGCATCCGGTAGCACGCCTAAACTGGAGGGTCCCCGAAGTAAAACATGCCCAGGTAGTGCGATTCATGGGGGCCAAAAAGAACACGTCATGAAAGGCCTCCATTTTTGGGGAGCACGCATTTCGATTATTTACTGCGCCATTCCCCACTCAAGTTAGCGCAATCCTTTTGCTGAATAATTGGTAAAATTTCATTTTTATCTTATTATATTTGGTAACAAATAATTTGCAAATCTTGAAACCGACAGATATTAAAAACCCGGAGTACTTCCACAAGGTAGTGGATTGCCAGTATGCTTGTCCGGCGCATACACCGGTACCCGAATATATCCGACTCATTGCCCAGGAAAAATATACCGAAGCCTATATGATCAATTGGGATTCGAATGTGTTTCCGGGGGTGTTAGGGCGTACCTGCGACCGACCTTGTGAACCTGCTTGCAGACGTGGGCGGGTGGAAGAAGAACCTGTCGCTATTTGCCGATTAAAACGGGTGGCAGCAGACCATAAAGGGGATGTCAAAAAACTTATGCCTCAGGGACCGTTTACACCGAATGGAAAAAAAATTGCATTGATTGGTGCAGGGCCGGCATCTTTAACGGTAGCCAGAGATTTAGCCCCGTTGGGCTATGAGATACATTTATTTGATGAGCAAAATCTGGGCGGTGGATTTATGCGTAGTCAGATTCCATCGTTTCGTTTACCTGAAACTGTATTAAATGAAGAGGTGAATTACATTCTGGACCTCGGCATACATACGCATTTCAAACATTATGTATCGAGTTTGAAGGAATTGCTCGAACAACCTTATGATGCCATTTTTGTTGGAACCGGCGCACCAAGAGGTCGTGATTTAAAAATACCCGGTCGCGACGAAGGAGCGGCCAACATTCATATCGGAATTAATTGGTTGAGTAATGTGGCCTTTGAGCACACCCATTCGATTGGCAAAAAAGTGATTGTACTGGGTGGTGGTAACACAGCCATGGATTGTTGCCGAACAGCCCGGCGTTTAGGCGGCGAAGAAGTGAAGGTGGTAGTGCGCAGTCCATTTGCAGAAATGAAAGCATCGCCCTGGGAAAAAGAAGATGCCATGCATGAAGATATTCCGATTATTGACAATCATGTACCCGTGCGCTTTGTTGTGGAAGATGGAAAACTCAAGGGCATGGAGTTTGAAAAAGTGAAAGCAGTGATTGATGAAAAAGGAAAACGACAATTGGTTCCTACAAGAGAGAATTTGGTATTTATAGAAGCCGATGATGTGTTGGTTGCGATTGGGCAGGAAAATAGTTTCCCCTGGATCGAACGCGAATTGGGCATGGCCTTTAACCAATGGGATATGCCGGTGGTAGATGAAGTCACTTACCAATCGAGCATCACAAAAATATTTTTTGGAGGAGATGCGGCCTTTGGACCCAAGAATGTAATTACAGCTGTAGCACAAGGACATCAGGCTGCGATTTCGATTGATTTATTTTGCCAGGATAAAAGTTTATTAGAACGCCCCTCTCCTTTTGTGAATTTAGTGAGTATGAAAATGGGCATTCATGAATGGGCTTACGATAGTGAAGTGTGGACGGATACCCGATATGCGGTGCCACAAGCTGAAAAAACGCAAACCTTAAAAGACCGAAAAAAAGAAGTTGAATTGGGTTATGACGGACTCACCGGATATAAGGAAGCAGAACGTTGTTTGAATTGTGATGTGCAGACCATCTTTATCGAATCGAAATGTATAGAGTGCGATGCATGTATGGATGTTTGTCCAACATCCTGTATCACCTTTACGGAAAACAGAGAAGATGAAATGGATTTACGAAATATTCTAAAAGTACCTGCGACCAATTTAACCCAGGACTTATACGTGTCAGATATATTACCAACCAAAAAGGTGATGGTAAAAGATGAAAACGTTTGCGTGCATTGTGGTTTATGCGCCGAACGCTGTCCAACCTCCGCATGGGATATGCAGAAATTTTTTTATAACACGACAAAAGCCGGAAAGACATGCCATTAGACACTAAACTGAATGATTTTGTAGTTCGATTTGCCAACGTAAACGGAACAGGTTCGGCCAGTGCAAATTTTTTATTTACCAAGGCCATCTTTCGTATGGGCATTCCGGTAACGCCTAAAAACATTTTCCCTTCGAATATACAAGGCTTACCAACCTGGTATGAAGTACGTGTGAGCGAAAAAGGATATTTGGGCCGACGGGAAGGGATTGATTTATTAGTAGCAGTAAACCCTCAGAGTTATGCGGCTGATGTGGCGAGTGTGCGCAGTGGAGGTTACTTTTTATACGACTCCACCAAAAAACTAAATCCACAGCTGCTGCGGGAGGATATTCATTATTTAGGCATTCCGTTGATGGAAATGTGCAATAAGGAATATACCGATGCCAGACAGCGGCAATTATTTAAAAACATTATTTACGTTGGCGCTTTGTCGGCATTACTGGATATAGAATTTGGGGTGTTTGAAGATCTGCTGGCCGAACAATTTAAAGGCAAGGAAAAACTGATTCCTTTAAACATTCGGGCATTGCAAATGGGCATCGATTATGTGCATGAACACTTTAGCTACCCCCTTGAATTGCGGGTAGAACGACGCGATTTAATCAAAGATTCTATCATGATTGATGGCAACTCTGCTTGTGGTTTAGGCGCGGTATATGCCGGTGTAACGGTAGTGGCCTGGTATCCGATTACGCCATCTACTTCGGTGATTGAAGCATTTACAGATTATGCTGCGCAATACCGGGTGGATGAAAAAACAGGACAAAAAAAATATGCGGTGGTGCAGGCCGAAGATGAGCTGGCGGCAATTGGTATGGTGATAGGAGCCAACTGGAATGGTGCCCGATCTTTTACATCCACCAGCGGTCCGGGGCTTTCGCTCATGAATGAATTTTTAGGGCTGGCCTATTTCGCCGAAATTCCGGCTGTACTAATTGATGTGCAAAGAGCAGGTCCATCGACCGGTATGCCCACCCGTACCCAACAAAGTGATGTATTATTAGGGGCTTATGCCTCACATGGCGATACCAAACAAGTACTCCTGTTCCCATCTACACCCAAAGAGTGTTTTGAAATGACGGCAGATGCTTTTGATTTAGCGGAACAATTACAAACGCCCGTGATTGTGATGACCGATTTGGATTTGGGGATGAACGATCATGTATCGCCGCCTTTTGAGTGGGATGATCAGCGCAAGTATCAAAGAGGGAAGGTGCTGAGTGCAAAAGAATTGGATGAAATTGGAAAATTTGGACGTTACCTCGATGTAGATGGAGACGGCATCCCCTATCGGACTATACCGGGCACCCACCCGACGAAAGGCTCCTATTTTACAAGAGGCACATCGCACGATGAATATGCAGCTTATACCGAAAACCCGGATGTGTATCGAAAAGGAATGGACCGTTTGTTGCTGAAATGGGAAAGCGCCAAAAAAATGGTTCCACAACCCCACTTTTATCAAAGCAGCCAACAATCGTCCATTGGCATGATTTTTTTCGGGACATCTACCTATGCCGCCGAAGAAGCCATGGATTATATTAAGGAACAAGGCATAGTTGTGGACGCGATGCGTTTAAAAAGTTTTCCGTTTACAGAGCATGTGGCACAATTTGTGGCTCAACATGAACAAGTTATTGTGATTGAGCAAAACAGAGATGCCCAACTCAAAACCTTGCTGATGACGGAATTGGGAACCTCGGCCTCAAAACTCATTTCAGTTTTAAAATATGATGGTTTCCCCATTACAGCCGATCATATCTTTCAATCTATTACTCAAAAATTAGCCATTGCTCAGGCATAAATTTATTCTATGACTTACGTTAAACCCAAATTTCGACATCCGGAATTACAAAAAAACAAACTTGGATACACCATAGATTATTATGAGGGGTCCTTATCCACTTTGTGTGCAGGATGTGGCCATGACTCCATCAGTGCGTCGATTGTTCAGGCCTGTTATGAAATGAATATTGAACCTCATCGACTGGCCAAATTATCGGGGATCGGCTGTTCCTCCAAAACACCGGCTTACTTTTTAAACAATTCTCATGGCTTTAATTCGGTACATGGACGAATGCCATCGGTAGCGACAGGAGCCAATATGGCCAATCGGGATTTGATTTATTTTGGGGTTTCGGGAGATGGAGATACTGCTTCCATTGGTATGGGACAATTTGTTCATGCGATTCGCCGTAACCTGAACATGATTTATATTGTGATGAATAATGGTTGTTATGGCTTAACCAAAGGTCAAGATTCAGCAACAGCAGATGCGGGTTCGAAAAATAAATCCGGAAATATCAATCCATTTGAATCGATTGATTTAGCCGGACTATCCCTTGAATTGGGTGCAACTTATGTGGCACAAAGTTTTTCAGGAGATAAAAGTCAATTGATTCCTTTGATTAAAGCCGCCATGAAACACCCGGGTTTTGCATTAATTAATGTGATATCACCCTGTGTGACCTTCAACAATAATGTAGGTTCCACCAAATCGTATGATTATGTGCGTGAACATGTGGAAGCCACCTCTACCATTGATTTTGTGCCTGAAATGCAGGAAATACAAACCAGTTATGAGGAAGGAAGTTTGAATGAAATTCGATTACATGATGGAAGTGCATTGTCATTACGCAAACTCAATACCAATTGGAATCCTTTCGACAAACAATCTGCCATGAACGCATTGATGCATGCGAAAAGTCAGGGTGAAATATTAACCGGACTTATTTACATGAATCAGGACAGCCATGATTTGCATGCTATTGTACAAACAGTTGATCAACCTTTGAATCAATTGAAGGAAGAAGATTTGTGTCCGGGCCGGAAAGCCTTGATAGATATTAATGCAGATTTGCGATAAGAACGAATCAAGCGAAAGGAATTATGTCGTACTGATAGTTCGACTGTAAGAATTGTGCTATTTACCCATACACGTTCATATTATTCTTCAGGATCTGTCCGGTCCAACCTGTATGCTTTGCACGCGCGTAAGAACTCCATCTGTTCGTTGACAAATGTAATACACACCCTGAGGCCTTGACAACCGGAGCATATACGAAAATCTGGCTCTGCCTTTGCGACCTTCATACTGATCGGGAATGATGGTTTCGATGACCTGCATATTGCTGTCAGTCAAACAAAAACCTATTGTCACCGGTCGGGTAATTTGTACCTCGAATTTTGAATCCGCCTCCAAAGGATAACGAATCACCCGTGGTTTGAGTGCTGAAAATTTAGTCCGCGTGGGTTTTGGCTGTTTCAATTGTTCTGCCAAATAAGTGATCAAAACATTTTCGACCAAAGTATCTGAGTGGGTATCGAGAATATCCGACAGAGGGCTTTGATCCGTGACACTCCAAACTGCCTGTTGGGCTGTATGGTCAAAACATTTTAATTGATATAATTTTTGCGATAAGCCTGCCAATGCCGGCGAAGGTAAAGGGCCTAAGGAAAAAGTGTCGGTAGCTGAAGGAGAACTTTGTTGTTTTTCGGTGCAAACGGCATTCAAAACGATTTCCTTTTGTTGATGAGGCAATAACTTTACGAGCATCGGTTCCAATACGATCAGGTCCTGCGCCGGAAGACGAAGATTATGTAAACTCAATCCACAGGGTATTTCGATGGATGCATTTTGGGTCGATAAATTTTTCAAATTAAACTGAACACAAGGCCCTGTATGACCTGCCTTTTTGGGGTTCGCGGTAATATTCAGCGCAATTGTACCTTGATCCAATGCCTGCGACAAAGAAATTGCACTTACAAAATTCGGCAGAAGTATCCCTGCAATGAAGGAACAAAGAATTGTTTTCTGAAACATGGTTTATTTAAAATGATGAAGTAGTGATATCCCATAAGTTACAAACGGACATCGAAGAAGATTATTTTATAACATTCTCCTTTTATTCGAAACATCCATCTGCTGTATCAGGAATAAAATTGGACGCCGGACTATTTTTCTCCGGCATTGATAATGCGTCCATCTTCCATTTCAATAATCCTACCCGAACGTTCGGCGAATTCATTGTCATGGGTTACAATTAACATGGTTTGTTGATGATGTTCGGCCAATTCTTTAAAAATATCAAAAACGATCTCACTATTTTTTTTATCCAGATTACCTGTTGGTTCATCACCCATGATGATATGCGGATCATTGATTAATGCCCTTGCTATCGCCACACGCTGTTTTTGTCCACCGGATAGTTGATTCGGCATTTTGCGGGCTTGATCCTCAATGCCCAGCATACGCAATTTTTCCATGGCCCTGCTTTCAATTTCCTTTAATGAATATTTAGCCAGTTTAATGCCGGGCATCATCACATTGTTGATGACATCAAATTCATTCAATAAATAATGGAACTGAAAAACAAAGCCAATTTTTTCATTCCTGATTTTTGCCAACTCCCCTTCCTTTTTTCCTGTAATCAAATCGCCATCGATATACAGTGATCCTTCATAATCGGTATCCATCGTGGAGAGTATATAAAGCAAAGTAGATTTACCACAACCGGATTTACCAATCACCGAAACAAATTCTCCCTTATTGATATTGAAATTGATATCCTTTAAGATCGGTATGGTCACCGGATCATGAAAACTTTTTTTGATGCCTTTGGCCTGAAGAATACTTTGCATTATTTTCCGCGAATGATATTAACCGGATCAATTTTACTGGCCTTGCGGGCAGGAAACAAACCGGCTAAATAGGTGGTGAGCAATGAAAAAACGATTCCGATCAAATAAAATTTTGGATTATAATTCACCGGAAATGTTTTAATTGTTGGCAAGGCTGCTGTATTAAAGGGGATTTGATCCACTACATTCGATAATAAAAAACCGAAAAGCAATCCAAATATTCCGCCAAACAATCCGATGGCCAATGCGATGGTTTGAAATATTTTTTTAACATCCAATCCCGAAAAACCCGTTGCCTTCAGGATAGCGATAGAATCCATTTTTTCATAAATCATCATATTCAGGATATTGTAAATACCAAATCCTGCTACAATTAAAAGGGTAATACCCACCGCATAAGAAATGATACTTCGGACGGAACTACCCGTTTCGAATTGTGCATTGGCCGTTTGAATATCCTCAGCATCTGCGTCATAAATTTTTCGAAACTCAATCGCTTTTTGGGGGGCTTTTAAAATGTCGTACAACTTAATATTGATATCCGTAATATAAGAAGCCGGGCGTGACAGGATTTTTTGGGTGGTTGCAACGGATGCATAACTCTGTACCTTATCTAAATCCTGAAGTCCGGATTGAAAATATCCCACCACCTTTAAACTATGCCGATCACCTTGTGGCGTGGTCACCTGAATGACATCTCCTATCGCTGCCAACATTTTATCGGCGGCTGCTTTCCCTAA
Source organism: Chitinophagaceae bacterium (assembly GCA_049318705.1). Lineage (GTDB taxonomy): Bacteria > Bacteroidota > Bacteroidia > Chitinophagales > Chitinophagaceae > OLB11. Next base: position 25,431 of record JBMOFV010000015.1, read on the forward strand.
AATAATGCTGTTGGGAACGATTTTTAAATCCATAAAATTTCCCTGCGGCACATAATCCGAAAAATGAAAAAGTCGTTGTTCGGCTTCCACATCTACCCCATTAATCACTCCGGGTAAATCAATATTTCCCACATTATAAAACACCTGAGCAGTAACCTTTGGTGCCACCCCTTTTACCATCGGATCTTTCCGGAGGTTCGCCAAAATAGCTTTGGCATTATCGATTTGTGAGAGGCTATTTTTTGGTTTTACAGAAGAGATGAAGGCATACGAACCTGAGTCTGCAATTTTTAATGGTTGCCATTGGTTGGGTTTTACATCCGTATATAATCGCACATGGGATGTCCGGTTTAAAATCAGTCCATCCAACAAATCATTTAGACCGGTCATAAATCCGAGCAAAGTGATAAACATGGTGATACTAAACATCACCCCTACCGCAGCGACCAGAGTTTGGCGCCAGCGTGCTAAGAGGAGTGCCTTTGCAATACGAAGAATGAGTTTTAATTTCATCGGGGCGCGTAAATCGGTTCAGTTGGTTTTAATCCTTCCAGTACCTCAACCCGGTTATAATCTCGAAGTCCGGTTTTAATTTTTCGTTTCTCTTTATCCGAAATCCACACTTCATCCTGATCGGTCAGGTAATTGCGTGGAATGGTCAATGCCTTTTCTTTTTGTGTAATAATGATATTGGCTTCCACGGATAAGTTCGGAAACAACACATCAGGAGCTTTGACAAATACGGCTTCTACTTCAAAGCTTCTTGTTCGTTCATTCATCAAAGGGAAAATCTTTTGAACCACTGCTTCAAATACCTGCCCTTTATAACTTTCAAGGGTAACCTGTATTTTTTGCCCTGCTTGTAAACGAGTGATATCATTTTCATCCACTTGCAAAACGACGATAAAATCCAGGGCATCTCCAATGAGGGCAAGCGGTGATTGCGGACCGGTCATTTCGCCCTCTTCCTTTAAAAGCGCATAAATTTTACCATCCACTTCGCTGCGCACATCGAAATCTGCCAACAAGGACCGGGAAATTTTTTCATTCTTTTTACTTTGAGCCGCATTAAATTTTAATTGTCGCTCCAGTTCCTTCAAACGAAAATAAGCCGCTTCGTATGTGGTTCTTGAATTTGCATATTGAAGTTCCCTTTGTTCTAACTCGTATTTCGTGCCGATTTGATCATTCCATAAACGTTTTTGTCGCTGATAAACCAACGAATCGGATTTCAACTTTTTGGCGGCCAATTCCAAACCTACTTTTGCTTCACGGATTCTATTGGTGTTTGCATCATAATCCGAAAAATCGGCATTGAGTCCGGCACTTTCGGCATTTAAACGTGAAACATCGGAACTGATGCTGGCGATGATTTGTCCTTTTTTGACAAAATCGCCTTTTTGAACCAACAATTTACGGATCGTTCCGCTGGACTTGGGAAAAACCTGATACTGATTTTGACTTTTAACGAAACCACTCGCATAAACGGCTTCAATGATGGGTCCTTCGGTGGGCAGGACAGATTCTTTTTTGTCTTTACAAGCGGACCATACTAGCAGGAAATATAAAACCCACACAATTCTGACTGGCTTCATGACGCAAAGGTACACACTGTGCTGCGTTGTCAACATGATTTATTTCAAGGTTGCAGGTTTTATACAAGTGTTATACAAATTGTAAAACGAATGTGTTTTAGTAAACAGACGAATTTCCGGAATAGTAAATCACAGCCTATTACATTAATACCGGATTTGTTGAAGAATCTAGACAGCGCGTTATTTTTTCAAGTCATAAACAGCGTTCAGAGAACCCTTTTTATCTGTAGTTCGACATGCCGCAAAGCCGAACATGTCGAACAGCCTGATTATACAAATTGTAAAACGAATGTGTTTTAGTAAACAGACGAATTTCCGGAATAGTAAATCACAGCCTATTACATTAATACCGGATTTGTTGAAGAATCTAGACAGCGCGTTATTTTTTCAAGTCATAAACAGCGTTCAGAGAACCCTTTTTATCGGTAGTTCGACATGCCGCAAGGCCGAACATGTCGAACAGCCTGATACAGAACAATTTTATGTGGAAATTGAGGTGGATGGATAACCTCTATCAACAAGGTCTATAGGCGAATGTAACAAAAGCCGAATTGCTCCCATCGCATTGATGGCTATAAAATATTTATCCCCTAATTTCGTTGCTTGGTGTTGCGATTTCTGATTCCATCGATAATTTTGGCCTTCCTCGTTTTGGGAGGCATACCTGCCCAAGCTCAGCAGTATTTGCTGAAAGGTCGGGTGACCAATGCCAATATGGAAGCCCTCCCCTTTGTCACCGTTCAGGTAAAGGAACTAAAAATGGGCACCAAAACGGATGAAAACGGTCAATTTCAATTTCAATTAGAAGAGGGTAAATATGAGTTGATCTTTTCTTTATTGGGTTATGAAAAATACAGTTTGCAAGTGATCCATCAAGATGGACGAGCACCAATACAGGTTATCCTGAATGAAGCCAGTAATCAGCTCAAAGAAATTCGCATTGCCAATTTCCGAAAAGACCGTGCAGAGGAAATCATCCGAAATGTCATTGCCAATAAAAACAAACACTACCATGCCGTCAATTCTTATCGGGTAAATGTTTATATCAAAGCATTGGAAGAACAAACAGACACCAAAAAAAGTAACGCCGAAAGAGTGCTTGATTCGCTTGAAGGACGCAATAAACTCGCGGCAATGAGCATGGCTGAAATATCCTTGAAACTGGATTATGCCTATCCGAATAAAATAAAAGAAGAACGAGTGGGTGTGAAAAAAAGCGGATCGAATGAAGGCTTATTTTTTCTAAGTACAACGGAAGGGCAATTTGAGTTATATCCTAATTTGATTCAAGTGCCCGCATTGAGTAAAACACCCATGTTGTCGCCTTTGAGTTATTCGGGATTGGTTGCCTATAAATATAAAACCCTCGGCATCCGAAAACTAGGCAATGCCAATATCTACACCATTCAATTTAGCCCCACCCGAATGGGAAACGCTTTACTCGAAGGTTCCCTCCAAGTTGTAGATACTTCCTGGGCCGTGATTCAAAGCCAATTTCGTTTCCCTAAATTTCATATGCCCGAATACGATTTTTTTGAAGTCGTTCAAGAATATGAATGGATGGAAAACAAAGCCTGGATGATATCGAAACAATCCTTTAATTACTATTCAAAATCCGGGCGAAACAAATTAAATGGACGAACCATCGCCTTGTATACCGATTATCAATTAGACACCACTTTTAGTAAACGCTATTTTGGTACCGAAATTTCAGCAACCTCAAACGAAGCATATCAAAGAGATAGCATCTTTTGGAATACGGTGCGTGCTGAACCACTCAGCAAAGAAGAAATCAACCTGATCCATTTTAAGGATAGCGTTCAAATAGCTCAAAGTTCTACAAAATATTTAGATTCGGTTGATCGTCAACAAAATCGCCTCACCTTACTTAAAATTGCACTGAATGGAGTGAATTATTATCACCGTAAAAGCGAAACTCGTTTAAGTTTTAATCCGCTGATGAGTGTTTACAGACCCTTTATGCCGGGTGGTGCCCGAATTGGAACAGGTGGAAGTTATGAAAAAATGTTTCCGTCTAAAAAGAGACTGTGGTTAAATGCAGATATCAACTATGGCTTAGTAAATCCCAATCTCATGGGTGATGCATCTGTCACATATCGGTATAACCCCTTTTCGCAAGGATATATTCGGTTGGATTTTGGTCGGGAATTCGATTTTATCTTTTGGGGAGATGCCTGGGTCAATCGATTTAGAAGAAGTAATTTTTACCGCAAGGATCACGTTCGATTAGAGCATGGTTTGGAGTTGGTGAATGGTTTGATGTTTCGCGCAATGGCCGAATATGCCAACCGAAGATCATTGGATGGATTGTCGTTTAACCATCAATTTGATAGTATCATTTCGGAATTTGTCATCAATAACGATCCAATTATATTCGAACCATACAAAGCCTTTTATGGAGGACTTACCCTTGAATACACACCCTTTCAGATGTATAACAGGGAACCCTTACAAAAAATTATTTTAGGTTCGAAGTACCCCACATTTTACGTGAATTGGAGAAAAGGCATTCCGGGCATCCTGAATAGTACCATCGATTTTGATTATCTGGAAATCGGTATAAAACAACGATTAAAACTGGGTCTGGCAGGCATTAGTCGTTATAATTTTTATACCGGAACATTTCTTTCCCAAAAAGACCTTCGATATGTAGATTATAAATTTATAAGTCGGGGAAATCCCTATCTTTTTAATAATCCGCTCGCAAGTTTTCAAATGCTGGATTCCTCCTTCCCGATTTTTAATCGATTTTATGAAGGACATTACATTCATGAATTTAATGGCGCTATTCTCAATAAAATTCCAGTGCTCAAACAATTACAACTGATGGAAATTATTGGTGGGGGTATTTTGTATGTTCCGGAACGAAAACTACAATACATTGAAGCTTTTGTTGGTGTTGAAAAAGTAATCCGCTTTTGGCGTGAGCGTTTTAAGTTTGGACTCTATTTGGCAGGCAGTGTGGCTAGCAAATACAATAGACCCCTTCAATTAAAAATAGGCATTGAGCGCTGGGATCGATGGCGTAATGATTGGTACGAATAATCAGTCATTCAATCCGAATTAAGAAATGACTTCAGATAAACATTGAAGCATTTTTTCCATGTCTTGCACGGTTGAAGAAGGGAAATTTGCAATACGAATTTGTTCAGCCTTTCCTACACCATATCCACCGGCTAATAAATATTGCCGGGCCTTCATTTTTTCAAGAATATCCTTGGGATTTTTTTCGCAAGTCCATACACAAACGGTACGCGATAAATGGGCGACATGGTTGGTGGTATATCGCACACCCGGATGGCTTGCTTCGAAATGTTTGAGCATTTCAAATTTCACTTCTGTATCTTTTCTGATTAGATCAATACCCATCCGATTCATATAAGCGGCCATCTTCCCCAAAACATCAATCGCCATAACATTTGGTGTGGAAGGTGTTTCCCAATTGAGGTGATTCTTTTCAAAAGATTCAAGGGTATGATGCGCGCCTTGTAAAATACCTTTTTGTTTGAGATGAGCAGCCTTTTTTAAACTGGCGTCATTCACAATCCATACACCCAAACCGGGAGGTAAGCCAAAAGCTTTTTGTACGGAAAAAAAAGCCATATCCATCTTCTCAAAATTTACGGCAGCATAAGGTGCAGAAGAAACAATATCGGTGCAAATCAACGATTGTGGATGGCGATCTTTCAATAAAATTAAATCCTCTGTCGGAATTTGAATACCACTGGATGTTTCATTTTGGGTGGTACAAATTAATTCTACAGAAGAAGGAATTTCTATTTGTGCAACATCGTCAAAGCCCTGCCCCTGTGGCACTTCATAGCAGAGATTCTGTTTACCCAGCAAACCAGAAAACTCATAAAAGCGTTTGGAAAAAGCACCATTGACCAAATGAAATGAAGTATTCTCCACCACATTTAAAAGCATTCTTTCCCATATTTCTGTTGCCGATGGTGTAAAATAAACCCGATGTTCCGGAGTTAATGACAACAAAATTCGGAGTTGCTCCTCGGTGAATCGATAAATATCTCTGAATTGTTGAGAGCGGTGCGATATGCTTCCTACCTGATTGCGATATGATTCCTGCCAAAACAATTCGTATTGGGGGTGCAGTTGTGATGGACCGACGGTAAAAAATTGTTGCATGATTTAGTAAAGTATCCGAAGTCGAATGGTTTGTGGAATATCCCGTAAAGCCTGTATCATTTCAGATTGATAATCACTCCCAATATCAGTAATCACATAACCGATATCTTCCTGGGTTTTTAAATACTGTGCCTGTATATTGGCTGAGTAGTTGGCAAGTATGGTATTGATTTGTGCCAAAATGCCGGGTACATTAAAATGCACATGCAACATTCGATGTGAATGGGTAAACGCAGGCAATTGAACCTCGGGGAAATTAACCGCTCCGTATGTATCCCCCTTATTGACAAAATGAATGAGTTTTCGGGTCACAAAATCACCTATGTTTTTTTGGGCCTCTTCGGTACTTCCACCGATATGCGGGGTGAGTAATGTATTGGACAAACCTCTCAATGGGCTTTCAAAACCTTCATCATTATTCACCGGTTCATAAGGAAAAACATCCACAGATGCCCCATGGATTTGATGCGTCAAAAGAGCATGCTGCAAGGCATCAATATCTACCACATGACCTCTGGATAAATTGAGAAATACCGCACTGGGCTTCATCTGTTTAAATTCATCCGAACCCATTAATCGGGTATTATCAGAACGACCGTCCACATGTAAACTCACCACATCGGATATCTTCAGTAATTCATGGAATGTTTGACATTTTCGGGCATTGCCCAGGGACAGCTTATCTACAACATCGTAAAACACAACTTGCATACCCATGGCTTCCGCCAAAACCGATAATTGCGAACCAATATTTCCGTAGCCAACAATACCCAATGTTTTTCCCCGAATTTCGAAGCTGTTTGCGGCGCTCTTGTCCCATTGACCGGCATGTAGGAGACTATTTTTTGTAACCACATTCCGAATGAGCATAATCATTTCGCCGATCGCCAATTCCACCACAGAACGGGTATTGCTGTATGGTGCATTAAATACCGGAATTCCCTTTGCAGAACAGGCCTTTAAATCTAATTGGTTTGTACCGATACAGAATACCCCAATTCCTAATAATTTGTTGGCTTGCAATAATATTTTTTCAGTGACTTGCGTTTTGGAACGAATACCTAATAAGTGAACATCCCGGATAGCGTCAGCGAGAACTTCTTCCGTCATCGCACCTGAGTGTCTGATAATCTGATACGATTCCTCCTCAAACAAATCAATGGCTTGTTGATGAATATTTTCTAATAATAGAATACGGATTTTATTTTTAGGATAAGAGATCATCATTCAGGCATTTCTTTCATTCGGATTGGTCCATCAAGTTACATGCTAATTCCAATTCCAACTACAAATATTCCAAAGGAGTGAAGTAAAATTTGGAAGATTTTGAAACCAAAATCAGTTTGAAACAAGCAGCCGAAGTTAATAACAAATTTTGAAAGCTAAATAGGGGCTACTGAATATCGCTCAAAATCAGTGTTAATGGCCATTTAAGTGAAATTTAGACGCCTTCGTGCACACTTTTTGAAGGCGTATTTCCGAAAAGTGTTCACTTAAAATATATCATTCTCGCTACACAGAAATACTGCATCTTCTGCGTTGCGGGCAATTCGCAGTATATTAATACAGCTTCATTACCCGCGCCTTGAATCTACAGCATTTCTGAGTTATTCAGTAGCCCCTATATAGATAAGCCCGAGTTCCTGTACTAAAATCAAGGCTGTAAGCTATATTCTCAAAACAACTTTTCATTCGGCGCTATGAGCTCATCAAAGGAATAAATAACCCGGTCGGCATATTCATACAAATGTTTACGATCGATATGCTCTGCATACAAATAAAAGCGATCAGCCTGCCCATGAATTTTTATTTCAGCATCCGTATAACCATCCCCCACCACAATAACATCCCCGGACAATTTCATTTGTTTCAAAACCTGTACTTTGCCGCCAGGTTTGGATAAAGGATTCTCAGAATCGTACCCGATAACTTCTTCTTCATGCCACAAAAAATAATTTGCATAAATATGATCAGACGCTATTCCTAATTCCCTCACAACATCATTTATATATTCATGAAAACCACCGGATACTATAAAAATACGATCAGCGTTTTTTCTAAAAAAATCCAGGTTACTTCGCACTGATTTCGTCAATCTGATTTTTAATCGCTCAATCAAATCGGTAATATGATTTTGGCGAATCGGTAAGAGGTCAATACGTTTTTGCAAAGCTTCATCAAAACCAATTTCTCCACTCATGGCTTGTTCGGTAAGTTGCTTTATTAGTGCAATGCGCTCTTCGCGATTGATCACACCTTTCAAACAAATATCAGAAAGGACATCCAGCGCCTCGCATTCGGTTAGCGTACTGTCAAAATCAATGATTAAATACATGCCTGTTTATTAAAATATTTTACCTGGATTTAAAATACCTCTGGGATCAAAAACCTGTTTAATGCCTCGCATCAATTCCAATTGCCATTCCGGCATCACAATAGGCATATACTCCTTTTGTACCAAACCAATTCCGTGCTCACCACTGATAGTGCCTTTGAGTGAATAACATAATTGAAAGATTTCCCGAATGGCTTCTTTGACTTCATGATTCCAATAAGAATCTGTCAGTTGATCTTTAAGGATATTGACATGCAGATTGCCATCTCCGGCATGTCCATAACAAACAGTGCGTAATCCGTATCGACCAGCAATTGCTTTGACACCATGATAAAGTGCAGGCAAGGAAGCCCGGGGCACTACCGTATCTTCTTCTTTATACACATTACCCTTTTTAGTTGCTTCGCCGATACTTCGTCGTAAACGCCAAAACTGATTTTTTTTATCTTCACTATCTGCCATCAGCACATTGATACAGCCATGGGTATCTAAAACTGTATACATGGCCTCTATTGATTTCTCGACTTCCGATAATTCAAACCCATCCGCCTCGATGAGTAAATATGCTTTAACCGCCGCATCATGCGTGAAAGGTATTCCGGTAAGATTGGATGAAAGCTCAAATGCAAGTGGCTCCACAAATTCGCAAACAGAGGGCGTTTGTCCGGCCAAAAAAAGTGCATTCACGGCCCTGCATGCCTGTTCGGCAGAATCAAAAGAAGCCAACAAAAGAATTTGATATTTGGGCAAAGGCAATACCCGAAGTACCATACTACTTACAATCCCAAGGGTTCCTTCGCTCCCAATCATCAAATGGGTCAGGTTATATCCGCTGGAATATTTCAGGGTATCTGCACCCGTCCACATGATTCGACCATCCGGCAATACCACTTCAAGATTCAAGACATAATCACGGGTTGTTCCGTACTTGACTGCTTTTGGTCCACCACTGGAATGTGCAATATTCCCTCCCATCATACAACTCCCCTTACTGGCCGGATCAGGCGGATAAAATAAATCATAAGCAGTCAGTGCTTGTTGCAGCGCTTCATTAATCACGCCGGGTTGTAAGGTGACTTGAAAATTATCCCGATCAATGTGCTGAATGGCATTCATTCGCTCAACACTTAATACGACACCACCGTAAATAGGCAATGCGCCTCCACTTAAGCCGGTACCCGCCCCTCTTGGAGTAACTGCAATACATGCTTGATTACAATAACGCAGAATATCAGAAATCTGTTCTTTGGTTTCAGGCAATAAAACGATATCCGGATTAAAATGTAAATCTTCGGTATGATCGTGGGCATATCGGTCAAATAATTCATGCTGCGAATCCATGATTTGTTCCCTACGCAATATGGTGTGGAAAAATTGTCGGTCTTCGTCTGTGATACTTTTAAATTTCATGCAAAGGCTAAATGTGCAAGCGCAAAGATAATTGTAGGGGGCGGGATTCCGGATTTTCCTCCTCAGTAATGCAGAACGCGGATTTATTCCCAAGATCAGAATCAAGCGCTCATTTTCAATCACTTTCAAATACCAAATATTTGACATCCATTTGCGGCTGATTTTAACCGAAAATGAACCGAAAACGCTCCCTGAGAGCCTTCATTTTATTATGTGTCGTTTGTTGTTTGTTTACGCTGGGTGCTTTGGCCGGCGAAGGCAACTCTGTAAAAATTATTCCGGATAGTACCAATACCTTCGCTCAATTTGAAATTTCCCGCATCAGGAAATCCATTTATAAAATCAAATTCACCAACGAAAAAGGACAAGTGCTGGACCAACGAAAAGAGGAAATCAGTGAATCGCCTAAATTAATTGCATTTAATTGGAAAGGGCTGCAACCCGGAATCTATTTTGTAACCCTTGAAAATAAACACGAAGAGTGAAAGCTGATGTTTATCAAAAAGGGTGAAGCCGCAGATCCCGCAATTACTGAGCGTCATCAGTAAAAACGGTATCGGAAAATCGGGAATTGATTTTGTATCCGATAAATTTGATTTGAATATAACCTGGCTCCTTTAAGTTTTTGTCGGATTTAGGTGCCGATTTTTTATTCAAATCCACGGACATCATTTTTGGGACTTTAATTTTATTCACCTCCACTTTGATCAGCAGTGCATCCGGCAAACCGTACTTTTTATAAGCGCCAAAAATACTGCTGGTTTCCAGGGTACCATTGTTTTTGGTAGTCATCTGTGATTTGTAAATCAGCGGATCTTTTACGTCAATCCAAAACTTACCCAATATCAATTCGTTATCCGTTTTGAGCGGTATCACGTTAACCACCGCACACTCGTGTCCATCAATTGTTTCATAACCCGAAATCACCGTGGTATATGATGCAGTATCCTTCAACAACGCATTGACATCCTGCATGGGATTTTGTTTGGGTAGAAAAAAAATACCCTTTGCTTTGATCTTGAATTTTCCGGGTTGCTTAAAAAAAACCTTGCCTTGCATATCCCTCATCTTGACTCCCGGAATATCGAAATGCATTTGCACCGAAGCCGTATAGTCCTGTATCACCTGCATGCGCTGATTGAGCTGACGAATTAAAACTTTCGCATCCTGCTGCGCGTGAGCCGTATTCAGGGCAAATAACGTCAACAACCCGAATCCTCTTTGTAGCCATTTTTGTATTACCAATGTCATCATGCTTTCATATCTTTTTTATTAAAAATCCAAATCGAGGCCACTAAAAATACAATAATATGAACCACCAATACCCCACATGAAAATAGAATATCCTGCATCGGCACCGGGTCCTCAAATAAACTTTTCCACGAAATCATATGGGTGGTAAAGAGAAATGGTTTGACCACATCAAAACTCGGCAAATCGAACATCCCGATGATGGTAAAAACAATAATAATTGCCATGACACTCACGATGGGTGTGATGGAGTTATCCATAATGGCCGACAATAAATTAGCCAGTCCGGCTACGACCCCTAACGACAAGAAGGCTATCACAAATGCCAGTCCCCATCTCCATTGAATATCGTCGGCGCGTATCACCGTCAATCCCTCGCTATTGAGTGCCATCAAATCACCATCTCCAAATATCCATTTAGATACGAACAATGCAAAAAAGCCCAGGACCAGCAGTAAAATGAGCGTGTAAAATAAACCCGCAAACCACTTGGCCATGATAATTTGTGTGCGGCTTGCAGGACGGGTCAGTAAAAAACGAATGGTACCCTGAGCAATTTCTCCGCTCACCAAATCCCCTGTTACCAAAGCCACCAATAAGGGCATTTGTACAATGAGGGTTTGTAAAACAATAAAACAAATCAAGTTCCCATTTAATACCTCTCCCTGAATTTGAAAAGTGGATTCAAATTGCTGTGTCACAAAAGACAAAATTTCTTTGCCGTCCTGGTAAAAAGCCGATTGCAACATCACACAAATAAAAGAAATCACACCAATGCCAATATAACTACGGGGACGCCGAATGGTCTTGTATAGTTCGTTTTTCAGGATGGCCCCAAAGCTGCTCATAATTTATTGATTCGTGATTTCTAAAAAGTATTTTTCAAGTTGATTGCGATAATCAATGCGGTAAAAGCTTTGCCCCACCTTTTGTAAATTTTCTAACAACAGCGGAATTTCTTCCTTCGACATTTGTAAATCCAGATATCGGCCATCCAAAACAGCATGTCGTTCTGTAAAAAAAGTAGTTCCTAACCAACTCGGTGCAGTATCCGGTTTTTCGGGGAGTTCAATGCTCACCCTCAGTTTTTGTTGCGAAAGTAATTCTGTGGTTGGGCCCTGAACCACCATTTTTCCTTTATGAATCACAATCAAATCCGTGCAAATTTCCTGAACCTCATTTAAAATATGCGATGAAAATAAAAATGTAATCCCCTTTTCCCGATTCAATTGCAGAATCACTTCACGCAAGTCAATGATCCCCTGTGGATCCAAACCAGTATTCGGCTCATCCAATATGACCACTTCTGGTTCGTGCAATAATGCCTGGGCCAAACCCAAACGTTGTTTCATGCCATGCGAATAAGCTTTCACGGCATCTTTTTCTCTCCCTTTTAAACCAACCAGTAGTAACAATTCGTCGTAATCCGCTTTGGTTTTTCTACATCCAGATGCCCTACCCAACAATTGAAGATTTTCCAATGCACTTAAATAGGTATAAAAATCAGGCTTTTCGATAATGCAACCTATGCGATTCATGATCGAAGAGCGGTGGCTTTTTAAACTTTCACCAAACCAAAGAATTTCGCCTGAATCTGGTCTGATTAAATCCGTCATCATGCGTAAGGTGGTACTTTTACCCGAACCATTTGGGCCTAAAAAACCGCAAATACTACCGGGCATAACCTCGAAGCTGATATCATCGACTGCCCGGAAATTTCCAAAATTTTTGACGAGATGTTGTGCGGAGATGACAGGTGTTTTCGACATTTTCAAGAGGCGAAGCTAATCTGATTCCCTAGGTTCTGGTATCGTTTCTGTTGATACAACATATTTACCCCATCTGTATCTACTCAACATAAAATGGAATAATGAGCCCACAATTCTGGAGAAAAAGCTTAATTAGTAATCCTGATTATTTTCAATCACAAACAATCCTAAACTATCAATACCTAAGGAACCCGGATTACCCTTTAAATACATGGTATAAAATACGCCCGGTTTAAACGATCGAATGGATTGGCTATAAATAGGGGTTTGTGTAGAACTTTCATTCACAATATAAAATAAACTATCGTTGGCTGCATAAGTTTCAAATTCACTATAATCGGCATTGGTATATGAAGTATGCACCAATGCCCCCGTTTTACCATTCACCAAATCCACCATGGGTGCTGTATTGCTTAAATGCAAGAATCGCATTTTATAATAAGATCCTTTAGGAGCAATAAAGCTTTCTTCAAAAATGCGGTAACGCACCGAGCCGGATGAATCAAATACAAACACTGCGTAATTTTTATTTTCGCCAATAGTAATGGCAGTATCACCGATTACATTTCCAGCGATATCTTTAATGTGTAGTTTGTGTCGTGTGGCAATATAAGGCGCAAACAAACTATAGTTTAAATACTCAATATCGTTGGCATATACCCTTTTGTAATCCATATCAATATTTACGCCGCCGGAGAGGTGCGAAGCATTGATGACCCGCATCTTTCCAATCGCATTTTGTACCTTACGGCCTTCACATGAAATCATTGATACGGCCAAAAATGCGCATATTCCGTTAATTGTAATTTTTCTCATGAGTTTGATGAATTTGCTGTTTTGAGCAAGCGTAAATTTAATTGAAAAAACGGGGATGTTGTATTTGTTCGATGAAATAAGGAATTATGGAGGGGTGAAACACCATCGGAAACAACATTCCGTACAGTGCTCCAAACAGATGGGCCCCATGGGCAATATGATCGTTTTGTTGTTTACTCATATAGGTTGAATACCATAAATACCCGATGGCAAACAAAATCGCCGGTATCGGAATAATAAAATTGAATCGCAATACCGCCCATGGATCCAGTAAAATAAAGGAAAATAAAACGGCTGAAACCGCACCGCTGGCCCCCAGGGAACGATACCAGGAATGATCTTTGTGTTTCACATAATCCGGCAATGCGGCCACCACCAATGCGGAAACATAAAATAGCGGAAACATCCACTGATTGCCAAACATGCCCGCATAAGCTTCTTCAACTGCCCTACCGAAAAAAAACAAGGTAAGCATGTTAAAAATCAGATGCATATAATCGGCATGCACAAAACCATGCGTCACAAATCGCCACCACTCCTTCGAACGCTGAATGAGATAAGGGTAAAAAACCGACTTATCCCACCAATCCCCATTCTGAAAAGCGCCGATGCTAATTAACACAGTAGCAATCAAAATAAAATAAGTTGTCATCATGCCGGCTGACCGTTATAGGTTTCCAGTGCTTTTTCCAAACAATCCATCGCCTGATTGATATCGTCCGTATTCAGCACATAAGCAAAGCGTACTTCATCCTTTCCCAATCCCGGCGTTGAATAAAATCCAGATGCAGGTGCCATCATCACTGTTTGTCCCTGATAAGAAAATGACTCCAGCAACCAACGACAAAAATCTTCGGCATTCGCCACTGGCAATTTAGCCATCGCATAAAAAGCCCCTCCCGGATTGGGACAAAGAACCCCCGGAATCTTATTTAAACGGCTCACTAATAAATCTCTGCGTTTTAAATACTCGGCCTTGATTTCGTCAAAGTAATCGGCAGGCAAATCTACCGCTGCTTCACCGGCAATCTGGGCAAAACTTGGCGGACTCAAACGGGCTTGTGCAAATTTCATGGCAGCTTCATAAACTCCTACATTTTTGGTTATAAAGGCGCCAATTCGGCCGCCACACGCGCTGTAACGTTTAGAAATGGTATCCATTAAGATGACGTGCTGATCTAATCCTTCCAGATTCATGGCCGAAATATGCTGATGCCCGTCATAACAAAATTCACGATAGGCCTCATCCGAAAATAAAAATAAATTATACTTCAGGCAGATATTTTTCAACACATCCATTTCCTCCGCCGAATACAAATACCCGGTCGGATTATTCGGATTACAGATCATGATGGCCTTGGTGCGATCGGTGATATTTTTTTCAAAATCTTCAATAGGTGGCAGTTTAAATCCATCTTCAATACTCGATGAAATAGGTTTTATCGTCACCTGTGAGGCCACAGCAAAACCATTATAATTGGCATAAAAGGGTTCAGGAATAATCATTTCATCACCAGGGTCCAAACAGGCCATCATGGCAAATAAAATCGCTTCACTTCCCCCGGTCGTCACAATAATCTGTTGGGGCGTCAGTTCAATGCCAAAGCGTTGGTAATACACACAAAGTTTTTTGCGATAACTTTCAAAACCTGCACTATGACTGTATTCCAGCACTTTCATATCTGTATGCCGAACCGCATCCATGACTGATGCAGGCGTTACAATATCCGGCTGCCCGATGTTTAAATGAAATACTTTTATCCCCCGCTTTTTAGCCGCTTCGGCATAAGGAACCAGTTTACGAATTGGCGAAGGCGGCATCTGCTCGCCACGATGTGAAATACCCGGCATAATTACTTTTTGAATCAACAAATATAAAGGGCTTTGTTCGTAATCCGAGGCATCGTTTGCCCCAAATTCCACGATGGAAATTGTGAACCGAAAATTCCGGCCATTTTTGTTGGATCAACTTTGTATGAACAAGTCTATTTAGAGTTTCTGCTTTCTCTGATACCGCAATGAGGGTTGAAAGATATTTAGGGGGCATGTCGCCTTTCATGCCTTCTTGGATGTTTAACGCTTGCTGCTCAGGCGCCACCGGGCTCTCGGCTCCTATGCGGGTTATTCGGGTTCTGGTTGAATATCAAAGCTCCTAATACCCGCATACCGCCTCCATCCCTTGCCCGGGACTGCCATAAAAGAATCGGTTGAGACCGTTGCAAAACCTCTGCAAATCAAAGAACAAGTCATTTGGCTTCAAATTTCTGCGTTACTTTAAATTTTTAATCCGCTCATTATCAGCAAGATAAATCGCAAATCAAAAATTTAAAAAGCCTTGAACTTTTTTGCCAAATGACTTTTGCAACGGTCTCGGTTAATTCAAAAGTCAAAATAGCGCCGCCCACACTTGGTATTCAGGGAAACAATGTTTATCTTGGATGTAAATTTTTATCGTATGATGCGAAAAATCGTATGCTGTTTATTGCTGGGTACAGTTCTTTCTTCTTTCAATACACAGGCACAATGGCTCATTAAAGCAGGCATGGGTGCAGGCAAACCCTTTCAAGCCCAGAAAGTCGGTAATCGCACATTCGTTACCGACGAAGCAAACTATAAATCGCAATTTGGCTGGGATCAATGGCTTACATTGGAAGCGGGTCGCTTTTTACATCCACATATTTCTCTCAATGTAGGGTTTATTTATTTGAATGGTGCGAAAGGCCGCTTTGACATGACTTCCAATTATATCAATCAGGAAGTAACACAATATAGTCGTGCGTTTCTCATTAGCCCATCCATCAGTTATTTTTTTCTGAACAAAAAATCATCCCTTCGTCCTTTTGTCAGTGTAGGGCCATCTATCTCTATCCGTCCCAAATTATACCGCGATGATCATTACGATGTTCATGCTATGAAGGAGCGTGTCGAAACATCCATGTATTTTAATATGCCCTCCACCTTCGGTTATCAGGTTCGTTTAGGCGCGAATTACAAACTCATGAAAGGGATTTCTTTGAACATAGAAATGTCCATGCAAAGGATGAGCAGCAATCAAATCATCGAAGTGAAGAACGAAAAAAGAAAGGTTGGAGAGTATACCAAATACACCATCAATGGTATAGAAGCGCCCGAATCGTCGCGCGAATGTACCTCTTGCGAATTTGGCTCAGTCGTCAAACATGAATCCATCAACGATGGTTTAGTTCAATACAATGCCCTTTCCAATATTGGCTTGCTTTTGGGATTACAGTGGAACTTTTAAGCCAGATCCATCTCTTTTAAAACAACCCCTTCATCACTCACTTCCAATTGACAGAACGACCCCATTTTTAAGGCCCAATTCTCTTTTTGATGCCCCACCGGAAAACCAAAACAAACCGGAAAGGGTAAGTCTTTGACTTTTTCTTTTACAATTTCATACTCATTCATTCCAAAAGGAATTTCATTGTCCTGGCTTTCTGTAAAACTGCCTACAAGGAGGCCATTTAAACGATCTAATTTGCCGGCCCTTTTCAATTGCCACATCATCCGGTCGATATTATAAAGATACTCCCCCACATCTTCGATCACTAAAATACAGCCTGTAGTATCCGGATCACTTACACTACCGGCAATATCCGACAATAAAGCCAGATTTCCACCGATTAACACCCCTTCACCACGGCCATTTTGGTTCATCGGATGGGACGCAGTCTGATAGTGCATTTCACCTCCTTGCAGCAAATGATAAATACTTTGGGTTGAAGTTTCATCGCTGGAATCGGGTTGATACCCGCCGTACATATGTGCATGAATACTTTGTATTTGAAGTACCTGTTGAAGATGCGCATGAATACAAGTAATATCACTGTAACCAACCAACCATTTCGGTCGCACTTTGAATTGGGTAAAATCCAGTAGGTCAATAATACGAACAACCCCATACCCTCCCCGACCGAACAGGATGGCATCCAAACTCGAATCGTCCAACATCATTTGTAAATCGTTTAAACGATCGGCATCGGTTCCGGAAAATTTAAAATAGTTTGTACCTACGGTTTTACCCGGTACCGGCTCAAATCCCCATACACGAATCTGATCGTACATATACTCCATACCCTCCGGATTCACAGCACCAGCAGGACAAGTAATGCCAATTCTTGCACCGGGTTTTAAAGGAGTCGGTTTCAAAAGGGCAGATCTCATTCAGTGATATTTTTCAGATGATTGGGTTCATGATTCTGGGGAACAAAATCCTTGATACGCTGCGCAATGTTTTTACCGAATTTTTCCAAACTAGGATCACGGGCACCCATCAACAAAAGCACATCACCCGCTTTGAGTTGCGGAATGATGTTATCGAACAATTCATCACGATCGGCAACGAAGCCAGCGTTTACGCCTCTTTGTTTTAAATCTTCAATCAAATCGGCAGCAGAAATATCTTTTACCGCAGTTCCGCCGGCATAATAAATTTCGCTCATCCAAATTTGATCAACCTCCCTGAGTGTATTGCTTATCTCTTCTACCAGTTCTTTGCGAATAAATCTTGTAGGGCCATAACCATGTGGTTGAAACCAGGCAATCAAGCGTTTTCCAGCTGGCTGACATGCTTTGATGGATGCGGCTATCTTGGCCGGATTATGGGCATAGTCGTCAATCACTTGTATACTTGCAAATTCTCCCAATCGTTGATGTCGTCGATAAATTCCGGCATAATCATGGAGCGATTTACAACAATCCTCTACGGACACCCCAAGTATAGAAGCAACAGCCATGCAGGCCAATGCGTTTTCCATATTATGTTGACCAATCGTCGGAATTTTACAGACTGTACCCTGTACTTCAAATTGTATTTGAAATCCTTGTTGTTGAAAATGTTTCCCTTCAAAAAAAGTGCCTTTTCCGTAATTCACGCCATCTTTTTCAGCATAAGCACTGGCCAAAGGATGATCCATATTCACCACTAAATTCCGCTTCACATGACTTTTAAAAGTGGTAAATATTTCATGTAATTCCGTTAACTCCTTATGGTCTTTATCAATACTTAAGAGTAAACCAATTTCAGGTTCATATTTCACCAAAGTGCCATCACTTTCATCGGCTTCGATTACCAACCAATCTCCATCACCCACATAGGCATTTCCAATTTTGCCGGCTTGTTGCAGAGATACCAAACCAGCCCCGGAAATTAAAGAAGCACCTAAGCCATTTTGATGAAGAATATGAAAAAGCATTGCAGTGGTGGTCGACTTACCGGAGGTTCCTGCAACGGCGATGGTGCGTTTACTCAAACAAATGGCCGCTAATAAATCGGCCCTTAAGATGACTGGAATGTGATAAGATTTCGCTTTTAATAATTCCGGATTATCGGCTTCAATGGCCGTTGAAATTACAATAGCGTCGAGCCCTTCATGAATACCGGAAGTATCCTGTAAAAAACAATCAATCCCCTCATCCTGTAATTGCTTTTTGAGTGCGTCATTTTCAGGAAATTGAAAGAGTCGGTCACTTCCAGATACTTTTTTGCCAATGCCTGATAGGTATTGAGCGATTGCACTCATTCCTGCACCTCCAACGCCAATAAAAAAGTAGTGCTGATATTGTTGAAATTGTTCCGCTTGCATTTTCTGAATTGATCAATTAAGAGGCTGTCAATAATTTTTTTGCTTCCGCACCTATGGTCTCTAATGCAATGCCGGTAGGCATGGTAGATTCAGTATTCACAACATATTCTGACAAAGCCTTCACGAAGTCGGCAGATGGCGAACCCATTGTAAATTGTGACCCAACGCGATTGATCATCGTAATCTCTTGTTCCATGACTGCTTTAACGGTTTGCCACACTTCGCGCGAAACATAAATTTGCTGCGACAAATTGTGTTCATATTCATCACGAATTGCACGCACCATATTGAGCTGAACATCCTGTGCACTTAATTCGCGCACATAATGCCGACTAATTAAATTGGTAGGATGCATGCGTTCGATAAAAATGGTGAGGCGCTCATAGGCCTGTAATCGCATTTGCACGGTAATTTGAGCGTGCTCTCCAAATAGGGCTAATTGCTTTTTCTGTATCTCACCTACTAAAAATTTATTGACGATCAGATAGGTTGCCACCAGAACCACAATAGCCGGTAAAATATATTTGAGAATTTCGAGAATTTCTTTCAACATGAAAATAAAATGTATTTTTAAGCGGTAAAGATAAGTTGTTCACCGATTCGAATCTGTATGAAAATGCCTAAGATCCTGATTGTTTTATTTTTTCTGATGTCCATTTGCTTTCCATCTGAATCTCAGGTTAATTTCACCGGCATTTACAGTTACAATAAAGGAATCAATAAAGCATTTGCCACGGCCTATATCTATCAATTCCAGGAAGATTCTGCCTTTTTTTATATCAATGGTGTGAGCGGCATGCCTGACTTTTTTACAGCTGACATTAAAGGATTTCTCCGCATCGATAGCAACCGGGGCTTTTATACCGGCAAAGACACCTGTAATATCGACCTGCTATTTTCGGCCCAGCAACTCACTATCCATCGCGATACATTCTGTAAACATGAAATGAATACCGTTGGGAAGTACAAAAAATCCAGCAATAAATGGGTTAAAGGGCCATCGGTATTGTTCAATTACATCGAAAAATCAGGTCAAATTCAGGTAGATAGTTGTACAGTTTTTGCCGCCCCTCATCCGAATGCAAAAATTAAACGTACATTTGCCAAGTCATCAACTGTTAAAATCATTGATGAGTTCCGGCTTTTTTATTTAGTCGAACATCCTTCAGCCAAAAAAGAATTTACCTGGGTCCTCAAGAAACACGTGCTGATACCCAAAAAATAATGAAATCCCTTTTAATTAGTTTACTGAAATATCTTTCCTTACCACTTACGCTTTTGTACGGTTCAGTGGTATGGTTGCGCAATAAGTTTTATGATTGGAAAATCTTTTCTTCCATTGGTTTTGACCTGCCCGTTATTTGTGTGGGAAATATCACGGTGGGAGGAACGGGCAAATCACCACATATCGAATACCTGATTGAATTACTAAGCCCTTATTATTCGGTTGCCACATTGAGCAGAGGTTACCGCCGCCGAAGCAGAGGGTTTAAATTAGCTGATTCGGAAAGCAATGCCCGCGACATTGGCGATGAACCATTTCAGTTTAAAACAAAATATCCGCAAATAGCAGTGGCTGTTGCAGAGGAACGGATGACAGCTATTCCACTTCTCCTGCAACAACTCCCCCATCTTCAGGTCATTCTGCTGGATGATGCCTTCCAGCATCGCACGGTAAAAGCCGGATTAAATATTTTGCTCACCGACTATGATCGTTTATATACCCGCGATCATATCATGCCCTTTGGATTATTGCGCGAAAGCCCGAAAGCAGCCGAAAGAGCCCAAATCATTATAGTGAGTAAATGTCCTCCCGATTTAAGCCTTTCCGACAAACAAAAAATAGAACAAGAGATTCAAGCCCAAGCACACCAACAGGTATTTTTTAGTACCATTGCCTATCAACAACTTTATCCACTCACCCATACACTCATCGAACCGGATGCTGAATTTGTGGTTTTACTCGTCACAGGTATTGCTAACCCACAACCTCTGAAAAATCATCTGCAATCCAAATTTTCAAAGGTGTATTCCCTGCCTTATAAAGATCATCATTATTTTACTTACGACGATTTAGACGAAATTTATGAAACATTCGCGAATATTCCTGAAAGCAAAAAAATTATGGTGACCACCGAAAAAGATGCTGGCCGACTAATGTTACTCAAAGATAAAATGTCTCATCAGCCCTGGCCATTGTTTGCACAAAAAATCGGGACGGCATTTCTCTTTGAGGGTGAAATTCCATTCAGAAAACAAATTGACACATTTACTGAGTCATTCTATCCGCCGGTGGTTTTCACAGAAGTATTTTCCGAAGCGGAAGAAAATGAAGATGTTCTTTAAGATCCATTTTCAAACATAGGTCAATCATTCGACCTATTCAATTAAACAAATCAACATGAAAAAAATAAAACAATTAAAAAATAAAACCAATAAACACAGCAGTGTCACTTATCAGGGACTGTTGGATATTTCCCGACAAGGCATGGGCTTTGTGAAAGTTTCCGGACAGGATATCGATATCATTGTTCGCCGCGATAACCTGAAAGGAGCTATGCAAAGCGATGAAGTTGAAGTGAGCCTTATTCAAAAAAGCAAGACGGCAAAACGCAAAGAAGGCATTATCACCCGAATCATCCGAAGAGGCATCAGTGAGCTGGTTGGCACGGTTGAATTGAATCAGAAATATGCCTTTGTAGTGCCGGATAATCCATCGTTTGGAAAAGATATTTTTATCAATCCGGCCAATAGTCAGAACCTGCAAAATGGAGATCGGGTCATTGTAAAAATCACCCAATGGAGTGAAAACAATCGGAATCCGGAAGGTATAATCACTGATATTTTGGATGCGAGTAAGTCAGGCGATATCGCCATGAAAGATATTTTATTACAACATGGATTTTCATTGAGTTTTCCGGAAGAAGTCATCCGTGAGTCGGAGCAACTCCCGTCTGAAATTCATGAATCAGAAATTCAAGGCCGGCGCGATATGCGGGATGTCTTCACTTTAACCATTGATCCCCATGATGCCAAAGACTTCGATGATGCGATCTCATTTCAGCAACTCGATAACGGACAGTTTGAAATTGGCGTTCATATAGCCGATGTATCTCACTTTGTAAAACCCGGATCAGCCCTTGATCAGGAAGCATATAAAAGAGCAACTTCCGTGTACTTACCGGATCGGGTTTTACCCATGCTACCGGAAAAAATCTCGAATGGATTGTGTTCATTACGACCACTTGAAGATAAGCTCACTTTTTCTGCAGTCTTTACGATGAACGATCAGGCTGAAGTATTATCACAATGGATGGGACGCACTGCCATTCATTCCAACCGTCGGTACACCTACGAAGAAGCACAGGCCATTATTGATGGACAAAGCGATGAACATGCAGAAATTATTTTAAAACTCCATGCAGTCTCTCAGCAATTACGCCAACAAAAATTCAAAGACGGCGCCATAAATTTTTCTTCCGACGAGGCTCGCTTTATCCTGGATGAATTTGGTGTGCCAACCGGCGTCGAGATCAAAGAAAACACAACTTCTCATCAATTGATTGAGGAGTTGATGTTACTTGCAAACCGAAAAGTGGCGGCATACGTATCTAATATACAATTTAAAAATAAAGCCATCCCGTTTCCTTATCGGATCCATGACTCTCCTGATTTGGATAAACTCAAACCCTTTGCAGCTTTCGCGGCTCAATTTGGTCATCGATTCGATTTAAGTTCACCGCAGGCCATTGCCAAATCATTTAACCGCATGGTTGAAAACAGTTCCGGGAAACCTGATCAGGATATTTTACACACCCTTGGTATCCGCACGATGGCCAAAGCCGTTTATGCGACTGATAACATCGGGCATTATGGTTTGGCATTTGAACATTATTGCCATTTTACCTCACCCATCCGGCGTTATCCCGATGTTTTGGTGCATCGTATTCTCCAGGAATGTATCGATCGACAAATTCATCCAATCGAAAATATGGATGCGCAATGCACCCATTGCAGCGAAAGAGAACGCAAAGCCATGGATGCAGAGCGTGATGGACAGAAATATAAACAAGTTGAATGGATGTTATCTCATGTTGGTGAGGAATTTGAAGCGAGTATTTCCGGGGTAGCCCCCTTTGGCTTTTGGGCCGTCACGAATGAACATCGTTGTGAAGGTTTAATCAGCGCTCAACAAATGGAGGAGGAATTCGAATTTTTGGAAGCCCAATATACCCTGGTCGGCAGACGTACTAAAAACAAATTCCGAATCGGTCAGCAAATCAAAATCCGAATTGCGGCTGCAAATCTGGTCAAACGCCAAATTGATATGGAATGGATTGGAAACCTATAGTCTCCCGGTAAATGCCAAACTACAACTGCATTTCTAATTTCCGTATATCCCGACTAAATACCATTGGTCATACTTTTAACACTTCCTATTCGTTTCCCCTTTTATATTTGAGTTAAAATTAAAAAACAATGACACGCAAATTCCCCCTTCTACTACTTTTGGTTCTCACTGCTTTTGGGTTTCAAACCAAGTCGCAGAATCTGGAAGAAATCGTAAAAAAACATATTGAAGCCATTGGTGGTGCTGAAAACTGGAACAAAGTAAAATCCATGAAATCAGTGGCCAAGATGAATGCACAAGGCGCCGAGGTGATGATTACTATTTATCAGGTTCACGAAAAAGCCATGAAAGCCGAAATCAGTGTGATGGGTATGTTGGGCTACCAGATTTTAACCAACCAAGCCGGCTGGGGTTATATGCCATGGGGCGGACAAACCAAAGCAGAACCCCTGACTGCCGAAGATGTAAAAAGTGCTCAAGACCAATTATCGATATTAGACGAATTTCTGACTTATCAGGCCAAAGGTAAAAAAATTGAACTGGTAGGAAAAGATGATGTTGAAGGTACAGAGTGTTTCAAAATTACCATGACAGATAAAGATAATAAGATCACCACTTATTACATCAATACTGCTGATTATCATATCGTAAAAACAACCTCAAAATCAACGGTCAACGGTAAAGAAATGGAGTCAACTTCCCTTTTCAGTAACTATAAAAAATTAGATGCAGGTATCGTACTTGCGATGAATACCAATGGCGATATGGGCGAAATGGAAATCACCTCTGTTGAAGTGAATCCGAATATCGACGAAAACATTTTTAAACCAAGTAACTAATTTGGATTGATATTTAGAAAAGGTCTGTTCGCAGGCCTTTTTTTCTACCTTCCCTGTTTTACAATTACAAATAAAGATTTGTGTGATCGGGAAACACCTCTCATTAAACAAATAATATTTCATTAAAATACATTCAATCATGAAAAAATTAATGATTGGCCTGATAAGCCTATATACTCTCGGCACACAGGCACAAACTAAAATCACTTCGGCTCAGTTCAGTATCATGGAAGCAAGGGCTTTAGGCCCCGGCACTATGAGTGGTCGAATTACCGCTATTGAAGGGGTGGTGAAAGACAATGGCAAAACGCTCTATGTCGGAACCGCCGGAGGTGGAATCTGGAAATCGACCAATGCAGGTGTATCCTACAAACCTATTTTTGACAAATATTGCCAAAGCATTGGCGCCCTTGCCATTGATCCAAACAACGAAAAAACGATTTATGCAGGTACCGGCGAAAGCAATATGCGTAATTCAGTTTCCATTGGCGTAGGAATGTATAAATCAACTGATGCAGGTGATAATTGGAAAAAAATTGGATTGGATAGTACTGAGCATATTTCGAGGATTATTGTCCATCCGAAAAATTCAGAAGTCGTTTTTGCCGCCGTTCCCGGACCATTATGGAATGACAGCGAACATCGGGGATTATATAAATCTACTGATGGCGGAAATACCTGGAATAAAATTTTGTATAAAGACAACAAAACCGGATGTGCTGAAATCCTGATGGATCCGAGTAATCCGGACATTATGTATGCCTCAATGTGGCAGTTTCGTCGTTTACCTTATAGTTTTAATTCAGGTGGACCTGGTAGTGGATTGTTCAAAAGCACCGATGGAGGTAAAACCTGGAGAGAACTGAGCAAGGGATTACCGGCCAAGCCTTTTGGACGTATCGCCATGAATTTGGCCCCGTCTAATCCAAAGAAAATGCTGGCGATTGTCGAAAACAAAGAAACCGGACTTTATATTTCAGAAGATGGCGGTGAAACATGGAAGAGCCAAAGTGCAACGATGAATATTGTTGCTCGTCCGTTTTATTTTAGCACCATTGCTTTTGATCCCAAAGATGAAAAACGAGTATACCGTCCGGCATTTGAATTTGCCTACTCTGACGATGGAGGATATTCATTCACCAATGCGTCCTACGAAGGTGGTTGGGTCCATTCAGATATGCATGCTATTTGGATCAACCCCAACAATCCTAATTTAATGTATATCGGAACCGATGGAGGTGTTTATACCAGTATTGATCGTGGTGTGACTTGGGTATTTAATCATGCCCTACCCGTTGGTCAATTCTACCATGTCAGTCATGATTTACAAGACCCCTATAATGTATATGGCGGATTACAAGACAATGGAAGCTGGAAAGGTCCTAGCTCAGCGCCTGGCGGTGTGAGCAATGCCAGTTGGAGTCGTGTTGGAGGTGGTGATGGATTTTGGACCATTCCAGATATTGATGGCCGGACTGTTTATTGCGAATGGCAAGGAGGCAATATGCAACGAGTGAACATGCAAACCATGAAAGCTGAGGGTATACAACCAGAACGCACCACCAAAGAAGAAAAATTACGCTGGAACTGGAATACCCCACTCTTGACCGGAGCAAAAAATCCACGCAACTTATATACCGGTGCGCAGTACTTATATAAATCCACAGATCAGGGTAGAAATTGGAAAAGAATTTCTCCGGATTTAACCACGAATGATAAGAAAAAACAAGACCAGGAAAATAGTGGCGGTTTGAGTGCTGATAATACTTCTGCCGAAAACCATTGTACCATATTTACCATTGCAGAATCACCCCTGGATGAAAATATCATTTGGGTCGGCACGGATGATGGCAATCTTCAATATACCAATAATGGTGGCAATAGTTGGATAAATGTTAGTCAGGCAATTGCTAAATCCGGCATTGCCAATCAGGCATGGGTAAGCAGTATTGAACCATCTCATTTTAATAAAGAAACGGTCTATGCAACTTTTGAAAATCATATGTATGGCGACCATAAAACCTATCTGGCAAAAAGTACAGACATGGGTAAAACCTGGACCCGGATCATGAGTGATGAATTCACCGGTTTTGCGCATAAGATAAAAGAAGATGGTGTGAATGCCAACCTTTTGTTTTTAGGTACAGAAATGGGATTGTTCAGTAGTTTGGATGGTGGAAACAGTTGGTTTCGTATGAAAAATAATATCCCGGAATATGCTTTGGTAAGAGATATTCAGATTCATCCAAAAACGCATGATTTAATTATCGGTACACATGGAAGAGGTATTTATATTTTGGATGATATTCGTGCTATCCGTGATTTGAATAAAGAGATTGTTGAAAAGGATGTGCATATTTTTCAAACACCTGATATTGTGCTGAATTATGGCCGGTTTGGCTGGGGTGGTCCGGAAACTTCGGGTGGATGGTTTGCGGGAAATTCGCGAACCATACCAACCATTGATTATTACCTCAAAGACCGCGTCTCATCCGGTAAAGCGACTTTAGAAATTTATGATGAATCCGGCAAATTGGTACAATCCATTCCGGCAACAGTTCGCAGAGGTATTAATAAAATTGATTGGAATTTGCGCAGCACTCCACCTCGTGTAGCTTCAGGAAGTACTAAAATGGATGCTGGTGGATTTACGGCCCCAATGGTATTACCGGGCACCTATAAGGCCAAGTTGAAAATAAAGGACAAAGAATACACAACTAAAATCAATTGTGTTCATGATGAGAACAATAAAGATTTAAGCGTGAACGACCGAAAATTAGTCTATGAAAAATCGATGCAATTGCAGAAGTTGTTCAATCAGGTCAATGACAGAATCGACTCCATTACGGCTATCCAGAAAAGATTGAAAGCAGACACCGTCAAATTTGCGAAAAACAAAAACATGAAACAGATGTATGATGATTTGGAAAAAGTGCGATCAGAAATGATGGCGACTAAACAAAAATCCCTTTTCGCAGATGAAGAAAAGTTAAGAGAACGAGTTTCAGATTTATACACCACCTTTTGTGGTATGGAAAGCAAACCCAATCAAACACAAATTGAAGCCATAGAGCTATTGGAAGCTGATTTGAAAAAAGAAACGGAGAATTTAGACCGCGTGATGCGTAAATACGTGAGTTCTGTTGTTTATTAAAATTTGAGCTAGGAATAAAAATATTCTTGTCCCGAATCCAAAATAAATGAATAAAATAGTAATATTGCGTCCCACAACGCTGAACACGTTACAGAGGCCCAGGTGGCGAAATTGGTAGACGCACTGTGTTCAGGTCGCAGCGCCCGCAAGGGTGTGCTGGTTCGAATCCAGTCCTGGGCACCTCAAAAAAAACTGTCGGAAACGACAGTTTTTTTTTATTTTAAATACACGTTTAAATATCTGGAAAAAAGGATGCTTCATTTCGATTTTCGTTTCTGCACCGTATAATAAAATATGTCTAATTTTTAAACATCCATCCACGCTTTCCTAAAAGTCCTTTTAATTTAGAAATAGTACTTTTTCCCATCCCAAATAGCCCGTTCAGTATTTACCAACAATATCCGATTGATGTTCATTTATCCTGACACCTTGATAAAAACAATACGTACGTCAAGTGTTCAACTGATAATATTCCTTTTAGATAGATGCTCAATTCCCGAATCTTACAATTATCATCCTTCATTCTGTAATAAAGGCGGTCCATAATCATCGGACATTTGTATTTCATCAATAACCCAAAATATGAAACTATTTCAACCTTCATTCCTTTCAACAATACCTTTCTTTGTATTCCTGTTTGGTTCAGCGTATCATATGACTGCCCAAGATCAGGAAGTAGTAAAAAAGGTCGAATTTGGACTTCGCTTAATGCCAACATTTAGATCCTTGAAAGTACAAACGGCATCGGGAAGTGATGTTAGAGGTCAAGTCGCTTTGGGCTTTGGAGCTGGTGCTTTTTTAGGATATAATTTTACCAATCAAATCAGTGTCATTGCTGAAATTATGTATAGCAGCATCGCTCAAAAATCGAGCGACAATACATTGAACCGAAAAATTAATTTACAATATGTCAACATTCCCATCTTGTTTTCTTTGAATACCGGCAAAACAAAATCTATCAACTTAAACGTGGTGCTTGGCCCTCAGGTTGGTTTTAATGTCGGCAGTAAACTGAGTGTTTCCGGCAACAACGATGTAAATATTCCGCAACCTGTTTTATCTGTCAAAAAGAATGATATTGGATTTGTATATGGTGCTGGCGTAGATTTTGGCGTCAATCCTGCGAATAACATGCGCGTAGGGCTCGGTTACCGGGGTGTAGTTGGACTTGTTGACATCAGTGATAAAAACAAAAATGTGACGACAGATTCCTATTACTTACTGGATCGAACCAATATCAAAACGTATTCCGGATATGTGGGTTTCTCCATTCTATTCTAAATATGTTTTTTTAAAATTAAATATACAATTTAAGCAAAGGCTTCTGAATGAGTCCCACTCCTCAGATTCCCAAAAAATAATTCTTTATCAATTTAACTTATAGCATCAATAAAATCAAACACAATGAACGCATCCACATTAAAAGGAACTTGGAACGAACAAAAAGGAAAACTCAAACAAAAATTTGCGATTCTAACCGATGATGACCTCATGTATACGGAAGGAAAAGAAGATGAAATGTTGGGAAAACTTCAAATCAAATTGGGCAAATCCAAAGAAGAATTGGAAGCTCTCATTGAATCTTTATAACCTACTCACCTATGAAGAAAGATCGTCTGGAATTTCCGGACGATTTTTTTTTGCAATCAGCCCGGATGTATTCAAGGCATTACATAAAGAACATCATTCTACATGAATATAAGTAGCATTTCAGTGTCTGTCTATCTATTTACAAAGAACAATTTCGAAAGATGTAAATTTTAGGAATCATGATATAACAAGCATTCCAATCAAAACATGGACCTTTATACTGTAATTATTCTATTACAAATAAATTCATTTAAAATGACAGAAACATCAAAAACGCTCAATCCGATCAAAGGAAATTGGAGCGAGCAAAAGACAAAGTTAAAGGCCAAATTTTCAAATTTAACGGATGCTGACTTGCAATATGAAAATGGCAAAAAAGATGAAATGCTGACTAAAATTCATGTGAAACTTGGCAAGACTAAAGAGGAGCTTGCAAGCATTATAGCAGCACTTTAATTGTATCACTAATAAAGGTTGAGATTAAAATGCTCGACCTTTTTTTAAATAATTTCAAGATGAAAAATACATTATATTTAATCGCCTTAATCCTTGTAATAGGTTGGGCTCTGGGGTTCTTCTTTTTTAACGCGCAAGGAATCATTCACCTATTATTGGTAATTGCAGTAATTGCTTTATTGATTCGGCTATTGTATCGGGAAGAGGTTTTAAAATAATCAAGCTCAAGAATTTCTACTACCCGGAATAAATTGAGTCATTCTTGGGTGCAAATAATATTCCTGAAGCAGGAAATCAAGGAGCAAGAAAACTTTAACTGAGATTTTGTTTTAATACATCGTTTTAACGCAAATAAGCCGAATGACTGAATCTGCCAGCTCCAATCCAAACACTTGTCCAAAAGCATTCTAAAATTTGTGTTGGCTCATAACCCCGATTTGAACCTTTTTCAGGAAGTGGAATACTTGCCAATTGCTCCTTTATTTTGCCAGCGTCAAGTAAGTCTTTCATGCATTTCATACCGCCCCAAGAACTAACAGAATGGTCGCTAAATTCTATTGTATCTATTGCACCCATTTGGTGATTGTATTCATTGCCCGATAGTTCCCATTTTATATGATGATCTACAAAAAAATAATCCTAATGAATAATTTGGCTTAAAATATGCTGTTCGAGATGTTAGCCCTTCGCATCTAGCACTTTAAATAATACCGATTTAAATCTGTTTATTCAAATTAATTAAAACCAATTCCATTGACCTTTTCTACATGCCTTCGAATCACTTTCAATAGCCTTGAAAGTTTGTGAAGCTGTTTAATTTTAAAACTCTGATATTGCCACTTTAGTTATGTTGATTGCCAATTATTCTTCAATGAATATGATTTGATATAATGATCTAAGCATAAACATTTAAACCTTTATACTATAGAAAATTCCTCAAACTATCTAGTACAATATTGGACTTTTAAAACTGCCAGTTACATAGATATTTTCTTGAGCATCTACTTCAAAATTCTTTGCAACATCAGTTGAATCACCTCCAATATTTAAAGTCCAAATAATATTTCCAATGGTAACCGTCTTAACAACAAGCACATCTTTTTCTCCTGCTCTATAAAAACCAGTATTGTTGATAACACAACTAGAATTATAAACACCTAATAGATAAATACTTTGATTTTTCTTATACCTATCTTAATCCCAAAACAGGCCATCCATAGGTTTAAACCAATCCCAATCTACTATCTGTGATTTAACAGGCTGATGAAATAAGCCTATCATTAATAAGGTAAGGAATAAAATTATTTTCATCTTTTTCATATAAATTGTTTTAGTTCTTAAAGTGTTTTTTATCGCTGACAAAGACTTCTCAATTTATTAAGAACTAATATCACCGATAGAAAAATTAGTTTCATCGCTCCAATACGTATTAAATTTAATTATTCAAAGTCATTATAACAAATTTTTCTGTTAACCGCCCAGCATTAGTCATAGTTAGGTCAAATTCGATCATAACCAGGAAATGGGCACTTGCAAAAAAACTAATTTCCCTCACTTAAATCCCTGAATTTTCAGCTATTTTTAAAGTTTATGACAAGATTTTTATTTTTAAAAATGGCGATATGCATGCTGATCGGTAATTTCTTACCCTTTCATCAAGCTGTTGCTCAAATTAATTCTCAGTCTGCAACCTTTAGTCTTTTCGGAAATCAAGTAATAAATATTCAGGTGAATGGTTTTCTCGATGACAAAATTTCATTAAAACGTCATCGTTATTGGTGCATCGGCTTGCCCGAATTTACCTATGTTCCTAATTTTACTACCTTAGATTCCTTAGTGATTTATAATAAAGATAGTGTTCAGATTCAGCAATTAATGGTGCTGACAAATAATCAAAACAATTACTACAGATTTGACAGTATTTCTAAATACGCCATCTCTCCGTATGCTTCTAATGATATTGATAGTATATGGGATGTTTATCAATTTGTCGGGGACAGACACTATTATTATTACAAGCCCGAAAATTGTGTTCGAGAGCCTTATGAAATTACGAAACACTTTGGCTCTTATGGTTATGGCAATTGTGGTACTATAGGCAATTGTGCAAATGTAATTGGACATAAAGTCAGTGGAAAAGGACAACGTTGGTGGGGCATCAATGGAGGCGCACACATTTTTTCTGAACTAAAATTCAATCAGAAATGGCGATTTGTAGATGCCGATGAATATGAAATTTTTTTAGATGTCGATAACAAAACACCGATTTCTCTCGGAGACTTATACGAAGATCCTTATTTAGGATTTCGAACTAAAATACTAGGGCCTAATCTTGCTTATTCTTACGCAGGTTCGAAAGATTTCGTCAATCGTTTATATTTTTCTACCAATCATTACACTTGGAATACAGATTCAGCAAATTATATTGGAATTGTTTTTGCCGGAGGAAAAGATTCATTAATCAAATCCGATTTAGGGTTTAACATATATCCTGCTGAAAAATTAATTTTTTCAACCAATGATGAGTATCCCTTTTACCATCATCTGATATCTACTCCATGTACTAACCCAACTACTGTTGGTAACTATCCTGATTCTAGCAACTTGTTTCCCATGATAAAGAATGCTCGAATCAATTTGAATTTGATGGATACAAATTTGCCTTTCAATAAAAAGGTTTCGAGCGCTAACAATTTAAGTATTGCTTCAAGCGATCAATCTATTTTATCAAATGGAGGTACAGGGAATTTTATCTTGAGCAGAAAAAGTAGCCTTCCCATGGTGAACGGATTTATCCATCTCAATTATACTTGCTTAACTCCAACAGATCAAATTCAAATTCAAATTTCTCAAGACAGTCTGAATTGGATCACAATTTTCTCTTCAGCACCTGCCATTTCAAAAGACACTCTTATTTCAATCTATAATTTTATAAACCCCAAAATTAAAAATGCCTGTTATGATTTGTTTGTTCAAACTGTCATGAATTCAACCAATGGCAATCAATATTGTATCATCAAACAATTTGATTTTAATTACACTTTGCAACTGAGCAAGTATCTTTTTCCTTCGTTATTAGTTGGACAAAACCAAATAAAGTTACAATCAGAAACAACCCCTAACTATCAGGCAGATGTAATGATTAAATGGAAAGAAAATTTTACCAATCATGCGCCTTTGCCACCACAATATGCTATTTACCCTAACTCAGGAGATACAGTGCAAAACACCAATATCACTTTTAAATGGCAACAAATTTGGAAAGATCAAGACAATGACTCCATTAAAGAATGGCACTTTTTGTTAAGTGAATATCCTGATTTCAGACATCCCTTAGCAAATAACTTTAATCAATACTCTGGAGGAATTACAAATTTTAATATTGCTGATTCTTGGAATTTGTATAATACATTAAAAGTATATCCAAATTTTTATAACCACCTTAATACCTATTATTGGAAGGTGAGAATTATGGACAAAAAGGGCGCATGGAGCGAATGGAGCCCTATATGGCAATTTACAGTTAAATGCCCTATGCATCCAATTAATGTTCATTTCGAAAAAACATCTAGTGATACTACTTATAATCTAGTTTGGACAAATCAAACTCAAGGCC
The DNA here is from genome assembly GCA_049318705.1 of Chitinophagaceae bacterium. Classification (GTDB taxonomy): domain Bacteria; phylum Bacteroidota; class Bacteroidia; order Chitinophagales; family Chitinophagaceae; genus OLB11. Next base: position 58,386 of record JBMOFV010000015.1, read on the forward strand.
TACCAATTAATAAGTTTTTTGTGTATGGCTCGCAATCAAATAAATTACCTATTGAACAAATCTATTTCAGAGATTCAGTCAATCAATCTGGATATCCTATGAGTATGAATTCAGTAAAATCAGTCAGACTTTTAGGTAAGGATAATTTAGGTAATCCTTCTACCCCATCTCGTTTGGCTTATATGCCTTTCAAAGATTCAACAATATATGGCGACACCTTAGATTTTAGTGCTCAAATCAATTCACTTCAAAAACCATTCCCTTCCTATCCAGGATTAGAAAGAAATTATTTCTTATTGTTTGATACAACTTATTTTAAACAATTAAGTACTTATCAAGTAATTCCTAAGAAAATTGGTCAAAGCCTCATAAATATTTGCTACACCAAAGAAGATTTGATTGATACCATTTACCGACAACAAATCGACTATACCATTTTCAAGGCTAATTTAATCGTAAAAGCAAATGATACAAATTTTGTCTATGGAGATCAACCGGTGTTGAGTGGTGTAAGTTATGTTGGATTTAAATTGGATGATAGCGAACTTTCTTTGAGCACTACCCCTTCAATCAGCACTACAGCTACTCAAACTTCACCCGTTGGCAACTACCCAATTTTAGTGAATGGAGCCGCTTCGGATAATTACCATATCAACTATATTAATGGAAATTGTGAAGTCAAGCAGGCGCCCTTGTATATTACGGCAGTTGATACGAATGCGCATTATGGTGATGCATCTAGCTTGAACGGCTTAATTTATATGGGTTTCAAAAATGGTGAAAACCAATCTGTGTTACAAAACCTACCTTCATTGAGTTGTATTATCAATCCGCTCACGCCAGTAGGAAATTATCCAATTCTTGTGGATAGCGCTCAAGGGATTAATTATAGCATGAATTATACGGCTGGAATCTTCACTGTGTTACCAGCAGTACTGAGTATCCAAGCGAAGGATACCACAGCTGAATATGGAACTATACCTTCTACAAATGGAGTCATCTATAACGGCTTCAAAAATGGAGAAGATCAGAGTGTATTGACTAATCTACCAATCGTAACAACCCCAGCAACAAATACTTCTTCGGTTGGGATATATCCGTTAATCGTAAATAATGCTCTAGCCACTAATTATTCCATAAATTATTTACAAGGCCAATTAAGCATTTACAAAGCGGCATTAAGTATTGTAGCTAAAGATACTTTTATGAATTACGGAAATCAACCTAACTTAAATGGTTTAAAAGTGCTTGGTTTAAAAGGAACAGACAATACCTCTATTCTTTCTACAATGCCACTAGTAACAAGTAGCGTGAATCAACAATCAAACGTAGGACAATACCCGATTTCTTTCATAGATACTTCTATCACCGCCAACAATTATACGATACAATTTACAACAGGAACATTTGAGGTGAGAAAAAGAGCTCTTTCATACATCATAGAGTCTAAAGAAAAATTCTTTGCCCAATTAACTTCAAGTCTAAGCTATCAATGGAGTGGCTTTGTAAATGGAGACACAGAAGCGGTTATCGATACCTTACCTCAACTTGTTTGCGAAGTACAGGATAGCAGTTTGTCAGGCAATTATCCTATCACTGCAAATCTCTATGGTGATAATAACTATCAATTGAATGTTACACCCAATGTATTTGTGGTTTACCCAATCAAGCCTGCTAATAGTTTAAGAATCGATTCCATCAGTGAACAAACTATTTTTGTCTCTCACTTAGTTCAATCAACTGGTGGTCAACTGCAATCAGCAGGTATACAGTGGTACACTCAACCTCCAGCCAATAGCCTGATTCAAGATTATCCATTAGCGAATTTGAATGACTATAGCCAGAAAATAAATTTCACTTACCAAGACAAAATTCCATTGATCCAAGATAAGATTATAGCCATCTATGGATACATTCGAAATAGTGCTGGTAGTTCTATCACAGATACACTTTATGTCAATTCGTTTTCGTCTTCTATTCGAATATCACCTAACCCTTCACAAGGACAATTTTCTATCTTTATTGAAGATTATTATGTTGGAAGTCATTTAAGCGTATTTGATGCGGCTGGAAAAAGAGTGCATGAACAAAAACTCCACAATTTGACCAATCAAATTAGCCTAAACCTAGCACCCGGAATTTATTTACTTAAAATTTCCAAAGAGGGAGAAAAAAATTATGAATCTAAGATACGCATACAATGATGAAACAAAAGTTGTATTGTGGCAACGATAGAGCGTATACCCC
>JBMOFV010000016.1:0-57855 GCA_049318705.1 Chitinophagaceae bacterium
TACGAAAAGTGCTTTGGACAAAATATCAAATCAAAGATGAGGACCTATTTAATAGGGCTTATGACTATATTAAGGAATACTATTAGCACTCCTTTAGAATATCTCATTTCGATTAGACCTCAATGCGCTATCTGTTATAATCGAAAAAAGATTTCAACCTAGTTTTTTCATATGGCATAAAATTTAGTATGTTGTGGGTTCTGTTTTGTATTCCAATATCTTGAAATCACTTGCAATCTTTCATTTAAAACCTTGGCAGTTGTATCCCATCATCCAGCAACCATTTTCCACTCCTTATTCTCCTTTACAATATACAACCCACCAAACCCGGCAACGATAGGAACGAAAAGCCCGAATCCGCCGCGGCGGAGCGGACTTGCAGTGGATAGCGTGCCCGGCCGCCCAACTGATTGATTCATGGCAAAAGTAAATCTTGAATACCGTGATATTTGTAATACAGTTTGTAATTCCAAAAAGTCCTGACTATTTTATACCAATGTGAATTGGTAGATAGACCAATTCATACAGTGGTTTATGCCTGCCAGTACCGATGTATTCTTTGTTTGCGAGGAACTAGCTTTACAAAGAGTATGTCGGTAATAGGATAGTTGTTTAGACCAAATTTATTGGTCTATTACAAATATCACATCGGTATTAGAATTACAATCTTTAAAATCTCTACCTTCAAAGAATGAAAATCATTTCTTCGAAAAATGGCCTGCGCTTTTGCGGCTTTTTGTTTTTATCGCTGCTCAACCTGACATCCTTCGCTCAAATTATTTATACCGACATCCCCGATGCCACACCAAGCGCCACTTTTTCGCTCGATTTAAATAACGACAATTTAGAAGATTTTATCATTCATTATGGTGGAAGTTCAGGTACCATTGGCGTGTTCTGCCAGCCCCAAAATAATAATGCCTACTCCGGGTCTTTGGTGAGTGGTAATTATTTACCCTGGGCTTTATCAAACGCTGCTTCTATTTGCGACACACTATCCACATGGTATACTGCCAACAAGCCCGGTACCCTGGCTTTGGGAAGCAGCCTCGGTAACTGGGTTGGACAAAGCAATAAGTATTTGGCATTAAAATTAATAGTAGGATCAAATACTTACTATGGCTGGGCGCGATTGGATGTAGATGCCTCTTCCGCATCGTTCACCATCAAAGATTATGCTTACCAAAGTACCCCCAATGCCTGTATCGAAGCCGGACAAATCGTCCTGGGGATTCCCGAAAATTCAACCCAATCTCATTTTTCAGTCTTTCCAAATCCAGCCCTTTCCACAACAAACATCCAAACCACTGGCCATCTCAACAGTGCTAGCCTAACCATTTTTAATATGTACGGACAAAGGGTAAAACAAGTGAATCATCTTTCAGGGCAGAGCCATATTGTATCGCTTGACAATCTCCCAAGTGGTCTTTATTTTATCAGGCTGAGCGAAGAAAACAAAATCATCGCCGAAGAAATATTAATCATCACAAACGCATACTAAACACAATCCTGGACTTGATGACTGAGCCAAAAGGGAAGTTACCATATAGGCCTCTGCTGAATTTGGTACTTCGTATAAATGCAAGGAATGAATTCAGAGCGCATTGCTAATCTGTAAAATATCCCACCCCACCAACCCATGATAATTCAATTGGGTTTCAGGTGTCGAGGTAGTACTTTTGTGCCCTCAATTCTTAAACTATGAACAGCGCTTATATCATCGATGCCCTGCGAACACCCATCGGTAAATATGGAGGTTCCTTATCAACCGTTCGCCCCGACGACCTCCTCGCCCTCACGCTCAAAGCCCTCGTGGCCCGCAACGAAAACATGGATGTTCAGGCCATTGAAGATGTCATAGCCGGTTGTGCCAATCAGGCCGGCGAAGATAACCGCGATGTGGCCCGCATGGCTGTGCTGCTTGCCGGTTTACCCATCACCGCCGGCGGTAATACCGTGAATCGTTTATGCGCCTCAGGCCTGCAAGCCATCATGGATTCCGCCCGCGCCATCATGTGCGGCGATGGGGAACTGATGATTGCCTGCGGCGTGGAAAGTATGACCCGCGCACCCTTTGTGATGGGCAAAAGCGATACCCCCTTTGCCCGTAAAGCAGAAATTTTTGATACCACCATCGGCTGGCGTTTTATCAACCCCGCCCTGAGCAAATTACATCACCCGTATAGCATGGGCGAAACCGCCGAAAATGTGGCCAAACAATGGCAAATCTCCCGCGAAGAGCAAGACCAATTTGCCTTTCAAAGCCAATCGAAATACGAAGCCGCACATGCCCAAAATGCATTTGCCAATGAATTAATTCCGGTAGAAATAGATTTGGGTAAGGGCAAAAAAATGGTCTTCGAAAAAGATGAACATCCCCGCCTCAGCCCGCCCGAAAAACTGGCCGAACTGAAACCCGCCTTCGCCAAAGACGGTACCGTAACTGCCGGAAACGCTAGTGGGGTAAACGATGGTGCAGCAGCTATTTTACTGGCCAGCCATGAAGCCGTGAAAAAATACGATTTTCAACCTATGGCCAAAATTCGCAGTATGGCCATTGCCGGTGTAGATCCCTCTATTATGGGCATTGGTCCGGTTCCGGCCACCCAAAAGGCTTTGCAACGCGCCGGCCTTCAAATGTCGGATATTGATTTAATCGAACTCAATGAGGCTTTTGCTTCTCAATCTATCGCCTGTATGCGTGAGCTGGCTCTGGACCCCCAAAAAGTAAATATCCATGGAGGCGCCATCGCGCTCGGTCATCCGCTGGGCTGTAGTGGGGTACGTATCTCTACCACCCTCCTGCATGCCATGAAAGCCCGTAAGGCCCGCTTCGGATTGGCAACCATGTGTATCGGTGTCGGTCAGGGCGCAGCGATTATTTACGAAAACCTGCTCGACTAATTCGGGGCTCGTCGCACCCTCAAGGGCAAAACCGGTTTTCGAAAATATTTTTGTTGCCCCCTATTGAAATATTTTATGCAGTACTTGCCCATTGCAGATTACTTTTGCGCACATCATGAAAAGCCGTAAAATCAAAAGTATCCTCATCGGCAGTTTATTCAGTGCCTTGGTACCCCTGGCGGCTTTTTTGTTTCTGAAAATGAAAGGCCATGACGGGCATATTGCCATGCCTGCATTTTACGGCATCGACCGGGTAGATAGTCAACAAACCGATCAGGGCTGGAAAAAGGATACCACCTTTCACCGCATTCAGGATATTCGCCTGCAAAATCAATTGGGTGATACGATTTCTATTCATGAGGACTTAAAAGGAAAGATTTTGGTATTCCATTTCTTCTTTACGTCCTGCCATACCATTTGTCCGGTGAGCAGCAAAAACATGAAATTGCTCAATAAGGCTTTTATCAAAAATGATACTTCTATTCGGTTTATCTCCATCAGTGTCGATCCTGTAACGGATTCCGTGCCTCGCCTCAGAGCCTATGCCGAAAAATATGAAGCCAATCATGATAAGTGGATGTTTATGACCGGCGATCGGGATAAAATTTATGCATTTGCCCGTCAGGAACTGCACTTGGATTTACCGGAACCTCAGGCAGGAGCCGATGATTTTATTCACCCCGATCAGATTGTACTGGTTGATAAATACCACCATATCCGCGGTTACTATAATGCCTTGGATTCCAACAAGGTGCGCTTTTGTGCCGAAGATATCGCCAAACTGATGGTGGAGAAACACCGCCTTTACGAACGTAAACGAAAATATTAACTGAGAAACATGATGTTACAAGCAGGCATGAAAAAAAACGACCGCAAAGCCCATATCCTCATCTGGATATTTTCGGCCATCGTATTTCTGGCGGTTACCATTCTGGATCGGATTACCCTGAAAGTAGATATGGGTTTTGATCCCCATATTTTTGCCGCCCTGAGTGCCGGCGTCAATTCAATCGTGAGTGTCTTGCTCATCGTGGGCCTGATTTTGGTGAAACAAAAAAAGTTTGTCGCCCACAAAAATACCATGATGCTCACCATGCTGCTTTCTGTGTTGTTTTTGGTGTTTTACATCGCCCATCATCTGCTAACCGGCGAAACCAAGTTTGGAGATACCGACCACAATGGCACGCTCGACGAGCTCGAAAAAACCGCTGCCGGAACTTTGCGTTATGTGTACTATTTTATCATCAGCACCCATATTACCCTAGCCGGTATTGTTATGCCCTTTGTTTTGTACAGCGCCTATCGTGGACTCACGGCGGAATATAATAAACACAAAAAACTGGTGCGTTATACCTTCCCCATTTGGCTGTATGTGGCCATCACAGGCGTAGTGGTTTACTGGCTGATATCGCCATACTATCAAGCTGCTTAGTGCTAGTTTATATTTTGTGGGCGTTCAACTAATAATAAGAATTAAGCGATGTTGCCCGGGCTTTACGTTTGTATGCCCGGAAAAAGGTCCCCAATGATAACAAACCACCTGGCCGGGCATATCACTGCAATCCCGGCGCGCCTGAGCGTAGGTGCATGACTAGGGGTTCCTGAATAACTCAGAAATGCTGTAGATTCAAGGCGCGGGTAATGAAGCTGTATTGTTATACTGCGATTTGCCCGCAACGAAGAAGATGCAGTATTTCTGAGTAGCGAAAGATTCTGAAACCGAAGTGAACGTTTTTTAGCAATATGCCTTAAAAAAGTGTGCATCTCTGGTGATAAATTTTCGTTAGAATGACCATCACCACTGATTTTGAGCGTTATTCAGGAACCCCTAACTGGGCAAGTACTTGGTTGCGCCTGGCGAAGGTGGGGGTTAAAAGGTACTAAAGCTCAAATTTTAGATTAAAGAGAATAGAAAGAACTAAAGTTATACTAAAGTGAATTGGTAGATAGACCAATTCATACTTTAGTTTATACCGATAGGACAGTTGTTTAGACCAAATTTATTGGTCTATTACAAATATCACATCGGTATTCAACCTGGCACAGAGGCCACACTTGCGCCAAACGCATGTTGGCGGTTCGTGCTATTTTCTCATGATAAAGTCAGTTATTGTTAGAATCTTTGTCTTACCAAATTTGCCTAAAACTAAAAGGTCTTTATCACCTGTTATCAAATGTGTCGCACCTCCGTCTTGTGCTAATGCAAGTAAAAAATTATCTTTAAAGTCCCTGCATTGATTTACTGTTGTAGTAACTGAGACAAACAAAGCCTTCATTCGCACTTTTTTAAGCAATTCTTCTAAATCCGACAGCGAAAAATATTTCCTGAATTTGGGTCGTTGAGCAACTTCTATAAACTCATCAACTAATTCCTGACTAAAAATTAAAATAATCTCATTATTAATAAACATTGGGTCAACTTTAGAATAATCGCTAGTCAGCAGAAAACTTATCCAAAGGTTAGTGTCAATGATTATTCTATGCTTTATTTTTGTTGGCATATCTTTTGGCTCTGACGCTTTCAACCTCTTTTGTGATTTCCTCTAAAGTTGGCGGTTTTAATACTGCTTTCTTACGAAGTTTTTTGACAATTGCCAAAAATGGGTCATCGTTTGGTTCTTCTCTGAGTACAATTAATTTGAGGTCTGCAAGATCTTTAAGCAACTTTTCAGCTTTCGGATTTAATATATCAACTTGATAAGTCATAGTCCAAATTTAAGAAAGAAGTTTGATTTTACATGATTAACTTCTTTGCCCGGTTAACTCGCATGACCGTCAACACTCATTTTGAGCGTTATACAAGAGCCCCTAATTCGGATGGATGTCTAGCCCAGATATTGTCTCATCTTTTTGAACAAGAGGCTGCAAAATTTGAGTTCAACTTGCGAGAATGCAGCTAATTTAGTACTTTCGTTTAGTGAAAAAGCTTCAGGGAATTGGAATTAATGTAAAAATTGATAAGCTGACCAATTCTGTTGAAAATGTGGTTACAGGAGATAGTTTTCCAACAGATATTTCTGTTTTTTCCCTTGCCGATTTAAAGCAAGTTACCAAAAAAAACAAATGGCAATTTGATTGGAAATATGAACATGCACAGCCCGAAAGGGATGTTTACAAATTGACCATTGTTAACAATCAACATATCATCCAAGGCTTAATCAGTCTTGAAATAAAACCCGATCATGTTTATATGCACCTGGTGGAGAGTGCACCATTCAATAAAGGAAAATCGAAAATGTACCTTGGCGTACCTGGAAATTTAGTGGCGTTTGCATGCAAACTCTCTTTTCAACGGGGACACGAAGGGAACGTTTCATTTATTTCTAAAAGTCAACTTATTAAACATTACATCGATAGCTTGGGTGCAATGCATGTAGGCGGAAGAATTATGATTATTGATACCTTTGCAGCATTAAAACTAACTCACAAATATTTTCCAAAATGAAGAACCATCCTAAAGAATTAGACGTGGATTTTATTGGAGGACAAAGCAAGCCCTTGACGAAAGAAGAGCAACTTGCAATTACTGCTTTTATTTCAAAATTAAAAGAAAAGCGAACTCTTTCCAACAAAAGGAAACAACTAAAGACAAAAAAACAACTTGCTTAAAATGGGCAATCCCATTATCTTGGGCCTTCTGGAGGCAAGCAGAAAGAAGTCAAGTTTAGACTATTTTAGAATTACGCCGCGCATTATTTGGGGGTTCCTGAATAACTCAGAAATGCTGTAGATTCAAGGCGCGGGTAATGAAGCTGTATTATTATACTGCGAGTTGCCCGCAACGAAGAAGATGCAGTATTTCTGAGTAGCGAAAGATTCTGAAACTCAAGTGAACGCTTTTAGTAATATGCCTTAAAAAAGGGTGCATCTACGGTTATAAATTTTCGTTTGAATGACCATCACCACTCATTTTGAGCGTTATACAGGAACCCTTATTTGAATCCAAGCTGATTGGTCCAACTGAACTTTTCCTGTACAATTTTCGATTGATTCGTTTTTAAATACGCCAGGAAGGATTGTGCGATGGGTGAAAGCTTTTTTTGTTTCAGCCATATCAATCGCCAGGTTGTTACAATGGGCAATCCCTTTAGCGGGATGATTTGCAACTCCTTGCTTTGTAACTCATTTTTAATGCCAATCAAGGGCATGATCGAAAAACCCAAACCGGCCATGACAGCTTGTTTCACAGCCTCGTTGCCGGTGAGTTCCATCTTTTTGACAACCCGGATATTTTTTGTTTCAAAAAACTGCTCCATCGCCTGCCGGGTTCCCGAACCGGATTCGCGAAATATCAAAGGCAAATTCCCGAACAGATCTTTCGCCTTCAGGGTTGAATTCAATGCCGCATGAGCCCCGCCCACCAAATAAAGTTTGTTCGACAATAGTTCCAGGGTATCAATCGAAAGGGATGGAGGGAGAATCGAAACGAGGGCAAAATCAACCTGGTTGTTTTCAATACTTTGTACCACCTGATCTTTATTGGTCACATCCATCTTTAATTCAATGCCCGGATGTTGTTGGATAAAATCAGCTAAAAAATAAGGCATTAAATATTTCCCGGTTGACACCACAGACAATTTGAGTTTACCGGCCAACTTTCCTTTATAAGCCAGGTTATGATCATTGATGGCATCCACCTGATTGATGATCTGTTCCACCGCCTCACTAATCTGCCGCCCAAAATCGGTGATATAAATTTTACGACCAACGATTTCCGTGAGGGGAATATCAAACTGATCCTGAAAATTTTTTAATTGAATTGAAACGGCCGGCTGGGTCAGATGCAGTTCCTCCGAGGCTTTGGTGATACTTTCAGTTTGAACAACCTTCAAAAATATTTGAAGTTGGTTGAGGGTATATTTCATTAAATATATTTATGCTTTCGATTAAAAATATAAATATTAAATAATGTATCCAAACCTGCAAATTTGCGGTTCAAAAACAAGGAGTATATGACCAACATTACGATTGCCAGAGGAGATGGTATTGGCCCGGAAATCATGGAAGCCACTTTAAAAATCTTATTTGCCGCAGGGGCGAAAATCGCCATTGACGAAATTGAAGTCGGCGAAAAAGTTTACCTCAATGGCAATAGTTCAGGCATTGCCGCAGAAGCATGGGAAATCATTAAACGCAATAAAATTTTCCTGAAAGCCCCAATCACCACACCTCAGGGCGGGGGTTATAAAAGTTTGAATGTAAGTACGCGTAAGTTTCTGGGCTTGTACTCCAATGTTCGGCCATGTATGAGTTTACATCCTTTTGTGAGTACCAAACATCCTGTGATGGATGTGGTCATCATTCGGGAAAACGAAGAAGACCTCTATGCCGGTATTGAACATCAACAAACCGATGAGGTGGTGCAATGTTTGAAACTAATCAGCAGGCCCGGATGTGAAAAAATTGTCCGATATGCCTTTGAATATGCGAAGCAGCAAAACCGAAAAAAAGTTTCCTGTTTTACCAAGGACAATATCATGAAACAAACCGATGGATTATTCCATGAGGTGTTTAATGAAATTGCTGCTGAATATCCTGAGATTCAAAATGAACATTTTATCGTCGACATCGGTGCGGCAAGATTAGCAGACACCCCCGAGATGTTTGATGTGATTGTCATACCCAATTTGTATGGAGATATCCTGAGTGATGTAGCCGCCCAAATCACCGGATCTGTGGGTCTAGCCGGCTCATCAAATATCGGCGAAGAATGTGCCATGTTTGAGGCCATTCATGGTTCAGCCCCCCTAATCGCCGGTCAAAATATCGCCAATCCTTCCGGTTTGCTGCAGGGCGCTGTTATGATGTTAAATCATATCGGACAATCGGACGTAGCAGAAAATATCCATAATGCCTGGCTCAAAACCATCGAAGACGGCATCCATACAGAAGATATTTACAGCCCGGGAATTAGTCAGCAAAAAGTGGGGACTCGCGAATTTGCACAAGCGGTGATTGATCATCTCGGTCAAAAACCTAGCACTTTAAAACCGGTGCGTTATGCCAATAATGCTGCCTTAAGTTTACCAAAATACCATCGCAAACCGGCTGCCCAAAAAGAGTTGGATGGTGTTGATATTTTTATTCACTGGCCAGGGAGCGACCCCAATGAATTGGCGCACGATTTCAAACAAATTCTGGGAGCGGATACTGAATTAACCATGATTACCAATCGCGGAATTAAAGTATGGCCCGACGGATTTAAAGAAACCTTTTGTACCGACCACTGGAGATGCCGGGTAAAACCTGCTTCAGGCAAACAAATGAGTAAGTCAAACATCATTCAAATTCTTCAGGCAGCCATGGATGCCAATTTGGATACCATCAAAACTGAAAACTTGTATAAGTTCGATGGCAAAGCAGCATACTCATTAGGACAAGGACAATAAGTCCGGCTGCAGTGATCAAGGGCAAATATGCGCTGGATATTGATTTAAAGAATGACCCGCATTGTTCGCATCATTTGTAAAACAAGCAATTTTATACCGAAATAAAACGATTCAGTCAAAACATCGAACAAACTGGTGTTTGATAAATCTCAGAGCATGATCTAAATTGAATGATGAAGGAATCTACTTTTCAAGGCAGAAAAATTGTAATCGCAACCAAACATGAAAAAGAGAAGGCGATAGCACCCATCTTGCAACAGACCTTTGATTTGGAAGTGATTGTTCCGCCTGATTTTGATACCGATCAGTTGGGAACATTCAGCGGAGAAACAGACCGCGTGGAAGACCCGCTTTCTACCGCCCGAAAAAAATGTTTGATGGCCATGGAATTGAGCTCCTGCGACCTGGCTATCAGTAACGAAGGTTCATTTGGTCCTCACCCTTCTATTCCCTTTGCGTATGCCGATGATGAAATCATGTTTTTGTTGGACAAGAAAAATGAGCTTGAAATCTTTGTACGGGTCTTAACAACCGAAACAAATTTTAATGCACGAAGCATTGAAACCAAAGAAGAATTAAAAGCCTTCGCACAAATGGCGAAGTTCCCTTCACATGCATTGATTATCAAAAGAGCGAAGGATGACTTTCAAGATATGGAAAAAGGAATCACCGACTCTTCCCGCTTATTGGCATTATTCGATCGATTTAAAAAGGAAACCGGCGCGGCTTATATCGAAACGGATATGCGGGCCTTGTATAATCCGACACGTATGCAGGTGATTGAACAAGCTACGCAAAAGCTGGTAAAAAAAATGCTTTCAAAATGTCCTGAATGTTTTACACCCGGGTTAGGAATAACCATCGTTAAGGAAGGGCTTCCGTGCAATCTTTGTAATAGCCCTACTCGCTCCATTTTAAGTTATGTATATGAATGTCAGAAATGTGCATACTCCCGCGAAGAATTATATCCGAACGATAAGAAGTATGAAGATCCCATGTATTGCGATTTTTGTAACCCTTGATATCTGGGTTTAACACGACCAATGAGACACAAAAAAACCCGCACAGAGCGGGTTCTTTTTAGTTGGTTATTTATTACAGTATATTTATATCGGTACGGCCTGTTTACATAAGCATGGGCTTGTTGCTCAAATTCGGGTTGTTGGTTTTCGGGGTTGCCTGACGTGATTTGTAGTAAATGCAATTTACAGTTAAATGCATTCATTAATTTTTTCATCACTTCCAAATCCATTTTTTCGGACTTACTAAAATCATGAACCAATAACAGATGTTGGATTTTAAGATCACTACGATCGCACATCAGAGAAAGCACCGGAATATTTGATTTTCGGGCCACTAATTGAGTTTCGCTTCCTGATAATTTTTCTTTCCATCCAAAGGCGCCTTTGGTGCCCATCACAATCAGGTCCACACCGGCATCACTTGCAAAGCGAATAATAGTGTCGGTGATTTTGCCCAATCGAAGATGAACTTCCACTTCCTCACCATACAATGTTTGTAATTGTTCTAATTTCCGCAGGGCTATATCTCTTTGTGTTTCCACATATTTGACATCAATTTCGCCGCATGTGCTGATTTCTCCGGACGCGTTCATGGTCACGGTATCCGGAACCTGCATGACGTGAAGGAAGCTAACTTTAACGGGGATTTTCTCCTCAAGTTTTTTAACCATGATATAGGCATATTCGGCCTGCACACTAAAATCCGTTGGGATGACCACTTTTAATTCCTGAGCGTTCATATCGTTTAAATTATTCGATTAAAAATACTGTTGATTATTTTGTTTACTGTTGTTGCATGGTTTGTGCAACCTGCTGCCAGGTGCCGCCATTGATGACATTTTTTAACCCCTTTGATTCCAAAATTCTTTTGGCTGCTGCACTTCTGTTTCCACTTCGGCAAAAAACAACAATGTTTGATTTGCCTTTGAGTTGATCTAATTTTTGTGCAATGATTTCGACCGGTATGTTAACTGCACCTTTTGCGGTTCCGCTTTCAAATTCTGACTTTGAGCGGACATCTACCAGAAATGCCCCTTCGCTGATTGCTGTTTCCAAATCAATAACGGATGATTGATTGATTCCAAAAAGTTTTGCAAAAAAACCCATGTTGTTTATGTTTGATTGAAGCGAAGGTGTATTTTTTATGTATTCCGATATGGATACAATTGTTACATAACTTTTTTTATTTAAACATTGTTTCTTTAATGATGATATAAAATCCCATCACCAAAACAAACCATCCAAAAGTCGGTTTCAGTTGAGCGCCATCAATTCGTTTACTTAGCGCTGTTCCCATAAAAATACCTGCAATAGCAAATGCAGATACCTTGGCCAAAAAGATCCAGTCGATGATCGTATCCTCACCTTCTCCGAAAAATCCAATGAGCGATTTCGCAGCAATGATTACCAGAGATGTACCAACGGCTTCTTTCATTGGCAATTTACTAAGAACCACCAATGCGGGAATAATTAAGAATCCCCCTCCAGCACCTACTAATCCGGTTAAAATACCTACAATGGCCCCTTCCAACAAGATGAGGGGATAATTAAAAGACTGTTGTTTCGGTTCACTGTTATCAGCTTTAGGTTTATCCTTTTTAATCATACTGTAGGATGCAGCGATCATTAAAATCGCAAACAATAACATCATGAGTAAACTTTTAGTGACCATGAAATCACCGACCCGGAATACCTCTTTGGGTATGGCGGGAACTATCCATGCTCTGGTTGCGAAAACCGCTATAATGGATGGAATCCCAAATACAATGGCCGTTTTAACGTTTACCAATCCTTTTCGAAAGTACCCTACAGTACCCACAGCACTGGTTAAACCAACGATAAATAAAGAATACGCTGTTGCCAATACGGCATCTACCTGAAAGAGGTAGACCAATACCGGAACCGTGAGTATACTGCCACCGCCCCCGATTAATCCTAATGAGATTCCGATAGCAATGGATGCGATATATCCTAAAATTTCCATGTGATTTAGTGTGATTTATATCAGTAGCAGTCATACCAACGGACTGCCTGACTGATGGGTTAAAAATTGAGAAGTAAGTGACTCACCTTATTCTTGAATTGTTATCAAAAAAATGCGATAAGAACGGGAGATTACCCCCCGTTCCTTTAAAGATAGGACAAACTAAGCCTTCAGTACTTTACTTTGACAAACGTAATCCGTTTTTGGAATATTGGTTTCGGCGATGGATTTAAAACCACCATCGATTTCGGTGAAGTTGCGGTAACCCCTGGCTTGCAGAATACTACTGGCAATCATGCTGCGGTAACCACCTGCACAATGAAGAAAAAAGTGCTCTTTTGGATTGATGTCCTTCACCCATTCGTTGATATACGCCAGCGGTTTGCTATAGGCATTTTCTACGTGCTCTGCGGCATATTCACTTTCCCGACGAACATCCACCACAACATCTTTCTGAACATCCACCACATCTGCAAATTGAGCAGCAGAAATCCGGTTTACGGTATCGAGTTCTTTTCCGGCATCAATCCAGGTTTGAATACCTCCTTTCAGATGGCCTAAAATCTGATCGAAACCTACCCGCGTGAGTCTGGTCACCGTTTCTTCTTCCTGACCTACCTCAGTAATTAATAAAATCGGTTGATTCACATTTCCAACAAGCGCTCCTACCCATGGTGCAAAATCTCCATTGATACCAATATTGATCGATTGCGGAATAAATCCTTTATAGAATGAAGACGCATCTCTGGTATCCAACATGATGGCGCCACCACTCGTTTCGGCAGCTACTTCAAATTCATCTGCAGTGAGTGCTCGCATCCCATTATTCAACACACTTTCAAAACTTTCATAGCCCTTTTTATTCATCGCCACATTCATTCCAAAATAAACGGGAGGTGGAAGTAAGCCTTCTGTAACCGCCTGAATAAAGGAAGCCTTATCGGGTTGGTTGAGGGCATAGTTGATACGTTTTTGATTCCCCAAAGTATCAACAGTTTCTTTCATCATGTTTTTGCCACAGGCACTCCCGGCACCATGAGCGGGATAAACAATCACATCATCAGCAAGGGGCATAATTTTATTGTTCAAACTTTCGTACAACAAACCTGCCAATTGTTCCTGGGTCATGCTCGCCGCTTTTTGAGCTAAATCCGGACGACCTACATCTCCCAAAAACAGGGTATCGCCAGAAAATATAGCATAATCCTTTCCATGCTCATCGATGAGTAAATAAGTTGAACTTTCCATGGTATGACCGGGAGTATGTAATACCTTGATTTTAACCTGTCCTATTTCAAATAATTGTTCATCCTGTGCAATGAGGGCTTCAAACTCAGGAGCTGCATTTGGGCCGTAAACAATCGTTGCACCGGTTTTTTTACTCAAATCTAAATGCCCCGAAACAAAATCAGCATGAAAGTGAGTTTCAAAAATATATTTCAACTTCACACCATCCTTCTCTAAACGATCCGTATAAGGTTTTGTTTCACGCAATGGGTCAATGATGGCTGCTTCGCCATTTGAAACGATATAGTAGGCTCCTTGTGCCAGACAACCGGTATAAATTTGTTCTACTTTCATTTTATATTATTTTGTTGATGCAAAAGTACTTTTATCGTGATAGCCGAAACGGATACATTTGTTACATTGAGCAGAGGGGCATCCATTTCAACAGTAGATATGCGAAATTGTAGCGATTACAGTTAGTTACAATCACGATAGCAGGAGTAGACCCCTTTATTTCGATACTTGCAAAAGATGCCAACTTCAAAGTACAGAACTTTTTGACGTTTTTTAAGGCGGCAACAAAATTCCAGCCACCAAAAAAAAGGGCTGTTCCAAAAGAAAAATTCTGGAACAGCCTCATTTTGTACTTTTTGCCAATCTATATTCGTCGTATAATTCCGTAACGATAAAGTTTGAACAGAATCCGACATGATGGGATTTTGTCGAAGATTATTTTTCCTCTACAATCTCTGCATCCTGCACTTCATCTGTTGCGGCATTGTTAGCTGTCGACTCAGCACCAGGAGCTCCTCCTTGTTGACCTTGTTGTTCGTTCATTGCTTTGTAAAGTTCCTCACTAGCTGCCTGCCATGCCTGATTTAAGGCTTCTAAACCTGCGTCGATGCCAGCAAAATCTTTGGCCCCATGAGCAGTTTTTAAATTAGTCAAGGCTTGTTCAATATTGGCTTTTTTATCTTCCGGCAGTTTATCGCCGTAATCTTTCAATTGCTTTTCGCTATTAAAAATCTGACTATCGGCCATATTTACCTTTTCAATTTCTTCGCGCAACTTCTTATCGGCATCTTCATTCATTTTGGCATCATTCTTCATTTTTTCGATATCCTCTTTGCTCAATCCTGAGCCAGCTTCGATACGGATATTTTGTTTTTTGCCGGTTCCTTTATCCAATGCACTCACTTGAAGAATTCCATTTGCATCAATATCAAAAGTCACTTCAACTTGTGGAACGCCACGCGGTGCCGGTGGAATGCCATCGAGGATAAACCGGCCCAGATTTTTATTGTCCTTAGCCATGGGTCTTTCTCCTTGCAACACATTGATCTCCACACTTGGTTGATTTTCTGCGGCAGTAGAGAAGGTCTCCGATTTTTTGGTAGGGATGGTTGTATTGCTTTCAATCAACTTGGTAAATACGCCACCCAGGGTTTCGATACCCAACGAGAGTGGAGTCACATCCAGTAACAAAACATCTTTCACTTCTCCGGTCAAAACACCCCCTTGAATGGATGCTCCAATAGCAACCACCTCATCCGGATTAACCCCTTTGTTTGGTTTTTTTCCAAAGAATTTTTCAACCACTTCCTGAATCTTAGGAATACGAGTACTTCCTCCAACCAGAATCACTTCATCCAATTCTGCAGCAGAAATGCCTGCATCCTTTAAGGCTTTGCGACAAGGTTCGAGCGTACGCTCCACCAAAGAATCTACCAATTGTTCGAATTTGGCGCGGGTCAACTTCTTCACCAAGTGTTTCGGCACATTATCAATGGCAGTAATATATGGGAGGTTGATTTCTGTTTCGGTAGAAGATGATAATTCAATTTTCGCTTTTTCGGCAGCTTCCTTCAAACGTTGCCAGCTCATTGGATCTTTTCTTAAATCTACATTCTCTTCGGCCTTGAATTCATCTGCTAACCAATCCATCACTGCTTTGTCAAAATCATCCCCACCGAGATGGGTATCTCCATTGGTAGATTTTACCTCGAAAACACCATCACCCAGTTCCAAAACAGAAACGTCAAATGTACCGCCTCCTAAATCAAATACCACAATCTTGGAATCGGTATTTTTTTTGTCCATTCCATAAGCTAATGCCGCAGCAGTTGGCTCATTAATGATACGTTTTACAGTTAAACCGGCAATTTCACCGGCTTCTTTAGTAGCCTGACGTTGTGCATCATTAAAATAAGCCGGCACAGTAATAACCGCTTCAGTCACTTCATGACCCAGAAAATCTTCAGCGGTTTTTTTCATTTTCTGTAGCACCATCGCAGATATTTCCTGCGGTGTATACAATCGACCATCAATATCCACGCGTGGGGTGTTATTGTCACCCTTCACGATTTTATAAGAACTTTGTTTGATTTCCTCAGCGACTTCATCAAATCGACGACCCATGAAGCGTTTGATACTCATGATTGTGTTAACCGGGTTGGTAATGGCCTGACGCTTTGCCGGATCACCGATTTTGCGCTCACCATTTTTCAAAAAACCAACCACTGAAGGGGTGGTTCTTTTTCCTTCATCATTTGCAATGACTACCGGTTCGTTTCCTTCCATCACACTGACACAAGAGTTGGTTGTGCCCAGATCGATACCTATTATTTTTCCCATATTAAATTGTTTAAATGCTTGTGAGGGTCTTCTGACAAGTTTCATGCCACCCGTTTTTTCAGGAAATGATGTCACTTTTTTGACCTTTTTGGCATAATTTCTATGACTTTATTTCAAAATTTCAAGGTTTTAACCCCCGTTTAGGCGAAGGCCAAATCAGTTTTAAACACGAAACGGGATACTGAAAAGCATGGCTGATGGTAAATGAAACAGAAATTTTGTTCATTCGGTATTATTTTAGCGCCTCAAAAATCGGTTTAGCATGAAAAAAGCAATGGTATTTCCGGGACAAGGTTCGCAGTTTCCAGGAATGGGTAAGGATTTATATCAGAATAATGAACAGGCTCGTGAATTATTTCATCGGGCCAACGAAATCCTCGGATTCAATATTTCAGAAATCCTGTTTGAAGGTAGTGCCGAAGACCTCAAACAAACGAAAGTGACTCAGCCTGCTGTTTTTTTGCATTCCGTGATCTTATTCCTAACCACCGAAGGCCTAAAGCCGGATATGGTTGCCGGCCACTCATTGGGTGAGTTTTCGGCCTTGGTAGCCAATGGCACCTTGCAGTTTGAAGAAGCCTTGAAGCTGGTTTCCATTCGGGCAAATGCCATGCAAAAAGCCTGCGAAATCAATCCGAGTACCATGGCCGCAGTGCTTAATCTGGATGATGCGAAGGTTGAAGAAGTTTGTGCAAGCATCTCTGATGAAGTCGTTGTAGCAGCTAACTATAATTGTCCGGGGCAACTCGTTATTTCGGGTAGTATAAAAGGTATTGAAATGGCCTGTGAGAAAATGAAAGAAGCCGGCGCAAAACGTGCGTTGGTTTTACCTGTTGGTGGGGCTTTCCATTCACCCCTGATGGAACCAGCTAAAGCAGAATTGGCCCAGGCCATTATGGAAACACCTTTTCACACACCGATATGCCCGGTTTACCAAAATGTAACGGCACGCGCGATATCTGATCCGGCCGAAATCCAACTAAATCTCATTCAGCAATTGACATCACCCGTGCGTTGGACCCAAAGCGTGCTTCAAATGGTAGAAGATGGAGCCACCCATTTTACGGAAATTGGTCCGGGTAATGTACTTCAGGGATTGATTAAAAAAATTTATAAAGAAGCCGAAACCGGGGGAATTTCTTAATTTCGTTCCTGAACTGAACGAAATTTTATGATGAAACAACTCCTTAAGGAGTATTTTGCGATGGGCAAATGGATGAGACGTGCCTATACAATACTCCTCCTGACGATTTCCCTTACTTTACTGCTCCGCTTTTTATTGCCTGTTTGGGCAAATACTAAATCTGCACTCAGCTTTGAGGATTGTCAGGTTTTATTGGATCAAATGAAAGCGGATTCCTTTGAAAATGCTCGCAGCAGCGGGCAAATCTCCGTCCTGAAACCCTTTAAATTTAATCCAAACACCCTGGATTCGGCCGGGTTTGTACGAATGGGTATGCGCAATAAACTCATCGCTACCCTGATGAATTACCGGCGCAAAGGCGGGCATTTTTACCGGGCCGCCTCGTTTGAAAAACTTTATGGTTTAAGGCCCGAAGAATATGAACAACTCAAAGATTATGTTCAAATTCCGGATGAAAACCCTGCTTATAAAAGGCCTGCACCGCAGATTGTGGAACTGAATACAGCCGACACGACTGAACTGATTGCCCTGCCAATGATTGGAGCCTATACGGCACGACAAATTATACAATACAGGAAGCAATTGGGTGGATTTGTCAATCCCAATCAAATACTGGAGATAAAAAGTATCAAGCCTGAACAATTCGATCAATTTAAAACATGGATTCGCGTAAATCCTCGCTTGGTTCGTAAAATGAATCTGAACGAAGCCACCTTTCAGGAAATGAATGCCCATCCTTACCTGAAGGGCACATTGGCGGATGCTATTTGTGCACTTCGAAAAACAAAACAGTATCAATTTAATAACTTGAATGAACTTAAGGAAATTGAATTGATGAATGAAGAAATTTTTCGTAAAATTGCACCTTACTTAACGCTTCAATAAAAGCTTTCACTATGAATTTTGCACAAACAGAACTACAAGGACAGATTGCGGACATGGTTCGTGATTTCGCAGATAAAAACATACGTCCTAAAATGATGGAATGGGATGAGTCGCAGGAGTTCCCGGTGGAAGTATTTCGTAAATTGGGTGAATTGGGCTTGATGGGTGTTTTGATACCAACCGAATTAGGCGGCTCAGGAATGGGTTATTTTGAATATGTGACTGTGGTGAGTGAAATTGCCAAAGTATGCGGGTCCATTGGCCTTTCAGTAGCTGCTCACAATTCACTATGTACCAATCATATTTATAAATTTGGCAGTGAAGCCATCAAACAAAAATATATTCCTAAACTGGCTAGTGGAGAATGGATTGGCGCATGGGGCTTAACAGAAGCCAACACGGGTTCTGATGCCGGAAATATGCGCTGTGTGGCGGTTAAAGAAGGTAACGAATGGGTCATTAACGGTACAAAAAACTGGATAACCCATGGCAAAACGGGAGATGTGGCCGTTGTGCTTTGTCGCACGGGAGAACCTCGGTCAAAAAACAATATTACCGCCTTTGCCATTGAAAAAGGAACGCCTGGTTTCAGTGCGGGTAAAAAAGAAAATAAGCTGGGCATGCGTGCCTCAGAGACCTGTGAATTGGTTTTTGACAATTGTCGGATTTCCGATGATCAGCGTTTGGGTGAAGTGGGGGAAGGATTCAAACAATCCATGAAAATCCTCGACGGCGGGCGTATTTCCATCGCGGCCTTGGCCTTAGGAATTGCCAAAGGGGCCTTCGAAGCTTCGGTTAAATATGCCAAAGAACGTGAGCAATTTGATCAACCCATTGCAAATTTCCAGGCGATACAGTGGAAATTAGCCGACATGGCTACGCAGATTGAAGCTGCGGAATTATTGATTATGCAGGCTGCCGATTTAATTATGCGTGGTGAAAAAGTAACCCGACAAAGTGCCATTGCTAAATATTATGCCTCAGAAGTTTCGGTACGAGTTGCCACAGAAGCTGTGCAAATATTTGGTGGATATGGTTATACCAAGGACTTTCCGGTTGAAAAATATTATCGCGACTCTAAATTATGTACCATCGGAGAAGGAACCAGTGAAATTCAGAAATTGGTGATAGCGCGTGACATTTTAAGCGCTTAAAAGACAATTTTCGGATAAAATAAATGAAAGGAGTTCTTGCGACTCCTTTTTTTATTTATTTGAAACTTCTTGGTTGCTTCTTTTAAGTCAACTGCAAAAACTCGGTTGAAGTATTTGATTCTACAAAAGGATATTTTTGTTTGACTCCAACAAATCCATTTACTACAATAATCCTTTCGGTATTTTGTTAATTTACCTATCCAAACAGGCTGAATTCACGTCTTAATTCTATTTTAGTGTTTAAACATCAATTCATGCGATCAACTTTCCTTCAATCAACTTTCCTGGCTATCGTTCTGGCCATCATTTATTTCAGTACCAGCTCATCGAGCGGTGGTGTCACCGGATTAAGCACAACCGGCTGTAGTTGCCACGGTGCCAGTAATTCAGCCACCAGTATGACGCTCAGCGGATTACCCGCAGGGGGTTGGGTTGCAGGCAATACCTATTCCCTGACCTTGACCATTTTAAATAGTACCAAAGCAGCTGCTGGATTTGACTTAACCTGCACACAAGGAACATTCAGCAATGCTCCGGTCGGTACGCAGGCATCCACAACCGCATCAGGCGGCGAATTAAGGCATACCACTCCGGCCCTCATAAGTGGAGGAAGTGTTTCTTTTACCTTCGATTGGACCGCACCCAATGCTTCTGCTTCTACCTTGGTTATTTTTCATGTAGCAGGTAATGCCGTGAATAATACGGGTAACCAAAATGGAGATCATTGGAGTACCACCAATTTCACTTCTATTGCAGCTCCAAGTGGAACGCCTCCTTCAATCAGTCTGACAGGAATTAGTGCAATCACTTCAAACTCCGCAACGATAGCAGGTAGCGGAAATGCGAATGGTGCTTCTACCAACGTATCCGTCGATTATGGTCTTACAGCCACTTTCGGTTCCAATACCGTCTCCACACCTTCGGTCATCAGCGGAAGTAGCGCCACTTCTGTCAGTACGACCTTAAGCGGATTGAGTCCTTCAACCACCTATTTTGTTCGTTATAAAGCAACGAGTGCGGCAGGAACTACTTATAGTCTGGATACCATATTTACAACAGCACCGCCGCCTTCGAATTTACCTACCCTCAACCTGAATTCCATTTCAGGTATTAGTACAACCGGTGCGACTTTTGGCGGAAATGTCAACGCCAATAATGCCCTTACCAATTTGAGTATCGAGTATGGGCTTAGTACGGCTTTTGGTTCAAGCGGCTCAACCACACCGGCCACCGCCAGCGGCAACCTATCGACCAGCCTGAGCGGTACATTGAGTGGATTATCTCCCAATACCCTTTACTATGTTCGATTTAAAGGCATTAATACCGCCGGTACTGCCTTTTCAAACGATACCAGTTTCACCACGCTTCCACTTGCACCGGTGATTAATCCTTTAGCAGTGAGCGCAATCACCATCAATAGTGCCACCACCAATGCCAATGTAAATGCCAATGGTGCCCTGACCAATATCAGTGTTGAATATGGTTTAACCACCAGCTACGGAAGTACCCAAAATACAAGTCCGGCCAGCAGCAGTAGCAACTCTTTTCAAGCAGTAAGCGCTACCTTAGGTAGTCTTACCCCAAATACCACTT
Organism: Chitinophagaceae bacterium; assembly: GCA_049318705.1. Classification (GTDB taxonomy): domain Bacteria; phylum Bacteroidota; class Bacteroidia; order Chitinophagales; family Chitinophagaceae; genus OLB11. Next base: position 20,937 of record JBMOFV010000016.1, read on the forward strand.
ATCATTATCGTTTTAAAGCAGTGAGCGCTGGCGGAACCATCTATTCACCGGATGCTACATTTATCACCAAGCCGAGTTCGGTGAATGACTTTGCCCAATCCGGCATCGTATTGTTTCCCAACCCAAGTCGGGATTATTTGACCTTAAAAGGATTGCCCGCTCATCAAAGCATGAAATTAACGGTACAATCAGTAAGCGGACAACAGGCCGCCATTCGCTATCAGTTAAAGGGTGCAGATCAATGTGAATTGGACGTCCGATTATTGTCGCCCGGATATTATATCCTGACACTAGAAATGGATGGTCGGGTCATGAATACCACTTTTCAGAAATAAACACCTTTTGTAAAAAATGCCTCAGATTGAGGCATTTTTTACAAGATTTTAAATCCACGAGGCCTTAAGTGATAGTACTTTTACAAAAAACACATCCATGAGAACCTTCTTGTTCATTTTAAGTATAGGCCTTTTATCCTTACAAGGGATGGCAGGCCCCCTGAGCATGGCCACTCCACAACGTAAAAAATCCGGAAGTTTTGATAAAAGCCGCCTCCTGATCGGACCGGGTATTGGATTCGGAGCTGGCAACCGATCTTTCTCTTTGAATCTTTCTCCTTCTGTAGCCTATTGTTTTTCAGAACAATTTCATTTGGGCACCACCCTCGGATTCAGCTACTTTCAGGCTGCTGAAGATTATACCAATATTCTGAACGGACAAAGAGAAACCTATAAATTCCGAATCCCCAGTTATTCATGGAGTGTATTTGGACGTTATATCATAGCCAATTCCTTTATTGTGAATGTGGAGCCGGAATTGAATAATACCAAGTTTATCAAAGACTACGAGTACGATCTCAATACCGGTAAAATTATTGAAAATTCAACCCGCATTTTTGTACCCTCCTTGTTAATTGGTGCCGGTTATGCGCAACGTCTGGGCCAGTATGGTTATACCGCCATCATTGCAGGATATGATGTGATACAAAATCCAAATGCCCGCTACTTTCAGACCATTGATATCCGGTTTGCAATCATGCTTGAACTGTTTCGCTAAGGGAGAAAGAGCCCCTTTTTAAACAAAATATGCCTCATTGGCTCAAATGTTTGCCCGGCTGGGTGCGCATTATGTTATTTTAGATGAATACTGCCGGGGCAGAACAACCCTGATTTGAACGCATGGAAAAAAAATGGACCCTTAAAAATACAGACGAGCAGCAAGTCAGCACTTTACAATCAGCCCTGAAAATACATCCGGCTTTTTGCCGATTATTGGTTCAACGAGGTATTGAAACTTATCAGGAGGCCCGTTCTTTCTTTCGCACAGATGCCGGATTATTGCATGATCCGTTTTTAATGAAAGACATGGATAAGGCGGTTGCCCTCATACATGCCGTGATCGAACAACAAGAAAAAATTCTGATTTATGGCGATTATGATGTGGATGGCACAACAGCCGTAGCCTTGGTTTACAGTTATTTTAAATCGTTTTACGAGCATATTGAATTTTATATTCCTCATCGTTTTTCAGAAGGGTATGGAGTTTCAGAACAAGGCATTGCCTATGCTGTTGAACAAAATATTTCGCTGATCATCACGCTGGACTGTGGCATTAAGTCGACCCATTTGATTGATATCGCCCGTGAACAAGGCATTGATGTGATTGTTTGCGATCATCATATGCCGGATGAAGAATTACCCCGCGCCTCTGCCATTTTAAATCCTAAACAAAAAGACTGCCCTTACCCATTTAAAGAGCTCTGTGGTTGTGGAGTTGGATATAAATTGATTTCCGCGTATGATCTGATGTATCAAAGTGCACCCGAAATGGTGAACGCTTATCTGGATTTGCTGGCTACTGCTATTGCTGCAGATATCGTACCGATTCAGGGTGAAAATCGTGCACTTTGTGTACTTGGACTGCAACAAGCCAATTCCAATCCTTCCATAGCTCTTCAGGCTTTGAAAAAAATCAGTGGGATGGATAAAGCCTTCACCATATCGGATTTGGTATTTATTATCGCGCCTCGGGTGAATGCCGCAGGCCGAATGCATGATGCTAAACAAGCCGTGGCTTTGTTTATCGAAAAAGATCAGGCCGTTGCCGAACAGATGGCGATGGGATTACAGGAGGATAACAACGAACGACGCGATATTGATAAACAAACGACAGAAGAAGCATTAACCATCATTGACCATGATACTTTACATCCTGATTTAGTAACTACCGTGGTTTATCAATCGCATTGGCACAAAGGCGTCATTGGCATTGTGGCCTCCCGACTCATAGAGCATCACTATCGGCCAACCATTGTATTGACCCATTCGAATGGAAAAATAAGCGGCTCAGCCCGTTCAATCAAGGGATTTAATTTGTTTGAAGGGCTTACAGCATGCGCCTCTTATCTGGATACTTTTGGCGGTCATTATTTTGCGGCCGGTTTGACCCTTTCTGAAGAACACCTGGAAGGATTTCGTAGTCGATTTGATGCGGTAGTGCGTGAAACACTGGCTCCTGAATTTTTTGAACCGGAGATAGAAATCGATGCCGAATTACAACTCAGCGAAATCAATCCCTCATTTGTGAACATTCTGAAACAATTTGCGCCTCATGGCCCTGAAAACATGACCCCTGTTTTTCTGACCAGACAGGTGAAAGATTTCCAACTCAGAACAACCGTTGTGAAGGATAAACATATCCGTTTTCAAATTCAACAACATGGCAGTGTGGTGTTTACGGGTATCGGATTTAATATGGCGGAAAAAATTCACCTCGTTAAAAACAAGGAAAGCTTTGACATCATTTATCACATCGATGAAAATGAATGGAATGGTTTGACCCGAATACAATTAAGGGTTCTTGATATTCGATAAAGGATATTGCTAAAAATCATTGCACACAATTTTCGTTTGGATGTGCTCGTTTTGCTAATTTAGGGCATCCAAATGAGGTCTACTTCACAAGCCACCGAACTTCCTCTTGAGGAGGATGAAATATTATTCCTTGAACGCAGGTTTGAGCGAGTGCGCAAGGAATATATGTATGGTATGAAATTGTTGATGTGGGTTTGTGTTTTATTGCCTGTTGTTACCGCCTTTTTGAGTTTGTTAAACGATACTGTTTATATTCCTTTGCCGGTGATTTATGGATACGGACAACTCATTACTGCCATTGCATTTATGCTCATTATGGGAGCCAACTATTATCGCGGACTATATCAAATCAAGAAAGACCTTCATCATCGGATAAAGCTGGCATTTCCGGTTGAGATTTTGCGAAAAAGATATTTTGCCCAAAACAATACCTATCATTTTTTTATCAGTGGTGGTTTAAAATACAGTATTGAAGTCAATCAGAACTATTACGACAATTATCAAGAAGGCGATGAGGTGATGATAGAATTTACGCGTTGTAGCAAAATTTTTCTGGGCTATTATTGAACATATACGATGATGTTTCGATGATCCTACCGGATTTGATATTTGTTATCCCGATGAAGTATTTTTTTGACGCTCGCTTGTAATTCTAACAGGGTAAAATCAAACATTGCTTTCCTAAGTCGGACATTTGAAACGTTCTTGTTTTCCACCTTTTGTCTTAAAACAAAAGGTGGAGCAAAGGCCGAAAGGGTACTGCTATAATATTACTCTATGCTAATGACTCATATTGGATGGAGTTATGTTGAGTCACGACCCAACGTTGAATTGGTATAAAACAATCAGCAAGCGCAATGCGGCAACGATAGTAACGGAAAGGTACTATCTTACAAAACAACTATTTTTTGTTTTAAGTACTAAAAATTCACTTGCATACTATCGCTCATATTGATACAACATCTATCAAAACATGATAGTGCTTGGGTACTATTGAAGCTTACAAGCAAAAAACACATCAGATTTACCTTTCTCGACAATATCATTGTAAAATGTATCTGGCCCGCAAAGAATTGGCTGATGTGCTTTTTAGTATCAGTTTAAAAAATGGTGAATTGCAAAGATATGAGCCCGGATCCGCCGCGGCGGAGAGGACTTGCAGTGGATAGCGTGCCCGGCCGCCCTAAATGGTGTTTATATGAGCAAATATTTTGTGGCCTCAGTATTTGGGTTAAAATTTGCCATATGTCAAAATCATTTTCCATCCATCAGATTCCTGAATTACCCTTTCGTCAGGCAATTAAAAAACCGATTCCCGTTCGATGTTTGCAAATCAAAGAAGCCTTTACGGTTGAAACATTGGAGGGCGTGATGCAGGGAAAACCCAATGATTGGTTGATGCTGGGAGCGCATGGAGATATGTGGGTGGTGGATGAAAACATCTTCAGAGACACCTATGATTTGGTGCCCCTGAAGGAGGATCCGATACAGGGTGACGAGCAGGAGCACTTTTAATAAAATGTAAAGCGACGGGCCTTTTCAGGCTACCCAAAAGCTGCCCCGAACAGACTTAACATTAAGTTCATATTAGAGCCTGATTTTGGGTATTTTTTTCAATTTGGTAATGTTCTAGGAATACTAAAGCCTGAGTAAAAAGTTCTTCAAAAAAATAGAAGTAAAATTAAATCTGTCCGACATCTTAAGCAATCCACAAGTCTTCTATTACAACATCGATGAAAAGTATAAAATCGTTCGTGATGAAAATGCTTATCAAAAATCTAAAGACTATTCAGTCATCCGTACAAGATTGGGTACGAATATAGGTTTGTCGGTGAGCTATCAATTCTAAAAAATTAGGGTAGCCGCTTACCCATCGAAGCACCTTTGGATACCCAATAAACCAAAGGTGCTTTTTTTGGAAAAAATGTAATTGACAGAATAGACCTACGCTACGATAAAAGCCGTTTGGTAAAAATTATTCACGGCTGCAACTGCCTGCAAATTGACCTGAAAATTGGTTGTAAACTCATGAAAGGCTTTGAACTCATGCATGGCCACATTGAACTCATCGAAGAGAATCAAATCTCCCTTTCGTAAATATGGATAAAGTTGCGATAAAACGAAAGCCGTTGCGGTATATAAATCTGCATCTAAATGGATGACCTTTCGTGTGGGTGATTTGAGCCGTTCAACATTTTGTTCAACAAAACCCAAAAAAGTATCCTGAAAAAGTCCTTTAATGAAATGCCCCCTTTGGTCATCAATTTGAGGAATTTGAGATGACATATCTCCCTTACGATAAATGCCCCAATCCTCCGGCAATCCCTCGAAGGTATCAAATCCAAAAAAAGCGGACGATGGATGTTGATTATTTTGCAGCCACCATTTGAAAGAAACACCCGAGGCCACCCCAAACTCCATATAAAGCACTTGTTGTTGAGAAAGATTATATTGATCCAGAACATACTGGTAGAGGGTAGATCGTTTGTGGTAATCCCGAAAAGGCGAATAAAAATCATTAAAGGCAACCCCCTTTTTGTTTTTGTTAATCCAACGGACCAATAAATTATAGTAATAAATGAAAGCCAGATACCTTGCGATTGGCTGAATAACAAGGCTCACAGGCACAAACAGAAACAAGTCTTTAAAAAATTTTATCGCTTTAAGCATAGGGGGTCAAAAGTAGTTACTCGAATTTCAAAAAAAAATCAAATGGCCTCCTTTTAAACCAAGAATCTAATAAATGATATGCCGAAGCCGGCAAATGCAGATTCATATTCCTTTTGGGAGACATACGACTAAGCGGAGGGAACCTTTTTCTATAAATTTGGAACATTGGTGTTTTTTCTGAAATATTGTTTCGTTTAACACTTTCAGCTGCTTATGAACAACAGCTCAAAAGCTTGATTTTTGATAAATTTATCCTGATCAGACCATGAATCACTTAAAAAGAAGTGCTTCAACTGTTGTTTCAACACTTTTTATCCGAAAAGTCGGCCAATTATTCTATAACTTTTGAGCAGACTATTAAATTTGATGCTGGGAGATGCGTATAATGAAGAATTTCAAACACTGAACCGTCGTTAGTACGGACGGCTTTTTTTATGCCAACCCATTTAAACTTATTGTCATGAAACAACATTTTCTATTGCTTTTTCTGATGCTCGGCAGCTGGAGCTTGTCTGCACAAACCAATATTGCCTCGCGTACCGAAGTCATCCCTTGTTCGGATTTTCATATTACCAGACCACTTCGGGAAATTTTTGCCGAAAACCCGGTAATTGAAGATGAGCCTCGTAAAAAGGCAGAGTCTCCCGACAGAAAAAACAATCGGAAAAGTCATTTTTTTCGTTTTGATATCAACGACGGGCCTGAATATGGAAACGACGCTTCCATCATTCAAAAAGAGGGTGGAAGCTTGCCGGGTAAAACACCTCTGACAAATTGGGTCGGACAAACTGCATCGGGTTTCAGACCGTATGATCCTAGTGGCGCTGCTGGTCCGAACCATTATGTACAAATGATTAACAGTACGACTTTTAAAGTGCATAATAAATCCACCGGAACAGTAATTCTCACCGGAACATTGGGTAATTTATGGAGTCCTGCAACCGGGAATTCCGGCGACCCCATTGTATTGTACGACAAACCTGCCAATCGTTGGCTATTAGCTCAGTTCGGCACACAGGCTGACCGCAAAATATACATCGCCATTTCTACAAGCGGTGACCCTACAGGATCGTATTATACCTATACGTATGTTTCACCTTCGTTTCCGGATTATTTAAAATTTTCTGTTTGGCAGGATGGGTATTATATGACTTCCAACCAACCTCAAAAAGTATTTGCATTTGAACGAAGTCAAATGTTGGTAGGAAACCCAGCAAGTCGCAGTCTATACACTTCTTATGCTCCTCCACAAGGTGGTGGGTTTTTCTGTCCTTTGGCAGGCGATGCTTCTGATGGGGTATTACCTCCCTCAGGAACCCCTTGTCCGATATTCTCCTACTCCGATAATGCATGGAATCCTGCTTATACAGATGCGGTACAAATTTATCAGATGAGTGTGAATTGGGTTCCAACAACACCTACAGCAACAATCACGCAGGCAGCGGTAGTAAACACGGCCGCTTTTGATGCTTCGTATGATGTGAACTGGAATGACTGTCCTCAACCGGGCACAACTCAAAAACTGGACGGTATTGGCGGCACCATGATGTATCGCTCACAATGGAAATCATGGGCCGGATACAATACGGTGGTTTTAAACTGGGGAGTAAAAATTAGTCCGACCCAGCGAAGTATCATGTGGTGCGAATTGAGGCAAAATCAAAGTAACCAAAGCTGGTCCGTTCATCAACAAGGCATTTATACACCGGATACGAATACCCGTTGGATGGGGAGTATTGCGATGGATAACAATGGGTGTATCGGAATGGCCTATTTAAAATCTAATTCCTCCAACATCTTTGCCAGCCTCTGTTACGCAGGTCGAAGAGAATGTGATCCACTTGGCACCTTGCCCATTTCTGAAGTGGTTGCGATTACCGGTACTGGTTATCAAACGGGTACAAATCGTGTAGGTGATTATGCACAAACATCGCTCGACCCGGACGGTATTACTTTTTGGCATACCGGCGAATACATGGGCGGTGCATCAGGGAGTAGTGCTGCCAGAACGCAAATCTTCTCCTGGCAGATTGCGCCGTGTGGCAACAATGCTTTTGTAAATATTACCCAAACTGCAGGATCCTCTCCGGCTTGCATAGGAGAATCACTCACCTTTACTGCTTCCCCAACAAATGGCGGCACAGCACCGGCCTATCAATGGAAGGTGAATGGCGTGAATGTTGGTACCAATAGTCCGACATTTACCAGCAGCGCTCTCACCAATGGTCAGATTGTGACCTGCGTGATGACATCCAATTTGGCAGGAGTAGGAAATAATCCTGCTACATCAAACAGTATTCCGGTTGTGGTCAATAACCCAACACCGGCCATTGTGACGATTAATGCCTCCCAAACCACCCTTTGCGCAGGCACTCAGGTTGTCTTTACAGCAACATCTGTCAACGGCGGCAGTGCACCTTCTTATCAATGGAAGATAAATGGGGTGAATGTCGGAAATAATAGTGCTTCTTATACTTCAAATAACCTAACCAATGGTCAAATTGTGACTTGTGTGCTCACTTCGAATTCAACCTGTGTCAGCAACCCGGTAGCTACATCAAATGCGATTACTGTAAATGTCACTACAGTGGGTGCGCCAAGTATTAGCATTTCAGCCAGTGCAAGTACAATATGTTCGGGTAATTCGGTCACCTTTACTGCAACGCCTGTCAATGCCGGACTGAATCCTTCTTTTCAATGGAAAGTGGATGGTGTAAATGTTGGAACCAATAGTTCAACTTATACCACCAATAGTTTGACGAATAGCCAGGTCGTTACTTGTGACTATTCAACTTACTCAACCTGTCCGATTACGGCTACCATAGGCACCGGCACAGGAACCAATACGACAACAAGTGGATCAGGTGCTGCCTATGCAACTTACTACGGAAATGGTCGACAACAATATATTATTCGTGCGAGTGAACTCAATGCACTTGGCTTAAACAACAGTGGATTGATTCAGAGTATAGGCTTTAATGTAGCAACCTCCAATGTTGGTAATCCACCTACATTAAACGGATATACCATCAAATTAGCCAATGTGAGTGATACCGTTTCAACAACGAGTTTTATAAATCCTACGTGGACGACTGTTTTTGGGCCACAAAATTATTCACCTGTAACGGCCTCCCTGAATACCCATACATTCTCCACACCCTTTGTATGGAATGGCACTTCAAATGTATTGGTGGATATCTGTTTTTCCAATCAGGTGGTAGGTACCTCTGCTTACCAGAATACGATTAGCAACCCTGGATTTGTTTCCTCTGTTTTTTATCAGGCCGATGGAACAGCAGGCGCAGGCGCATGTACTCAAGCCACTGGCACTACTACTTCTAACAGGCCAAATATGACCTTAAAGCACGCCCAGTTATTTAGTGTTAATTCGAATGCAATCACCATGAGCGTTGGGAATTCCAGTACACCAACGGTGAGCATTTCAACAGCTGCAACAACTATTTGTGCGGGTGTCAACGCGATTTTTACGGCTGTCGCCAGCAATGCCGGTAGTAACCCGATATATCAGTGGAAAGTGAATGGCAACAATGTAGGTACCAACAGTGCAACATATAGCAGCAATACTTTAAGCAACGGAAACCTTGTTACCTGTACCATTACTTCCAACAACCCTTGTTCAAGTACGAGCACAGCTAATTCCAACACCCTGACCATGACGGTCACACCTCCACTGGCATCTTCGGTGAGTATAACTACATCCGCGAACAATATTTGCAGTGGTCTTAGTGTAAACTTTAATGCTGTTGCAGTAAACGGTGGCAGTCCTATTTATCAATGGAAATTAAATGGGAACAACGTCGGAACCAACAGTGCTATTTACACCACGAATACCCTGAACAATGGTGATCAGGTAAGTTGCGAAATGACCAGTTCCCTAAGCTGTGTCAGCCCGGCTGTAGCAACTTCTAACACCGTGATCATGAATATTTTTGGAAGCACTCCACCAACGGTAACGATTAGTCCATCATCAGCCATTATTTGTGACGGAGACCCGTTGGCATTTACCGCTAATGTTAACAACGGAGGCAATCCGATACAGTACCAATGGAAGGTAAACGGAAGTAATGTTGGCAGCAACAGTGCCTCGTATTCCAGTTCAACCTTCAACAATGGCGAATCGGTTATATGTGAAATCACTTCGCTATCACCTTGTGAGAACGAATACATTTCCGGAACCGGCACCAGCACAAGTTCAGCAACTGGCGGTACCAATAGTGTGGCCGGAGCAGTATTTCCGACATCGTATGGCAATGCCCGTATACAATATTTGTTCAGGGCTTCGGAGCTGAATACTTTAGGAATGGGTGCCGGAGAAATTCAGGCATTGAGTTTCAGCCTCATCAATGCCTTAGGAAATCCGACCACTTTGAACAATTATTCCATTAAACTGGCGCATACCTCCATTGCGGCTACCACCACAACATTCCAGAATCCAACATGGGTAAATGTATTTGGACCTTTGAATTACACCCCCATTAACAATGCTCAAAATGACATGATTTTAAGTACACCATTTAATTGGAATGGAAGTTCGAATATTCTGATGGAAATCTGTTATAATAGTAACAATACCGGCACTTCTGCCTATCGAAATTATTACAGCACTGCTGGTTTTAATGCGTGTACGTTTTACCGCGTGAATGGTATTTCGAATCCTTGTAATCAGAATACCGGAACGGGTGTATCAACTCGTCGTCCGAATACTATTTTTACCATCAAACCTTCATCTCAGGCTAGTTCCAATACAGTAAACGTAACGGTGAATAGCTGTTTAAGCACTTTGGATATCAAACTGCATACAGAAGGTTATTATGATGCTGCCGGATTTTCAAGACCCGTATTATTCAACCAGGGAGTTGACCTTAATCCTGCCTCAACATTGGTGGATACGATGCTGGTAGAATGGCATGAAACAACAGCTCCTTATAATTTGGTATACAGCTCAACAGGAATCGTTCAAACCAATGGCCATATGCTGCTTGATTTTCCTGCCAGCCTCAATGGCAACCCCTATTACATCGCCGTTAAACATCGTACCGCTTTAGAAACATGGACCGCGAATCCGGTGATGATGAGTAGTAATGTCAGCTATGATTTCAGCACATCGGCATCATTGGCTTATGGAAACAATCAGCGTGAAATTGCCTCTGGAATTTGGGGTTTTTACATGGGTGATATGAACCAGGATGGTGTGATTGACGGGCTGGATTTTGTTATATGGGAAACAGATAACCTGAATTTTTCAGCCGGATATTTTGTTTCAGATTTAAATGGAGATGGCGTGGTAGATGGCTTGGATTTTTTGTATTGGGAATCGAACAATCTGGCTTTTATTGGTTTAATGAAACCGTAATAGCTCAAATACTTACTCTGCATTTAAGCAGGAAGAAAATCTCGGTTAATAATAAAAATACTTATCCAGGGTATCTGAAGGTGTATTGACACTTTGAATCAACAAGGTATCTCCATTCACTATAAAATGATTCATAGTCGTGACATTCCTTCTGACCGGTATATGGAAAACAGTGTCCTTCGACAGCCGCCGCCATTGCGTATTGACAGCACCACAAATAAGTTGCATTTTTGAGCCAATTGGCATCAGTGGTTCTTCATCTTGAAAATGGGCTCTCATCATTGCCCGCCTCCATATTTGTACATGCTTCTTTTGATTGATTCCACTATAAAATATTTGATTCCGAGTATTGACATCGATGATTCCTTCCGGATTAGGGATATCATAATACAAACTATTTCGTGGTTTCCAACTGAGTATATACCCATAATCACTTTCACCCGGGTTAGCGCATGATAGTTCAAACTGACCATTCGACTGAATGATTACCTCGCAAGGCAGTGGAAGTGCAGATAATTTAGTTGATGAGCCTTGATTATCCGAAATTTTTTCGACGGGATAAAATGCTAAATCCACGTCAGTAACCGCAGTATCGGCAAAGGCATCCATAATTTTTCCGTTCAGGATAATTGGCCTGGAAGATTCCTTTTGTTTACAAGCCAAGAAAAACACAATGACCAAGAACGAAAGCAGTACAAATTTTTGAAGCATTTTTAAGATTTAAACCAACTACTATACATGACGTAATTTTCGGCAATGCGGTTAATTTCTCCATGAATCAGTTCCTGCGAAATGTCCTTCACTTTTTTGGCCGGAACGCCCGCATAAATACTTCCGCTTTCGCATTGCATATTTTCCAAAACCACCGCGCCCGCTGCGATAATGGTATTGGTGCCAACGAAGGCATTGTCCATTACAATAGCCCCCATCCCAATCAATACATTATCTTCCAAAGTGCATCCGTGCACAAGCGCATGATGACCGATTGAGACTCGGTCGCCAATGACCGTTTTTGTTTTTTCGTAGGTACAATGGATACAAGCGCCATCTTGAATATTGACTTTATTTCCTATGCGAATGCTGTTGACATCACCGCGAATGACTGCATTAAACCACACACTGCATTCTTCACCCATCACGACATCACCCACCACAGTGGCATTTGGAGCCAGAAAACAACTTTCAGGAATTTGGGGTGAGACCCCTTTGACAGGAAGAATGAGTGCTTTTTGCATATTTCAATTTATGCTCCGAAGATAATACAAGCGAATCGCTCGCAAACATTTTAAGTAGGATGAAGGACAAAGACATTGGCATAACTTTGCAAACCATGAATTTGAGGCAATTATTTTTACAACACAATGCACAAACTTCTGAAACGCCTCTTTGTTTTGAAGTGAGTCGCGCCGAAGGGAGTTATTTATATGATCAGGATGGACATCCATTTATTGATTTAATTGGCGGTATTAGCGTTTGTCATGTTGGACACGGCAATCAAAAAGTGAAGGACGCCATTAAAACACAAGTGGATCAATATTTACACGTCATGGTTTACGGTGAAGTGATTCAAAGTCCACAGGTTCTGTTTGCCGAAGCACTGAGTCGGCATTTGCCCGAAACATTAGATGCCATCTACTTCACCAACAGTGGAAGCGAAGCAACCGAAGGAGCCATGAAATTGGCCAAAAGAATTACTGGTAGACAAAACATGATATCGTTCAAAAACTCCTATCATGGCAGTACGCAAGGCGCGCTGAGTGTTATGGGAAGCGAATACTGGCAACAAGCTTTCCGGCCCCTCATTCCAGGCATCCGACAATTTAACTATGGCAGCGAAGACGCCATTGACGCCATTAACCACGAAACAGCCTGTATCATTCTGGAGCCAGTACAAAGTGAAGCCGGCGTTATTTTTCCGGACAATAAATGGCTTCAGGCGATTCAAACCCGCTGCCATGAAACCGGCACCCTTTTGATTCTGGATGAAATACAAACTGCTTTTGGTCGGACTGGATCCCTCTTCCGTTTCGAACAATGTGGAATTGTACCGGATATATTATTACTGGGCAAAGCCTTAGGTGCAGGTATGCCTATGGGCGCTTTTATTACCTCCAAAGACAAAATGGATCAATTGGCCAAAGATCCGGTATTGGGCCATATTACTACTTTTGGTGGGCACCCTGTTTGCTGTGCAGCGGGATTGGCCGGATTACAATATTTGAATGAGAGCAGGCTTATTCAGGATGTCAGCAAAAAGGAAGCATTGTTTCATCGTGAATTATCTGCAACCGGGTTGAAGCTCAATAGTTGTGGTTTATTGATGGCACTTCACTTTGATGACTACGCGCAAAACAAGAAAGTCATAGATGCTTGTCTTAACAAAAAGCAATTTGCCACGGGTGTATTCACCGATTGGTTTTTATTTGCAGCAAACGCATTACGAATTGCCCCACCGCTCAGTATTCAGGAAGAAGAAATCAAAGAAGCCTGTTCCGTTATACGTGAAGCAATCCGAACGGTGATCTGATTGTTCGACTTCATTCCGGAAGGTCTTGCAAGTAGGAACACCCTTGCAATCATTCTTTGGCAAGCTTTTTGTTGTACTCTCCTCCCACAATCTGTTACGATTTAAACGGCTGGCTGCGTTGATTATCCCAGTCCAAGGCGCTTATTGTAATGGCTTGTAGGTTCATTCCTCATGTTGTATCGACCGGCGAAATTTGGATGAAGGAAATCCAATTCCAATGAATAATAATAGTCCTCAAACGAATTGGATTGTCAAGTGGAATCGGAATAATATTCATGCTAAGAATGCTTGAATACCTCAAAAGAGGATTACGTTATGTATTAATTCGAATGCTATGAAAATTAGTTTAAGAAGCCTTCAAGACAAAACCCTGGTGGAACTGTTTAATGCAGATGGAAAAATGCTTTACAAACAATACCATCATAAGCCCGGAAACTTATTCATTCCACACACCGAAAAAGGATCGTACTTTTTACGGATTCAAAATAAACGAAGCATCAATACTTCGAGAATTGAAGTAAAGTAAGTAGGGGTAACAATTTAATAAACGCTCCAACTTGATATCCATACGATTGGTCAGTTGTGCCAAAATCTTGCCTTTGGGGGGCAACAAGTCTGCTCCAATTGAGGATGATAAAAATTTCGATTATGATTTCATGCTTTCATCGAGTTCAGGCTCATGTAATTCAACCGGGTTCTCAGCACGTTTTCGCCATTGCATATTGAGTAGTTCCACACCAAAAGAAAATGCCATAGCAAAGTAGACGTAATTTTTCAAGTGTAAATCATGGGCCTTTTCTGCATCCCAACCTTCCACCAAAAGCACCACACCAATCATCACTAAGAATGAAAGGGCTAACATTTTTACGGTCGGATGTTTTTCAATAAAAGCCGCAATGCGAGACGAGAATAAAAACATCACCACCATGGCGATAATCACTGCAATAATCATAATCTCCACATGCTGTGCCATCCCTACCGCCGTGATGATACTGTCAAAAGAAAAAACCATATCTACCAACATCATTTGTATCACAACTTGCGCCAAAGTAGCAGTCACTGCTTTTTGTTTTCCACCAAGATGCTCTACACCTTCCAGCTTTTGATGAATTTCACTCACAGTTTTGATGAGTAGAAACAACCCGCCTCCTAGCATAATCAGACCTCTCAGGTTGAAGGATTTGCCCCAAATAGAAAACAACTCGGCACTCCCATTTTTTACCAACCAGGTCAAACTCAACAACAAGATGACCCTTACCCCAATACCGGTAAACATCCATATTTTTCGGGCAGTGGCTTGTTTGGCTTTCTCCAATCTACCCATAATAATGGAAACGAATATCACATTATCAACGCCTAAAACTATTTCAAGTATGGCCAGTGTGATCAAACTAATGATCGCATCCACATTCAGTAAGTGTTCCATGTTTTTTTATGAATTTAAAATCGCTTTACAAATATTTTTCGCAATGGCGGGCCCCTGATAAATGAACCCTGTGTATACCTGCACCAGGCTGGCTCCCGCTTCTAACTTTTCACGGGCATCATCTCCATTAAAAATTCCGCCAACGGCAATCATCGGTATTTTTCCTTCGCTTTTTTGGTGAATATACCTGATGATTTCTGTACTTCGTTGTTTGAGCGGTTTTCCACTGACACCCCCGGCTCCGGTATCTGCAATCATTTTTTTATTCGCCGTTAAGCCTTCCCGGTCGATGGTGGTATTGGTAGCTACGATGCCGCTCAGGCGCACTGTTTGCACAATGTCTATCACATCATCCAATTGACTTTCATTCAAATCAGGCGCGATCTTGAGCAAAAGAGGCTTGGGGTTTGGGTAACTTAAATTGAGGTTTTGTAAATGCATCAATAAAGCCTGAAGGGGTTCCTTTTCCTGCAAAGCCCGCAAATTTGGGGTATTGGGACTACTCACATTCACCACAAAATAATCGACCACATCAAATAACTTTTTAAAACAATAGGCATAATCGTCGATGGCATTTTCATTGGGCGTCTGCTTATTCTTTCCAATATTGCCGCCAATGATGATATTGGTTTTTCTTTTCTTGAGTCTTTCCACTGCTGCATCCACACCCTGATTATTAAATCCCATTCGATTGATAATGGCTGCATCTTCCGGAAATCGAAACAACCTGGGTTTTTCATTTCCATCCTGAGGTTTGGGCGTGAGTGTTCCAATTTCAATGAAGCCAAAGCCCAGGCAGGAAAGTTCATCGATGAACATGGCATCTTTGTCAAACCCTGCTGCCAGACCCACCGGATTTTTAAACTTCAATCCGAAAACAGTTCTTTCCAATGAGGGGTGATGGAAACTATAATTACTTTCAAGATACTTTTTTCCGATTCCTACATTATAGGTTTTGGCCAACCAACGCATGACCTTATAATGCGCTTGTTCGGGATCGTACCTGAACAGAATTTTTTTAACAAGATTATACATAAACAATTATTTGAGCAGCTCTGAAAGTTTTTGGACGAGGGCATCTCCCTTTAAATTCGTTGCTACTATGTTTCCATTCGGATCTACCAAAAAGTTTTGTGGAATACTTTCAACGCTATAATTGCGGGCAATGGCGCTGCTCCAACCTTTCAATTCACTCACATGATTCCACTTCAGCTGGTCTTTCTCAATGGCTTCAATCCATTTCTCCTTACTGGTATCGAGCGAAACGCCGAGGACGGTAAAATTTTTCTGAGAAAATTGTTGAAAGGCCCGAACAACATTTGGATTCTCTGCCCGGCATGGTGCACACCAGGAAGCCCAAAAGTCGATAAGCACCCATTTCCCTTTGAAGGAACTTAAAGAGATGGATTGACCATCCGGGGTAGGGGCACTAAAATCTGCTGCAGGATTTCCAGTTGCGGCTTTAGTGGTTGCTGCCGGTGCCGGGCTTACACTGCCTTTTAAAAAACGATCTGCAAATGCTTTTGCTTTTTTCGATTCGGGAAATCTGGTGGTCACTTGTTCATAGAACTTACGAACATAAGGGCCTTCAAATGCAGGATTGATGATATTTACGGCAAATAATGCACTGGTCACGCTCTGCGTTGTATCAGCAAATTTTTTCACATAATCCATAAAGCGTGCATTAATAATGCGCATATCCTCTTTGGCCATACTAAGGATGGAGTCATTATTGGGCCGGGTTTCAATAGAATCGATAATCAACTGCATCGTTCGGATGTCCTTGATATTTTCGCGCAGGTTAACCAAAAAACTTTTCAGGGCAATGCTACCGGAAGAACCGTTCACCTGATAATCTTCTAATTGATTCCAATTGCCTTTAATCTGAATCTGTTCACCTTTTTTCATGGCCAACAGGATGTATTTATTTTGTTCGAATTTTATCCGATAAAGGCCTTCTTCGCCTATTTTGGCCGAAAGCTTAAAATGACCTTTCTCATCCACTCTTCCACTATCGACAAACCGATTTTCTTCAATATCCAATTCTTCTAATCGAAATGATTGAGCAGGGCTTTGATCCAACTGTCCTTCTATTTCAATACCTTGTTGACAGGCCCCCAAAAAAAACATTCCCAAACCGAGGAATAATAGCATCTTGTTCATCGCCGGCAAAAATACATGTTCGTGGCTAATCCATTCAGAAAAACAGGTGATTCCTGAATTTCCGGATAGCAATGTTGAATCGAATGCTCCGATACAGAGCTCTAATCAATTCAATCAAGAATCATTAATCGATAAACTTTAAAAATGCTGTACTTTTTCAAGGTATCTCGAAAATCTCCAGGGTGTTTGATAAACGGATCTCATGAAATTTATTTTACAACATTGGTTTAATATCTCTTTTCGTGAAAAACCACCTCCCAAATTCCGGATTCAAACACGCAATCAGATCGAAATACCTGCGTTTTCTAATTCCCGATTTCATATTTAAATATAAATAATATCTATATTTTTAAATTCTTTATATAGTCGATTAATGAAATCTTCCATTATTTTTGCGCACTTAAATAAACAAAATATGGCAGTATTAGTCGGCAAAAAAGCACCCGCATTCAATGCAAAAGCGGTTATCAATGGAATTGAAATTGTAGACAATTTTAGTTTGGAACAATATGCAGGTAAATACGTTATCCTGTTTTTTTATCCCAAAGACTTCACATTTGTCTGCCCAACAGAATTACACGCCTTCCAGGAGAAATTGGATGAATTTAAATCCAGGAATTGTGAAGTAATTGCCGTTTCAACCGATACGGAGCAATCACATTGGGGATGGCTGCAAATGCCAAAAGAAAGAGGAGGAATACAGGGTGTTACCTATCCGATTGTTGCTGATACGAATAAAACCATTTCATTCAACTACGATGTCTTGGTTGGAGAATGGGGATATAACGATATGGGTCAAATGGAAGCAGAAGGTGAATTGGTTGCATATAGAGCATTATTCCTGATTGATCGCGATGGAAAAGTTCGTCATGAATTGGTCAATGACTTGCCTCTTGGGCGAAATGTAGATGAGGCCATTCGGATTTTAGATGCCTTACAATTTAACGAAGAGAATGGTGAAGTTTGTCCCGCGAATTGGAATAAAGGCCAAAGTGGTATGAAAGCAGATCACGCTGGAGTGGCTGCATATTTGAGCCAAAACTAAACTTGCCGATCCTACTGTTCCAAACGGATAGATTAGCTGATATCCATCATTCCAGCAGAATATTTTGAACCCAAATTTTGTCTCGTCTTTTTGGACGAGACAAATTGATTTGAAAAAATTGTTGAGCCGGCCTTCGGCCGGCTCAACTGGTGTTCATTCGGTGCTGTTTATTCAGTGGACGTTCATCCGAGATGCCATTCTGCACAAATCCCTATCACAGACACATCAACTTTTTATCGTTGATTCCGCCTTCCGGTAAATTAGACCTCCCAATCCATTTTCCGCCTGCATCCCGTTTAACCTCGTTCCAACCAGACTTCTTTATACACGATTAGCATTTGATGTTTAAAATGGCGCCAACCACATTCCCCCATCAAAGTTTCACGAATCGCAGTGCTTGCACACCCTGACCCTGATCCAACATCAGCATATAAACGCCTGCACTTAAACCCGACACATCCATCGTTAAATCCTGAACGCCCGCCTCCAAACCAACATAACGCCGCTCAAACACCCCTCTTCCCAACAAATGATATATTCGTACCGTACAATCGCTCTTATTTTCCAAATTAAATCTTAGCGTTATTTGGTTGTCAGCCGGATTTGGAAAAAGTTTCAAATCACTACCCCCCTCTTCTTCCCCTTCTCCCTGCACCGGCCGGGCAACCAAAGTTCCGCATAAATTTGTTCGGTTTACCGTCACATCCGCACTAAAATGCTGGACGAAATACGATAAACAAGTCAATGAATCATGGTTTCTTAAATCAGTATAAACACTGTCCCCCAAAAAACCAAACCATGTTGAATCGCTCTTACAACCCTGATTGCCATTGTTGATTATTTCAAAAACAGAATATTTATTGGTCATCAAATTGGTCAAACCAATCACCCGATTTGAACTATTCCAGGCAATCGTTCGGGAATCAACATTCGCAACACCCATATTATTATTCATCAGTCGGGGTGTCTGCAAAAAGTTGCCGCTCGTCATATTCATTCTGAATAAATAACTCCGGTTTCCAAAATACTGACCGTATGCCCAAATATTTGGACTATTACCGGACGATGTTTCATACAATAAATCTTTCGGGTAGTCTCTGAATCCAAATCCGCTATAAGCATTATACTTCAATGATTTGGTCACAAACCAGCTTGCTGGATTCATAGGTGTGCCAATCAACACCCGTGATAAACACCCAAAATGATCAGGTTGTGTGGCACAAGGCAACCCATTCCCATTATAATATCGACTTAAAAGGACCAGACCTCCAGGTATTTTTACCAGAGAAACCCCTTCATCAACTCTTCTGTTAAAAGCGCCAAAACCAGCTGTTCCCAAACGTTTACTCGCAACACTATGATTCAGTGAATACATCGTCAACAGAATATCTTGCTGCAACAACTTACCACAGTTATCACCAATTAATCCGCAATATCCAATCGCTGTTAAATGTTGTTGATCGTAACCAATAACCTTTGTATACTCACTTTGCATAGCATACCCCAATATCGGAGCTTCCTGTAATTGATAAAGGGTATTCGTAACATTGCCAATGGTATCAATCCGTATCATCACCGCTCGTTTTAAATACTGATTATCCATCCGATAGCCTGCCGCCAAATATCCAATAGTGACATTATTTGTATTTCTGATCGGTTCAATACTATTCCAACAACTTGAAACGGAAGCTGGTATCTGATAAGTTCTAAACCACTGATAATCCCCCCATTGATCAACCTTTAATACAAAAGCCCTCGAATAGCTGTTGCCAGGCAAGGTGCTGTTCATCATTCCACAAATCACATACCCCAATCCAACTTCCTTTACTTCCTGAACCACATACCTGTAATTGGCCTGAATCTGAAAGGCATCAATCGCATTCAGCAAGTAGGCCTTATGAATCAATGCCCCATTATTATAAATCAGCGATAAAAAGATTCTGTTTACACCCATTGCATTTTGAATACCGGGTATATCATTGCTTAATGGCGCATAAATCCCCGTAACAGCAACCTGACTATTCTTCACCTCAAGATCCGAGGTATAAACAATTGTATTCGGCGCCGCAGCATGATCTAACAAACTGTGTCGATAGTCGCTTTGAGCCGTGGATGGATTGGAACAAAAAATACAGGCCACGAGTATTAGGAACTGATGGAGTATCTGTAGACCGGATAAGTGTCGTGTTTTCATGACCCAAAAGTAGATGGGCTCAACATGTGGGAAATGTATGAATGAGTAATCCCTGCAAATTTTGAGTCAATGCTGATAATTCCTGAGTAAATTCCTAAACCGGTTCATGGTGGAACCTCACAACAATCGTTCGATATCCTCAAAATATAGTATCCCTTCCATTGTTCGCTTTTCAGGGGCGGCCGGGCACGCTATCCATTTCAAGTCCGCTCCGCCGCGGCGGATGCGGGCTTTACATTTCTATCGTTGCCGCAAAAACCACCTGCTGCGACTTTGCGCATACATAAAAAAATAGGTGGCCCAAAGGAACCACCTATCTTCTTTTAATGAATGACTTAATTATTTCTGAATAGTAAATTTCTGTATCTTTCTTTCTTCACCTTCAATCAATTCTAACATATACATGCCCGAACTGAAAGTGCTCAAATCAACATACAAATTGTTTTCTCCTTCAACCGTTACAGCCTGAATACTTTGGAGTTTTTGCCCCATGGCATTGTAAAGGTTCACAACAACTTCCTGATTTCCTACAGCAAAGAATTGAATACCTGCTTTGTCATTGGCCGGATTCGGGAACACATTGAGTGCCGCTTTTTCCATTTGTTCCTCAGATCCATCTAAACGGAAATTGGTGGCACTTGTATTGGCTCGTAAAGTATAACACTGCGAAGCACTGAATGCGCCATTATAACCATAAACATGCAAGAAATAAGTAGCGCCGCTAGTTCCGGTATTGTAAGTGATTGTTTCACTGCTGGTTCCACCGTTTTGTGCAGTTGCTAATAAAGTACCGTTTGATTGATATAATTTTAAATCATAGTCGAAAGGTAAATTTGTTAACGTTACTTTTAATTTAGGTGCTGCCGTAGTTGTTACGATTTTATAATAATCCTTATCCGTGCTGGTTCCTATCATTGAAACAATATCTGTATTCACTGCCACAGAAGTAGCAGATGTTCTTGTTTCATTTGGTTCGTAGTTGTTGGTACATGTACCACCGCCACCTGCTGTGCTGGTTGTGAAATTAATCGGCGAACTATAAGTACTGCTTCCTCCTGTACATACGGCCTGTACTTGTACATTATATGCTGTAGCAGCAGTTAATCCTGTCAAGGCTTTGGAATTCGTACTTGAAGTTGTGGTAGTCCAGGTTGTGGCAGTTGAAAGTTTGTATTGTACATTATAACTGCTTGCTCCTGCAACGGCTGTCCAACCGATTGTTGCTCCGCTTGTAGTGATACCTGTGGCATTCACACCGCTTGGTGTTCCGCATGTTGTACCAGAAGGTGGTGTACACCCATTAGACGTTATAAGAGACGCTCTCGCTCCACCCACAGCAAATAAGGCGCTTAATCGTATTTTTTGTCCGGCTGAAAACATATACATACATGCATCATCAGTATAATCCATGTAGTTCATGAACATGTCTCCGTTCGGGCCATTGCTGCATGATACTTTCGGAAAACCTGGGCAACCATAATTCGGACCACCGGCGTTCGGGGTATCACCCACCAAATCAGAGCCTGTACATCCTGTTCCATCATCTCCCCAGATATGGTATAAATTTAACCAGTGACCCACTTCATGGGTTGCGGTACGGCCTTTATTAAATGGTGCAGCGGCAGTTCCCGTTGTTCCGAATCCGGTATGTGTACATACTACGCCATCAGTAGCAGCTCCTCCACCCGGAAATTGTGCATAGCCTAACAATCCGCCACCTAAGTTACAAACCCAGATATTCAGATATCTGCTGCGATCCCAGGCATTACTACCACCTTGAGCATCATATTTTACAGCATTGTTGGACGAAAAAGATGTAACTGTTGTGCTTTTGCGAACAATACCCGTGGTTGGGTTACCATTCGGATCTTGCTGAGCCAGACAAAAATTGACTTCACAATCTGCCACCAATCCCTGAAAAGCAGAAGGCGTCAGTGTCCAGTCTGCATTCAATTTGCGGAAATCATTATTGAGTACCGTCATTTGCGACTGAATTTGGGCGTCGGAAATATTTTGTGTCGCCGTATTGTAAACTATGTGAACAACCACCGGAATAGTGACTACCGCCCGCGTTTGCGTTGGATTTTGCACATACTGCTGCGTATGTTGTTCAATTTGTTCCCGTTGTTTAACGTATTCGGGATCCGTTTGCATTAAATGATGATGATGTTCATCAGTTCCGCAGACCCTTTGTGCCTGCATACTGGCCGGCAACATCGCTGAAGCCGCCAGGAAGGTTAAGATAATTTTCTTCATACTCTTTCATTTTAGAATTTAAATATAATGTTAAACTGATGTTTATACAAAATTCGTACCAATTAAAAACGGACGAAATCCCTTCTTTTCACGACAAAACCCTCCGTAACGGGAGGGCATTGTATAAAATATTGAATCAGATAAGGCTTATCGAATCGTAAAATGATTATTGATCCACAACCAGAAACTTCCATCCCATAAGAAGGCAAGAATAAACCAAATGAAGAGTGTCAGCGGAATCATGATGGTAAGAATCATATTTTTGAGTTCATCACCCAGATGCATAAATACCTTCACGATATATCCTGCCTTAAACAGGGTGAGTAAAATGAAAAAGGTATTGATTAACCATTTAGGCATCCCCATATTGGTTCCATATAAACCCAGAACAACCTCAACGATGGTAACAATCGTCAGGATACCGGTAACCTGCCATATCTTTTTTACTTTGGCTTTGCTGTGTGCCGAATTTTTATCTTCATGATGGTTGATATTATACAACCTGGACTGATCGGCTTCGTAATCGCTGAAATGTGACATATGATCCTTGTAAATATTTTTTAAAGTAAATAAAAGCATGTGAATACAAACACCCAAACGAGGTCTACAAAGTGCCAGTATAAACCAACCTTTTCAACCATTTCGTAATGCCCACGTTTTTCGTAGGTTCCATTGATGGTGTTTAATAAAATAATGATGTTCAGCACCACCCCTGAAGCCACGTGAGCACCATGGAAACCAGTAATACTGAAAAAGAAATTAAAGAATTTATGTGCAGCAAATGCGCCATCCGAAGCAACCAATGCTGGTGTTACTTCTGATCCATAAAAATGGGTCACATTTTCTACATGTGGAATAACGCCATTGGCATCAGGTACAAATGAACCCCACCAGGCACCATGATGATTTAAATGCCACCACTCCCAAGCCTGACAAGAAAGGAATGCCAGTCCACCAATAATCGTCCAAACCATCCATTTGATTACGCCGGCTTTATCGCGGCAATGTCCTGCATGCACGGCCAATACCATCGTCACCGAACTAATGATGAGGATAAAAGTCATCAAACTCACAAAGGCCATTGGGGCACCGCCATTCGGCGCAAACCAAGGGAATGAAGCAAATACTTCATTGGGATTTGGCCAAATACTACTAAAAAAACGGGTGGTACCGTATGAAATCAGGAAAGCCCCAAAAGTAAAGGCATCGCTCATGAGGAAATACCACATCATGATTTTACCATAACTCAGGTTAAACGGGCTTTGGCCGCCTCCCCAGGACTTCTTTTTGTCTATTGCTACTGAACTCATGCTAGATCGCTGTTATTTTTGATTGATAAAAAAGAATAAGAATAAATAAATCCAAAGTACATCTACAAAATGCCAGTAAGTGGCCATTATTTCCAGCCCATTGGAACTGTAAACTTTTGTTCGGGTGCGGAAATGATTTCTTAAAAACACCAAAAGAAGGGCAATGACTCCACCCAACATATGTAGTAAGTGAACGCCTGAAATGACATAAATAAAACTGCCCGAAACGCCTTCAGCCACGCTTTTCAGGGTGATGCCGGCACTATGCATTTCATAAAACCCACTGAACTGCAAGATCATAAAAGCAAGACCCAACATCGCGGTCAGGCCAAACAAGGATTTGTATTTGGTCATCTCCCGGGCCTTAAAGGCTTTCACAGAAAGATGCATGGTAAAACTACTCAGAAGAATAACAGCCGTTGAAATCCAGAAAGAAACAGGCATGGTGAATATCAGCCAATTCCCTTGGGCTTTCCGCACCATAAAGGCGCTAGTCCAGCCGGCAAACATCATACAAATACTGGCAATGGCTATCCACATCAGTAATTTGTGCGGATGGATTTTTTGTCTTTGTGCGCTGATGGTACTCATTTTTGGTCAACTTCGGGTGTTTGAGCCTGAAGTTGGGCAAATTTAATGACAGAATCTTGACATTCATAGAAAATACAGGAAAAAATAGCCTTTAGCTGCTCCATGAGGTGATTTAGTGGCTGAAGCTTAATCAAAGCTCTGATTACCCGCCTCCGCCATTTTTACCATGCGGTCAAAATCCTCCGCTTTCAAATCATTATAGAAAAAATGTACCGGGTCAATTTTTTCACCATTCCGCTCTACTTCATAGTGCAGATGTGGCCCCGTGCTCTTACCGGTGCTACCGACCCAGCCAATGACCTCCCCCCGTTGCACTTTTTGACCCACAACCGATTTCAGTTTCACCATATGCGCATAATGTGTTCGATATCCATAACCGTGTCGGACCCAGATATTATTGCCATATCCTCCCGCCTGATAATCAGCCGCTTCAACCACCCCATCACCGGTGGCATAAACAGGTGTTCCGGTGGGCGCTGTAAAATCGAGTCCGGCATGAAATTTCAATATTTTATAAATAGGATCAATGCGGACACCAAATCCGGATGCGATTCTTTCCAACTGTCGGTTTGAAACTGGTTGTATTGAAGGAATGCTGGCCAACATTTCCTGTTTCTTTTCAATAAATTTTTGCAAGGTATCGTAGGACCGCTGTTGAATTTTTAATCGTTGATAAAAACGAGCCATGCTTTGCTGCAACTGCTTCAGCAGTTCTTCATTGTTCAGGGGAGAGAGTTTTTTATCCAATTCCTTTTCATCAATTTTTATATTTCCCGCTCTCACCTGATCAGGCAAAGGGTCAGCTTCAAAAATGACCCGATAAACCTCATTGTCTCTTTTTTCTAATTGCTTTAAGTCATCTTGAGCTTGCCTTAAATCTTTGCGCAATACATCATATCGTTCCTGCAACTGATTCAATTGCATACTCATTCGTTTTTCGTTGGGCGATTGAAGATAACGAAAAGCAAGGGCGACAATAATCGCTGCACTTACGAGTATTGCCGACAAGATGCCGAAAATTCGGAGTGCCCATTTCCACCAAGGCAATTGAAGAGGTTCAAACTGCTGGGTCTTGGTGCTGTAGTAGTATTTGACTTTTTTCACGAACCTTTAAACGCTCCAAAAATAGGGAATTCACGAGAATAATTCTTCTTGTTGCAAAGCGGTATCAGTGCTGTAAAATCACTTTAAAGGAATGTTGACGATCTGCGTGTCTTATCTGCAGAAAGTACACCCCGTTGGGTAGATGATGCACGGAAATAGAACCTTCTTTGCCGCGAAGTAAAATTTTGCCTTGTGTATCTGTAAGTGAAAATTCAAATTCGGCATGTTCAGGATAAGACAAATGTATTTCTCCATCTCTCACCGGATTCTGTTTCACTTGCCATTGCTGCCAGTATGATTCCGGGTCATCCACTGAAAGAAAAATAAAATCGCATGTGCTACCATAAAGCTGAGTTTGTTGTTGATGCACACAAATCAATTCATGAACAGGGTCAGGCGGCTGACACCAACGGACATTCTTTAACAGTCCATCCTCCGATCCAATGCCTTCAATCCAAACAGATTGCTGGGGTGAAGAAGCGGTATCACTCAAATAAAATACTTGGCGATTGATTCCATGAAAATTTTGGATGTTTATTGAATCTACAACAGCGGCCGTTGTGCTTCCAGGCGCACAATATAAATTCCGGATCGTATCTCCCACATTTTTCGAAAAATCGTACAGCAGAATTTCATTACCCAGGGTATACGCATAAATTCTTTGGTTGGTACTATCATCAAACAAATAGGCTGCACTTTGTAGTTGTGCCGTATTGTAAAAGGTATCCGCAATGTGCTCAAATTTTCGATAGGGATGTCCTGCCAACGAATAAGTGGTTGTATCCTTTTGAAAAATAGTGTACGACTTATTGTATGCCGGACCCATGGGACTGTAAATTGTTTCGAGCCATCGCCCGGTATTTTTGGGTAAGGGCAAATACGTCTGGGCCTGTGTCATTTGGACCAACAAAAACATGCTGAACAGAATGGAGGTGCCTTTTTTCATGATTTAAAGATACCCAGATTCTTGTTTGTTGAAGACTAAATGAAGGCTTTCTGAAAAATGTGAGACCGTAGCAAAAGTCATTTGGCAAAAAAGTTCAAGGCTTTTTAAATTTTTGATTTGCGATTTATCTTGCTGATAATGAGCGGATGAAAAATTTAAAGTAACGCAGAAATTTGAAGCCAAATGACTTGTTAGTTGATTTACTGAGGTTTTGCAACGGTCTCAATGTATGCAATCAGGATAATGAGATATTTGCATAAAAAAATCCCGGTGAAGCGAACACCGGGATTCTTAAAAAAATATTTGAACAACGATTAAGCCTGGGCCTCATCCAATGCCGGAATGCGCAATACTTGTCCGGGGTAGATTTCATCAGCATCCTTGATCATCGGTTTGTTAGCTTCAAAAATAACAGGGTACTTATTGCCGTCGTTATAATTTGCAACAGCAATTTTCCATAAACTATCGCCTTCCTCAACGGTGTAATAGCTACTTTCTTTTTCTTCGTGAGCAGTTTCTGAAGCGATACTCATTTGGTTATCAACCTCTGCTACACCGGCAATATTTCCTGCCGTAAGTGCCACCTTTTCAAAATCGGCTCGAGTAGCACATTCACCGGTCAGGGTGAGTTTGCCATTGCCGTCCAAGGTAAAATCGAAGTTGCTGATATTGAGTCCTACCTTTTCGATATAAGCTCGTACTGCTGCCTTTTGGTTGGCTGCAATAACATCTGCCTGAACACCCGGCTGGTCTTTTTCCTCTTCTTCTTTACTTTTAAAAATCTTTTTTCCTGCTTCTTTAATAAATGAAAACAATCCCATGGTTACGAATTTTTGTATATTGAATAAGGACAAATATAGCCTGCTTTGTCAGGGCGCACAAAAAGATTTTGGACGGTTCTGGCAGATAGGCTTCGAACCCAACACTTTCATCAACGACAAAATGATGTAATTTCACCGCCCATGATATTTCAAATCGCCTGGCGTTATTTATGGGGTAAAAAATCTACTCAGGCGATCCAGTTAATTGCCTGGGTCAGTATGTTGGCAATGGCTGTTGGCACTGCGGCTTTGTTGGTTGTGC
This sequence comes from Chitinophagaceae bacterium, assembly GCA_049318705.1. Taxonomy (GTDB): domain Bacteria; phylum Bacteroidota; class Bacteroidia; order Chitinophagales; family Chitinophagaceae; genus OLB11. The sequence continues at coordinate 48,496 of JBMOFV010000016.1, forward strand.
TTTCTGTATTCAATGGTTTTGAATCGTTTATCAAAGAGTTGTATTCCGATTTTTATCCGGATATCCGAATCACCGCCAAGGTTGGTAAAACATTTGCTTTAAGTCCTTCCTTTGAAGCACAAATTCAAGCCATCCCCAATGTTGACGCTTGCAGTCATACCCTCGAAGAAAAAGTCTTATTAAATTTTGATGAGAATCAGGTGATTGCCACCTTAAAAGGCATTGACCGGACTTATGATTTAAGCACCCATTTTAGTCGAAAAATCAAGTATGGCAGTTTACCCGAAGCAGATTCCCAGCACCATCCACCGTTGGTACTTGGTTTGGGACTTTCCAATCGTTTAGCAGCCAACGAAGAATCCGGGCTGCCATTACTCTGTTATTCATTTCGTAAAGAAGCTATTGGTTTGCAAATTGATCCGACTTCGGTATACAATACCCAACTTTTTATGGTGAGTGGTATCTACATGCTTCAGGAAGAAATTGATCAGCAATATGCCTTTACGCATTTAGATCAAGTACAAGCGCTTACCGGGCAAAACGGGCAGCTGAGTGCCATCGAATTAAAACTCCATGATTATACTTTAGCTGACGAAACCAAAAAAGAATTACAACAACTTCCCGGAGCTTCTGATTTTAAAATTGAAACAAGATATGAGCAAAACCGAACCCTCTATTTTATTATGCAAAGTGAACGATGGGCAGTATTTGCCATTTTAACCCTGATGCTGATCATTGCCTCATTTAATATTATTGGCTCCTTGTCGATGCTGGTGATTGAGAAAGAAAAAGACATCGCCATCTTTCAGGCTATGGGTATGAATAAACGTCAAATCCGAAATATTTTTCTTCTCACCGGTATGTTGATGGCCATGATCGGCGCGGGTATCGGGAGTATATTGGCATTGGTTCTATTATGGGGACAACAGACGTTCGGTTGGATCAAATTAGGACAAGATGGGGCTTTCCTGATAGAAGCTTATCCCGTTGATATTCAGGCCCAGGATTTTGTATTGATTTATAGTACCGTTCTATTTCTAGCCATGCTGGCCTCCTTTATCCCGGCCATTAAGGCCAGTAAAAAATCAAACAGCCTTCGTGTACGATAGCGTGCGTGTTATTCTTCCTGTAATTCTTCTTTCTTTTTATCGTACAATTCCTTCTTCGGTACAATTTGTACTTTATCCTTATCCTTAAGCACACGGGCTACCGCACTGAATGGTGCAATGATGACTTCTTCTCCGTTTTTTAAGCCGCTCAAAATTTCAATGTATTCATTGTCCTGGGTACCTGTTTTTACCACTCTCAATAATGCTTTTCCATCCTGAACCACAAAAACATATTCTTTTATTTCATCAGACTTGCTGACACTATCTTCTTCTTCGCGGGTGGTTACGGCATTGATTGGAACACCAAGCACCTGAAGATTATATTTTGTTCGGATTTCAACCGTTGCCGACATACCCGGTCGAAACGGAAAATGGCGGGTATCTTTTAATAACAAATCGGCATAGCTTTCAGGAATGATTTCGATACTTACGGTATAATTCGTCACCTGATCGGTGAGCGAGGAAATGTTTTGTTGAAGTCCTGTTGCAGTGCTTGATTGAGAAATTTGCACCACCAATCCTTTGAATTTACGGTTGGGATAGGCCTCCACTTCAATTTGTGCCGTATCGCCGTATTTCACTTTTTGAATATCATTTTCACCCACTTCCACATCCACTTTCATTTTACTCATATCGGCCACACGCATGATTTCAGTTCCGGCCATTTGCATGGTTCCTACGACCCGCTCACCTTTTTTGACAAACAATTTTGAAACTATCCCGGTCATCGGTGCATAGATGGTGGTTTTACGAAGGTTTTGAACGGCCTCACTCACATTGGCCTGAGCACTGGCAACGCCAAACTGATTTCCACGAATGCTTTCAGTCGATGCTTTATAATTCGCTTGTGCTGTTTTAAAAGCAGCCAAAGCCGTTTCAAATTCTGCTGCACTGATTACCTGATCGTCGTATAGTTCTTTATTGCGATTATAGGTTGCAGTGGCTTGATCCAGTTGCGCCTTGGCTTGCTGTGTTACGGCATTCGCATTGCTCACACTGGAACGGGTTTGATTCAATTGCGCATTGGCCCGGCTCACCATGCTTTTATAGGTGGTAGAATTGATGCTGGCTAATATTTGCCCCTTCTTCACACTATCCCCTTCTTCGATAAACAACTCCGTAATTTCGCCCGAAACATCCGGACTGATTTTAACTTCTGCAACAGGATATATTTTTCCACTGGCTGAAACCGTTTCAATGATATCATGCAATGCCACCTTTTCGACCGCCACTTTAGTGCCTTTATTTTTGCCCATGACCCCGGATTTAATCAGGCCGAACAGTAATAAACTAAATGCAATGAGTGCGATTAATATCCATAGTAAGGTTTTTTTCATAATTGCTTTTTAATCGCCTACAGGCTTTCTTGGATTTAAAGTTTTAAAGGATTTCCCATGTAATAATCCAGCACCTTCAGTTTGAAGATGAGGTCATATTTTGCCGACAAAACGGAGGAACTGGCATTGTACAAAGCAGACTGTGTAGCCGTGTATTCGTAAGTATTAATCATCCCTATTTCGAAGCGTTTTACGGCAAAATTAAATGCACGTTTCGAAGCCTCTTCACTGCGGCGGGTGGCCACATATTTTTGGGCAGCGGCTTTGGCTTCTTCATAGGCGGTGAGGATATCCTGACGTAATTTCAGTTTATCATTATCAGCTGCAATTTGCTGGCTTACCAATCCAATTTTAGCTTTTTGAATATTGGTTCTGGCAGCATACGCATTAAAAATGGGAATACTCAAACTCAGCCCAGCATTTGCCCGGATATTATCGCCATACTGCGTAAAAAATGGCCTCGTGCGGGTTTCGTAGGAGTAGTCAGGACGAGTAATCGCATAACTACTTCCTGCAATATTGATATTTCCGAGGGACACCTCTCCCAGATATTGCTGACCAGTGATATCCTTCACATTGGAAGAAAAATTGGTTCCAAGATTTGCAAAAATGGATAGTTGCGGGTATTGCTGTGCTTTGGCGATATCCAGCATTTTTTTAGCCGACAACAATTTAAGTTGATTCACCTTGGTGCGATACTGCTGTTGCAGAGCGGTGGCATAAACTTCATCGGGATTCGGTAAGCCTCCGGGGCCTGTTAAACCGGCCATGTTTAAATCCGGAAGAATGATTTCGAAGGGTTGTTCAAAGCTCAAATTCATCAGTGCTTTTAATTGCAGCAAAGCGATTTTTTCGTTGGTAACTGCACCCAACAATGCGGCACTATCACTCGAAACCTGCGCCAGCATTTGGGCTGCGTTTAATTCCGGCAACTTGCCACTTTGTACAAATTTTTGGGTTTGCTCGTACTGCTCCTGATCGGCTTTTAATTGCACCTCATTGATACGTACTTGTTCACGGGCAAGGAGTACCCTTAAAAATCCGGTTGCCACATTTAGAGCAATATCCTCCTTGAGTTGTTTAAAGGCGTATTCGGATGCATACAAATCCAATTGACTTTGTTCGATTTGATATTTTTTCTGAAACCAACCAAACACTAAAACCTGAGAAGAGAGCCCTGTGGTATTGTACAAAAACCCTTTGGTCACAAACTGGTTGGATGTAGGATCAATCGAACGGCCATAACTTTCACCGAGTGAAAAATCGGCGTTGATATTGGGTAAACGACTGACTCTATTTTGTTCCAGAAGCAATTTCGCCAAACGTTCATTCAGTGCGTTTTCTGCCACACTCAAATTATTTTCCTTAGCATAAAGCACACAGTCTTCCAAGGTCCACTGGCTGCGCAAGGGTTTACGTTTACGTGCTTCAGCCGCAGCATCTTCAGCCATTTGATTGAGTCGGGCTTTTTCTTCCAAAGCCTTTCGGTTTTCAGCCTCATTAACCTGTTTTTTGCGGTTTTCCTTTTTATTTGATTTTCCTGATTTTGTGGTTTCAGCTTTTTGTTCAGCCCTATTGTTTTGCTGACGCTGTGCTTCTTCCTTTCGGCGAATTTCAGCCAATCGGGCTTCTTCTTGTTTTTGTGCTTCTACGGCCAATCGATCCAGTGAATCCTTAATTCTGGCTAAGGAGTCGGCCCTGCGTTGTGCTTTTGGATTACCATATACCTGTTGTGGCACTACTTTTTTAATGGTATCAAATTTGGTGGGAATGTACTTGCCTTTTTTGGTTTGTGCGAAGATAGATTCCTGACCAATCATACAACAGACCGTACAAAACAAAACGAACAGAAATTTTTTCATAAAGAGTCTACGTTAGAACATTCGAATCACTTTTAATCAGCGACTAACAGCATCGGATGCAGGGCAAATATAAGTGATATTGTGCTTGTTTACCTTTTCGGATATGGTTGTGTGCAGATGGCTGTTGACTTGTATCTTTGAATCCTTAAATGAAGTTATGCAAACAGACGTATTGGTGATTGGTTCGGGCATTGCAGGATTAACTTTTGCCTTAAAAACCGCGTTGGCAAAACCAGGATTGAAAGTAATGGTTTTAACCAAAACATTCGAGGAAGAAACCAATACCAAATATGCTCAGGGTGGTATAGCCGCTGTGTTTAATCCGGATAAAGATAGTTTTGAAAAGCATATTGAAGATACCCTTACAGCCGGGGATGGATTATGCAGTCCTGAGATTGTAGACATTGTGGTTCGTGAAGGGGCGGAGCGTTTAAAGGAAATCATCGAATGGGGCACTGAATTCGACAAGGCCGCTGATGGCAGTTATAAACTAGGGAAAGAAGGTGGCCACTCCGAAAATCGAATTCTTCATCATAAAGATGTAACCGGCAAAGAAATTGAACGCGCATTATTGGCAAAAGCGCATGCCGTCCCTAATATCGAAATCATCGATCATTGTTTTGTGGTCGATTTAATCACCCAGCATCATAAAGGTTTATTGGTGACCAAATCGACTCCGGATATTACCTGTTATGGAGTATATGTGTTAAATCTGGAGACCCTTCAAACCGAAAAAATTTTAGCCAAGGTGACGATGTTGGCCAGTGGGGGTTGCGGACAGGTTTACCGCACAACCACCAATCCTAAAATAGCCACCGGCGATGGGGTTGCCATGGTTTATCGTGCCAAAGGCCGGATTGAAAATATGGAGTTCATTCAATTTCATCCTACTGCCCTTTTTGAACCCGGCAAACGATTTGGGCAGGCTTTTCTGATTACGGAAGCTGTTCGGGGTGATGGGGCTATCTTGCGAAATAGTCAGGGGGAAGATTTTATGAACCGTTATGATGAACGCGAATCATTGGCACCCCGTGATATCGTGGCGCGCGCCATTGATAACGAAATGAAAATTTTGGGAGATGAACATGTGTATTTGGATTGCCGGCATATGTCGATTGAAAATTTCAAAAGCCATTTTCCCAATATTTATGAAAAATGTTTGAGTATTGGTATCGATGTTTCACAACAGTTAATTCCTGTTGCACCTGCTGCCCATTATAGTTGTGGAGGAATTAAAACAGATGCGATGGGCCGCTCTTCCATTCATCATTTATATGCCTGTGGGGAAGCTGCCAGTACCGGATTACACGGCGCGAATCGCCTGGCAAGTAATAGCTTACTGGAAGCTTTGGTATTTGGGCATCGCGCAGCCCAGGATTGTGTCGATATCATAGACCATATTGCGTTTGAACATGGGATTCCTGACTGGAATGCTGAAGGTACTTCTGCACCCAACGAAATGATTCTGATTACCCAAAGCATTAAAGAAATTCAAATGGCCATGAGTGATTATGTGGGTATTGTGCGGAGCGATGTCCGCTTACAAAGAGCTTTGCGTCGATTGGATCTTTTGCATGAAGAAACGGAACAATTGTATAAAACAACCATCCTCTCACCCCAATTGTGCGAGTTGCGTAACCTGATAACCGTCGGGTATTTGGTCGTTAAAAGCGCTCAATTCAGGAAAGAAAGTCGGGGATTGCATTACACCTTTGACTACCCCGGAAAAGATCATATCCTTCAAAACATTGTTTTGTAATCCTCAATAACGGATTCATGATTAAAATATAATGAGTTTCAACTTTGAAATTTGAAAATGGACAATTATCTTGTCTTCAAATTACCAACCATGAAAAAAATTCTCTTCACTTTCCGAAACGCTTTGATGGCGTTCCTGATATTAGGTGCGGCCTCAGCAGAAGCACAATCCACCTTAAATGTGGCCGGCAATTCTGCAAAGATTAACGGTATGACCTTCGATTACTCCATTGGAGAAATGACTTTAGTGAGCACCGAACGCAACGCCAATATTATCGTTACCCAGGGTTTATTGCAACCTACCTCTGTTTCTGCATCAGGCAACACAGGCGACGGCATTTCCGGCATTAAACTGGATGATATAAAAGTTTACCCCAATCCTACTGATCGCGAACTAAATATTTCGACCCTTCTTGAAAAGGAAGCTGCAGTGGGATATGAATTATTTGACGCCAGTGGTAAAGTGATTCTGCGTGATCAACGTCAATATGCTGCAGGCCAGTTATTGATCACACTGGATCTCAGTACCTTGGCCGCAGGTAATTATTATTTGTCGCTTGACATTGCCGGTGCGCAAAAATTTTCATTCAAAGTGCAAAAAATGCGCTAATCAACTACAAACAACATCACCTTTTTTTAATTAAAACCCTCTACCTGAATGAAACGACTATTGACTTTCAAAATGGTCATGGCTTTGTTGCTATGCACTCAATTACTGTGGGCACAGGTTCCACAGAAATTTAATTACCAGGGCATTGCCCGCGATACCAAAGGCAATCCTATGAGCGGGAAAACCATGCGGCTCAAATTGAGCGTATTACCTACCCAGGACGCAACTGTACCAGAGTACGAAGAAACCCAGTTGGTAACGACCAATGAATTTGGTTTGTATACCTTAAAAATTGGCGAAGGGGAGGCCACGGTTGGCGAAATGAACACCGTGAAGTGGGAAACCGGCAATAAGTATATTCGCGTGTCAATTGACCCACAGGGCGGTTCACAATTCACGGATGCCGGTACAACTCAACTGCTCAGCGTGCCTTATGCGATTTACGCAGAAAAAGCAGGCATGGCAAAAAATACCGGAGGGAGTCGTGCAGGTAACCAACATTATTTGTCAAAATTTGATGCAAGCGGAAGCAGTACCGCTGAAATCAACTCCCAGATTTTTGACAATGGAACCAGTATTGGTATTGCCACCACTAACCCGGCAGCAAAGGTTCATATTGATCATAACGCCGCGGTGATTCAAGAACATTTACGCATGCAAAACCGCAGTACAACGGGTGCCGGCCGGTTTACGATGTATAATAATGGCACTAATTCATATGCCACCTTTACCAAATATGGTAGTGCTTATGCAGGTGGTTATGCAGGTGTCACTACACTATACCCTTATGCCAATTTATTGGCCTTCGGAAACAATGGTGTGAATCCCAATGACGGATTAGGTCGATTCTTAATCAGCTCAGGAGGAAATATCGGTATCAGCTTGTTTAAAGGTGGAACGAGTAAATTAAAATTCCATGCCGATTTTACCAGCGAAAATGTAGGTATTGGCGGAAGTAGTACCCCGGTTTCAAATGTACATATGAACAATACGGATGGCACTTCGATGGATTTAAAATTAACCAATAATACGACAGGGCATACTGCTACAGATGGATTGGAAATTCTTACAACAGGAAATGCTGCAGCTGTCATTAACCGGGAAAACGCAGATTTAAATTTGGGAACGAATAATATAACCCGCGTAAAAATTCAATCGAATGGTAACGTGGGTATTAATTCAAGTGCAGTTCCTTCAAGTGCTTTATTGGAAGTGAAATCAACTACACAGGGTTTCCTACCACCTGTTATGACCGAAGCACAATTGTTGGCCATTGCCTCGCCTGTTGCCGGTTTAACGGTTTATAACTCTACGGCGGAATGTCTGTTTTCTTATACAGGTACAATATGGAAACCAATGTGTGTCTTACAACCGGACACTCTCGTACTGGCATATACTGGCTCTAACCAAACGATTATAGTTCCGTTTGGATACACTATAGCAACAATAGAGTGTTATGGTGCACAAGGTGGTACTGGCGGTGGTTCCGCAGGGGGTATCGGTGGTTTTGGCGCCTATGCGAAGGGCGAATTAGCCGTTACAAGTGGGCAAACTTTTACCGCTGTTGTTGGGCAAAGTCCAACCGATCATATTGGTGGTTTTGGTGGAGGCGGTAATGGTGGTGCGCCAGGAGCGAATGGCCGCGGTGGCGGTGGCGGTGGAGCATCTTATATCATGGATAACTTATTAAATCCCCTTATCGTTGCTGGCGGCGGCGGTGGCGGTGGTGGTGTTGGCTGTGAAGCACCAGTAGCAGGTGGTGTTGGCGGTAATGGCGGCGGCGGTAATGGTGGTAATGGAACCGATGCGACTACTTCCGGTGGATTTGCAGGTGCCGGCCAAGGTGCGATCGGTTCAGCTGGTGGTTTGAAAGGTATTGGATGTGGTGGCTTTTTAGGTGCCGACGGAGGTGTTGGTATTGCCCTGCAAGGAGGAGCCGGCGGAAATGGACAAACTTGTTGTTGTTTTTCTACACACTCCGATCCTAGCGGCGGCGGCGGCGGCGGCGGTTTGATCGGCGGCGGCGGTGGTGGTGGTGGTTCTGCCGGAACTTCAGGTTGTTCAGGCAACGACAAAGGCGCCGGTGGTGGCGGGGCTGGTGGAACTTCCGGAACTGGTACGCTTAGCAGCCCGGTTACAACCCAAGGTATTCAGTCTGGCAACGGAATGATTCGAATTATTTTTACCAACTAAATTGAATTTTATCTTCAAACAAAAGCTGTCACTTTTTCGTGGCAGCTTTTTTTATGGCGGCAAAAAGGTTTTTGATACCTGTGCGTAATACCAGTGTAAAAGTCTTTAAGCAAAAATTTAAAGTAATGCCGATTATGTTTTCAATATAGTCCAATCTTCGCTTCGCTTGATATGACTATTTTCAAACTATATCGGCATTGCCATTGTGTAATTGTAAATTGTTTTGGACTAATTTATAATTACAATCTCTGTAACATACCGTAACAAGTTTTAAATCAATAGATGATGTATTATTTTTATGAACCTCGCTTGTAATTCTAACATCGTAAAATCAGCCCCTGTTTTCCTAAGTCGGATATCGCGATCATTCTTGTTTTCTACCTTTTGTCTTAAAACAAAAGGTGGAGCCAAAAATTCAAGGCTGTTGCTCTTCAGACTAATACCGAATCCATTTCTGTAATAGTCCAATTTTGATTGGACTAAACACAAAT
>JBMOFV010000017.1:0-57024 GCA_049318705.1 Chitinophagaceae bacterium
ATCATTCTTCTTTTCCACCTTTTGTCTTGTACCGTTAGCGTATTTGTAATAACCTGAATTCTTCAGGCTAAACAAATACTGCTACGGCATGAAATCAAAACAAAAGGTGGAGCCAAAAATTCAAGGCTGTTGCTCTTTAGACTAATACCGAATCCATTTCTGTAATAGTCCAATTTTGATTGGACTAAACACAAATTGTCTCGGCATAAACCACTTCACAACTCAAATAGTCATTCGACTATTTTTCGTTGGAATTGGTTTTAAAAATTCTCATCGAGCGGCCTACTTCCGAAACTTGCCTTCGCTTAGGCTGCGGCTTCGAACAGCCGGAAGCAGGCTACGCTCGATTTCAAATTTTTCTTCACGTCAAAAGAGCAAAGGCCGAAAATGGCCATGCTAGGATATTACTTTTTCCTAATAACTAAAGTTAGATAGTGTTTTCTTGATTCGCAAATTTGAGTTGAATCGGTATTAGTAGCGCTGAGGATTGTATTTACAGAGGGCATAAAATAGATATTGGGGTTGGAAAAAGTTTTCTACTTTTACCCGAATCAATTCATTATGTCATCTGCTTTACTTCTGGGATTTGTCATGGCGTATTTCGCCTTGTTGCTGATTGTAGCCTATTTTACATCGAGGCGCAGCGACAACGAATCATTCTTTATTGGTAATCGCAATTCAAACTGGATGCTGGTGGCATTTGGGATGATTGGAACCTCTTTAAGTGGGGTTACTTTTGTGAGTGTACCCGGCACCGTTGGCTCTTCCGGATTTCAATACTTTCAGGTCGTAATCGGTTACTTTCTGGGATATATTGCCGTTGCCTATATTTTATTGCCCTTGTATTACCGGATGCAGTTGACTTCGATTTATACCTATTTGCAAGAGCGAATTGGGATGCGGGCCTATAAAACAGGCTCTTTTTATTTTATTATTTCACGCACTTTAGGGGCAACAGCACGGTTGTATCTGGTGGTCAATATTTTGCAGTTGTTTATACTCAATAATATGGGTATTCCTTTTTGGGTAACAGCCTTTGTGATTTTGCTACTCATTTTGTTATACACCTTTGAAGGGGGTGTAAAAACCATCGTTTATACGGATACCTTGCAAACCACCTTTATGTTGCTTGGCCTCGTGATTTGTATTATTGCCATTCAACAACAATTTGGGGAAGGCTTTGCGGCCAGTTTGGGAAAGATGCAGGATCAGCAACTCACCCGGGTGTTTAATTTCGATCCGAAAGCACCCGGATTTTTTCTGAAACAAATTTTAGGTGGGGCTTTTATTACGATCGCCATGACGGGTTTGGATCAGGAAATGATGCAAAAAAATATCAGTGTGAAAAAACTCGGCGACTCGCAAAAAAATATGATGACCTTTTCGACCGTGATCTTATTCGTCAATTTTTTGTTTCTTTTTCTCGGGGGCTGTTTATACCTCTATGCCCAACAACATCAAATTGATATTAAGGGCGATGATTTGTTTCCGGCCATTGCCCTGAACGGATATTTATCGGCCGGTGTTTCTATCCTCTTTATTATTGGATTGATTTCTGCATTGTTTCCAAGTGCAGATGGCGCATTAACTGCACTCACCTCTGCATTTTGTATTGATATTCTGGGTATCCAACGCAACGAGGCCCTGGATGAAAAAAAACGAAAACGCACCCGACTGACGGTGCATCTCACTTTTGCCCTCATCTTTTTTATCTGCACCATGGTTTTTAAATGGATTGACGATAAATCGATCATAGATGTGATTCTGAAACTGGCCGGTTATACTTATGGTCCGTTGCTGGGCTTGTTTGCATTCGGTATCCTCACCAAACGATCTATCCGTGATTCGGCAGTATTGCCCATCTGTATTGCAGCGCCTTTGCTGACCTTATTGATAGATGTAATCAATAATGCGGAATGGTTTATAAAAAAATTAACATGGCAGGGAGGCTTCGCTGAACAACTTCTTAGCGTATCGCAACGTATTTTTAGCGGCTATAAAATCGGTATTGAATTGTTGATCATCAATGGGCTGATTACCTTTTTCTTACTCTTTGTTTTTTCGAAAAAACGCTAAATATCATACATGCACCATCTCACTTCCGAAGAGATTCATCAATATTGTGAAACCTATAGCAGTGCAGAACCTGAACTGCTTCATCAACTCAATCGCCAAACTCATTTAAGAACCAATTTGCCCGTCATGCTGTCCGGTCATTTGCAGGGGCGCTTGTTGTCGATGATTAGTAAAATGCTACAACCTTCAATTATTTTGGAGATTGGCACTTTTACAGGCTATTCGGCATTGTGTTTGGCAGAAGGTTTAAAACCGGAAGGGAAACTCATCACTATTGAACTGGATGAAGAACAAGCGGCCATAGCGGCTGAATACATTCGTGCTTCACCCTATGCTGCACAAATTGATTTGATCGTAGGCAAGGCTGCCGAAACGATTCCACATTTATTGTATGATTTTGACCTGGTGTTTATAGATGCAGACAAAGTGAATTACAGCTTATATTTTGATGCCGTGATTGACAAACTCAAACCCGGAGGATTTATCCTTGCCGATAATGTGTTGTATCACGGAGATGTATTGGATACTGCAAGCGCCGGCAAAAATGCACTTGCTATGCATGCGTATAACGAAAAAATCAGTCGTGATACCCGACTGGAAAATGTACTTTTGCCTGTGCGGGATGGTATCATGATCTCGCGAAAAAAATAAAACTGCTGAACCTAAACACCACAGAGCAATATGATATCTGTTGATTTCCGCCTTTTTCACCTGCAAGCAACCAAAATCTTTTTTTGCTTGTCATGTTTGTTTCTTTCTTTGAATAGTCAGGCACAGGACGATGATGAGGTGATGCAATACATTGAAACCTACAAAAAACTGGCTGTTGATGAACAGGTTCGTACAGGTGTTCCCGCGGCTATTACGCTTGCTCAGGGAATACACGAAAGCGCAGTTGGGAAAAGTGAATTGGCAACCAAAGGCAATAACCATTTCGGCATTAAGTGCAAAACTACCTGGACCGGCGAAACTATTTTACACGATGATGATGCCAAACAGGAGTGTTTTCGGAAGTATAGTAGTGCAGAACAATCTTACTTAGATCATTCCAACTTTTTACGCGCAGGCAGCCGCTACGCATTTTTATTTGATTTGGATGTAACTGATTATAAAGGATGGGCCAGTGGTCTGAAACGTGCAGGGTACGCAACCAATCCCCTCTATGTAAAACGCCTCACTGATTTGGTTGAAAAATACAATTTGCAACAGTTCACCTACGAAGCACAAACCAAGGTATTTGCAACAGTTGGAGAGCGTGTACCCGATGGAGATGCAACCACCATGACTCGCAGAGATGATCCGGCTTTTAATACCTACAAAGGACTCAAAGGATTTTGGGCCAAACGAGGTGATATGCTACTCGATCGCGCCATGGAATGGAATATTCGGTATCCAAGATTGCTGGTTTTAAATGAACTCAATGATGCACCGCTGGAATATGATATGTTTGTATTCACCGAAAAGAAACGGAAAACAGGTACCGAAGAATTTCATATTGTAAAGGCCGGCGAAACCATGCATATGATTGCCCAAAAGGAAGCCATACTTCTGGAGAATTTGTATCTCTTCAATAATCTTACCGAAGGACAGGAACCAGAAACCGGTGAAAAACTGGCTTTGCAGTATAAAGCGTACGATACGCCCAAACTGAAACCCAAATTTCTGAATACCCTCGCCGAAAACCGACCCGTAAAACCAGCTGTTCAGCCCATAGAAAATAAAGCCACCGAAGCACCTGTGCGAATAGAACCAAAGGTAGAAGAACCCGTTAAGGAGGTAGAAAGGCCAGCGGTTGTAGCGGTTGAAAAACAAAATAGCGAAAATCCGGTGGTAGAAGTCTCAACACCGGTAGTAGTAGAAGTGGTAGCTCCAATGCCTGAAAAAGTGAAGCCCGAAGAACCTCAAATTCAGGCAATTAAAACCGAAACTGCACCGGCCGTAATACCGGTGAAAGAGACTATCGTGATTGATACACCTAAACCGGCGGAACCGGTGGCTATTGTACCAACAATGCCAGAAAATCCGGATATCATTGACCCCGAAAAGGCTCGTAAAGTGGAACTTTTATTGGAAGGACGATCCAATATTCCTGAGCCGGTGAAAACACAGGAAAAACAAGTGAGCATTTCCTATGGCCAAGCACCTGCGGTAGTTCCTGCCGAAAAGCCTATTCCTGAACCAGTCAAGCCAATAGAGCCTGAAATGCCTAAACGTACTTATAACGAGGCTGGTGTGAGCGATAGTGTCAAAGCCCTGAAACAAAAATTTGATCCGGTTGTCTATAAACCTCTTCCACCGCGTCAGGCAAAAAAAGTAATAACTGCACCGGTCAATACACCTACTGTGGGTGTAAAACCTCCTGCACAGGAAACCAAAACCCAGCAGAAGTCAACACCGGCCGCTGAAACCAAAGAAGGTAAAAACGCACAAGTGAAAGTGACCAAAACAGGTATTGAGCGTCAACCTAAAAAAGCAGAGACAGCCAAAGAGAAAACGACCTCAGCTAAAAATACCAGCAAAAAAGCAATCGAAAAGCCGGGTGCCAAAAAAGAAAGCTCATCGAAAGGGAATGCCAAAAAAGATAAGACTTCATCGGCTAAAAATGCAGGTAAGGAGTCAAAAGGCAAATCCACTTCAAAAGATGCTTCAAAAACAAAAGGAAATCCAAAAGATGCGAAATCAAAGTCATCTGTAAAAAAGAAATAAACATGGAGATTCAGGTATTGGATAAAAAATTTGTTCCTTATATCAGCGAACAGGATATACAGAAACGTATCGAGGCGATGGCTGAAGAAATCAGTCAGGATTATGCCGGAAAGGAACTCCTTTGTTTAGGTATTTTAAACGGGTCCTTCATTTTTGCAGCTGATTTATTTAAACGAATTCAAATCCCGGCTGCCATTTCATTCATTAAACTGGCCTCATACAAAGGCACTTCATCTACCGGAACCGTCATCACGGCGATTGGTTTGGAAGAAGACCTCAATGGCAAAGAGGTATTGATTATAGAAGATATCGTAGATACCGGAAAGACGCTCACTGCATTTTTGCCGGCGCTACTCAAACAAAATCCGAATACGGTTAAAATCTGCACCCTTTTACAAAAGCCCGAAGCCTTGCAATACCCTGTAGAGGTCGATTATGTCGGATTTAGTATACCGAATAAATTTGTGGTAGGCTATGGATTAGACTATGATGGATATGGCAGAAACTATCCGGAAATTTATCAGATTTTAAATGCCTGATTGTTGGATTCCTTCATCATTTTACAAGGGTAATGCCAATGCGACCTGAAAGCATATCCAGATTATCTTATGATTGATAAATTTCTTCTGAAAAGTGATTAGAAGAAACAAATTACAAGTACTGAACAGTATATCCCTTTTTTTGTTTCAGAAATCCGGCAATGGGGCCGGAATACACCAGATGCCCACCTTCCTGCCCACCTTCCGGGCCCATATCGATAATCCAGTCGGCATTGCGAATAACATCCGGATTATGCTCAATGATGATGATGCTATGCCCATGTTCAACCAAAGCCTGAAAGGATACCAATAATTTTTGAATATCATGGAAATGCAATCCTGTGGTTGGCTCATCAAAAATGAATAGCATTTTTTTATGATGATAACTTTTATCCAAAAAAGAAGCCAATTTAACCCGCTGTGCTTCCCCTCCACTCAAAGTATCCGACGACTGCCCCAACTTGATATACCCCAAACCCACATCAGCCAGTAAACGAATTTTATCACTGATTTTTTTCTCATTTTCGAAATGAGTCAATGCCTCATCTACACTCATGTCTAATACCTCAGAAATATTTTTTTCTTTAAACGTGATTTCAAGCACTTCTTCTTTAAAACGTTTACCCTTGCATACTTCACAGGTCAAATGTACATCTGCCAGGAATTGCATTTCTACAACTGTTTCTCCTTCCCCTTTGCAATGATCACAACGGCCACCATCTACGTTAAACGAAAAATGCCCGGGTGTATATCCCCGTAATTTGGAACTTTTGATTGAGGCATACAAGTTGCGGATTTCATCATAGGCCTTGATATAGGTAACCGGATTTGAACGGGACGACTTTCCAATTGGATTTTGATCGACTAATTCAACCGCTTCAATACGCTGAAGGTCGCCACTCAATGAATCCATTTCACCCGGTTTTTGGGAATAATCGCCTTTCGCATTCTGTATAGCCGGGAAAAGCAGGTGCTTAACCAAAGTTGTTTTGCCTGAACCACTGACACCGGTGACCACACAAATTAAATTTAACGGGAATTGCACTTCAACATCTTTCAGATTATGTTGTCGGCCTCCTGTGAGTTGCAGAAAATGAGTTGGTTTACGGAGTGTATGAGGTACATCTACTTTTCGTTGTCCGCTGAGGTATTGAGCCGTCAGACTGGATTTGTTTTTGATTAAAGTTTTGTAAGGGCCTGCCGCCACAATTTCACCACCCAAATGTGAAGCCAATGGTCCAACATCGATGATATAATCTGCAGCACGCATGATTTGGTCATCGTGTTCAACAACCACAACAGTATTTCCCAAATCACGCAGTTTATGTAAAACCCGAATGAGTCGTTCGGTATCGCGTGCATGGAGTCCGATAGAAGGTTCATCAAGGATATATAAGCTATCTGTGAGGTTACTTCCAATCACGCGGGTTAACTGTATACGCTGACTTTCACCTCCACTCAGTGTATTGGCCGTTCGGTTGAGGGTAAGATAATGTAAACCCACATCCAACATGGTGTTGATTCGTGTTTTTAATTCTGTAAGAATTCGTCGCGCAATATGTTCATCATGCTGGTTCAGTTTTAAGGTATTGAGCCACTCGTTTAGCTGACTGATAGGCATATCTAGCAATTCACCGAAATGTTTACCCTGTACTTTCACAAACAAGGCATCTTTGCGAATTCGAGACCCCAGGCAGGCATGACATAAGGTTTTACCCCGATAACGGGCCTGCATCACCCGGTACTGGATTTTATATAAATTCTCTTGCACCATGTCAAAAAAATCCTGAATGCCCCCTTGTCCATTCCACAAGAGATCATACATTTCTTTGCTTAGTTCTTTGATGGGTTTATGTACTGGAAATTGATCTTTGTAGGTGCGCATAAAATGTTTTTTCCATTCCGCCATTTTATCGCCCTTCCAACAAACTACGGCATCGTCGTATAAGGAAAGATTTTTGTTCGGAATAACCAATGCGGGGTCGATGCCCAATACCATTCCAAATCCCTCGCATTCCGGACAGGCGCCATACGGATTATTGGATGAAAAAAATTGTGGGGTAGGTATTTCAAAACGCATACCATCTCTTTCAAAACGATTGCAGAAATGAAGCACTTTTTTACCATCTACTTCCAGGTAAACATCACCCTGTGTTTCATCAAATGCAGTTTGAATACTGTCTGCAATTCGATGTAATTCATCTTGTTCAAAATGCCTGACCACAATACGATCGATGAGAATATAACATGATTGCCAATCGGGAATTTCCGGAGCAGATTCCTGCAAATAATCTTCGATTTGAAAATAAGATTTTGAATGAATATCATACAAGCGGCTATATCCTTTTTGCAATAGATCATTCAAATAGTAGGTGGGATTTCCGGCGGCGTGCTGTGCCATTGGAACCAACATCAGCACTTTGGCTCCGGCAGCTAACTTCTGAATGGCATGAACCACATCCGATACATCTTGTTTGCTAACTTCCTCACCCGATACAGGCGAAAAAGTCCTTCCGGCTTTGGCAAATAATAATCGGAGATAGTCGAGCATTTCGGTCATGGAACCCACTGTGGACCTTGGTGTGCGGGCACTTACTTTTTGTTCAATGGCAATCGCCGGGCAAAGTCCTTCAATCAAATCGACATCCGGCTTTTGCATACTTTTCATAAATTGCCGGGCATAGGAACTTAAACTTTCTACATACCGACGTTGTCCTTCGGCGAAAAGGGTATCCATCGTCAGCGATGATTTTCCACTGCCACTCACGCCAGTTACAACCACCAATTGATTGCGAGGAATATCTACATTGATATTCTTTAAATTGTGCACCCTGGCGCCTTTGATTCTGATACCCGATTCCATCTTGAAAAGCTGCAATTTATGCCATTGTGGAGTAAAAAAGAATCTGGATCAAGGGAAGCACGCAAACAGTTACCCACATTCAGATAAAGGGGTATTCGCTCATTTTGTGAACCGCAAAAGAGACGCGAGATGCTCGAAAAGAAAAAGATTTTAATAAAGGCTATGCCCACTAATGCCAGGATAAATCGGCTTTTTGGTATCGTCTACCATTGGAGAGCTCTTGGTATTGGCACTGAGGAATTGTTTCCAAACAATACGTCCATCTCTTGCATCCAGGGCATAGAGATAACGGTCGAATGAGGTGAAATAAACGTAATTTCCATAGACCACCGGTGATGATAAAATAATACTGGCAGAAGGATATTTCCAGAGCAGTTCGCCGGTCACATGATTCACAGCATACAGATTAAAGTCGTACCCACCAACGATCACCGCTTTGGTAAATTCATGAATGGCCGGTGAAGATTTAATTCGCTCATTGGTTTTGAATTTCCAGCGCTCAAGGCCGGTAGTGGTATCAATGGAATAGATATAATAATCGTCAGAACCCACTAAGCACATACCGCCATATACCGCAGGCGAAGAGTAAACATTATCACCCGTTACGTAGGACCACTTGACATTGCCATTGGAGGCGTCCAGCGCATAAACCTTGCCATCGTCGCATCCAAAATATACGAGGCCATTGCTAATACTCACCGAAGAATTAATGGCATCGATGGCCACATATTTCCAGGATACACTACCACTTGAATTCATACAATACAGATTCGGTCCTGCACTGACATATATTTTGTCATTTAAATACTTGGGAGAACTGGAGAAAGAAGGTTCATTGGCCTCTTTAAAAGCCCACATTTTATTGTGGAGGGTATCATAAGCATATAAACTGTCTTCAGCAAAGTAAACCATATTCGCATTTACACAAAGAGAGTTGCTGGGGTTCAGGCGGTTGATTTGTGTTTCGCGGTCAATTTTACCACGAATGGGGTCAATGGTATACATATAACCATCAGCGGTAACCTGAAATATTTTTTTATTGTGAAAAACAGGAACGCCGTCTGTACCACCCCGCATCACCACTTCCCATTTTTTACAACCAGTATTGGCTTCAAAACACATTAAATTACCATTTTCGGTGTTGATGAAAACCGATTCCTCTCTTTCAAGAGGAAGGGGAAGATCTTTGGAGATTTCTTTGGTACAAGCAAAAAGGCCCATCACAATGGCCGGGAAAAGAACCCAAATCAAGCTTTTCATCATATCATTTCTCATTTGAAGTATCAACAAATATAACCCAAAATCCCATATCTAAAAACTGAGCCGGCAGGGAGAATTGGATAAATACAAGACGTAGAAAGCGGCGTTTCTGTTAATCGTTAAGAACCAGAAGACCTGAATAAATTTTAAAAATCGCCAAAATGCTTGATGGATGCGGGTTGCGGCGATTTTATCTGTGAAAGTGGTGTTAAACTCGGTCACCCCTCTGATTTTAACTTCTCTTCAAAATTCATTTTTGTACATTTGTTCGCTTTCAGAAGCCGCTATGTTCGACTTAATTGATAAACAAAAATTACCCAAGCATCTCGCCATCATTATGGATGGAAATGGTCGTTGGGCCAAGGAAAGGGGTAAGGACCGCTTATTTGGTCACCAACATGGCGTAATCAGCGTTCGTGAATGTGTGGAAGGGTGCGTGGAAATTGGGATACAATACCTTACTTTATATGCATTTTCTACTGAAAACTGGAAACGTCCTGAGTCGGAAGTGAACGGATTGATGGAATTATTGGTAGCTACCATTCGTAAAGAAGCAGAGAGCCTCAATAAAAACGGAGTCCGATTGATGGTGATCGGTGATATGGATAGCCTCCCGGCGTCTTGCGTGGATGAACTCAATGAAGCCATCCAACTTACATCGGCCAACCAAAAGCTGACCCTCATATTAGCATTGAGTTACAGTGCGAAATGGGAGATGGTCCGAGCGGTTAAACAGATTAGTCAGGATGTGGTTTCAGGCAAATTGTCAACAGATGCCATTGATGAAAATACATTGTCGGCTTATCTTTCTACCTCCGGAATTCCTGACCCAGAACTGATGATTCGAACCAGTGGTGAACATCGTATCAGCAACTTTTTGTTATATCAGTTGGCTTATGCTGAACTCTATTTTACCCATACCCATTGGCCTGATTTCCGGAAAGAGAACTTGTATGAAGCCATTCTCAACTACCAAAACCGCGAAAGACGTTTTGGAAAAATCAGTGAACAACTCCGGCAAATTCCTTCGATAACCTAAAATAATCTATCGGTGAATGCAGATTCGCCGTCCGTATGCGCATTAAAATGAATATGATTCGAATCTCTGTGATGGTGTTGCTTGCCATGATGACCTTATCAACCAAGGCTCAAATTGGACTCAAGCAAAAGAACAAACAACAAAACTACCTCAATAATAATAGCGAGTACACCATCGGTGGAATTCGTGTTGAAGGTTCGCAATTTTTGGATGAAGAATTGCTCATTTCCATTTCAGGATTATCACCAGGCGATAAAATCCGCCTGCCGAATGAGCCCAGAATTGCCAAAGCCATCCAAAACTTGTGGAAGCAGAATTTATTTGCCAACATTGAAATCTACAGTGAAAAAACGGAGGGAGATAAAATATTCCTGGTTCTTCAAATCTCCGAACGCCCCCGCTTATCGAAGTATAATTTTAAAGGCGTCAAGGATAATGATGCCAAGGAGCTCAAGGATAAAATCAGTCTGGTAAAAAATAAGGTCATTACCGAGGCCGCCAAACAAAATGCCAGCGAACGGATTCGAAAATTTTATATCGAAAAAGGCTATGCCAACGTTCGTGTTCAGGTGCAGGAACGCACGGATACTGCATTTTTGAATGCAGCCATTTTAACATTTATTGTCAACAAAGGGCAAAAGGTAAAAATAAATCAAATTAATCTTTTCGGGAATGAGAATACCTCAACCCTGAAGCTGAAAAAGAAAATGAAAGGGAGCAAGGAAATGGCTCGTATTTCATTGTACAGTGCCGATAAGGAAAGCGTTTATGGGACCAACGAAACTGATTTTAAAGCATACCTGAAAGGTCGTGGATTTTTGTTGCTTACCAAAACGGCACAACTCATGGATCCTTATATCCGGTATGGCGTTTTTTCTGCTTCTAAATTTACCGAAAAGAAATACGAAGAAGACAAACAAGCAGTGATTGAATATTATAATTCTTTGGGATTCCGAGATGCAAGCATTTTGGCTGATACCATGTATGCTGCTTCCAACGGCCATTTAAATATAGATTTGAAGGTGAAAGAAGGGAATCGATATTATTTCGGAGATATGGAGTGGAAGGGAAATACCAAGTATACCGTTGATCAGTTAAACAAAATGCTAGGCATTAAAAAAGGCGATATTTATAATCAGGAATTGCTCAATAAACGACTCGGCAAAATTCCAAGCATGGACGGTGATGATATTTCTTCGCTTTATCTGGATGATGGTTATTTAGCCTTTAATACCGAAGCGGCCGAAAAATCAGTGGATGGAGATACGATACATTTTGAAATCCGTATCACAGAAGGCGAACAATATACTTTGCGCAATATCAATATCGCCGGAAATGACCGCACACATGAGCACGTGATTCGAAGAGAGTTAAGAACATATCCGGGTAATAAATTTAGTCGGGCCGACATCATTCGTTCTCAACGCGAAATTGCCAATCTTGGTTTTTTTGACGCGGAAAAAATAGGTATCCAACCCGTGCCACATAATGATGGAACCGTGGATATCGATTATACGGTCACCGAAAGATCAGCAGATCAGTTGGAATTACAAGCCGGTTTTGGTGGAGGATTGGGCGTGACGGGTACCATTGGCGTTTCGTTCAATAATTTTGCGTTAAAAAATATTGCCAATTTAAAAGAATGGGACCCTTTACCGATGGGTGATGGACAAAAATTATCCATTCGCGGACAAGCCAATGGACGTTGGTATAATTCGATCAATGCCGGATTTACTGAACCTTGGTTAGGTGGTAAAAAACCCAATGCCCTTTCATTGAATGTATACCGAACTTATTTTGCAGGAAATTTTGGTTCAACCGTTTCAGGGCATATGACGACCGTAGGTGCCGGTGTGACCTTGAGTAAACGTCTCCGATGGCCGGATGATTTCTTCGTGATTTCTTATGGTCTTAATTATCAACTTTACAATATCAAAGATTACTCTTTCTTTGAAGACTTCTCGAATGGCGTTGCGAATAATTTGAGCCTCAATATTGTTTTACAGCGAAACTCGATTGATCAGCCGCTCTTTCCGAGAAGTGGATCGAATATTTCATTGAGTTTACAGTTTACGGCTCCTTATTCTTTGTTTTCGAACCAAGATTACGAAAATTTGCCCCCCAGCAAAAAATATAAATGGATTGAATACCACAAGTATAAATTCTCAGCTCAATGGTATCAGCGTCTGAAAGGGAATTTAATTTTGAAATTGGCCGCCAAACACGGTTATTTGGGTTATTACAATCAAAATCTGCAGTCGCCCTTCGAACGTTTCCAGGTCGGTGGTGATGGGCTTTCGGGTTTCACCATTTACGGACGTGATATCATCGCGCAAAGGGGTTATGAAATATATTCTAATCCGGCAGGTGCAACCATCTTTAATAAATATGTCGCCGAAATCCGTTATCCGTTTTCGCTCAATCCTTCGTCAACCATATATGGATTGGCCTTTTATGAAGCCGCGAATGCTTGGGATAATTTTAAATCATTCAATCCATTTCAATTACGACGTTCTGCCGGTTTGGGTGTGCGTATCTTCCTCCCGATGTTCGGATTGTTAGGGCTGGATTATGGTTTAGGTTTCGATCGTTTAACACCTGGAACGAAATTCGGTCAGGCTACCAAATTCAGCTTCATGCTCGGATTTGAGCCGGAATAAAAGCCATTTCCCGTCTTCTTTGTATAAATTATCGTTAAAGCAAGTGGGGCAATACAACTTTGTTTGTTCATTTGTAGTCGAAAACGACGAAAAAGAAATTTGCCCTGGTTTAAATGTTTGGGCAGATGAACTGATTAAAACTTAAAACAATTACAAACACTTTAAAACCAATTAAAATGAAGAAGTTACTTATTGTCCTTTTGGTGGTTCTCTCCGCATTCCAAATTCAGGCACAACGTTATTGCGTGATCGATTCCAAATACATCCTGGAAAACTTACCGGAGTATAAACAAGCACAAACGAAATTAGATGAAGTTTCTGCCAATTGGCAAAAAGAAATCGATGCTAAATTGCAAGAAGTTGATCGCATGTATAAAGCATATCAGGCCGAGCAGGTGATGTTAAGCGACGAAATGAAAAAGCGTCGGGAAGATGAAATCATTAAAAAAGAAAAAGAAGCCAAAGAACTCCAGAAAAAACGTTTCGGTTTTGAAGGTGATTTGTTTAAAAAGCGACAAGAGCTTGTAAAACCTGTACAAGACAAGGTATATAATGCAGTACAAAAAATGGCTGCTTCGAAAGGCTATGAAATCATTTTTGATAAATCTGCCGACCTGAGCGTGTTTTACAACGATCCTAAGTTGGATAAAAGTGACGATATTTTACGTGAATTAGGCGTCACTTCACCGGGTAAAAAATAATCAGGGTTTCATCTTTTCATATATATTTGCAACATTAAAAATCAACCTGGACGGGATTATTCAACATATTTCCAGGAATCATCCCATTAAATTTAAAGAAAATTAAAAAATGAAAAAAGTAATCATCGCGTGTTTTGTGTTATTCATGAGCGCAACTACCTACGCCCAACAAAAAATTGGTTATATCAGTTCTGACGAATTGTTAATGGCCATGCCGGAAGCAAAAAAGGCTGATGCAGATATCAGTGCATATGCTAAAACTTTTCAGGATCAATTGCAGGCTATGCAAAAGGAAATGGAAACAAAGTATAAAGCCTATGAAGCTGAAGCCAAAACAATGTCAGAAGCTATGCGAATTGTAAAGGAAAAAGAATTACAAGATTTACAAAATCGTATTGTTTCTACCCAACAATCAGCTGAGGAAAAAATAGCTGCAAAAAAACAAGAGTTACTCAAACCAATTATGGAGAAAGCGGATAAAGCCATTCAGGCTGTGGCCAAAGAAAAAGGGTATACTTATATTTTTGACACCAGTGTTGCAGGAATGGTTTATGCGACTCCTGACGATAACCTGATTTCAGCGGTGAAAACTAAATTAGGAATTAAAGATGCACCTGCTGCACCTGCTGCTGGTGGGGGTACAACACCTAGAAGATAATTCTCACGAAATAATAAAATGGCCACCCGAAAGGTGGCCATTTTATTTTACGATGTTTTCTGTCGGTAAATCTAAATCTATCAATGCAGCACTTCAAATTTCTGAACGTTTTTTTCCTGGCTATCAATCATCTCAAACAGATAAAACCCATTGCTTAATCCACTCACATCAAAGTGCAATTCATTGAATCCTGTTTGTGCTTCTATTTGGCGGGTTTGTACAAGCTGACCTAAGGCGTTGTAGATATTGCATGTAATGATATCCACTTCAGATTTATACACTTCCGTTGTGAGTTGGTTAGAAGCCGGATTTGGGTAGAAATAAATTTGAGGCTTGGTTTCTTCGGTTAAATCTGTGCCATCTTCTCTGAAATTGTTGGCACTACTCAAAACCTCCAGTGTGTAACAATTAGCATTATCAAAAACCCCATTGAATCCATAAACCCGGGCAATATAATTATCGCCAAATACTGCAGAATTTAATACGATGGTTTCCATGCGTAAAGAACTGCTCTGTGAAGTCGCAATCAATACGCCATTGGGCTTGTATAATTTCAAGTCATAATCTTGGGGTAAATCAGATAGGACAATTTTTATTTTTGGTTCTGAAGAGTTGGTGCTGAATTTAAAATAATCATTATCACCGGCTGTTCCTATCATAGAATTGGTAATCGAATTGGTTTGCACCTGTGTTGCCAAAATACGAAGATTATTATTTTCATAGTTGTTAGAACAAACCTGAACAGGCACCGGCAAGGTACTAAATGTGGAAGTAGCCGTGTAACCACTATTTCCAAAGGAACAATTGTTTTCTATTTCAAATTCATAAGCCTGGTTTGCATTCAATCCACTGAGGTTTATATTATTCAGACTCACCGGAATGTTTAACCAATTCGAACTTCCGCTTGTACGATATCGAAAAGTATAACCCTGACTATTTGCAGCTTGATCCCAACTAATGACTGCACTCGTTTGTGTGATATTGTTGGTTTGTACATTCGAAGGAAGAGCACATACCGGAGCAGGGATGTTTGTTGTAAAAGTTTGCGTATTACTCCATGCACTTTGTCCGGAAGTACAATTCGACATTAACTGATATTCATACGTGGTTCCGGCAGTTAGTGCGCTTAATATATAGGCGTTCAGCGAGGAGGTTAGTAAGTTCCAATTCGTATCACCTGCTATACGATAACGGATAGGGTATGCAGAAGCACCCACAACCAAATCCCAACTCAACAAGGCGTCGCTTTCACTTATAAATACTGTATTGATATTGGATGGAATTCCACAAGCAGGAGAGGGATACTCAGCGCCGAGTGAATTGAGTAAAGCTGCGCGGGCACCACCCGGAATAAACAGGGCATCCATGCGGCTTTTTTGTCCTTGTGAAAACATACTCATGCAGGCATCGTCGCTGTAGTCCATAAAATTCATGAACATTGCTCCATCGGGGCCATTGTTACAAGAAATGGATGGGAAACTCGGACAGCCATAATGTTCAGCTCCTTGATTGGGTGTGTCTCCAACCAAATCACTACCGTTACATGATCCGGCATCATCGCCCCAAATATGATATACGTTGAGCCAATGTGCAATTTCATGAGTAGCAGTGCGGCCTTTATTAAATGGCGGTAAAGCAGCTCCTGTATTACCGAATGCACGAAAGGAACAAACGACGCCATCTGTAGCAGCTGCGCCTCCCGGAAATTGAGCATATCCCAATAAACCATTCGATAATCTGCAAACCCAAATATTGAGATATTGATTGGCAGGCCATGCATCATTTCCTCCGGTTGAAGTATACTTCACCTGATTGCTCATGTTGAAAGACGTTACTGTGGTTTGTGTTCGTGTAATGCCGGTACTTGAATCACCATTTGGGTTGCGTTTGGCCAATACAAACTGAATATCGCAATCGGCGGCCACATTTTGAAAAGCGGCGGGAGTATTGTTGAAATCTGGATTTAATTTTCTAAAGTCTTCATTCAGGATATTGATTTGCGACTGAATCTGAGCATCCGATATGTTTTCAGAAGCCAAACGATAAACTACATGTACCACCACTGGAATGGTAATGGTGTTGCGTTGTGGCTTGGCTGTACTGTTTACAAATGCTTGTGTCTGCTGCTCGATAAGTTGTCGGGCATTTTGAAAAGCAGGGCTGCTCTGTTCCATATCGTGTAAATGGTCGGCAGAACCACAAATTCTGTTTTGAGCCCGAAGCTGAACAGTGCAAAAAATTAAAATGAGGAGGGTAGTAATGCGAAACATAGTAGTAGTGTTATGTGTATTGTTGCAGATTCAATATGTATGCCAATGAATGGTTGGGACCTACACATGATTTTTAAAACATATTAAAAAAAATAGTAACAAATATGGAAAGAGCCATAAATGGCCGATTAAACGGATTTTGTTCACATCAATAATCTTTGTTTTACTCAGTCTTTGAGGGTAGGCGAGAATGAATACACTTTGTTATTTTTATAGTGACCTTGTCATTTGAGTATCTTAAAGATTTAATGCATAGGTGGTTTGTACCATGAAATGAGCTTGAATTTGGACGACGATTGCAATAAACTAGATATCAAACTGAGAAGAATGTTGATGGGGCTTGATTGCTTTTTTGGTTTGATGAAGTGGCTAAATCCAATGGAGAAGAAGGGATCATTTAGGGGATACCTGAAGTGAGTAATCTTAGTTTTTATTAATTTTGAAGGGATGCAGGATTCTGATTTGCGGTTGAACGAAATTCTTTTTAAACATTGGGGATATGATTCCTTTCGGCAAGGACAGGAAGAGATTATTCGTCATGTGATTGAAAAAAAAGATACCCTGGCTTTGTTGCCTACCGGTGGTGGTAAATCAGTTTGTTATCAGGTTCCTGCACTCATAATGAACGGATTGTGTTTGGTTATTTCTCCGCTCATTGCTTTGATGAAAGACCAATGCCATCAATTAAATCAACGCGATATTCCTGCTGGAATGATACATGCCGGTCTGGATGATGCGCAAACAAGAGCCATTTACGAAGCGGCGTCAAACGCTAAAATCAAATTTTTATTTGTTTCCCCCGAACGAACCCATTCGGCTTTGTTTTTAGATTTTTTATACGATTGGCAAATTGGATTGCTGGCTGTTGATGAAGCACATTGTATTTCGCAATGGGGTTACGATTTCCGACCTGCCTACTTACAAATCGGAGAGATCAGAAAACACCTCAAAGAGGTACCCTGTATTGCATTAACTGCGAGTGCTACCGAACAGGTCCAACAGGATATTGTTCAATTATTACACTTTCAAGACTATCAGATATTCAGTTCCTCATTTGAAAGGTCGAATTTGTCATTCTCTGTATTTCAACCTGAAAATAAATTAACCCGACTGGCTCAATTATTACAATCGATGAAAGGGAGTAAGTTGGTCTATTGTCGAAGTAGAAAAAGAACCGTTGAAATTGCCGAATGGCTGGAGGCACAAGAAATTAAAATCGACTATTATCACGCCGGTTTAAGTGCTGAGCTTCGCAACACTAAACAGGACCAATGGTTGAAGAATGAAATAGAAGTGATGGTGTGCACGAATGCGTTTGGAATGGGTATAGATAAATCGGATGTGCGTATGGTTGTTCATTACGATATTCCGGATACACCGGAAGGATATTATCAGGAGGCTGGACGAGCCGGTAGGGATGGTGAAAGAGCATATGCCGTTTTGCTCTATACAAATTCTGAATTATTGCAGCTGGAGCGTGATATAGAATTGAGGTATCCTGCTTCAAAACGAATGTCAGAAATTTACGATCAACTTTGTCAATACCTGGGCATTCCTTATGAAGCGGGAAAGGATCAGGAATTTGATTTTGACTTGCAGCAATTCTGCAAACTGAGCAAATTGAATTCCATACAGGTACTCAGCATGTTAAAGATTCTTGAGCAGCATGAATTAATTTATTTAAGTGATGCATTTCATGCACCGTCAAAAGTTCAACTCATTGCCGGGCGTAATTATCTCGACGAATTGGAAAAAAGTCAACCAGAATTGGATGAGGTGTTGAAATCATTGTTGAGGATGTATGGCGGTTTATGGAATAGGTTCGTTGCAATCAGTGAATTTAATATCGCGAAGAAATTAAATGTGAGTTATGACTATATTCAATATCAGCTAAAACGTTTACATTATTTACAAATACTTGAATATATCCCTTGTCCGGACCTGCCTCAAATACTATTTCTGCATGACCGAGTGCGAGCACAATTTTTACATCTGGATCGTGCCTTGCTCGAGCGTTTGAAACAAATGTATACACATCGGGTTTCATCGATGATAAAATATGCGTCAATGCCACAAGGCTGCCGCAGTCAGGAATTGCTCAACTATTTTGGACAAATGCCCGATAATCCCTGTGGTATTTGTGATTTATGTATTTCCCGAAAAAAGGGGCAAACAGAATTCAGTTTTGAAGCCATAAAAAATACTATTTTGCAACGATTGTCGTTGGATACAGGCACGTCAATGGAAGAAATTCTAACGCAGATAGTTCCTGAACAACATACAGAAGTGCATCGTATTGTGAGATTTTTGTTAGAAGAAGAAATCGTTCGAATTGGCTCCGGACAACGATTATATCTGAATCGAACATAAAGGATGATGAACTGATAGGCTGATTTTGAAAGAAGTAAAAAATGAAAAAAGAGAAAATAAGATTTGCCATTATTGGATTGGGCAACATCGGAATCCGACATGCCAAACATATAAAGGCTCACCCGGATGCCCAATTGGTTTCGGTGTGCGATATCCGAAAGGAGGCCTTGTCCTTTTTTGACCAATCAAGTGTTCGGTTATTTGACAATCTGGATGAGATGCTTTTAAAAGGCGACTTCGATGTTTTGTCGGTGTGTACACCCAATGTCATGCATGCCCCGCATACCATTACAGCACTTCGAAAGGGGTATCATGTTATTTGTGAAAAACCCATGGCGACCCGTTCAGAGGATAGTGCACAAATGATTCTGGAAGCAGAAAAGGCACAAAGGACCATTTTTGTGGTGAAACAAAATCGCTACAATGAACCCGTACAACAAGTAAAACAACTTTTACAACAAGGCATTTTGGGTAAGCCATATTTAATCAACGTCAATTGTTTCTGGAATCGAAATAGGGACTATTATCAGGAGAGTTCATGGCGTGGAACCCGCATGCAAGATGGGGGTTGTTTATTTACCCAATTCAGTCATTTTGTCGATATACTTTATTATTTGTTTGGTCCGGTTGATACAAAGTCGGGTATGGTTCGAAATTTCGCGCATCCATATACCGAACTGGAAGATAGTGGCGTTTTTTTAATGGAAACGGCCTCCGGAGCTTTGGTGAATTTTAATTTTTCAACCTGTAGCTATGAAAAAAATCTTGAAGGGGCCTTTACGATTTTAGCAGAAAAAGGAGCTGTTAAAATTGGCGGTCAATATTTAAACACCATCGAATATCAGCAAATTGAAGGTCATGTAATTCCCGCTATTCATATACAAGCAAAGGCCAATGATTACGGGAAATATCAGGGGAGTATGAGTAATCATGACCAAATGATTCAGAATGTGATTCAAACCTTGAGGGGTGAGGCGAGTATTATGACTAGTGCTGCCGAAGGTCATGAAGTGGTCAGAATCATTGAATCCATGTATGCGTCAGTTCATTCAGACTAAAATAATCTGATTAAAAAGCAGGAACCTTTAAAACAGATTGGCCATTTTCTTCCTGCAGTTGAATGAGCACATTGTGTTGGTCAACTTTGCAACAATATTCCATATCATATTGCAATCCATAGGCTGATAATCGATGGAAATGTGAGCTATCCTGTATAAATCCGTATAAATCCGATTTTGCCTGACGATACAAATGAGTGGCTGCCCTTGTGCTATCGCAATTCATGCGGAAGTGCATTCCGATTTGATCATAAACGGCACCTGCAAAAAGCGAGTCTTCCAGGTTATATCGATCTTTCCAGGAAGCACAAGCCAGGAGTACATTTTTTTGTTGTTGAATGAGGTATTCACATACGGCACCCAAATTCAAAAAACTTCCTGTAATAATTTGCTCAGCGGCATGGCACTGATGTAAAAGCCGGGTGCCATTGGTGGTGGTTAAAACCATGGTCTTTCCTTCAATGAATTCGCGAGGATATTCCAATGGTGAATTTCCGTATTGTAAACCGGGGGCAACTTTTCCATCCCTTTCACCGGCTGTAATACTATTGGGAATTTCCCGGCCAAGACGAATACATTCATCTACATCAGCCACAGGTAAAATTGCATGGGCTCCGTGATGTAATACAGCAGCCATGGTTGAAGTAGCCCTAAACACATCGATGATTACAACAATGCGATCTTTTAAATCATATAAGTGCAATAAGGAGGGCGAAAAACAAGTTTCCAGAATCGGTTTCATGGGATTAACTTTAAATAAGGGGCGCCACAAAATAGGCTAAAATTTGTGCAACCAAACCGGCCATATATCCGGAGTAAATTTCTTGAGGACTATGAGCCTTGAGTTGTAAACGGGCAGTACCGACAATGCCGGCTAAGAGTATCACACATACGAGGAGGATAGGAGCAGCAGGCAGGGATTCAAATGTGAGAATAGCAGCAAATACAGTTGCCGAACCCCAGGCTGCTGTATGCATACTGATTTTATAAAGAATAGAGGCCAGAAAAACCAAAACACAGGTTAGAAAAACGCCTAGTAATAGTGTTTGAATCAAGACATGAGCCTGAAATTGTTTATGAAAAACCCAGTATACCCAAAAATAAAAGAGCATCGAGGCGATCAGAACACCATATCGCTCCTTCAACTCCCGCATATGAATGCTTTCGATGAATTTTAATTTCCACAATAAAACGGCTGTCAACAAGGGAAAGGTAATGGTGGTGTAGGCCACCGTGATAAACCAAAGGCCTCTTTGTTTTTCGGTCAACCCAAAAAATAATTCCTGATTCATAAAAAACAGCCATCCAAATAATAAACTTGGAACGAATACCGGATGTAGCAGAATGGAAATGAAACCGGATACTTTTTGCGATAAAGACTTTTGTTCAGACACGGCCGCAAAGTTAGGGTTTGATAAGAAAAGCATCGGAATAGATTTTTGAATGAGATTTTCTGTGTCGCTGAAAAGTAAATGCAGATAATCATGGCCTTTCACGGGGGTATTGATGGCTGCGATTTGGTATACGTCTGTTTGAGGGGTCCATCGATTCATCTAATACGAATGAATTGAAGATTCCGTTTTTGTCAATAACTCACTTTGGGGAGTATGATACGGGCGTTCATCACAGAACCAAAATGCTGTCCCATTTCCGCTATGGTATATGCGGCATCGATGTGAAAATCGCCAATGGCCGTTCGGCGCAGTGCCTGTAAAAAGGCGCCACAGCCTAGTTTTTGTCCAAAGTCGTGAGCCATAGATCGGATATAAGTGCCACTGCTACAACGAATCCGGAAATGTAATTCAGGTAAATTAATTTTTTCCAATTCAAAAGAATGAATCATCACCTGACGTTTTTTAACAACGATTTCTTCACCTTTTCGCGCTTTTTCATAAATGGGTTTCCCATCTTGTTTGATAGCCGAATGGATAGGCGGAAATTGTTCGATATTTCCTAAAAAAGTATCCCGAATCGCCAGAAGTTCTTCTTCCTGATAATTTAGCGCAGACTGAATATTTTCCGGAGCACTTTCCAGATCGTAGGTTGGGGTGGTAGCACCCAATCGGATGATACCGGTATACTCTTTATCCAAACCCATGAGTTGTCCTAAAGTCTTGGTGGACTTACCGGTGCAACAAATGACCAATCCACTTGCCAGGGGATCCAAAGTGCCGGCGTGCCCGATCTTGGCTTTTGTCCACTTTTTTAATTGCGCTACAACGGCAAATGAGGTCCAGCCGTAAGGTTTATCAATGAGCAGGGTGGCGCCTTCCAAAAAAGGAATTTGTTCGAGGGCTTGTTTTGTCATGGATTGCAATATTATAGTAAATTGATGGATCGAAAGGATGAACCTGATGGGATATCCCTTTCTCAATACTACTCAATAAACGCACTAAGGTTGTGTGATGACCGACATATGTTCCATTCCTGGATGCACCGCCTGCCCCATATTTTACCCAAATTATGCAGTCTCTCGTCCCAAAATACGAGACAACATCCGGGTATAATCATTGAGAAGTCCATGAAAAATTTACATTTGAAAGCATATTGAACTTTGAAACGACCATCAAATTATAGATATTTATATGTATTTTGGGATAGTTATTAACATTTAAAAAAATCAGATAGGAATTATACAAGATGCAGTTTGTTAGAATCCCCTTGAACATTCTATATTTGCCCGATAAACCATTTTAAAAAAGAAGTATTTCATGGCAACAACATCAGATATGCGTAGCGGACTCATCATTAAATTGGATGGGAGTTTGTATACGGTCGTAGAATTTGGACAAAATAAGACAGCTCGTGCTGCGGCAAAAGTTTGGGCTAAATTAAAAGGCGTGGACAATAACAGAACCATTGAACAAACATGGAATAGTGGCGAAACTATTTTTCCGGTGCGTGTAGAGAAAAAAACTTATCAATATCTGTACAAAGATGAAACGGGATATAGTTTTATGGACAATGAAACCTTTGAGCAAATTACCGTGGCTGAGAATATGGTGAATGCACCAGGCTTTTTAAAAGATGGTCAGGAAGTGTTTGTGATGATCAATGGTGAAACAGATTTACCCATTGGCGTGGAATTGCCTGAAAAGGTAGATGTGTTGGTTACATACAGCGAACCCGGCATGAAAGGCGATACGGCAACACGTACCTTGAAACCTGCAACTGTAGAAACAGGTGCAACCGTGAATGTTCCTTTGTTTGTGAATGAAGGTGAAATTATTCGTGTGAACACCAAGACGGGCGAATATGTTGAAAGAGTGAAAAATTAATTTTCAATTTAAACAATTTAAATATGGCTAAAGCAAAAAAAGCAGGTAGCGCGCCTGCTGCCAAAGGTACGGGAATTAAAAAAGCCATACCTGCAAAAAAACCGCTGGTTAAACCAACAGCGGTAAAACCTTCTGAGCCCAAAACCGCACAAGCTCCGGCTACTTTTAATATCGATGAAATCAATTTATTGCTGCAAGCCGTGCATCAATCGAATGTGAATGAATTGAAATTAGAAAAAGGAGATTTTAAAATCACCATCCGTCAGGGAGGTGTTGTGGTTTCTGCGCCTCAGGTTCATCAGGTAGTATCAGCACCGGCACCAGTGTCGGCTGCACCATCTGCCCCGGTTGCGGCAGCCCCATCTGCAGCGCCAGTAAATCCAGCCCCTGCAGCGGATACTTCTTCTGACAATTTAGTCACCATCAAATCACCGATGATTGGAACCTTTTACCGCTCATCAGGACCGGGTAAACCGACCTTTGTGAATGTTGGAGATGATATTAAAGAAGGTCAGGTAATTTGTATTGTTGAAGCAATGAAATTGTTCAACGAAATTGAAAGTGAAATCAGTGGAAAAATCGTGAAGGTACTGGCCGATGATGCCAGTCCGGTTGAATACGATCAACCACTTTTTTTGGTTCAACCCGAATAAACGATTGGGCGGCCCAAAGCAGCCTGAATATTCTACATGGAACCGGCATCATGTGAAGCCTCATTCCATGTGTTAAAAACACCAAACATGTTTAAAAAAATTCTGATTGCCAACCGTGGAGAAATTGCCTTAAGGGTTATTCGTACCTGTAAAGAAATGGGTATACCAACGGTGGCTGTATATTCAACCGCCGATAAGGATAGTCTGCATGTACGTTTTGCAGATGAAGCTGTTTGTATCGGGAAACCAGCAGGTTCTGACTCTTATTTAAATATTCCCCATTTGATGGCTGCTGCAGAAATTACCAATGCAGATGCGATTCATCCGGGATATGGATTTCTGGCTGAGAACGCCAAATTCGCTGAAATATGCGGGCAGTATAAAATAAAATTTATTGGCCCTACACCGGAAATGATCAATGCCATGGGCGATAAAATTACCGCCAAGGAAACCATGATACGTGCAGGTGTACCAGTTGTGCCCGGCAGTGAAGGTCTACTCGAAAGTATAGAGCATGCCAAAAAGGAAGCCAAGAAAATGGGTTATCCGGTTATGATCAAAGCCACTGCAGGCGGTGGTGGTAAAGGGATGCGTATCGTCTGGAAGGCAGAGGAAATGGAAAAAGCTTACGAGTCAGCTAAAATGGAAGCGGCCACATCCTTTAAAAATGATGGAATCTACATGGAAAAGTTTGTGGAAGAACCCCGTCATATTGAAATACAAGTTGCAGGTGATCAGTTTGGAAAAGTTTGTCACCTGAGTGAACGTGATTGTTCGATTCAACGGCGGCATCAGAAATTGGTGGAGGAAAGTCCTTCCCCTTTTATGACTCCTGAACTACGTCAAAAAATGGGCGATGCAGCCATCAAGGCCGCCAGCGCAATTAGTTATGAAGGCGTAGGTACGATTGAATTTTTGGTGGATAAACACCGGAATTTCTTTTTCATGGAAATGAATACCCGTATTCAGGTGGAACATTGTGTAACGGAGGAAGTCATCAATTATGATCTCATCAAAGAACAAATAAAAATTGCAGGTGGTGTGCCCATTTCCGGTAAAAACTATGAGCCGAATATGCATGCCATCGAATGCAGAATCAATGCAGAAGATCCTTACAATGACTTCCGACCATCACCCGGAAAAATAACGGTTCTGCATACGCCTGGAGGACATGGTGTTCGTATCGATTCACATATTTATGCCGGATATACCATCCCACCTTATTATGATTCCATGATTGCTAAAATTATTGCTGTTGCGCAAACACGTGACGAAGCCATTAATACCATGAGCAGAGCTTTAAGTGAATATGTGATTGAGGGCATTAAAACCACCATTCCTTTCCACCAACAACTCATGCAAAATGAGGATTTCAGAAAGGGTAATTTTACCACGAAATTCATGGATACTTTCCAACTCAAATAAAAAAAACTTAACCGGAATGATTCCGGTTTTTTTATGGTTTGTACTAATGGGCATTCAAAATTTAATCAAAATTCATTTATGAAAAAAGTACTTTTATTGTTGATGTTGGTACCAGCTTCCATTTGGGGGCAGGTTGAACCAAATCCTGAAAATATCCTCACCGATGTTGCTGGTAAATGGGAAGAGGCAGAGCGGTTGAAAAAGAAAAAATCGATTGAGTTTACCGATACCCTTCGGATGGAAATTCGCGAAGATTCGTATATGATGATGCGTTACCATCTGGGTCCTACACTTTTAGGAAATGCGCTGCGGAAAAAAGATGAAATTGTTTTTAAGAACCGAACAATTGAAATTGAATCTGTTTCAAACAATGAATTCCGATTCAGTGATGATGCAGGGATACATGTTATGAAAAAGGTAACTGAATTTTCGGAGGCACCTATTTCTAAAAAAATTCCGGAATTAGAAAATGAAAAAAAATCCGGCATTTATCAGCAAGAAATGTTGGGTAAATGGACCTGCTATAAAAAAACAGATCCGGAATATACGCCGGCAAAATTTTATGTGAAAAACCTTCAAGTTAAACAAAAAATCGAGAACAATTTATATACCGGAACGATTACGATGCATAATGCGGATTCCGTTTATACGAGCGATTGTACAGTTGAAATAGAAAAAAAACAGGTCAAGATTCGCATATCCGGTGGCGCAATGATGATGCTTGAAACGGAAATGTTGTTGGATAACGAATGGGTTTTACTCGATAATAAAACAAGGTATTATTTAAAAATGTTGACAAAATAATATTTAAACAATTCAAATACCACTATTCCCAACGGGCCGATAAAAAAATGGAAACTCATCCAATGGAAATTTTAAACTGAATGGTAACTGTTATATATCAATGAATGTTGTAATTTAGACTGATGCAATCGCGTCGTTTCAATCCAGGGTATCAATTTTTTTTCTTGTTGCTTTTGTTCCTTACTTGTTTTCAAACAGAAAATATGTATGCGCAATGTGGAAATATTGACCATTGGGAAAGTGTGGTGCAGGAAACGAATACCTGGAAATACCAGATTCCTGCGAATAATATTTCGAATTGGCAGATGCTCAATTTTAATGATGCAAGCTGGTTATCCGGAGTAGGTGGCATCGGTTACGGGGATGGAGATGATAATACCAATTTGCCCAATCCGACCACCTCGTTCTATATGCGGAGAGCATTTAATATTGTAGATACCTCACAAATTGAATCGGTGGTATTCTGCCTGGATTATGACGATGGATTTGTTGCTTATCTCAATGGTGTTGAAATTGCCCGTGTTGGATTGAATCCGAATCCTTTGTGGAATGATCTGTCAGGCGTTGATCACGAAGCATTGATGTATCAGGGAGGCGCGCCTGAATATTTTACCATTCCTGCTCAAACTATACAGTCGGCCCTAAAAAATGGGAACAATGTGTTATCCCTTGAAATACATAATTTCTCAACGTCATCCGGTGACTTGAGTGCGCGGCCTTTTTTAATGTTGGGTATCGACAATCCCGTGCAAAATTATAGCCCAATCCCATCCTGGTTTGTTGCGCCGGTTGAACTCAATTCAAATTTACCTTTAATGGTTATCAATACATTGGGTCAATTTATCGTGGATGATCCGCGTATTACTTGTGATATGGGTATCATTAACAATGGAGTAGGTGCCATGAATTGTATCTCAGATCCGTTTAATGGGTACAATGGCAAAATCAGTATTGAATACCGGGGTTCATCTTCGCAAGGATTTCCCAAAATGCCTTATGGTTTTTCAACGGTTGATGCTTCCGGAAATGATTTGAATGTTTCGTTGTTAGGCATGCCGGAAGAGCATGATTGGATTTTGCTAAATCCATATACCGATAAATCATTTATGCGCGATGTATTGGCTCATGATCTTGCCCGGTCCTTAAATTGGTATTCATCCAGGGCTCAATTTCTGGAACTCATTATTAACGGTGAGTATTTGGGCGTTTATGTTTTATTGGAAAAAATTAAACGAGATGATGAACGGGTTGATATTGCTAAATTGACCAATACTATGAATAGCGGGGATTCAGTAACAGGGGGGTATATTTTTAAAATTGATAAAACCACCGGAAACAGTGGCGGCGGGTGGTATTCAAATAACTATGGAATCTTTTTGCAAAATCATGTTCCCAATTGGAATAGCATTACTACAGCTCAACAGAACTATTTACAAACAGCAGTAGATAGTTTCGAATGGTCACTCACGAATCCTAATTTTACCAACCCTCAAACAGGATATAGAAAGTATGCGAATGTATTTTCATTTGTTGATTATTTTCTGATTCATGAACTTGCCAACAATATTGATGGATTTCGCTTGAGCACATATGTGAGCAAGGATCGGAATAGTTTATGTGGCCGATTCACGATGATGCCGTTATGGGATTTTAACCTCAGTTTTGGTAACGGAGATTATTGCAATGGATATCCAACCTCCGGATGGCAAATGTATCAGGGTTGCGGAGATGGCAGCAGCAAATGGATTAATCAAATGTTACAGGATACTTGGTTCAAAGATTTACTAAGTTGTAGATGGTTTGAACTCAGGCAAGGTGTATTATCCACGCCGGCTCTGTTAAATCGGGTTGATACTTACACGAATTATTTAAAACAAGCCGCTCAACGAGATTCGGCCAAATGGCAAACCATTGGAAATTATGTATGGCCCAATGGTTGGGTGGCCAATAGTTGGCAAGGTGAAATTGACAGCATGAAAACCTGGATTCAAAGCCGCCTGAGTTGGATAGATGCCAATATGTTTCCTGTTTCCCAGGGATGCGGTTTAGTGAATATCATGACGCTGGTGCCCGATGAAATCAATTTCCATAGTGAGGCATCACTGGATGGAGGTGATTGGGTAGAATTGTATAATCATGGAAGCCTTACATTGGATTTGTCCTATGCCATGATGCTGGATGGAGATCAATATGAGAAATATTGTGTACTGCCTGCCAATACTTTTTTAGCGCCCGGAGCCAGATTGGTCATTTGTTCAGATACTGCTAAGTTTAAAGCACAGTATCCCACGGTGAATAATTATTATGGACCCTTATGTTTTAAACTGAGTAATGCGGGACAAAAATTGGTCATGCGGGATAAAAATAATAAACAGATTTTTAGTGTGAATTTCAGTGATCTTTGGCAATGCAGTGCAGATGGACATGGTCGTACTTTGCAGTTAAGCAATGCAACTGCATCTTTAAATAATCAGGCTTCTTGGTTTGCAGCCTGTGTGGGAGGATCACCCGGTACAGCTTATGTTCCCTGCAATGAACAATTAATTTATTCTGAAATAAACTACGCATCATCCGCTTCACAGGATGCCGGCGATTGGATAGAGTTATACAATAAAAGCAATCAAAGTATTTCATTGAGTAACTGGATACTCAGAGATGGCAGTGATCAGAATGCTTTTACATTTCCGGCAGGTACCATGTTGGCTCCAAGTCAATATTTGGTGGCCTATAGCGATGCTCAAAAATTTGGCGCCCAATTCCCTGCAGTGCAAAATAAAACGGGTCCGTTCGGCTTTGGGTTTCAGGCTGCAAAAGATGTTGTTAAGCTTTATGATGCTTCCGGTAAAATCCGGTATAGTGTTTGTTATCTCGGAAGCGCGCCATGGCCTGTTCCGGCCAATGCAGGCGGAAAAACGCTTGAGAATGCGAATTATCAGGGTGTGCAAAATAATGCAACTAACTGGTTTGCAGGTTGCCCAGAAGGATCACCGGGCTTTGCATATAATCCCTCTTGTGTACCTGTTGCAGTGGTGGAGCTAAATGCGAATGATGCTTGTACGATTTATCCCAATCCCGCCAATGACATGATTTGGATTCAAAGTCAGGATGTTCCGGATGAACTCCGAATTTTGGATTTATCAGGCAAACAAATCAAAGGGTTTCATCATGTGAATCAAGTTCAAATTTCTGAATTGCCACAAGGGGTCTATTTGATAGAAATTCATTTTGGGGCTCATAAAGTCATTCGAAAATTCAGTAAGTAGTGACTAATA
The DNA here is from genome assembly GCA_049318705.1 of Chitinophagaceae bacterium. GTDB lineage: Bacteria > Bacteroidota > Bacteroidia > Chitinophagales > Chitinophagaceae > OLB11. The sequence goes on from JBMOFV010000017.1 coordinate 29,633, forward strand.
ATCCAGGCAATCCATCTGACCATCTAAACGATAAATGCCTACTACTTCACTTTGTTGTACGTCCAAACTCCAAATTTTTTGAGTGCATTTCTTTAGGGTATGTTTTAAGTTTCTGCGATGATTGGTCACAAGGTAGTCCATGTTTATTTTCATCGAATCGGAAAGTGTCTGAAGTTCGTAAACCTGAATTTTATATTTGTCGTCAACAAATCGGGCATTGAACATTCCCGGGAGATTTTCTACAACAATTTGCAGCGTATCCTCATAGCCTGCAGGAATTATTTGAGGCATCTTTTCGAATGCCGTTTTGTATGACATGCCCCAATAATCTCTTTCGAAATGAGTTAATAAATATCCGGGTTTCTTGGGCATTATTTCATTAAAATATATCTGTTGATTCGGGTGGTTTTTCACCATAAAAAACAAAGTATTCAACATGGGGAGACAAAGGATGAGGATGCCCCCAATCCATTTTATTTTATTCAATCGATTAAATATTGATATGAATGCCGGAATTGAAACCACGATTAAAAATGGATATATAAAATAGAGATGTCGCCAACCATCGTAAATCACCGATCGAAGTATTATCACGGCTAAAATGGGTGCAAGCATAAAAACAATCGCACTCATCCAATGGAGTTGATTTCTATCACCAAGTCCTTTTCGAAAAAAATCTATGAAAATTTTCAGGACTCCGGCCAAAGAAAATATCAAATAAATTACCGGTGTAGTTGCGCCTATCCATACAAAACAGTAGTACCACGGCAAGTGATCAGAAGGGACTTTGTCTCCGCAAAACAGAACTTCAAATTTCCATCTGAAATCTCCCATGCTTTTGAAAATTTCAATGAAGCGATTCAAAGGATTTGTATAGAGATATGGCCAAAGCGCATAAAGAATCAAAGCGGTCAATAAAAGATAAACAGCAGTCATTTTTAGCCACCTGAGTCGTTGGCCTTTTTCTACAAGTATTAAATATGCAAACCAACACAAGGTGATGATCAGATGTATGATCCCAAGTATGCGGACATCAATCAGAAAGGCCGTTACAAAAGCATGGATACATAAATTTGTATAGTTGGGCTTTTTTAAAAGTCGAAGTAAAGTGTAAAAATGAATACAGGTGATTGAGAGCAAAACCAAATCCTTTCCATTATAAAAACTATCGGCGTAAATTCTCGGACTAAGTACCATCATCACCACTGCCAATAATGCCCACTGATGTTTTTTCGGATAGGTTGAAAGCAAAAGGAGTAAGGATTGATAAAGCGCCCACAAACCAAATAGAAAGAGTACATGAATGCAGGCATGTCTGAAATAAAAAATGCTGATGGGGTCACTGAATAAATTTTGAAGGATATACAAGGGCAATTCCAATGCAATTCCATAATCTCTGTCAGGATAAGTGAATAAGGACTTATCTCCGCGAAACAAATAATCATACGACATCTTTCCATTCATGATGAGCGCTTCTTCGTCCCAGGGGATTCCATAGTCTCTGAATATGAAGATAGCCAGCACCAACAAAATGCCGAGCAGTAAGTAAATGAGTTTGGGATGATTAAAGTTTATCGTCAATATAGATTTCACTTTCTTAATGCTGAATAGTAAATTTGAGCTGAAGTCGCCGTGCTTCTCTATAAAGTGAGATGATATAAAGTCCATTTGAGCATGAACCTACTGGAATTACAAGTTGAGGTCCATTCTCTGGCTTGTGGTCATAAATAATACGACCGCTCAAATCGCTCAACGTAATCCGGTCTCCCATTTTCAATCCTTCAATATTTAATTCCTGATCTCCGGGATTCGGAAAGACTCGGATATCAGAAGGCCAATTAAAATCATTGATTGATTCCGGGCTTTTAACGAGTATGGTATTTGATTTAAAACTATCCGGGGTATAACATCCATTAGGAGTGAACCAGGCAAACACCGAATCCTGGAGGCCGGATGGAGTAAAGGAAATGCTATTCAACGGTGCAGTAGTGGTGCTGAAATATTGATTGTTTCGGTACCAATTGATTTGATAAGACGAAATATTGGAAGGTGTCAGGGATGCGGTATAAGTTGTATTGTTTCCAGCAATAACATTGACCGGGTTCGAAGAAATGTTAATACCACCACCATTGTTAAGCAGTACCGTTACAACAGTACTTGCGGTATTGGTACAGCCATTTGCATCGACCCCAATGACAGAATAAGTTGTTGTGGCAGAAGGGGCAAATGTTTGACCGTTTACGACTCCGCCAAACCAGTTATAGGTACTGGCGCCTGTACCGCTAAGAGCAATACTATCACCTACGCAAATAACATTCGAAGGATTTGCCTGAATGCCCACATTCGGCGGGGGGGGAATATTGAAATATTGTGCGATGACGGAATCTTCTGAGGGGTTGGGACATGTGCCGCTATAAACTACTTTACAAACCACTTCATCTCCATTTATGATATTGGTTGAATAGGAATTTGTATTTGATGCCACCAAGGCACCATTTTTTTTCCAGGAAATCGACGGTAAGGCTGGTGTTGAAAAGCTGACTTGATAGGTTACCACAGTATTCTGACAAATGAAGCCTGCCGGAGTTTGGGTGAGAAACATCTGGGTAGGTGTGCTGCTATTAATCAGTATATTACTACCATTATCACTTCCTGTGATGGCAATATTAGAACTCACTACCCTGATGCGATAACCATTGCCGGGGATCACATTACAAGGTATTGTGCAATTTATTGTTCCGTTCGGATTCAATGACGACAAAGTTCCAATAATTGTCGGGCTGTTAAAATTTCCCGTAGCGTCCGATAGTTCAGCGGTAAAAATATTGCCTGCTACAAAAAGGGCACTGGAGTTATAAGTGACTGCATAGTTAGAACATGGGCATACATTGTTTGTATTGACGACAGTCGTAATGGTGTTGGAAGGTGTTCCGGATATGGTGATATCATCAATTGCAAAAGAAGGATCTGTACCGATTCCATCGTCGTTATTGAACCATTGTATGGCAAATTGAACATTTGGGTTATTGTTTAAAGAACTTGGAATCGGGCAACTGAATGAAGTCCATAATCCTTGGCCACCACATCCGGTTAAGGTCTTAGCCAGAACGGGCATGGCAATATTCGTAGCAAAACCATTGCTGGTGAACCATAATACGGCGTGATCCTGATTCCCCTGCCCATTCAGGATATAATTAAAACTTAAAGTCATATTGGATTTTCCGGTGCAATTGATGATAGGGGATTCTGCCCGGCGGTTGGTCATGGGACAAGTAAATAATCCACATAATCCACCGGCATCGTAGGAGGCACCACCCAAAGGATTGAAGCTACTGGTAACGTGAAGGGTTTTATTACCATTATTCGCTACCCCGCAACTTCCAGCCGTGCCCAGGTTGGGCGTTATCCCACCTCCTTCTGCATCGCTGACTACAAAAAAATTCGGGTCGCTTCCTTCCGTGCTCATCACCACATTGAGATTCCAGGCATTTGTTCCTGAAAAATCTTCAGTCCAAAAAACTTGAGCAGAAGTTTTTTCAACCAATAAAATGCTGAGAAGTAGACTTAACAAGGAGAAATATTTTTTCATAGTAAGCAGATTTACCCTAAAATTATCAATTAATTGCTTAAAATTACAATTCAGCTTGTCCTCAACTTCATGAAATGATAGCCTAAGTCAGTGTGGGATAAGCATAGCATTCGAATGATGAAAACGTATTTGTCGGTTTATATACTTGCTGGAGGGCAAAGTGCCAGAATGGGTCAGGAAAAAGGCTTGGTAAAAATACTCGGAAAAACGATGATTGAATATGTGTTGGATGTGGCCAAATCATTGACGGATCGAATCGTGATTGTTACAGCAAATCCGGCATATGAGCCATTTGGATACGAGTTAATCCAGGATCGAATTTCTTTTTCAGGGCCGGCAGGTGGAATTGACGCCATGTTACAACATAGCAGCAGTCCTAAAAACCTGGTGCTCTCTTGCGATATGCCATTGATTGATGCGCAAAGTATTCGGGTTCTGATTGACGAAAGTAAATCGTTTGATATTACCGCGGCAGCTGGTGAAGGAGGGGTGCAGCCATTCCCCGCAGTTTATCATGCTCAATGTAAAGAGCAGTGGCGTAGCTTATTATCCGAAGGGTATAAAAAATTACAGGATTATTTTCAGCATTTTGCAGTGAATCCAGTGGACCCTCAAAAATTGTTGCGTTATAATACCCTGTTGTTTAAAAATGTGAATGCACCTGCTGATGTAACCGAAACAGAAGATTTTATTTTAAAACGAATTTCAGCAAATTAAAAGGCCATGGGCATTCTGCTAATTTACTACCTACTAAAAAACAAAGCGACTATCTTTGCCAAAATCTAAATTCTGCATGCCTCCAATATTTAAACGTGTACTCTTAAAACTTTCCGGGGAGAGCCTGATGGGCGATAAGTCATTTGGTTTAGATCCTGTTATGCTGGCCCAGTATGCCAATGATATCAAAACAATTATTGATCAGGGTGTACAAGTGGCATTGGTGATTGGTGGCGGAAATATTTATCGGGGCATGAATGAAAAGGAAACCGGTATTGAGCGTGCTCAGGGTGATTATATGGGGATGCTGGCAACGGTCATCAATGGGATTGCCATGCAGAGTATGTTGGAAAAAGTAGGTGTACAAACCCGCTTACAAAGTGCGATTAAAATGGATCAGGTTGCTGAACCTTTTATACGCCGACGAGCCATACGACATCTCGAAAAGGGAAGAGTAGTCATTTTTGGAGCAGGTACCGGAAACCCTTATTTTACTACGGATACTGCCGGCTCATTGCGAGCCGTAGAAATAAAGGCAGATGCTATTTTAAAAGGAACCCGGGTGGATGGCATCTACGACAGTGACCCCGAAAAAAATCCGGACGCCGTTAAATATCATCAAATCACTTTTACCGAGGCTATTTCTAAGAATTTAAAAGTGATGGATATGACCGCATTTACTTTGTGTCAGGAAAATCATATGCCCATAGTTGTATTTGATATGAATACATCTGGAAATTTAAATCAAATCATTCAAGGAGCCGATATAGGTACTGTCGTTAAAGATTAGGCCATGACCATTCTTTATGGTGTACCCGGGGAAGGAATGGGACATGCCGCAAGAGCACGTGTCGTTATTGATTATTTGTTGCAAATCGGACATGATGTGCAAATCGTTTCGAGCGATCGCGCTTCACAATTTCTGGAACAACACTTTCCGGGCAGGGTATTTACCATTGATGGATTCCGCTTCGGCTATCATAGCAATGGAGCCGTTTCGGTGCGTAAGACCTTAAAAAGAATTTTAAAAAATGCATCACATAAATTACAGCGGCATGCCAACGTTTATCGCCTGCTGCATGAAGGCTTTCAATTCGATTGGGTGCTGAGCGACTTCGAAAGTTTTTCGATGTTATATGCCAAACGTTTTGATTTGCCTTTGTTGAGTATCGATAATATTCAGATTCTGCACCGCACAAAACCCGATATAACTATTCCGAGTACCATGCGAAGCTCATTTCAAATGGCCCGGAATATCGTTCAGTTTAAGGTTCCCGGTGCCAAACAATATTGGATCAGTTCCTTTTTTCCTGCCCAAATCATTCAACCAAATACGAAATTAATACCACCAATAATCCGGCCTGAAGTGCTTCAAGCGAAGGTTACTACAGGGAATCATGTGCTCGTGTATCAACGAAGTATATCGGTGGAACATCTTCAGTCTATTCTTTCTGCGTTTTCCGATATCAACTTCTTTTGCTATGGCCACGATCAATCATTCCAATCCGGGCACATAATTTTTAAGCCATTTTCAGAAAAGGAATTTTTGAAGGACCTGGCCGAAAGCAAAGCTGTCATTTGTAACAGCGGTTATTCCTTGCTATCAGAATGTGTGTATTTAAAAAAACCGGTTCTGGCAATCCCGATTCCGCAACAAGCTGAACAATGGCTGAATGCGGCTGCAATTGAAAAACTCGGATACGGACAGCATGCGGAATTTTTTCATGAGTCGGATATTCGACAATTTCTGAATCACCTTCATCTATTTCAACAAACATTGGAGGCTTACCTGCAAACAGGAAACGATGAGTTATATGCTTTACTGGATCAGCTTCCCAACTTATGATTCGACGGGAATATCTACGGTAACGGTAGTTCCTCTTCCGGGTTGACTATCGTAATCAATACGCCCGTTCAGATAAGCTACTCTTGATTCAATATTTTTTAATCCAATTCCGCCCTCCTTTTTTATTTTTTGAACATCAAAGCCCTTTCCATTGTCTTCGATCATGATGGTAAATTCAGCACCTTCCCGAATCAGTTGAATCGTCACTTCTGTGGCCTGGGCATGTTTCATGATATTATTAATCAGTTCCTGCAACACCCTGAAACTTACACTTTCGATGTTTTCATGCATTCTTTCGTTCAAACCATGAATAATCAGATTCATTTTTAATCGGGCATTATCTGTTCGCTGAACCAAATCGCGAACCGCAGCCACCAATCCGGATTTTAATAAAGCGTTGGGTATCATGCTGTGTGATACACTTCTGACTTCATTGGCAGCATCGGTAATCAGGTTAAATATTGTTTTCAGATTATCGGATGATTGATACAGTTCTTGATTCGAGTCGTTAAAATATTCAAGTTGCATTTTAGCGGCTGTCATGGTTTGTGCAACGCCATCATGCAAATCACGCGCAATACGAATTCTTTCTTTTTCTTCCGCTTCAATAATGGCTTTATTGCCGGCTTCTTTTTCTCGAATGATGGCGGCATCCATTTCCATTTGTTTTTTTCGTTTCACATGATTGTGATATGCAAAACCAATTAATGAGACGGCTATGATACTTCCACCCAATAAAAACAATAGGTTACGATTTTTTTGTTCTTTTCGTTCATTGTCTTGTTTCAGTTGGTCAATTTGTCTCAATCGTTTTTCTGTTTCATATTTCGTTTGCAGTTCATTGATTTGTTTACTCCTTTTTTCATTAAAAATCTCTTCATTCAGTTCGGTGTATTTAATCTGGTATTTATACGCTTCTGCATAATTTTTTTCATCCCGATAGGTTTCACTCATCAATTTAAAACAAGCAGCTTGTAAATCTTTATATTTGATTTGAGTACTCATGTCAATACATTGACTGAGGTAGTTTCGGCAAGCTGTTATGTTTTGGTCCTGCATTTCAAATTCAGCCAAACTGATGAGTGAAATCGCGGCTGCATTACTATCCTTTAAAAGTATACGTAAGGCATATGCACCTTGTTGCAACTCTTTCGCTACAAGGAGTTTACCCATATGTGCCATTGAAACAGACTGATAGTCCATCGTATAGGAGATACCAATCGTATCACCGATTTCTTTGTAAATTTCTTGAGCTCGTTTAAAAAATTGGATGGCCTCAAGGTGTTTGCCTGCATCCTGAAAAAATATTCCCTGATTGTTGAGCGATGTGGCCATCGCGCCCTGATTCTTTGCCGCCGAAGCGAGTTCAAAACTCTCTCTAAGGCTTTGAATAGCCAACGAATCATTTTTTTGTTTGAGATAAAAGATGCCCATTTCGTTTAAAACACGGGCCCGACCAGAGGGGTCCTGAGCAAGTTCAAATAATTGAGAGGCTTTCAAAAAACAGTTCAGGGTTTGATCATACTCGCCGGCAAAATAACTCGTAAGTCCTTTTAGTAAAAAACCTTCTGCCTGAATGCCCGGTTTTTTCAGGGCAATGCCCAATGAGTCGATTCGTTGGCAAATGACCACACAATGACTATAATCTTTATTCTGAATTTTCGTGGCAATTCGAATCAACTGATTGGCCTGAGAATCAGCGGGATTTTTTTTTATAGATTGAAAGAGGCTATCCGTAAAAACTGAACCCCTTACGAGTTGGGCGCTGAGCAACAACAAACATAGGGTGATTGATCGCAAGGTTAATGTTTTTGAATCTTCATACTTCGGCGGCGATGAGAATTTTGCATTTCCAGTAAATAAACGCCAGAAGGTATAAAGCTCAAATTTAAGTCAGTTTTTTTATCTAGTTTACCTTGTAAAATAATTCTTGATTGCATATCCCGAAGCGTAAAACGGGCTTCTTCATCCTGTTGTGAAATAATCAGTCGATCTGTAGCCGGATTTGGATAAACCTGGAAAGCCTGCTCGGCTAAAATTTCTTCTTGCGACAAGGCTTGCAAAGCAGCATTTTCAGTGATGGTTCCAACGGTATTTAACAACCAGTTGTTCGGATCTATTTCCAATCCATTGATTGATTTGGAGGATGGAATCACATAGGTTTGGCTGTTTTGATTCACGTAAACTTTGATGGTCGTATCGCCACTCAGGGATTTACAGTTGATTTCCAGCGGGGTTTTATAAAGAGGTGTCACAGGGCTCGAAGTGGAGTGATTGATTTTTAAAAAAATAAAATTTCCATTGCTAAAATACTCGGCAGAAAAAATCGGATGACCCGCACCATAAATCCATTGATCAAAAAAGTCGCCTAAAGGCAATCCGCTGGAATTTTCCAGTGAAACTTTTAAGTCGTTGATTCCGGCAGTGGCAAAAGAAAATTGACTTTGAAAAGTTTTCAAACCTTTAAAGAAAAGGGAGTCGCCCAATTCAAAACGTAAACTATGACAAATGGCATTGCCCTTGTTATACGTTTGACGGGAATCAAAAATGCGGCCTACATTGGTCGTATCGGTGAAGTAAATTTGGGCATCCGGGTCTTGAAGTACATCATCATGAACATCGAGCATATCCTGTTGCGCAGCGGCTAATCCCCGAAAATGTTCATAAGCCAGATATTCACCATAAGAAGCAAAGCCTTCATTGATAAAGATGTCCTTCCAGGTTTTGCAAGTGACATGATCGCCCCACCATTGATGCATGAGTTCATGGGCATTTAATCCGAAGTTATTTAAAAATCCGGCTGATGTCATGGTTTGATGTTCCATACCACCACTGAAGGGTGCCATTGCATTGCCATATTTCTCGGCATGAAAAGGATATAAACCAAAGAGGTCCGAATAATATTCCAATACCAAGGCCACAGTATCTAATTTGGTTTTAACGGATGGCAATGTATTGACATTGTTATAAACATAATTCATCACCATGACGGAATCGTTGGGCAATCCACTGGGGTGCGCATAAATCGTATACTCCACATAGCGGGCGATGGCAACAGATATGAGATAATAATCAATCATATAATTTGTTTTCCATCGATATCGGACCTTATTATTACTCAAAGAATCAATGCCTTCCAAAAGACCATTTGAGCCAACTTTGTTTTGATTACTGGTCGTTACAAAAATCCATGCAGAATCGGCTTTATCCTGTAACATTTGTTTGCAGGGGAACCATTCGTAGGCGCTGTAAGGTTCGCTCAAACTCCATGTGGCTGAATTGCCCCAGGTTTGAGAAGTACCTGTGCTGTATCCGTCTCCAATGGCACCGGCACCGGTCACAGATGCGTCACCATCATAAAATATCTGGATTCTTAAATCGGTATTTTGTAATTGCGCGGTTGGTAACAAGGCATATGTAATGGCAGCATTGCGCACAAAACTGATGGGCTGGTTATTCCAAAGGATGCTATCAATAGTAATGGCGCCATTAAATTCAAAACAAAATGTGTCAAGACTGCTGGCGGTCACAATAGCGCCAATGGTGGTTGAGCCGCTTACCAAAGTATTGTTGCGTTCGGCTTTGAAATCTAAAAAATAAAAATGTACATCATATTTCGACATCAGGCTATTGTCGTAATTGCCCGCACGTGATTTTTTACGGATCAGTTGATGTCTTTGAATTTTACCCTGGCTGCACCCCATATGCTCCTGAGCAATTGCCGGTAAGCCAAATAAAAACAATAGAAAAAAAGTAAATATTCTGTTCATGCTGTAAATATATCGTTTGGTTGGGGCAAAGCGGTGTAAGGTCGCCGTATTGAGGTAAATTAATGATTTTTAGTAGTACATTTGTCCGCTACGGGTGTTTCTACGAGTTCAAATTCGGGAATATTCGCTTAAAATTCAAAATCATGTCATCGTCCACCTGGTTTAAACGCATCAAGCAAGGCATCCTCACTTCTACAAAAGAGAAAAAGAATGTACCTGATGGATTGTGGTTTAAGTGTCCTACATGTAAGAAGACTTCTACCATCAACGAACTAAAAGGGAACCTTTGGTTATGTCCCAGTTGCAATCATCACAACAGAATTGATGCAGCAGAATATTTCGAAATTATTTTTGATGATGGCGAACATGAATTGTTATTCGAAGAAATTATATCCAAAGACCACCTTGGGTTTGTAGATTTAAAGCCTTACAAAAAAAGGTTGGAAGAGGCGCGTAAAACAACCGGTTTAAAAGATGCACTCACGGTAGGTGTTGGTCCGGTGAATGGAAAGAAACTTGTGATTGCAGCCATGAATTTTAATTTTATTGGTGGTAGTATGGGTAGCGTGGTTGGAGAAAAAATTTCAAGGGGGATTGATTATGCGATTGAACATCATTTGCCGTTTATGATTATCAGTAAATCGGGTGGGGCGCGAATGATGGAGAGTGCATTCTCACTCATGCAAATGGCTAAGACTTCCGCCAAGCTGACTTTATTGGCCAAAGCCAAATTGCCTTACATCTCTTTTATGACGGATCCGACTACCGGCGGGGTAACAGCCTCCTATGCGATGTTGGGTGATTTAAATATTGCAGAACCCGGTGCACTGATAGGTTTTGCTGGTCCAAGGGTTATTAAAGAAACCATCAAAAAGGATTTGCCTGAAGGTTTTCAGCGATCCGAGTTTTTGTTGGAACACGGATTTTTAGATTTTATCGTCGACCGGAAAGATCTCAAACAAAGACTTTCTGATGTATTAGACTACTTTAGCCATTGATATGGTTCTCAGGCAAAAAGGGCTTCCACAAATTGATTTTCGTATTCTTTTGAACCGCTTTTGTGCTCAAAAATATTTTTCTTGCTGATGTATTCATAGTTTTCAGCCATTGTTTGATGATTCGCTGCTATGTATTTTATCGCATGTATGATTTCACTGAGTTCGGCGGCGGTCATGGTTGGATGTAAAGATAGTCGCACCCAACCCGGCCTGGCCATTAATTCACCCCTTGATAAGGCAGCCAGAATTTCATCGGATTGTTGTTTATTAATATTGAGCAAATAGTGGCCATAGGTGCCTGCGCAAGCACAGCCTCCGCGAACTTGTATTCCAAAATAATCGTTGAATAAACGTACGGCCAGGTTAAAATGTAACCCTTCAATATAAAAGGAAATGGCCCCGATTCGATGTTTATTTCGTTTTTCTAAAATCACCAGATTTTCTACGTCTTCCAATGCCTCAAAAACCTGATCTATTAAATGAGCTTCACGACCTAAAATATTTTCCACGCCCATTTCTTTTTTTAATTTAAAACAAAGTGCCGCTCTGATTCCCTGTAAAAAGGGAGGAGTACCTCCATCTTCACGGTCTTCAATATTGTCGAGATAGGTATGTGTTTTCCAAGGGGTGGTAAATTTCACGGTTCCGCCGCCTGCATGATCTGGTACCGCATTATTACAAAATTCTTTATGAATAATCATGATACCTGGAGTGCCCGGCCCACCTAAAAACTTATGGGGGGAAATAAAAATAGCATCCAGATACTGTTGTTTTTTTTCGGGATGCATATTGATATTTACATATGGTGCAGTACAGGCAAAGTCGACAAAGCAATAGCCCTGATGTGCATGCATGATTTCTGCAATTTCATGATAGGGTGTGATAATGCCGGTTACATTGGAACCTGCACTAACGGATGCAATTTTTAGCGGACGGTCGGCATATTGAATTAAGAGAGATTCAAGGTGTTTTAAATCGACATTGCCTGAATCGTTGGCTTGAATAATTTCAACATCTGCAACGGTTTCCAGCCAGGAAGTATGATTTGAATGATGTTCCAGGTGGGTAACAAAAACAACCGGCAGATGATTCGATGGTGCTAAATCGTTTGATTTCGAATAATGTTTACTTTTTTCCGGAATGCGCAACCCCATAATACGTTGCAGTTTATTGATGGAATCAGTCATTCCTGATCCTGAAAAAATTAAAACATCATTTTCTGAAGCGTTTACTTCTTTTTTAATATACAGTTTTGCTTCATGATAGGCTTTTGTCATTAGTGAGCTCGTCATGGAAGTTTCCGTATGTGTATTGGCACAAAATGGTGCAATATGTTTTTGCATCATTTCTTCAATCGGTTTATAAAGTCGTCCACTGGCAACCCAATCGGCATAGATCATTTTTTTTTGTCCTTGTGGAGTGGGAAAAGTTTGCTCGATGCCAATAATTTGATCTCTGAATGGTTTGAAGTACGCTTCTGTCATCTAAATGATATTTAAAACGGTGAAATTACTGTAATGTTTATTTTTCTGTTCATCTTCCTGAAAAATGATGATGAGTGCTTTGTTTATAAAGCGGAGTTGATTAACTTAAACGCAGGCATGTTATTACAATTTTTAATAGGGGTTGGTGTGGGGATATATGGATATCTGATGCCTGGGTATATTAACCTGGGTATTTTTCGCTTAAGTCTTTTACATCATCGCTCTGCAATCGTGCGAATTCTGTGGCTCATTTCTTTGTTGGAAATTCCATATTGTTTTGTGTGTATGAGCGGTATGCAATGGTTTATGCAGCAAGATTGGCTGTTGGTTTTAATCAGGTGGTTGATTGTCATTGCTCTTTTATTGATGGCATTCTTTACTTATCGTGATTCGCAGGATAGTGCAAGTCAGCCTGCCGAAAATACTCAGGATACCAACGCCCCGGCTATGAAAAAGTTGTTGTTATTTGCCATCTTTAACCCGTTTCAAATTTCAGCGTGGGCTATTTGGGGCGCTTATTTCATAGAGAAATCATGGTTTGAATGGCATTCGTGGTCCATTTTGATCTTTAGTTTGGGGTCCTTTTTAGGGGTATTTCTGATACTAAGTTTATACGCATATGCGGGTAAAAAACTGGTTCAGTATTTTCAAGTCAATCGAAGAAGAATAGATATTTTTTCGGCCGTATTTTTTGTGATTCTCGCCATTTATCAAAGCTATCGGAATTGCTTCGTTTGATGCCGTTTACTTTTTTTGTAATAAGACGGTTGCATGGGCCACAACACCTTCTTCGCGCCCTACAAATCCCATTTTTTCGGTGGTGGTTGCTTTAATTGAAATGAGTTCTTGATCCAGTTTCAAGCAGTTTGCAATTGCTTCTTGCATTTGCGGGATATAGGGTTTTATTTTAGGTTTTTCAAGGCAAAGGGTGGAGTCAATATTCACGACCTGATATCCTTTTTCGTCAATAATTTCTGCACAACGGCTCAGAAGAATTTTACTATCTATATTTTTAAAGGCCATATCCGTGTCCGGGAAATGGGTGCCAATATCACCGGCATTTACTGCACCTAACAAAGCGTCGCAAATTGCATGTAGCAAGACATCGGCATCTGAATGACCGAGGGCGCCTTTGTAATGGTCAATCAGAATACCACCTAACCAAAAATCTCTTCCTTCTGTTAATTGATGGTAGTCGATACCATATCCGATTCTGTACATATTGTTGAGTTGAAATAAAAGAAGCTATTGGATATTCAATAGCTTCTTTAAAATGTTTTGTAATTAATTTAAATTATTTTTCTTTTCGATCATCTTTGTCATCATCATCAGGCTTAACTAATTTGCCTAAATCTTCTACGTCAAACAACAAAGAAAAACGAAGGGTATTGGATAAAGGATTGCGGTTATAACCTGAACCAGAAGGAACGAGATAAGCAAAATTCAATCCAAACATAGAATATTTAACCCCGATACCTACCGTTAAAAATCGGCGATCTCCTTTGTATCTATTTTCATAGAAATAACCGGCCCGTGCAAAAAATTGATTCTGATATGAATATTCTGCCCCAATTCCGACCATCACTTCTTTTAATTCTTCACTGCCACCACCAGGAGCATCTCCAAATGATCCGAACATACCGCTCAATACACTTTTATCGGCAGGGTAGGTTTGAATAATATTCCCTGAACTGTCTTTTAATTGCGGAGATGGAACCAATAATTTATTAAAATCTACGGCGATACTCAGTTTATTAAATTCGTCGATATTGTAGTTATAGGCCAAACCCAATCCTAAATTGGTAGGGATAAAATCTTTCCGGTCGTTGGAGTAGGAAATTTTTGTACCCAGATTGGTAATTGCCAAACCGGCATTAATACTTGACCCCTGACCCGTTTCATCGTTGAAATTGAGTTGTTTGGTATAAAACATTCCGAAATCTACTGCGAAAGCATTGCCCGGTTTGTAAGTAACCCCATTGCTGTTACCAGCTCCGTTGATGATATTGGAATGAATAAATTTTCCGCTTAATCCAATGGCGAGGTTATCTGATAATTTTCTTGAGTAGCCCAAATCCAGTGAAAATTCTCTGGGCTTACCCGTTCCGGCCGGCTGGGCATTGATATCCGTATAATTGATATCTCCCAATGAGAAATAGCGCATGCTAAAGCTGACGGCTTGGTTCTTATTATCTTTTTCACCGAATTTGGCGTAACCAGCAATGTAAGCCAGGAAGATATCCGGAACTAAGTCCTTGAGCCATGGCGTATAAGTGATAGAGAGGCCTGCATCTTTTTCAGACATCGCCAATTTGGAAACATTCCAAAATTGCGAATTTGCGTCAGGGGTAATAGCGATACCAACGTCTCCCATGGCACCAGAACGGGCATCCGGACTGATTCGCATAAAAGGAACTGCGGTGGTAATGGTATTGTATTCTGCTCCAGATTGTTGCCCGCTAATTTGGGCATAGGTACTAGTAGACCCTATACATAATGCCAAGCATAATGCGGTCTTGATGTTCTTTAGTGTCATTAATGTAAATTTGAAGTAGAATTTCTTCTCTATAAGCGCTGAATAGATTGGTTTTGCGATAATGATCGGGCAAAGCTACATTGAAATATTTAATTTTTACTGCAATAATACTAATTTTTGTATCGCCTGATCGCTGTATCCCTGGGCATTTTTTATGCTTAATTTGTAGATATAAACCCCTTTTCCCAGTCTGTCACCATACTGATCCCTTCCATCCCATTCAATTTCATCATTGCGGGTGCCGGGTGAATTGATGATACTACGGAGTGTTCGGACCACTTTACCGGATATGGTATAAATCTGTATGCTAACCATGAGATCCTGGTTTGGCATATTATGTTCGAAAGTAAATCGGGTTTTGGTGGTAAATGGATTGGGATAATTATAAACGTGGGCCAATTTGCCATCATTTCCATTGACTACAATAAATCGAATCGTTGTTTCGGAGGAGTTGTTTAAAACGTCCCAGGCTTTAATGGTTAAGGTATGTTCACCTTCACTCAGGCCATTCAAGGGGAAACGCACAGATCCAGAGCGGTAATCATCCAGATCGGCTTCAAAAAATGAATTAAGCACAAAGGTGTTTTGGGCATTATTGTCTAAAACCGCCGTGATATCATGGCCAAGAGAATTTCCTGTATAATTGATGCCATTCTCATCCGACAATTTAACCAACAACAAACTGTTGCTGGTTGTGATTCCACCATTGACGAATTTTTCATCATTGAGATAGGCCTTGATTTCCGGCCCCATATTATCTGTAATCGGTTGGTTGGAACTGCCTCCAATCAGAATCGACTGTTCGGCCCCGCTGGCATCTTCTGTTTCATTGGAAGCGTAATAGGATATTTTTCCTTTGGCGATTTCGTAGTTAATGTCTTTGGGAACAACAAAAGTGAAACTGAACTTACCGTTTTTGATCGAAGCCTTGCCCTTATACAAAGCATTGTTCTGAACAAAATAATCGCGAAGTGGGCTATCTGCATCATTGCCTAAGGTGCTTAATTTTTTGGGTTTATCCAGGATTAGGGGGTAAACAATTCCATTAAAACCATCGAGGCTGTTTCCGGATGCATCTTCCAAATGCCCGCTGATCGTGTATTTTCCTAAGGCTTTTAATGTATCGCTGATTTGGGTAATCGACATACCGTTAATACTGTCTGTTTTAACCACATGTTTTGGAAAAGCTAAAGGAAGTCCGGGATCGCCCAATAAAACAAATTTCCGGAAATTAGAGGCTGCAAATTCGCTGATACTGTTCACGTAACGAATATTTTTGGACAATCGATAAGCATCTCCAAGGGTGGGCATTTGTTGTTTGTCCTTCATTGCCTTAAATCCACTTTGCATGTAATTTAAGTTCATGATTCGATTCTGATCGGCGTAAACCAACTGTGTAGTGGTCATGAGTGCAATGGCGCCTCCATTGGATTTGGTTAGGAGAATTTCACCTGCTGATTCAATGGTCGGATTGTCAAAAGGCGCAAAGTCGCAGGTGGCCGTAATGAATAAGGGCAGCTTATTAAAATTATTCATGGCATTAATATCATCCATCGAAAATATCCTTTCTTCGCACCAACCCAAAGGGCCGCCATGTCCATTGTAGTTCATTAAAAAAGTGCCATTAAAAATTTGCGCTCCAACAGCAGCATTGGCGTCGGGGGTACGAGGACCCGCAGGGGTAGATTGTTGTGTAAATCCATCCACATAAATTTTTGTCAGATTATACTGAGGGAGGGAATCCTTGACATATGCGGCCATAATTTCTCCGTCTTCAAAGTGAATGGCATCATCCCCATCATCGGCATTAAAAGTCATGTTATTTTTCCAAGGACCAAAGGAAGCCGGGCTATCATAGTTCATAATTTTATTCACGATATCGCTGGCCTTAGCTGCAGTTTTAACCGGGAAACGGCCAATGCCAATATCCAGAGTATTGATTTGTGAATTTGAATAATTGTTGATGTTTTCCTGATCATCCAAAAAACCAAAATAATCATCGGTACAATAGCCCAATGTTTTTTCGATACTCTCATTGGTTTCATAGGTGGGGACCATGTTCGAGTTATTGCTGATACGATCTTTATAGTCGTATGACGCATCGCCAAAGAACAATACATAATCCGGTAAGTCACTTAAGGAAGAACGGTCGTACAACATTTTTAAATAATCCCGGATGGCACTCACGTCCTGGGTGCCTGAAGAAAACTCATTGTAAATTTCATCCGGCGTTAAAACAAGGGTTCGGTAATTTCTTTTTTGTTGATGATAATTGGCTAAGCGTTCAGCCTCTGATTTTAAACTGGGATGTGTAATGATGATGTAGTCGACGGGTTTATAATTGTGTAAATCCTGATTCGCAATGGTGCCAATAGCAATGGGGGTTTGAACAACGCTGCCATCAAATGCTAAAAAACGATGTAATTGAGAAGCTTCCTGTTTGAAGCTAAAGCTCGAACCATTTAGTGTTCCTGTGATGGCTGTGGGTTGAAGTGGGTCTGTGATATCCCAAATCTTCAATTGAGTATTGGCATTTTGTAAGGTGTATTGGGCCACATTTCCAGTACCCACCGTATTCCAATCTGCAAAATTGAGATGACCGTTAAATACCAGATTTCTCCTGCAATTGATTTCAAAAAAATCCAGGTAAGCAGCTGCCGAACTATTCCCCTTGGCATAGGAAAATTGCACATTGAGTGGCGTTGAATTTACATTGATACTACTCGCAAAATCGGACATTCGTAAAACAGGATCACTGAAGCTAAATCCAATAGGTTGAAATTGGATATTTTGTGCCGGAGTACCATTTATGGAAACACTCATGACACTGATTCCAGACGAATGGATAGAACCCATGCGCACCCTCAGTTCGACGGGAGAGCCTGCTACCAGATTTTCCAAAGGGGTTGCAAAAGAACGATTCAGATACCGGCCGGGTAAATCGCTGAATTCTTCTCCGTACCAGGCTTTGCCAAATTTGCCCAGATTACTGGAATCTTTCTCATAAAAATAAAATTCATTAAAAGAGGTGGATGCCACATTGGAAGCTGCACCAATACTGGTCGTGCCAATTCGTTTTCCGGGTCCACTGTTAAAAGTTAAAAAATAATGGCTTGTTTCGGAGTAAACATTTTTTTGATGGGTGAATGCTTTCTTGACAGAGTCCTTCAGAATTCGATCCGGACCGGGGGCATAAAACAACAAATAATCACCCTGATTAAACTGCCCATCACCACCATCTTCCACCCAAATAGCATTTTCAATCAAATCATCAGGTCTTGCAACTGCATTGTTTTCATCCAGCATTTGACCACCATTGCCGAATAAACGAATATTTGCCGGATTGATGGCAGATGCGCTGATATTGAATTGATTTTGGATAAATTCGTAAGTGATTTTTTGAAGCCCGCCTTTGCTGACTGCAATTTTATACCATTGTCCGTTCGCCAAAACGGAATGGTCGGCATAGACTCTGGCGCCGGCTGTTTTGGCTGCTACCGGATTATTTTCGTTCAGGGAAAGCTGAAAGGAAATCAATTGTTCGATTTTACCATCGGCTCTTTGAATAAATTGTGGAATCAATACAAAGGCAACGGGTACTTTTCTTTCTATTCCAAGGCTGATTTGCGGATTCCATGAAGTAGGGAATTTGGTGCCTGCTTTGAATACAGGTTGATCAATCACTTTGGTGACAACCTCCCTCAGGTGGGCATCGGGTAAACTATAGTATTGGAGATTTCGTTTTTCGATGCGGTATAATTTATTTTCGTCAATCTGAACTGCTTCAGCACCTCTGGGCAATACGGTATTCGTTGAAGAACTGCTTTGCATCAACACTGGTTCACGAAATTGTGCACTCATCCGATTCGCAGCCAAAAGGCCGGAAAGAGTCAGTATCCAGAGGGAGATTTTATTCATCATAAATTATTGCTGTTTCAAAGATACGTTTGTGAACGTTGCTATGGTCTATCTTCATGACGAAACTACAGGCCTAAACGATAGGGATTCACTATCTGTTCCTGCGTTTCGGTACAAAAAACGGCGGGAAGTATAAATTATTGTCTGGAATGTATTTTTTCCTCGTATAAATCCGGTTTTAGTCGGACTCTTCCTCAGATTGTTCAGGCTGCATGGTAAGCTTCACCTTTTGGATGCGCATTTTTTCAATACTCAGTACCTGAAATTCATATCGTTCGAAACTGATGATTTCATTGGCTTTGGGGAATTTACCCGCAATTTCGAGTACCAAACCACCTATTGAATCACTCTCACCACGAACCTCTTCAAAAATTTCAAGTGGCTGAGCGATAATTCGGCAAACATCATTGATTAGGGTTTTACCTTCAAAAATGTACTGATTTTCGTCTATTTTTTTATAAGCCAAATCATCTTCATCAAATTCATCTTTGATTTCACCAATGATTTCTTCCATAATGTCTTCAAGGGTGACTATGCCTGAGGTGCCTCCAAATTCGTCGACCACAACAGCCATATGTGAACGTTTTTGTTGAAAAACCTTGAGCAAATCTTTGATTAATTTGGTTTCATGTACAAACAGTGCTGGCCGAACGATGGTGTGCCAGTCCAGGATATCCTCGTGTACAAAACTGAGTAAATCTTTGGTATATAAGATGCCCTTTACTTCATCCAAAGATTCTTCATAAACGGGAAGGCGTGAGAAGCCGGTGTCCCTGACTTGGTTTTTTACTTGTGAAAAATCCCAGCTATAATCCAGGGCGGCAACATCCATACGGGTGCGCATGATTTGTTTGACGGTAATTTCATCAAAATTTAATATGCCCTTGTAAATATTTACTTCTTCTTTGCTGGCAGTATTCCCCACGGTTAATTCCAGTACATGCTCCACATCTTCATTGCTGATTTCATTTTTTGATTTGACTTTAAATCGACCTTCAATGATTGAAGTGGATGAAACCAGAAAATTACTGAGCGGTTTAAATGCCTTATCAATCCATAATAAAATAGGCGCAGTAAAGCGGGCCATGGTCAGATTATTTTGGGTGGCATACACTTTGGGTAATACCTCACCAAAAAGAACCAGGAAGAAAGTAACTAAAACAACCTGGATCAGCAGATTCAGGAGGGTGATGGTGGATTCTGAAAAGTCGGGGAACCACTGATCAACGCGCAATAAGCTTCCAAAAAACATATTACTGCTGATGATCACTCCAATACTCAGGAAGTTATTACAAATGAGCAGCGTGGCTAAAAAACGTTTTGGGTGCTCCAATAAAGTCAGAATACTTTTATGATTGGGGTCTTCCTTCTGTTTGATGTAATTGATATCTTTGGCCGATAAAGAAAAATAGGCGACTTCCGATCCGGCAATCAATGCAGTGAGCAATAACAATACTACAATCAATAGACCGAGTACGATATAAGAGTTCAGGCTGAGCGACTCTATAGAGAGTAAAACAGTGTGATATAATTCAGGGTCAGAATCCAAAGGACAGGTTTTGGTTTTATACGTTGCCTTTGAGAAGCAGGCAGAGATGTGGCAAATATATATTAAAAAGGCAATTCTGAGTTCAACTCTTCGTTGTTGTCCGTGAGGATCCCTGAATTGTTATCGGAATGCCCCTGATAAGGGTCATTGTGCCTTTTATCGAGCATAACCAAATTGGTGGCTATAATTTCAGTCATAAATCGTCGCACTTTATCCTTGTCTTCCCATGAGCGGGTTCTTAAACTACCCTCAATATGCACCAAACTGCCTTTGTGCAGGTATTTCGCAGCCAGTTCAGCCAGGCCCCGCCAAAGAACAATATTGTGCCATTCAGTTTGCGGAATGGTATTGCCTTTTTTGTCCTTGTATGATTCTGTGGTTGCGAGTGGAAACTTGGCTACCGGGATATTGCCTTCGATATATTGAATTTCCGGATCCTTGCCCAGATTACCGATCAGAAAAACATGATTGACTCCTCTCATCTTGGGTTGTTTTTTATAAGTCTGTATTCAGTACAGATTTTATCTTCTAAAGATAATTTATTTTTTGAAAAAAGGAAATTATCAACCGCGGAAATGCAAAATGAGACAGTTCGGAAATGGGAACCCATAAATTGTCAGAATCTATCAAGGCTTGGGGCTTTTGTTTAACAGACATTCGATAAAAATGCCCTTTAATTTTGCGATGAGTCAGGGTTTGTTCTAAAATCAGATCCGGACTTTGTTTTTTGCTTGGATTTAGCTTGTTAGCCAATAATAGATCATCATCACGCTGGGGAAATGCATATAAGTTTTGCCAAATATCCTGGCCGCGTCTGTGTTGGATGAGTATGTGACTTTTACTTTCTAAAACAACAAAATGTAAATCGCGCTCAACAACGGCGGCTCTCTTTTTAGGAACAGGCAGCTCTTTTATTTTCTGGTGTTTATAGGCATAGCAGCTTGTTCTGAATGGGCATTCAGGGCAGTTTGGTAAAGCGGGTTTGCAAACGGTAGCACCTAAATCCATGATAGCCTGATTATATAATCCTGCTTGTTGTGGATCCAAACATTGTTGAGCCAAGTCAGCGAAAAAACGTTTACCTATGGTAGTATCTGCTTCCTGAAAATGTCCAAAATAGCGGCTTAATACCCGGATGACATTGCCATCAACCACTGCATAGGGCAAATTATACGCAAAAGAGGAGATTGCCGCAGCGGTATAAGGGCCAATTCCTTTTAACTTGAGAATATCCTGATAATTATCCGGGAAACGGCCATTAAATTCCTGAACAACCATTTTGGCCGTTGCAAGCAGGTTACGGCACCGGCTATAATATCCAAGTCCTTGCCATAAACGAAACACTGCAGCTTCATCAGCCTTGGCCAATGCCTGAATATTCGGATAATGTTTGAGGATATTGAGGTAATATTTTTCACCCTGATCAACCCTGGTTTGTTGAAGAATGATTTCACTCAACCAGATTCTGTAAGGGTCACGGATTCCTTTCCAGGGCATGCTTCTCGGATTGAGATGCTGGTGCCAATGCAAGAGAGTTTTGCTAAATGATTGATTTTTAGGCAATTATACAATTGTTAAAAGCGAAAAAAATAAAATACTTACAAAAAAAAGATTAAATTTGTCCGTTTAAAGAATAACAAAAATAATACTACTGTGAAGAAAGCTGACTTGATTAATCAAATAGCAGAGCAAACCGGTGTACCCAAGGTGGATGTACTGGTGTCCATAGAGAATTTCTTTACCAATGTAAAGAAAGCTTTGGCGGAAGGCGAAAATGTTTATATCCGAGGTTTCGGAAGTTTTATAACCAAAAAGCGTGCCGCAAAAGTGGGAAGAAACATCACAAAGAATACAACGGTCTATATCCCGGAACATTATATCCCTAGTTTCAAGCCTGCCAAGGAATTTACCGAAGAAGTTAAAAAATTGAAATCATCCAATATTGAGGTTATCAAGGAGGATTAATCCATTCAATCAAAACGCCAGGTGCAAAAAAATCAACTAATTTTTATTGGGGCTGCAATCGTATTGGTGGCAGCCTTTTACTTTTTGGGCAATTTTAAAGGATCCAAGGTCAGTAAACAAACCGACCGCCAGGAAATGAATGCCGGAGATTCGCATCAGCATGAGGCAGATACATCTGCCCTTGATTTTGGGGCCTACGAAAAAAAGGTGACCGAAAAGTTGAGCTCCACCCTTCAGGAAAGAGCAAAAGCATTGACCCAAACAGCTTTGGAAACACAAAAACCAGAAGGTTTCCGTGATATTGCTGAGTTTTGGGAAGCCCAAAATGATTTGAATATTGCAGCTTTTTATTACAAAAAGGGCGCTTTTTTGGAAAATACTGAAAAAAGTGTCACTTTTGCCGGGAATCTGTTTCTGGCTCTTCTGCAAAAAACAGAAAAGCCGGACATCAGGAGGTGGCAGGCACAAGAAGCGATTCAAATTTTTAGCAAAGCGCTGGAAATCAATCCTACTAACCTCGACTCCAAAATCGCTTTAGCAACCTGCTATACGGAAGGAACCGGCGAAACAATGAAGGGTGTAACCCTTTTGCGTGAAGTCACCAAGCAGGATAGCAACAATGTTTCCGCGAATATTGTTTTAGGAAAATTGGCTATACAGTCGGGGCAACTTGACAAAGCAATTAAGCGATTGGAACACGTTCTGACGATCGAAAAGGATAATACAGAAGCGATGTATTTTTTGGCGGAGGCTTATAAAAATCAAGGCAACAAACAAAAAGCCATTGAACTCTTCGAAAAATGCAAAAGCATCGTCAACAATCCGGATTTTTCGAAAGAGATTGATCAGTATATATCGACTTTTAAATAAAAATATTATAAACTAAAATTATTTACCATGCCTTGCGGAAAAAAACGTAAACGTCATAAAATTGCTACTCACAAGCGTAAAAAGCGCTTAAGAAAAAATCGTCATAAGAAGAAATAATCATCTTCTTGAACTCGCTTCGTTGAATCATGCCACCTATTGGCATGATTCAGGCGTTTATATATAGTTCGTTAAAGGATTCAATTTCTGTTGTTTGCCTTTTAGCGGATTAAAGTTTATTCGAAGTAGCAATAATTCAGTGTTTTGAACAAAGAACTCATCATCCAATCTTCGGATGCCGGTGTTGAAATTGCCTTATTGGAAGATAAAAAATTAGTCGAATTACATTTCGATAATTCCGGGGGGCACTTTAATGTTGGTGATCTGTATTTAGGTAAGGTCCGTAAATTAATGCCCGGACTGAATGCCGTTTTCGTGGACATTGGTCACGATAAGGATGCTTTTTTGCATTATACCGATCTGAGCCCTTATTTCAAGAGCTTGTTGAAGTTTACGGAAATGGCCATGCACGAAAAATCAGATAACCCATTTGATTTTTCAAAGTTTAAATTGGAGCAGGAAATTGTAAAAACGGGCAAGATGACTGAGGTGATTCAAGGGAAGCCCCATGTTTTGGTGCAAATCCTGAAAGAACCCATTTCTTCCAAGGGGCCACGAATCAGTTGCGAATTGTCGCTCCCGGCGCGCTTTATCGTTGTAACGCCGTTTAATAATTTTGTCAACGTTTCGCGGAAAATTCATTCTACCGAAGAACGAAAACGCCTGCAAAGGATTATTGAAAGTATTAAGCCTGCTAATTTTGGCGTCATTGTCCGAACAGCTGCTGAGGGCCAATCCACCGCCGAACTTCATAAAGACTTATTGCAAATCATTGATTCGTGGAAGGCTATTCAATTTAATTTGAAAGGTGCACACCCCCCCACTAAAATTCTGGCCGAGCAAAATAAAACCACTTCACTTTTAAGGGATTTACTCAACAAAGATTTTAACCGGATCATCGCCAACGACTCTTCTGTTGTTCAGGATGCGCGAGAATATATTGCCGGCATAGCCCCCGGACGTGAAAGTATTGTGAGTCAACACCAGAACGGGCAAACCATTTTTGATCATTTTGGCGTATCCAAACAGGTGAAAGCCTCATTTGGTAAAACTGTGATGCTGGATAGCGGAGGTTATATTATCATTGAACATACCGAGGCTTTGCATGTGATTGATGTGAATAGCGGGCATAAGTTTTCCAATGAAAATCAGGAGGCTACAGCCTTAAATACCAATCTTGAAGCCGCTCGTGAAATTGCCCGACAGTTAAGACTGCGGGATATCGGAGGAATCATAATTGTGGATTTTATTGATATGAAAAATGCGGAACATCGTCGTGAAGTATCCATGATGATTGAAGAGTTCATGAAAGATGACCGCGCCAAACATTCTGTATTGCCGCTGAGTAAGTTTGGATTATTACAAATTACCCGTCAACGATTAAGGCCTGAAATTAATATTGCCACCGGCGAAACATGTCCGAGTTGTAATGGAACCGGAAAAGTCAGATCTTCACAGTTGTTATTGGATGATATTGAAAAACATATCAAATATCTGAAAGCCAATTTGAATACCCGACTTTCATTGCATGTACATCCCATCATTAAGTCACATCTGACGAAGGGTTTGCTTTTTAATTCTATTTTTCACAAATGGAAAAAGAAATACGGCGCATTTAACATTCACGAAGACGAAGGTTTTGAGTTTCTACAGTATAAGTTCTTCGATGAAGGCACCGAAGAAGAAATTAAAATATGAGTTTAAGGGTTCACTTCAATGACCCATACAAATTTTCCCAATTCTTTTTTGTGAGGTGGTAATTCAATCTGAATGGATTCTTCACTGGTACGAGTCCACTTTAAGTTTTCCCGATCACCCATCAAATGTAATTTGGTAGACACCTGAAAAGGCATCCGTTTCAATACCAAAGGCTTCTCAGGAAATTCGAATAAGTATATAAATTGTTTTTTCCCGTCTTTACTTTGACAGTATCGAACATTTTCACCTTCCTGAAATACCTGATATGGGCGGGTTGTATAAATAGCCTGTTGATTGATTTTCATCCATTCGCCAATATCCTGTAAGCGGGCATAAGCCGTATCATCCCATGAGCCATCGGCAGCGGGTCCGATATTGAGCAGCAGGTTTCCGCCTTTGCTCAAAATATCCACTAGTTTTTCAATCAACTCATCACTGCTTTTATACTGATCGCCGGGCACATGGCTCCAGCTTCCGGCCATGGTCATACAAGTCTCCCAAGGGTAGGGCAATCCTTTTTCGGGAATATGTTGTTCGGGTGTGAGGTAGTTTTGATAAATACCCGGAACAGCACGGTCAACAACAATGAGTTTGGGTTGTTTTAAACGCGCCATTTTTACCAGCTCGCCCATTTGGATATCCTGACTTTGGGGATTTCGCGCATATCGACTGCCTTCATATTTTTCGAACAGATAATTTTTAAGTTCCAGGGAATCGATGGGTCTGACCCAGCCACCATCGAGCCAGAGGATATCCATCTGACCATAATTGCTGACCAATTCATTGATTTGGGCATAGGTGAAATCCTTAAATTTTTTCCATTGTTCAGGATATTTTTCGATGGAATAATTACAATGCCTATCCACCGGCGGGAATTTTTTCCACCAATAATAATCGCTGTGCCAATCGGGTTTTGAAAAATAAGCCCCTGTCCACAAACCTTTTTTACGAAAGGATTTAAATATTTCAGCACTCACATCGCGGCCATCCTCTCGCCCATAGGCACAAGACGAATCTGTAATTTTATAATTGCTTTGTTTGGTATCGAACATACAAAAACCATCATGATGTTTGGTGGTAAAAACCACGTATCGCATACCTGCTTTTTGAGCAGCATCCGCCCAACGATCCGGATCAAAATTTTTCGGATTAAAGGTGCCGGGAAGTGATTCATATTTTTTCAGATAGTCGAAATACCCCTGATCATATTCTTTTTTTCGACCTCCGCTTGCCCAGGATAGATCTTCGGGACAAATACTCCAACTTTCGACAATTCCCCATTGACTATAAGCGCCCCAATGCATCAGCAATCCGAATTTCAAATCCTGCCATTCATCAATCCGTGCGCGAATTTGAGGGTCGGGGTCGGGGAAATAAGCCTGTTGCTGAGCATGAAGATGATGAGAACAGCAACAGCAAAGTAGTAGAAAAAATAGAAGATTCTTTTTGTTCATGAGACTGCAATAATTGACAAAATAAGACAAAGCGGTGAAAAACTAACCGAAGATGCCCGGAAGAAAGTAAATTGCCCATTGAATGCAGGATATCATTTCCCAATTTAAGCAAACCAGTGTGCTGGAATGGTATGCATTTGTGCTGGGTATTGCACAAGTGTGGCTGGCCCAATATAATTTACGAGTCAATTTTTTAGCGGGGGCATCCAGTGCCGGTATTTTTACCTGGTTGTTTATGATTTCGGGCCTGTACGCCGAATCGTGCCTGAATGCTTATTATGTGGTGATTAGTTTTATCGGTTATTGGATGTGGGGTGCATCAAAGGGCAAAGAAGAGAGAGCCATCAGCGTTTGCAGTAAAAAAGAACATGCCTGGAGTTTTCTGTTTTTTATCGGGCTTTTTATCGCACAGTACCTGATTCTCCGATATTATACGGATAGTACGGTGCCTCAGGCAGATGCTTTGGTTTCTGCACTGGCTTGGGTAGGTAGTGCACTGTTGATCTACCGGAAATTGGAAAGTTGGCTGTGGCTGAGTGCTTCGAATATATTGGGTGTTCCTTTATTGCTGTATAAAGACTTGCAATTATCAGCGATATTGACGATTGTTTTTTTGGTAGTTGGCTTGATGGGATACCAGTCCTGGAGAAAACAAATTAGGAGGGCCTCCTGAATATTCTCTCTAACTTACTTTAACAAATTGCAAGTCAATAGATGATGCATTATTGTTTTTGACGGTGGGTTGAAATTTTGAGTGAGTAGATTCAGACCGTGTTTCCGTAAGTCGAACATCGGTATCATTCTAGTTTTTCCACCTTTTGTCTTAAAACAAAAGGTGGAGCCAAAAATTCAAGGCTGTTGCTCTTTCGTCTAAAAAATTC
>JBMOFV010000018.1:0-50556 GCA_049318705.1 Chitinophagaceae bacterium
AAAAAGAGAGCGATCCGCCGAAGGCGGATCGCTCTCTTTAAAAGTCAATAATCATTATTTTTTACCGTCAGCTGCTTCGGCTTGTTTCAAAGCACGGGTTGTTACAACCGCAGCCACCGGAATACGTTTGTTATGCAGGATTTCAGTGTTTTCTAATTGAATATCTTCAATACGTAAGTTTTTACCAATTTCTAAATTAGTGATATCCACATCGATCGCTTCTTTTAAATGCTCAGGTGTTGTACGAAGATTAATGGTGCTCATTTTAACAACAAAACGTCCACCTTCTTTCACACCCATAGATTGCCCAACAAAGCGTAAAGGCACATTGGCGTTCAAACGCTTGCCCGGAACCAGTTCCAGAAAGTCAATGTGGGTCACTTCGTCAGTGAGTTTGTCAAACTGTAAAGCCTTCAAAATGCAGGAATACGATTTGCCATCGACCTGAATGTTGGCTAATTTGAACTCAGGGGTATAAACAATCCCTTTGAGTTCCTTGTGTGTTGTTGTGAAGTGCACATTGGATGACCCTCCATAAATTACACAAGGCACTTTGCCCTCAGAACGGATGTGGCGGGAAACTTTTTTGCCGAATTCGCTTCTGAGTTGTCCTTCAATTGTAACTTGTTTCATAAAAATTTGTGGTGATTTATAGACTTCCGGTCTTTAATGATTTAAATAAGGGCGGCAAAAGTAGGCTTTCAAGCTCGAAATTCCAAAACCGAATTTACATCACGGGCCTGTTATTCAGAAAAAAGCGGCCAAAAATATGGGATTTCAACCATTTCGACCTACATTTGCACTCCCGAAATCAGTGGCTCTTAACTTAGCAGTCTTTGTATTCTCTTTCCGACAAGCATCAACCAATGGGCTTGGTTGCACTTTATCATGTGTATCAAAATGCCGGTCGACAAGCGCTAAGTGGCCTCCCGCCAGGGGTAATTGTTTTTTGAGTTCAACGTTGACCTCATAAATAATTGACGATTTCATCAAATTTTTATTTCAAAAAATCTAAACGTTTTTTAAAACCATGAGTTTGAAAAAAGACAACAAGCCAAAGTCGTTTAATAAAATTACGATTACCCTGGCTTCCCCGGATTCTATCCTGGACCGCAGTTTTGGTGAGGTACTCAAACCTGAAACCATCAACTACCGTACTTACAAACCAGAAAGAGATGGTTTGTTTTGTGAAAAAATATTCGGTCCTACCAAGGATTACGAATGTTATTGCGGAAAGTACAAACGTATTCGCTACAAAGGCATCGTTTGTGATCGCTGCGGAGTAGAAGTTACAGAAAAGAAAGTGCGACGTGAACGGATGGGCCATATCAAATTGGTTGTTCCGGTTGTACATATCTGGTATTTTAAATCCTTGCCGAATAAAATCGGTTATTTATTGGGTACCAGCTCCAAAAAACTGGAGATGATCGTATACTACGAGCGTTATTGTGTGATTCAGGGCGGAGAAGCAGATTCTATGATTCGCTCTGCGCTGACCATGAAGGAAAATGAAAATACCTACATGGCGCTGCTCACTGAAGATGAGTATTTGGATATCCTCGAAAAATTACCGAAGGAAAACCAAATGCTGCACGATGATGATCCAAACAAGTTTATTGCTAAAATGGGTGCAGATGCCATTCATATGTTGTTGTCGCGCATTAAACTGGATAGCCTTTCTTATGAATTAAGAAATGCAGCAGCTTTCGAAACATCGCAACAACGAAAAGCAGAAGCCCTGAAACGTTTATCAGTGGTGGAAGCCTTCCGTGAAGCCAATTCGCATATCGAAAATAAACCAGAGTGGATGGTGATGCAGTACATTCCTGTTATTCCACCTGAATTACGCCCACTCGTTCCTTTGGATGGTGGTCGTTTCGCATCATCTGATTTGAATGACCTGTATCGTCGGGTGATTATTCGAAATAATCGTTTGAAACGTTTACTCGAAATCAAGGCGCCTGAAGTAATCCTTCGTAATGAAAAAAGGATGTTACAGGAAGCCATCGATTCATTGATGGATAATTCACGTAAATCAAATGCCGTAAAAGCAGAAGGTGGTCGTGCCCTGAAATCTTTGTCGGATGTATTAAAAGGTAAACAAGGTCGTTTCCGTCAGAATTTGTTAGGTAAAAGGGTTGATTATTCCGGTCGTTCGGTGATCGTGGTTGGCCCTGAACTGAAATTGCATGAGTGTGGTTTACCAAAAGATATGGCGGCTGAGTTGTTCAAACCATTCGTCATCCGTAAATTAATCGAAAGAGGAATTGTAAAAACCGTTAAAAGTGCCAAGAAATTGGTAGAGAAAAAAGAAGCGGTTGTTTGGGATATCCTTGAAAATATTCTGAAAGGTCATCCGGTCATGTTGAATCGTGCCCCAACGCTTCACCGATTATCGATTCAGGCATTCCAGCCAAAATTGATTGAAGGAAAAGCGATTCAGTTACACCCGCTTGTGTGTTCTTCATTCAATGCGGATTTCGATGGTGACCAAATGGCCGTTCACGTTCCATTGAGCAATGCGGCAATTCTTGAAGCACAGTTATTAATGCTGGCTTCGCACAATATCCTCAACCCACAAAATGGTACACCTATTACCCTTCCTTCTCAGGACATGGTTTTGGGTCTCTATTATATTTCAAAAGGTAAAAAAGATATGCCAGGTGATCCTGTAAAGGGCGGTGGTATGATTTTTTACAGTCCGGAAGAAGTGATCATTGCAAACAACGAAGGCAAAGTTGATTTACATGCCTGGATTAAAGTAAAAGTGAATGTTCGCACTGAGGACGGACAAATCGTGAATCAATTGCTGGAAACAACTGTTGGTCGGGTTATTTTTAACTTAAATACGCCTGAGAATGTTGGTTTCATCAATGAGCTTTTGACCAAAAAATCTTTGAGAAATATCATCGGTGATGTGATCAAATTTACCGACATCCCAACCACGGTGAAGTTCCTCGACGATATCAAAACACTTGGTTTCCGAACAGCCTTCAAAGGTGGATTGTCATTTAATCCGGAAGATTTGATTGTACCGGATGCGAAAAAAAAGTTACTGGGCAACGCAACTGATGAGGTGAATGAAATCTGGGATAACTATAACATGGGATTAATCACCAATAACGAACGTTATAACCAAATCATCGACGTATGGTCGCGTGTGGATTCAAGGGTAACTGAAACCTTGATTCGTGAAATGGCCAACGATAAACAAGGGTTCAACTCCGTTTATATGATGTTGGATTCCGGTGCCCGTGGTAGTAAACAACAGGTAAAACAGCTTTCCGGTATTCGTGGATTGATGGCTAAGCCTCGTAAATCCGGTAGTACTGGTTCTGAAATTATCGAAAATCCGATTCTTTCCAACTTTAAAGATGGATTGAACGTATTGGAATACTTTATCTCAACCCATGGTGCCCGTAAGGGTCTTGCGGATACGGCCTTGAAAACAGCGGATGCCGGTTACCTGACTCGTCGTTTGGTGGATGTGGCACAGGATGTGATTATTCGGGAAGAAGATTGCGGAACCCTGCGCGGTATCGCTACTTCGGCTTTGAAAGAAAATGATGATGTGGTAGAACCATTGTTAGATCGTATTGTTGGCAGAACCTCTTTACATGATGTCATCGATTTACACGGTAACCTCATTATTGAAGCTGGTGTTGAAATTAAATATGATAAAGCCGAAGCCATCGAAAAAGCGGGTATCGAGACCGTAGAAATACGTTCGGTGTTAACCTGCGAAAGTAAGCGTGGTGTTTGCGCCAAATGTTATGGTGTAAATCTGGCGAATGGCAAAATGGCCCAAACAGGTGATGCTGTGGGAATCATTGCTGCGCAATCCATTGGTGAACCGGGAACGCAGTTAACCTTACGTACTTTCCACGTGGGTGGTGTGGCCGGATCTTCAGCTATTGAATCGCAATTAACTGCTAAGTTTGATGGTAAGATTGAATTTGATTCAGTTCGTACAACCAAATATGTCAATAAAGAAGGGGAGGAAGTTGTGATTGTCATTACACGTATGGGTGAAATGCGTATCGTGAATGATGAAGGTCTGGTATTGATGACCAATGAAATTCCATATAGTGCGACCCTGAAGGTGAAGAACGGACAGAAATTGAAAAAAGGTGATGAGATTTGTTCTTGGGATCCGTTCAATGCCGTCATCATTTCTGAAATCAATGGTAAAGTAAGATTTGAAAACGTGATCGAAGGAATTACCTTCCGTGAAGAGGCTGACGAACAATCTGGTATGCGTGAAAAAGTGATTATCGAGACAAAAGATAAAACACGTATTCCTGCAATCCTCGTTGAAGGCAAGGAAAATAAAATGTACAACGTTCCTGTTGGATCTCACTTGATTATCAATGATGGAGATAACATCCAAAGTGGACAGATTCTGGTTAAAATTCCTCGTATCATGGGTCGTTCAAGAGATATCACCGGAGGTCTTCCGCGTGTTACCGAATTGTTCGAAGCACGTAATCCATCCAATCCGGCTGTCGTTGCTGAAATCGACGGTGTTGTTGGATTTGGTGGCGTAAAACGTGGTAACCGTGAAATCAGTATCGAAAGTAAAGACGGTATCGTAAAAAAATACCTGGTTCCATTAACCAAACATATCATCGTTCAGGAAGGAGACTTTATCAAAGCAGGTACCCCATTGAGCGATGGAAGCATCACGCCTTCGGATATCTTGTCGATTAAAGGTCCATTTGCCGTTCAGGAGTATTTGGTGAACGAAATTCAGGAAGTATATCGATTACAGGGTGTAAAAATCAATGATAAACACATTGAAGTAATCGTTCGACAAATGATGCGTAAAGTAACCATCGAAGATGCCGGTGATACTAAATTCCTCGAAGGTGATGTGGTTGATAAATTAGAATTTGGTGATGAAAATGACTGGATCTATGATAAAGTCGTTGTAACCGATGCCGGTAGCTCCGATAAAATGCATCCCGGACAAATTACCACCCTCCGTGAAATTCGCGAAGAGAATTCATTATTGCGTCGTAACGACAAAACATTGATTCAATATCGTAATGCACAACCTGCAACATCCAGTCCGAATTTATTGGGAATCACCAAGGCCTCTTTGGGAACATTCTCTTGGATTTCGGCGGCATCCTTCCAGGAAACAACCAAGGTGTTGTCGCAAGCTGCCATTGCAGGTAAGTCTGACTTCATGTGGGGATTGAAAGAGAATGTCATCACCGGTAATTTAATTCCGGCTGGTACAGGTATGAAGGAATTCGACAATATCATTGTTGGTAGTAAGGATGAATATGAAATCCTGATGAACAGCAAAGAGTTGTTACAATTCGATGATGAAGAATAGTTTGAATACTTCAGATAAAATAAAAAAAGAGCTGCTTTCGGGCGGCTCTTTTTTTTGTTAAATGTGGCCCAATTCAAGATGATGATACATGTGAAAAAAAACATGGATTGGAGTGCATCCTAAAAAAAGGAATAGCCTCATGAATGAGATATCGCCGAGGGGCTGCGGGATACGAAGGGGTAGCCCCTGCGCGGCAGGGCCGAAGCCCGAAGTAGCCCGAACCTCTGTTGATGAAATATGCTAAGCCGATAGCCCCCCATTTTTATCTGGATATAAACTCTTTTATGAAAAGGGCTGTTATGCAGATTTTAATCCGGAATTGGGCTCATCTTTTTATACGAGTGGCTGCAAAATCTGCGGGTGGAATCCAACGAATTGAAGATTGACCAGCTCCGGCCTGATGCGCCTTTATGACAAATACAGACCGAAGCGTACGTGCAAATTTTGCTACAGAAAAATTTGGGTTCATTGGTCTGACGCGAAGAGATTTATTCTTTGCATCAAGGCAATATATTTCGCAGAATCTCTTCCAATTCCGCTTCTGTATGAACCATTAATTCCCGTGGCTTTCCACCTGTACTTGCGCCGACAACACCTGCTGCTTCCAGTTGATCCATAATTCGGCCAGCACGATTATAACCCAGGTTAAATCTTCGTTGTAACATGGAGGTTGAACCACTGCCAGAAGTCACTACCAACCGGGCGCATTGTTCAAACATACTATCCACATCCTTTAATGATTTACCGCCACTCAAATTTAATTCACTGCCATCGCTGCCTTCATATTCAGGCAAATCAAAGGCCGAAGGATATCCTTGTTGTGTACCGATAAATTCAACAATACGTTCCACTTCTGGTGTATCAACAAATGCACATTGTAAACGTACTAATTCACTTCCATTCAATATCAGCATATCACCCTGTCCAATTAATTGCTCGGCACCGCCTGCATCAAGAATGGTTCTGGAATCCACTTTAGCAGAAACACGGAACGCAACCCGTGCGGGGAAGTTTGCCTTAATCGTACCGGTAATGACATTCACACTTGGTCGTTGTGTAGCAATGATTAAGTGAATACCAACGGCCCGCGCAAGTTGTGCCAATCGCGCAATAGGCATTTCTACCTCTTTGCCCGCAGTCATAATGAGGTCGGCAAACTCATCTACGACCAATACGATAAAAGGTAAATATTTATGGCCTTTATTGGGGTTTAAGCGACGCTTAATAAATTTTTCATTGTACTCCTTGATATTTCTTACACCGGCTTCTTTGAGCAGATCGTAGCGATTATCCATTTCAATACACAAGGCATTGAGCGTATTAATCACCTTCTTGGTATCAGTAATAATGGCTTCATCTTCATTCGGCAATTTCGCTAAAAAGTGTTTTTCGATGAGTTTGTAAATGGAGAGTTCAACTTTCTTTGGGTCTACCATCACAAACTTCAACTGTGATGGATGTTTTTTGTATAACAAAGAAACCAGAATCGTATTAATACCCACCGACTTACCTTGTCCGGTTGCACCCGCCATCAACAAATGGGGCATCTTGGCTAAATCGACAATATAGTTTTCGTTATCAATTTTTTTACCCAATGCAATCGGCAAACTAAAATCGTTATGAATAAACTTATCGGAAGCGATCAGGGTGCGCATATTCACGATTTGTTTTTTCATATTGGGCACCTCAATACCAATGGTGCCCTTGCCCGGAATAGGTGCAATAATCCGAATTCCCAAAGCGGATAAACTCAAGGCAATATCATCTTCCAGATTACGGATTTTCGAAATGCGCACACCTTCTGCCGGAACAATTTCATATAAGGTAACCGTGGGTCCTACTGTTGCAGATATTTTGGCAATGGCAATCCCAAAACTTTTTAAAGTATTGATGATTTGATTTTTATTTTGTTCCAATTCGGCTTTGTCTACCGAAATGTCCTCCGTGTTGCGGTTTTCCAACAAATCAAGCGTTGGAAATTTATAGCTCCGTAATTCGAGTGAAGGGTCGTAAGGTTCGTCGCCGGCTACTGATACGCCCGAAGCGACCAGCGTTGGTTCTGATTTTTCGATGGCCGTATGAACTTCAAAGTCGAGTTCATCCGGAGGTGGGGGAGGGGCCAATTCGGGTTCAAGCTCAATCGTGCTGGATTCCGGCATCACATGTGTTTCGTTTGGAGTAGAAAGCGGTTCGATGGAATCAAAAAAAGAAGGGTCAATTTCCAGTACCGGGGTGTGTTGTTCAGGAACATTCACGGTATTTTCAGCCTCCGGCCAGGTTTGTTGGTAGGCCGGTTCGGGTTGAATAATCATTTCGGGCTGAATAGGCTGAGGAGTTGGATTTTCCCCGACAGGTCGATTGAATCGTTCACGAATTTGATGCCAAATCGGCAAAGAAAAGATCGGGTTAAAAATCAAGACCATAACAATCAATCCAACGGCAATCATGATGCATGCCGTACCAATACTTCCTGCCAGAAGTAAAAGTTTACCGATGACCAGATTGCCAAAACGCCCACCGTAAGAGAAATCAAATTGCTGGCCCGGCAACAAATAGGCCAATAAGGGTGAAGTGAGTAAAATACTTAGGGTACTGAAAGCGATGGTTTTTAAGCGCGAATAAAAACGCTTTCCAGTGATGATTTGAAGCCCCCAAATCAACAAAAGCAGGGAAATAACCCAGGCCGCAATTCCAAAACCATTAAAGATCAGCTGATGAGATAACCAGGCGCCCAATTTACCGCCCCGGTTTAATGTATTTTGATCAGGCTGGTTGACAAAATGCCAAAAGGAGGTGCTATTCATCACTACGTCCTGATCTTCCTTCCAGGTAAAAAAGTAGGATAAAAAGGAAATTCCTAAAAAAATTGCCATGAAAATCATCATAATGCCAACTATTTTGGACATTCGGCCGTCTTTCAAAAGGGTGAACGATCCTCCTGGTTTTTCAGTTTTTGACTTTATTTTTTCAGTATTTGCAGGGGCTTTACGCTTCTTTGACATGAGCGACAAACCTACATAAAATTGCTGAAAGTTTGAAAAAGATGGGTAGAGCCTTTGACTCCAAAAGAAATTTAAATTGTATGAATATCAAGGAACATGTAAATTTGAAGGTTAAACAGATGAATTATTTATCGGTACGAAATAAGTTTATGAAAAGTAATCAATTAAAAGGTCTCTTGTTGTGTTTCCTGATTTTGGGGATGGTTCAAAAATTTACCTATGCTCAATTAACAGTTATCGGGAATCAAACTGCTACCGATTTGGCTCAAATGATGGCAGGTCCGGGAGTAACTGTCGCAAATGCAACCTTTAATAACTGTGAGGGAATCGCGAATGGCAAGTTTTGGGTAACACCACCCAACGTCAGTAATTTAGGAATTGATAGCGGTATCGTGTTAACTTCAGGGACCGCTCAAACT
Source organism: Chitinophagaceae bacterium (assembly GCA_049318705.1). Classification (GTDB taxonomy): domain Bacteria; phylum Bacteroidota; class Bacteroidia; order Chitinophagales; family Chitinophagaceae; genus OLB11. The sequence continues at coordinate 8,766 of JBMOFV010000018.1, forward strand.
GGTTTCACAGGAACAGGTGTGAATGCTCCGGCGGGTGTCAATACAACTGCACATGTATCGGATTTTTCTGATCCTGATTTGGTTACTATTTCCGGTTTTCCGAGTAGAGATGCATGCGTTCTGGAATTTGATTTTGTCCCTTTGGGTGACACTGTCAAATTTGAATATGTTTTTGGTTCTTGTGAATATCCAAGTTTTACTTGTAGTTCATTTAATGATGCATTTGGGTTCTTTATTGATGGCCCGGGCATTACAGGGCCCTTTTCGAACAATTCAGCGAATATCGCCATCGTTCCAACCACCTCGGCTTGTCCGGTAGGTGTAAATACCATTAATCTGCCAACCCCGGGCGGAAATTGCTGTAATACAACCCAAATTTGTTATAATTCCACAGCACCTTGTGCTACCCTTACAGCAGCACAGATGGCAACATTGTTTGTTTGTAATGGCAATGGAACAACTGTCATGTATCCAGGTTTTACAGCAGTGTTAACCGCCCAGGCATTGACAATACCTTGTTCTACTTACCATTTAAAATTAGCAATCTCAGATGCTTCGGATCAATCATTGGATTCCGGTGTATTCCTAAAAGCAGGTAGTCTTTCTTCTAATGCCATCACCTTTACGCCAATCTCTAACCTGATTAATCCTTATCCGTATATTGTTGAAGGCTGTGCAGCAGGTTTTATTAAAGTTAAGCGTCCGGTTGCCACCGGCGTACCTTACACCATCAATTATCAGGTAGGTGGTTCTGCTTCCTATCCGGCCGATTACAACGTTTCAACCATACTTCCGGGAGCGCCATTTGGACAAGTAACAATCCCGGCAAACGATACAGTGGCATATATTGTCATCGGAGGCATTCAGGATAATACGGCTGAACCCATCGAAGAAATAAAAATTTATCAGTTGGCACCTTGTTCGAATAGCATTGTTGATTCGGTGAGTTTGTTTATCAGCGATACCATTCAGATGTATATCATGACACCTGATACGGCAATTTGTAAAGAGGACAGTGTATTTATACAGGTTTCCGGTGATGATTCATTGATTTACAGCTGGACGCCAACAACCAATATCAATAATCCAAATATCAAAAATCCAACGGTTAGTCCAAATGTAACGACTGATTATATTGTTTGTGCCACCTTGCCCAATTCAGGTTGTGCTCCTAAATGTGATACAATCCGGATTACCATCAATCAGGAACCATCGGTGAATATTGGGAATGATACCATTATTTGCCTTCAGCAAGCCATTCAGTTTAATCCGGCCATTTCTCCGAATCAGAATTATTCTTATACCTGGAGTGGGCCCGGTTCCGGTTTCCTGAACGCCACGAATATCCCTAACCCGTTAGGTACATTCACCCAGTTAGGCAACTGGACACTCTATTTACAAGTTGAACCAACCGCTGTGGGATGTGCAGGATATGATACGATGAATGTGTTTATTCTTCCAAATGATATTACCTTACACAACGGAGATACCACGGTTTGCCGGGGAGCGACCATCCCGATTAATGTGACAGGTCATCCGTTGTTTTCTTACACTTGGTCACCTACTGCTTATTTAAATAATCCCAGCATTGAAGACCCGATTTCAATACCGGATGCCAATGTTTCTTATACAGTTACTGCCACATATCCGGGATGTATTCCGATGTCGAAATCATTTGATATTAACGTAGAACCAGTACCTGTGATTGATGCAGGGCCGGACCGTGTGATGTGTCAATATGATACTGTGCAATTACATGCAACGGTTGATCAGGTTTTTGCCGGATATACCTATACCTGGACTCCGGGTGTTGATCTCAGTAATGCCTCAATTTTAGACCCTGTTTTTGATGGGATGAATAACACGAACTTGCAACTCATTGTAAGCACGCCAATAGGATGTGCCGATACCGATTTTGTATTCATCACCGTTCACTCCGTAGAATTTGCGAATGCAAGTCCTGAAGAGGAAACAATTTGTCCACGTGATTCCGTGCAATTACAAGCCAATGGGGGAGTCGCTTATCATTGGGAACCTGCATTATATCTGAACGATCAGGAGATTCCGAATCCGGTTTCAAAACCCAAAGAGTATATTGAATATACGCTTTATTCCACCAGCCAGTTTGGATGTACAGATACCGATTTGGTTCGAATCATGGTATCTTCAGAAGGCGTGATTGATGCCGGTGAAGATATCACCCTTTATCCGGGAGAATCGGCGAATATCAATCCGGATGGTAACTGCTCTTTCTATAACTGGACGCCGAATTACCATCTTTCCAGCGATAAAATTAAAAATCCAATAGCCACACCACCTGTTACAACGCAATATTTTGTAACCGGAACCACAGAGTTTGGTTGTCCTGCCATTGATTCTATCACGATTAGGATTTCTCCTGAAAGTATATTAGATTTGCCTAATGCATTCAGTCCCGGATCCGGTACGAGTATTAACGACGAATTACGCATCATTAAGCGTGGTTTAGCAACGTTAAACTTCTTCCGGATTTATAACAGATGGGGTGAGCTTGTATTCGAAACCAACGATATAGAAAAGGGTTGGAATGGACAGTACAAAGGCAAACCACAACCAATGGGAACGTATGTATACGTAGTAGATGCGAAAACAACGACTGGAAAAAGATTTAATAAACAAGGTAACGTAACATTAATTCGATAACAATGATTTTTCATCATATGAATATTCAAAAATTTGTTCGCAAGGCAGCCCTTTCATTGGCGGCTGTTTGCGCTTTAGTGAGTGCCCAGGCACAGGACATCCATTTCACCCAGTTTAATGGGGCTCCAATGATTATGAATCCTGCGCTGACGGGAAGTTATAATGGACTGCTCCGTGTTACCGGAATATACAGAAATCAATGGTCCAGCGTAACGACACCTTATGTTACATTTGGTGGATCAGTGGATGCTCCTTTATTTAAGGATGTTGCTATTGATGATTATTTAGCAGCTGGAGTGAGTATTTATAATGATCGTTCAGGTGACGGGAACTTGGCTAATTTGTCCATGTTGGCTTCGATTGCGTACCATAAATTTTTAGGAACAGAAAGTAATAAGTCTATTTCCGTAGGTTTACAAGGAGGATATACCCAAAAATCGATTGATTTAGCCCGTTTATATTGGCAAGATGAATTTTATAACGGAGGTTTTCAGCCAGGGACTACCGGCGAATTGTTGAATCCGAAAGTAAAATATTTTACAGCAAATGCGGGTATCCAATGGCAGCATGCGGTTTCCGAAAATTTTGGTTATACCTTAGGCGTTGCCGGTCATAACCTGAATCAACCCAAAGAATCATTTTTGAAGAAACAAAATAATGAGGTTGGATTAGGCATGCGAATCAACAGCCAAATTGGGGCAGTATGGAATGCAGGATATCGTTTGAGCATTCGCCCGGCTTTCTTGTATCAGTCACAAACAGCAGCGACAGAAATGATTGCAGGTTCTGAATTTTTATACATCGTTGGAGATCCGGATATTCGTTCAGTAGCTACTGGAGTATTCGTTGGAGGATGGTATCGTTTTGGCGATGCAACCCTCATTACTGCCGGGTTTGAACACAAAGGATTTCGCGTTGGTTTCGGTTACGACTATAATATGTCTGACCTGAATGTGGCTTCAGGTGGTAATGGCGGATTTGAAATTTCATTACGATATATCAAACCGAATCCGCTTGATTTTGCAAGGAGAATAGCCTTCCCTTGTTCGCGTTTTTAAAAAAAAAGGGAACATGCTTTCCTTTTTCAGATTATTACGACTATATTTACGGCTATATTAACATTTCACAGGAATGAGAAGAAAACTTTTGCTTTTAGCGCTGATTTTTTTAGGTGTGGGCTTGGGAACTTTTGAGTTAAGTGCTGGTCCAAAGGATGATCCGGCTGCCAAATTACCCTTTAACAAGAAGATGAAATGGGCCAATGGCTTGTTCAAAGCAGGGAGTTTTTATACAGCAGAGGAGTATTATTTTCAGCTGAAAAAAGAACAACCCCGTAATCCATATGTCACTTATATGATTGCAGAATGTATGTGGATGACCCGTGATTATCCGCCAGCTGCTGAATACTATGCTGAAGCATTTGATCTCGCTCCTGAAATTTACCCGGAAGCTCCTTATAAAGAGGCGCTGATGCGTAAACAAAATGGCGATTATGAAAAAGCCATTGAAAGATTTCAGTATTATATCAAAAACTACAAAGGCAAAAACAAAAAAGTAAAATTATACGCCCAGCGTCATATCGAAGGTTGCCAAATGGCTTTAAACTCTTTGAATGATCCAGGTCGTGCTTTTGTAAAGAATGCAGGCCCGAATGTGAATACAGCTTATACCGAATTGTCTCCATTGCCTTTGGGTGATACCGCTTTGTTATTCGCTACGATGAATTCAAACAAAATTATTGAATACGGTAAGGACAAACGAAAGGATTATGTGTCACGTTTTATGTGGGCCCCAAAAGAATTTGATCGCACACGTATTAAAGATACATTTGAAGTTGCCATGAAATTTGAAGATGGTAAGTTTAATGATAATAAATACCACGTTGGGAATGGTTCATGGAGCCCTGGCGGTTCAAGATTCTATTTCACTAAATGTTTGGAAGAGGATAGCTTAAAAATTAAATGTAAAATATGGGTTTCTGAATTTAACAGAACCCGCGGTGTTTGGGCTCCTGCCAAAGAATTGGATGGATTTATCAATGATCCTGAATCAAGTAATACCAACCCTTACTGCGCAATGATTGGTAAGAAGGAAGTTTTATTCTTTACTTCGAATCGTAAGTTGCAAAGTGCCGGTGGTTTCGATATCTGGTATTCTGTGTATGATTCAGCTCGTAAAACGTATCGCCGTCCACAAAACTGTGGTAAAAAAGTAAACTCATGGGGTGATGATATTACGCCATACTACGATAGCCGCACCAAGAAATTGTATTTCTCTTCCAATGGTTGGAAAAATATCGGAGGATTTGATGTTTATTCCGCAGAAGGTGGACCATCCCGTTATACGAATTTAACCAATCTCGGATTTCCAATTAATTCACCTGCAGATGATATCTATTATATACAGGATCCGGGTAAAAAAGACAATGCTTACGTAGTATCTAACCGTTTGGGAAGTATTTATGTAAAAAATCCAACTTGTTGTGATGACATTTGGAGAGTGATTAAAGAGCCTAGTTTCTATGTAAAAGGAATTGTTTTGGACGAAGTGAGCAATGAAATTATTCCGGAAGTGGTTGTGAAAATGGCAGATTTGAATACCAATGTATTAAAAGATACCAGTTTCTCAAGAGAAGGTAATTTTATGTTCTATACGCCAATGGGTAAAAATTACGCCATCTCTGCTGATAAGCCTGGTTATATCTCCGGAAGAACAACTTTGAGCACAACCGGTAAATCAGTGATGGATCCGGATGATACAACATTGGTGACCATTTATATGCACAAAATCACCAACGAATTTGAGTTTCATGTTCAAAATGTCTATTATAATTTCGATAAAGGAGATTTTCAGCCTGATTCTTATGGCGCCTTGGATTCATTGGTTAATTTCATGAACGACAATCCATCTGTGAGTGTTGAAATCCGTTCCTTTACAGATAGTAAAGGGGATGATGAGTACAACGATGAATTGTCTGTAAAAAGAGCCCAGGCTGTAATGAGCTATATGGCTACCAAAGGAATTGATCGCGGTAGAATGATTGCCAGAGGTGAAGGTAAAAGAAACCCGATTAAGCCAAATACCATCAATGGTCAGGATAATCCGATTGGTCGTCAATATAATCGTCGTACTGAATTCCGAATTATTGGGGATTTGCCAGAGAAAAGAATTATTTACGATCAAAACCGTCCGGAATACATCGACAAATCCGGTGTTTCTGAAAGAGATTCCAACTTACGTGTGAACACAGATGAAGAGGATGATGGAACACCAGCTTCTGGCGAATTAGCTCCAGGCAGCCGAGTAGGAGAGTAAAGTCCACAGTTTTTAAATTTTTAAGCCGAACCCTTTTTAAGCGTTCGGCTTTTTCATGGATGGGTTTTCCCTTTTTATCGGATATTGGGTTCGAATTTACCAGTATATAACCGTGTGAAAGGCTTGAATTCATCTGTATATTGTTTTTCTCACATCTGAATAAACAAAACGTTAGTAAAATGGGACTTGGATAACAAACACATCTGAGTAAATTTACGTCTTGATTCAAACGACTGAATATGAAAAAGATTATTTTTTTAAGTTTCCTCCTTTGCGCGAGTGTATTTATTTCACAAGCTCAAACACAACAACCAAGTGCAAAAGTTAAGCAAGAAGTAGAGCTGATTCGTAAGGCTGATTTAGGTCTTACAGATGTTCAAATCTCCCGACTAACCACTGTATTGATGGGTGAAGAAAAAAACCTTGAAATGAGCATGAAAGCTTTGGAGGGGAACAAAGCCCAGCAAGAAACGCGTTTAAAATTGCATCATGACAACAAAATCCGGAATATCAAAGGAGTCATGAGTGCTGCTCAGGCCGAAAAGTTTGATGCCCTTAAATTGGGAGATAAGCTATAGGATTTTTTATTTTCCGCGTTGAATCTGTTCCGGCTATCGCTAATAATAAAACTTTAACGGCAGCATGGAAAAGTAGGAATACTATTTGATGGTATACCTACGTTATAGAAGTACATAATAACCTAAAAACATTTTAACATATGAGACAGCTCAAAATAGCCACTCAAATAACCAACCGTGATAGTCAGGCGGTTGAAAAATATCTACAGGACATTAGTCGTATTCCGATGATTACTGCAGAGGAAGAAACCGTATTGGCGCAGAAGATCAGAAGTACAGACAATACAGTGTCTAAGGCTGCTTTGGAGAAAATGGTGAAGTCAAATTTACGTTTTGTGGTGTCCGTAGCGAAACAATATCAGCATCAGGGTTTAACCTTGTCGGATCTCATTAACGAAGGGAATTTGGGTTTGATTAAAGCCGCTCAGCGTTTTGATGAAACAAAAGGATTTAAATTTATCTCTTACGCTGTTTGGTGGATTCGTCAGTCAATTTTACAGGCTTTGGCAGAACAAGGACGTCTTGTCAGGTTGCCTCAAAATAAGATTGGCACCTACAACAAAGCAAATAAGGCGATGATGGCTTTTGAGCAGGAGAATGAGCGTGAACCATCTGTAGAAGAACTGGCTGGAATTCTGGAGATGTCAGAAACAGAGATTTCAAATATTTTTGTCACCAATACACGTCATACCTCATTAGATGCACCCGTGCATGAGGCAGAGGATGTGAGCATGGGAGATCTTTTAACCGGTTCAAACGATACGGATGATTCGGTGATTCAAGATAGTTTGCGTGAAGAAATTAAACGCATTCTCAAATCATTAAGCCCAAGAGAATCTGAGATTGTTAGTGCTTATTTTGGTTTGGATGGCAATGATGGTCCTACCATTGAACAAATTGGTGAGAAATATGACCTGACGAAAGAAAGAATTCGTCAAATTAAAGAACGAGCCATTAAAAGATTACAGAAAGCCCGCTACAGCAAATCTTTAAAATCTTATTTAGGATAGTTGGTTTTGGTTGGTTTTATATGATAAGGGGATGTCGAAGTACATCCCTTTATTATTTATTAATCAGACCCTGGCTTTAGCGGCAGTGTTTATAACCCAGACAGAATGGTCGGTGTTGTAAATCCAGTCCGAAACGTCGGGGGCAGTTTTGTAACTGCAAAATTTAGGTTCATGAACAATTAAGACTGGATGAAATAGGTCAATTGTATCGAAAAATAGAAATCTGAAGACTGGTAATATCATTTCACTCTTATCTAAATTTTCGGAGGGATTAGAGGGTATCCGGGATGTGATTCAAAAAGTATCAGGTACCTAGCGAGCTGTGCTTTTTTGGGGGATACCGGCATACCGTTTTTTGCGGAAAAAGAACCAGGCACTTCCGAAGATGATGACCAGCAATACAGGCAATGCGGTATTCAATAATTGCCAGAGCATTTTTTCTTTTTTGATTCTGGTTGTATCGAGCAAACGTAAGGTTAGGTTTTTGTTGCGGGCTTCAAGAATTTGATATTCGTCGGTTAAATACTCCAGTGCATTTAAAATAAAGGTCTTATTGGCAAATTGTTGTTCGGTGTATTTATAAAATCCACATTCCAAAGGGCCTCTGGATTGGATATAGTCGTTGGTGACAATATCTCCATCCGATACCACGATCATTTTACCGGCTTTTTCGGCGGTCTCTAAAAATATTTTTTTCAAAGAATCCTGATAAACACGAATAAAGTTAGGGTCTAAACGATTGGCGTATATCGAAGAGAACTGCCCTTCCAATAATACCGCCATGGGAATTTGTTTTTCTTTATAAAGCTCGGGTTGAGGTGCAAACTTTAAACTCGACATACTGATTCGAACAGGTGCAGGCATTCGTCGGCTTCTGTTGGAGGAATGTAATAAAATGGTTTTTTGAATGCCTGGTGCAGCAATGGTATCCATACTGCTGGCCATCATAAACATCACCGCATCCAGATTATTAACCAGGGGGTGTTTGGATGTAGAAATCGCAAAAGGATTGTATAACCAAGGTATGAGGCGGATATCCGGATTATTCCCAATCATTCCAACCGTTACCGGAATTGGATTGGCTTGCTGATAATCTTCAATTAAATCAGGATTGATACGCACCCCATATTTGAATAACATATCATCCAGATTCAAACCCATATCAAGTGCCATGCCTGCGCTGCTTTGTATGAGCGAATCCATGGTGAATTGCATTTGATCCACACACCAAAGTACTTTGCCTCCATGCATGATATACTGATCAATTTTAAATTTGTTTTTATCATCAAAAGGCTGGGTGGGTTTTGCAATGACGATGGCGTCGTAAAAGTTACCGATTTCTATATTTTGTGTGATATCGAGGGTGTCAACTTTGTAATATTTGGTCAGTGTATTTAAGATGTCAAATGTGTTCATGCCAATCACCTCACCATGCCCTACCAACCAGGCGATATGTTTTTTGTCGGGTAAAATGAGTGATTTGATAGCGGAAGCAAATTTGTATTCCAGCATAGAAGAAGCGTAGTTCAACTTTTCAGAAGGACTCATACTAATATGGCTTTCCAATAAATTGACGGCCACTTCTTTATGGTTGTAGGATACTTTAGCCGATGGGAAGATGATTTTTTCTGAATAGCCATCTTCTTCATCTTGTTGTACTTTTAAATTAACCGGATTAATCCCTTTTGAAGCCAATGATTCAAATACGGCTTTCTTATCCTTATCTTCAATTCCCTCCAGAGGATTGATAAATTGAAAACGAATTTGTCGGTTTCCTTCTTCCTGAAATTCAGTCAAAACATCATTTACGGATTCCGCCAGACGCTGAAAGCCGGAAGGGAATTTGCCTTTTAAATAAACCTCAATAATGACAGGTTCTTTCAGTGATTTTAAAAGTTTTTTGGTTGGATCACTTAGCGAGAAACGATTTTCTGCTGTAAGGTCAATTCGTCGATGAAGCCTTGTACTAATTATATTAAACAAGAACAGCAAAAGCACAATCACCCCAAACCGAATCAAATATTTACGATAAATAGTTTTTGTTGCTGACATAATTGAGATCGGTTTAAGCCCACTTTCTTTTTTGTAATGAAAATCTTGAGGCGATAATAAAAATGGCAATGACACTCAGGAAGTAAACCAAATCCCGGGTGTCAATCAATCCCCTGCTAATAGAACGATAATGCGACTCCATGCCAATTGAACTAATGATATAATCGAGTGTTCCGGTAAATACTTCCAGTTTACTGAGGGTCTCAAATCCGGAATATAAAATGAAGTTGATAAAAATAGCGATCAAAAAGGCAATGACCTGATTGTTGGTAAGGGTTGAGCAAAATAGTCCGACTGCCGTAAAGGCGCCGCATAAAAACAGTAAGCCAATATATGAACCTATGATTCCGCCTGTATCCAAATTATCAGGGATGGCCGATAAGCTGGCGAGGGAAAAAACGTATAACAAGGTTGGGAGGATTGAAAAGACTACCAATAACCAGGCTGCGAAAAATTTACCCAAAACGATGTCCTTTTCTTTGAGCGGTAAGGTCGATAAAATTTCAATGGTCCCGGACCTGAATTCATCTGAAAAACTCCGCATGGTAATGGCAGGTAACAAAAAAAGCAGGACCCAGGGAGCCAGATTAAAAAATTTATCCATGGTGGCATAGCCATCATCAAGCATATTATTATCCGGGTAAAACCAGAGAAAAAAGCCCATGACGAGTAAAAAGACAATCACCGAGATATAACCCATCAGAGAGCTGAAAAAGGCATTGATTTCTTTCCTGAAAATATAGATCATCCTGTTCTTTTGGATGGCGAAATTACTATAATTCAACCTGAATCCATGCCGAATTTTGGGGGCAATTCTGCCCATTCTTCGCGTTTTTTAAAGAAATCTGCGTAAATTGCCTCTTAAAGGTTTGAATACTGAGCTCCAACCATTCAGGATGGTTCATCGTCTTTAAACCGTATGAAACTGAATCGTATGAAAAGAATTATTCTGTCCATTTTTGTCTTACTCGGCTTATCTCAATCTAACCAAGCCCAAATCAATGTGAACTCGTCCAATAATGCCACCCAGTTGGCGCAGACTCTGGTTGGATTTGGTGTAACTGTAAGTAATGCCACCTTGAATTGCGGTGCTTCCCCACAAGGGAGTACGGATTACGGAAGTGGTACTTTTACCGTTACTTCGAGTAATCTGGGGATGGATAGTGGAATCGTGCTCACTTCAGGCAAAGCAGCTAGCAATATCAATGGCCCTGGTGCAAACGGTCCGGCACAAGGTCCGACAGGAGTTACAGGAAATGGCGCAGATGCCGATTTGACTGCCGTTATTGGAGGAACTACCTATGATAAATGTATTTTGGAATTTGACTTTGTAACCATTGGCGATACCGTTAAGTTTGATTATGTGTTTGGTTCTGCGGAATATCCGAGTTTTACATGCACAGGGTTTAATGATGTATTTGGTTTCTTTTTAAGCGGTCCGGGAATTGTCGGTCCTTATTCAAATTCTTCTATCAATATTGCCTTGGTGCCAGGATCAACCACTTGCCCGGTAGGAGTGAGTACCATTTATTGTCCGAATATGCCGGGGTGTTGCAATACAGCCAATACAAACTGTTATAACTTAACAAATGGTTGTACAATGTTTAATGCAACCAACAATACCTGTCAATACTTTGTATGTAATGCCGGCGGGGCTTCAGTCAATTATCAGGGTTTTACAACCGTCCTGACGGCCACTTCACCGGTTGTTCCTTGTTCAACCTATCACATCAAATTAGCGATTGCCGATAAAGGAGATCAGGTACTGGATTCAGGTGTATTCCTCAAAGCAGGGAGCTTCTCATCCAATATTATCGATGTGAAATTAAATACCGGATTGGTATCCACTTCCGGCTCACCTATATTGGTTGAAGGGTGCGACAGTGCTGCGTTGACTATTACAAGAAAAATCATTCTCGGGACTGCTTTACCTGATACAGTTAACTTACAATATCAGGGAACTGCTACCAATGGGGTGGATTATAATACGCTTCCAACCCAAATTACTTTTACAGCAAATGTGAATGATACGGTGAAAACCTTGAACCTTTATGCGGTTCAGGATGGATTGGCTGAAGGAACTGAATTTATCAAGATTTATGTTTTAAGTGGTTGTAGTCAGTTAATCACAGATAGTATCATCATTGAGGTGAAAGACTCTTTACAATTTTCATTATTCAACGTGGATACAGCAATTTGTTTAGGGAATACTGTGAATATCAATGGAATCAAAGATAGCGGGCTGAATATGGCCTGGACTCCTCCGTCAGGGGTGATGAATCCGGGTAACTTTCAAACAAGTATCACCCCCACTCAGGTAGGTTCGCAATATTACTCAGTCACTGCTTCTTTTGGAAATTGTAGCCCGGTCACTAAAGGGTTTACCATCACCACCGATCCTGTCCCGGTCATCACACCTCTGAGTGATCTGGAACTTTGTGAAGGAGAAACGGTAGACATTAATGCGATTGTTACACCTTCCTTTAATTACAATATTTCATGGGTTCCTTCCAGTGGGCTCATTAATACCAATGGTTATAATCCTACCTTTGTAGGTACTACCTCACAAACAATCGATTTTACTGTAACTTCTCCAAATGCAGGTTGTACTGCAACAGATCAGTTCTTTGTACAAGTTTGGCCTTTTGCACAAGGAGATATTATGGATGATACGTTGGTTTGTTCTGGTCAGCCGGTTGAACTTTGGGTCACAGGAGGTAATGGACTTTATCAATGGTATCCTGCGGGTAATTTGAGTTGTGAATTTTGTTCAAATCCAATTGCAACTGGCTTGGGTACCACAACTTATTCAGTGATCCTTTTAGATCCACATGGTTGTCAGGATACCTTAGATGTGATCGTTGAAAATCATCCGCCTTTTAATCTTGTTTTGCATAACAATGATACTACTATTTACATGGGTGAATCAGTGCAATTGTTTGCTAGCGGAGCACCATACTATTATTGGTCACCAACGGAATATTTAGGTTTTTCGCAAAGCCACGATCCGGTTGCCACTCCACTTTCAGATATCACCTATACTGTTACAGGAGTGAGTCAATTACAGGGTTGCCCACAAAGTGATTCGGTGAGGATCAAGGTCATCATGCAGGACGTATTTGTGCCAAATGCATTTTCTCCCAATGGGGATGGTTTGAATGATGTATTCAGGGTAATAGCCCGAAAACTCATACAGGTGCAGGAATTCCGAATTTATAACAGATGGGGGCAGGAAGTCTATTTTACGAAGGATATTAGTACCGGATGGAATGGTACCTACAAAGGTGTTAAACAAGACCCGGGTGTTTATTACTACATGATGCGGGTTGCTTATCCGACCGGAAGAACCGATTTTCTGAAAGGGGACTTTACCCTTGTGCGCTAGCGAATTTTCAGGATCTTTGGTATTGTTTTTGAATAACTTGTTTAAACAATATCATGATTCGTATCCTACCACTTGTTGTATTCATTTTCATTCTTTGCGGGAATCCGCATCAAACTTGGTCGCAAGTACCCCTTCAATTTAATTATCAGGGCATTGCCCGAAATGCTGACGGACTGCCGTTGGTGGAACAGAAGCTTCGAATAAGAATTTCATTGGCGGAAGAATCCTTGGTTCAGCAGCCACGTTTTGTTGAAGATCACGAAGTAAGAACAAATAGCTTTGGTTTATATACGCTAAAGATTGGCGCAGGTAAAGGCATTCAGGGAAGCATGCAGGATATTGCCTGGTCTAATGGAGAAGTATATATGGATGTTCAGATTGACCCTGAAGGAGGAACGAAATTTGTATCTGCCGGAACATCACAATTACTCAGTGTGCCCTTTGCCTTGTATGCCGCTAAAACCGGAGATGGGACACGTGCAGGAACGGTTTCCACATCGGCAACCGGAACCGGAACAGTCAACTATCTGACGAAATTTACAGCCGCCAATACTATCTATGACTCGCAGTTGTTTGATAATGGAACAAATATCGGTTTAGGTACAACATCGCCAGCGGCAAAGTTTCATATTTATCGCAATGCCAGTGGATTTCAGGAGCATTTGCGCATGCAAAATGTCCATACGGCCGGAGCCGGACGATTTACCCTATACAATGATGGAAACCTGAGTTATGCCACGTTCACCAAATATGGAAGTGCATATGCGGGAGGTTATGCGGGAATCACAACCTTATATCCTCTGGCCAATCTGTTGGCATTTGGAAATAATGCCCTGAATGTTGGCGATGGAAGTGGACGCGCTTTTTAATCAGTACAGCTGGGAATGCAGGAATCAGTTTATTTAAATCCGGTGTAAGTAAACTAAAATTTCATGCTGATTTTTTGAGTGAAAATGTCGGACTTGGGGGAGGCGCTACTCCGGTTTCCAGAATTCATCTCAATAATACGGATGCCAATATGATGGATTTACGTTTGACCCATAATGGTTCAGGGCATACCCTTAATGATGGGTTGCTGATCAATGTAAGCCCTACCCAGGCTTCCATCAATAATCTGGAAAACCAATCTTTGTCGCTGGGAACGAATGGGGCTGATTTTTTAACAATCAGTAATCAGGGCAATGTGGGTGTAAATACCACACAACCTAGTACAGTTTTTCACGTAAACGGAAGTAGAGATACTTTATCCTATTTTACGAGTGATGGTAATTCGGTAAGTAGCGGAATCGTGAGGGCAGAATATACCGGAACCACTTTGGGGGATCATATTGGTGTGTATGCCCGGGTGCTCCCCAATGCCAATGAGAATTATGGGGTGGGTGTGTATGGCGAAGGAGGCTATGCGGGTATTCAAGGTTTGGCTAAAACATCAGGCCTCTTTGCCGTTTATGGTCTTTTGGGGGAAGCTGCAGGAAGGGATGAAACCTTTGGTTTGTATGCCTACGCCCATTCGGATACGATTGGAAATTTTGGCACAAAATATGGCCTGGCTGGTATGGCAAGTAATGGCCTTGAGAATATTGGTGTTTATGGGGAGGCTGATGGAACCGGTGCAAACTCAGCCTTTGCAGGATATTTTAATGGATTTGTACTTATGAATGGCGATTTAAATGTGCTGGGCAATTTGAGTAAAGGAGGTGGGACTTTCCAGATTGATCACCCGCTTGATCCGGCCAATAAATTTTTGTATCACAGTTTTGTGGAGAGCCCGGATATGATGAATATCTATAACGGGAATGCGATAACCGGTACCGACGGGAAAGCAAGAATAGCCTTACCGGAATATTTTGAAGCCTTGAATCAAGACTTTCGGTATCAACTGACCGTCATCGGGGAGCGCGCGGATGTATGGGTATCCAAAAAAGTAGAACAAAATGTTTTTGAAATAACCACTGACAAACCACATGTAGAAGTTAGCTGGCAAGTTACCGGAATTCGAAAGGATGCATGGGCGATGGCGAATCGGGTGATTCCAGAAGTTGAAAAGCCGAAAGAGCAACGAGGCAAATACCTTTATCCTCAGCTATATGGTAAGGCATCGAGTCAGGGTATTTTTGCCTTGCGGAATCGACCCTCGGTACAAAAAATGAAAAGAAGGCGTTAATCCTTTCAAATAGCCGCAAGGAATCCGTGTGGTTCAAAGCCCGGCCTTTACATTTGTGCAAAATTTTAAACCATGTCGAATATTACATTTACGATGATTAAGCCGGATGCCGTGAAGGACGGGCATATTGGCGCTATTTTAGAAAAAATTAATGGAGCAGGATTTCGTATTAAAGCGATGAAAATGACTCGTTTGAGTTTGGAAAAAGCCGGACAATTTTATGAGGTTCACAAAGAGCGTCCATTTTATGGAGAGTTATGTGAATTTATGAGTAGCGGACATATTGTGGCTGCCATTTTGGAAAAAGAGAATGCAGTGGCTGATTTTCGTACCCTGATTGGTGCAACGAATCCGGCTGATGCCGCCGAAGGAACGATTCGTAAATTGTATGCGAAAAGTGTTGGCGAAAATGCGGTTCATGGTAGTGACAGCGATGAGAACGCTATACTGGAAGGGAACTTTTTCTTTTCAGGTTTGGAGAAATTCTAATAACATTATCAAGTAATGAATGAGGCGGACCCAAGGCGGTCCGCTTTTTTTATTCCTTGGTTTGTGTCCTTTATTCCCTATTCCTTGGTTTGTGTCCTCACAAACCAATAGGTTTGAACTCGCTGAGGGTGATTTGCCCTGCTGTTCGATATGTTCGGCTTTGCGGAATGTCGAACTGTAGATAAAACGAGTTCTCTGAACTTGCTAAAGTGTAATTTACTGCCATTCCCGGCGGTTACAGAATGAGTCCGCCGCGGCGGATGCGGAGTTGGGTGGTTTACTTCATTAATTCGTGTCCTTACAAAACAGAGATAAGAACAAAAGCTAGTTAGTATATTTACATAACAATCTCATGCAAGAAGCTTAAATAGATAAATCGGAAGAATATTTATTTAGCAGTGCACGAGATTATGAACATGATAAAAAATGTGAATCACTTGCTATTAATTTTACAACAGAATGATAATAAAAGATTTCGGGCACAGGTTAAAAACCCGAGCCAGCCATTGTGGTTATTTAAGACTTGGGCTAGCGGGGATTCTTGCATTAGGATTACAAATCCTTCGATAGCGGTTCGAGATTGCAAATCTCGAACAGTGGGTTATCGAAAGAAAATACAAAAACACAATTAAACATACATGATGTAGCCTATGGTGTATATCATTATGAAATTGAGTTTGCGAACATGAAAAAAATAATAGGTAAGCTTTCTATTTTAAAATAGCTAATTATGAAAACCAGTTATAAATATTTTACTATTGTATTACTAATATTTTCGCAATTAAGTAAAGGTCAAAATAAATGTGGAAACACTTGGGTAATGGGGGCATACAGAGCAGCTACAGTTACTTTTATTGATACATCAAGACCCTTTATTTATCCTCAATATCCTAATCCTACTTTATATTTTACACATGGGCACAGCAATATATGCGACAGTGCTACAGGCAAAGTATTATTTGCTTGCAATGGTATGGTGCTGTACGATAGCAACTGTGTAAAGATGGACAATGGCGATAGTTTAGTGCCTGTAAAAGCTTATACACATAATGCATTTCCAGTAGGTATGCATACTCAAAATTCAATTATTTTGCCAAAAGGTAACTCAGGCTTATATTATGTATTTATACTCACGGTTTCTGATAGTACATATAATTCACTTTGGGTTACAGGAACTTCTAAAGCCCCCTATGATTTATTACATTATAACATAGTCGATATCAATGCCAATGGAGGCTTGGGCAAAGTAATAGAAAAGAATAAAGTACTACTGCACGATGTAGAACTTCACAAAACCATGATGCAGGCATGCAGGCATAGCAATGGGGTGGACTGGTGGCTACTGAAGCAAGGTCGCTATGGTGTAAATGAAATAATCCGTTTCCTTGTAACAAAAGATAGTATATCAGGACCTTATACACAAACATTTGCAGAGCCAGCTTATACGCCAAAGGATTTATATGGGCAGTTTGCATTTAGTAGTAGTGGTACTAAGTTTGCAGCAGTACAAGGTAAATCTGATAAGTTATTTTTAGCAGATTTTGATAGATGCACAGGCGAATTGAGTAATCCTAAAGTAATGAATGTGCCACTCGATAGTACCACTCAACCTAATGCATTGCATATAGGAGATAGTCTATTAAACGGGGTATGCTATTCGCCAAATGACCATTATATATACATTACAAGGCGTTATAATATTTATCAATACGAACTCAATGAGCCTGATAGTGCATTGGCTTGGTATAGAGTACAACATGGTCCTGACACTTCGTATATTATATTTCAAGAATACAGTTCTCTACAATTAGGAATTGATAAACGGATTTACATAGGTAATTGGGGTGGGCAATTTAAACAAATGAGCGTTATAGACAAGCCAGATATTAAGGGTGTGGGCTGTCAATTTTGTCGAAAATGCTTTCGATTAGATGATACTACACAAATGGCATTTGGTGCGCCACCTACTATACCTGATTTTAACTTGGGAGCGGGTGGGCAGGTGTGCTGGCCGTTATCGAGTGAGAGTGTGGATGTGGGTGTGAATGAATTGGAGGTGTACCCGAATCCGACAAGCAAAATTTTCTATATCAAAAACAAAAAAGGTAAAAAGAAGGAGTTGTATACTATGCTGGGGGAGTTGTTGTATTCAACTACTAAAGATGAAATAGAGGGGTATAATTTACCAAAAGGTATTTATCTCTTACGCTGTGAGAGTCAAGTGAGGAAGGTGGTGGTGGAGTAAAATCTTGGAATGATGAAAGCGCCTGATAGCATTCAAGCAATACCCGAAGTTCAGAGAACTTTTTTTATCTTTAGTTCCACATGCCGCAGAGCCGAAGATGTCGAACAGCGGGTTTTGTATCCTGAAAATTCTATAATCCTGTAAATCATGATTCAGACCAATGAGCGAGATAGTACAACAAGGATCGCAGAGTCCCCGAGGCGGGAGACTCTTCGAGGACTGAGGGATGGAATTACAGAATGAGCATGAGAAGCAGAAGCAGAATGAGTTCGCGGCGGCGGATGCGGAGTGGGTGGTTTACTTCATTAATTCGTGCCCTCAAAAACCACGAGATAGAAGATATCATGATGCTACCAAAGAGGGCTACTGAAATGGGCAGGGACTCAGCGCCCCGGATAGCAGCGAAGAGCCCGCATCCGCCGCGGCGGAGAGGACTCGCAGCGAATAGCCGGAAATGGCGCCATAAAAAAAATGGTTGTCTGACCCAGCAAACAACCATTTAGAATTTTTTTTGAGAGAATGTTTATTTATTCATAGTAGCCAGAAACTCTTCGTTGCTTTTGGTGCTTCTCATCTGCATGAGAATAAAATTCATGGCTTCTTCCGGATTCATATCGCCGATATGTTTTCGCAGAATATAGAGTTTGTTCATCACATCTTTGCCGTGCAATAAATCGTCGCGGCGGGTAGAGGAGGCAATGATATCAATGGCCGGATAGATTCGTTTGTTAGCCAGGCGTCGATCCAATTGAAGCTCCATGTTACCGGTCCCTTTAAATTCTTCGAAAATCACCTCATCCATTTTACTTCCGGTATCAATTAATGCGGTCGCAAGAATGGTGAGTGAACCACCGTTTTCGATTTTACGGGCGGCACCAAAGAACTGTTTCGGTTTTTGCATGGCATTGGCTTCAACCCCACCACTCAATACTTTACCAGAGGCGGGTGCCACGGTATTATGGGCACGTGCCAAACGCGTGATGCTATCAAGCAGGATAACTACATCATGTCCGACCTCAACCAATCGTTTTGCTTTTTGAAGCGCGATGGTGGAAACCTTAACATGTTTTTCGGCGGGTTCATCGAAGGTAGAGGAAATGACTTCGGCTTTTACGCTTCGTTCCATATCGGTCACTTCTTCAGGACGTTCATCCACCAAAACAATCATCAAATAACACTCCGGGTGATTGGTTGCGATGGCATTGGCGACTTCTTTGAGCAACATGGTTTTACCCGTTTTTGGTTGCGCCACAATTAATCCGCGTTGCCCTTTACCGATGGGTGAAAAAAGATCCATGATACGGGTGCTGAAATTATTCGGCGTGGTACACAGACTCAATTTTTCGAAGGGGAACAAAGGTGTGAGATAATCGAATGGAACACGGTCGCGAACTTCTTCGGGTGTTTTGCCATTGATGGTATTGACTTTAACGAGTGCAAAATATTTTTCGCCTTCTTTCGGTGGGCGAACCGTTCCTGTGACGGTATCTCCGGTTTTTAAACCAAACAACTTAATTTGTGAGTGAGATACGTATACATCATCAGGAGAGCTGAGATAATTGTAATCGCTGGAGCGCAGGAACCCGTATCCGTCGGGCATCATTTCAAGGACACCTTCGGTATCAATCTGACCATCGAATTCCAAATTAAATTTCGGAATCTTTTTGACTGGTTTGATTTCTTGTTCCTGATTAGATGGATGTTGATTTTCTGGTTTGTTCTCCGGACGAGGGATATCTGAATTTTGTTCGTTTGAACGAGAAGGATGTTGTGGTCTTTGTTGATGCCCCTGGTTAGCTTGATGCTGCCCATGCTGCTGCCCCTGCTGCTGAGTTTGCTGCTGCCCGGATTGCTGACCTTGTTGTTGTCCTTGTTGTCCTTGTTGTTGTCCTTGTTGATCCTGTTGAGATCCTTGTTGTTGTTTAGGATGTTGAGGATGTTGTGGATGTTGTTTTTTGACAAAAGGTTTTTGTTCCTGATGTTTGTGTTCGCGGGGAGGATGTTCCTTTTTGGGCATTTCCTTTTTCTCGATCACTTCAGGGGCGATTATTGCGGATTCCTGAATTGGAGCAGCCGTTTCGTTTTGTGGCGTATCTTCTTTTTTAGCAACAGGTTTACGGCCGCGTTTGGATTTGATTTCTGTGGGCGCTTCTTCTTTTTCAATCGGCGCCTGATCTTCTGTTGGCGTTTCTTTAGAAACTTTTTTCGGGGAAGCTTTTTTTGATTTTGGTTTTTTATCTTTCTCCGTTAAGGGAGTGAGTGCCTGGGCATCTAAGATTTTGTAGATGAGGTTTTGTTTATCCAATGCTTTGGCTTCAGGTACGGCCAATTTTTCGGCTATATCCAATAATTCCGGAACGATCATGTCGTTCAGTTGAATAATGTCATAATTCATAATTTCAAGCGGTTTCGTTTTAAAACGAAGGGTAAAAGTTGATTAATATTTGTAAGGCTAAATTGTTGAATCACCGAATACAGAACGCTTTAGTGGAAAGCGTGTAACTGCTTCTGAATCAGATGCAATACTACAACCATTTGAGCGAAAATTCAAAATTATTTGTTCCTTCAAACCATTGATAAAAAATATAGATTTCTACTTCAGGTTAGGGGCCTCAATACGGAAACCACGCGGATGTACCTGAATGGCTGTCGTTTGATTGGAACTTTGTGCGCATCATCCTGAAATCGTTTTGTGAGGCTCACTCCATATTCCCTACGCCCTTCTTTGTGCAACGTAAACTCCTTATGCAGCAGATGATTACCTTTACTTTTTATTGAAGAATTATGAATCGCGCACAACTCCATCATCGTTTTGAAGAAATATATCAGGGTCTGAATGCAGAACAACAAAATGCCGTTGATCAGATTTATGGTCCTGTGCTGGTGATTGCAGGTCCTGGAACGGGTAAAACCCAAATCCTTTCAGCCCGTATCGGAAAAATTTTATTAGAGACCGATTATTTGCCCGAAAATATATTGTGTTTGACTTATACCGATGCGGGACGGGTGGCTATGCGTAAGCGGCTTCAGAGTATGATTGGTGCAGATGCGTATCGTGTCCATATTCATACTTTTCATAGTTATTGTAACCAAATCATCCAGGGAAATGTTGGTTTGTTTAATCGAAGTAGTTTGGATCCGGTATCCGATTTGGAGCGAATCACATTTTTACATCAGTTAATAGATGGGTTGAGTGATGATAATCCATTAAAACGATTTCGCAATGATGCTTATTACGAAAGTAAGCGCCTGATGAATTTATTCGCCACCATGAAGCGCGAAGGATGGAGCAGGCAATTTATTCAGCAACAAGTGGATGACTACTTGAACCGTTTACCAACGATGGAACGATTCATTTATAAAGTATCGGGAAAATCAAAAGCAGGCGCCTACAAAAAGGGCGATTTAAAAATGCATGATATTGAAGCGGAAACTCAAAAAATGAAGTTGTTATGGCATGCCGCGGCTGCATTTGATACCTACCAGCAAATGATGGCTGATCATCACCGTTACGATTTTGATGATATGATTAATTGGGTGATACAGGCATTAGAAAATCACGAATATTTATTAGCCGATCAGCAAGAGCAATTTCAATTTATTCTGGTCGATGAATATCAGGACACCAGTGGTTCGCAAAATCAATTGGTAGATTTATTAACAGCCTATCAGGAACAACCGAATGTATTTGTGGTAGGCGATGATGATCAGTCGATATATCGATTTCAAGGAGCCAATATTGAAAACATCGAAGCATACCGAAACAAATATGCCAGCATTTTGGCCGATGTGGTGTTGCAATCAAATTACCGCTCCACACCTTCTATACTCGAGCTATCACAATCGCTCATTGAAAATAATCGTACTCGTTTAAGTAGTAAATATCCGCATTTGATTAAACATTTGTCTGCTGCAAATCCTGTACGACTAAAAAGTACGCAAGTGCCGGAATTACGAGTATATGAAAATACTTTTCAGGAGATGGCAGGGATTTGTGCAGAAATTGCCGGATTGATTGCTTCAGGTGTGGATCCTCAGCGAATTGCCGTTTTGTACAAGGAAAATAAATGGGGTGATGAATTGATGAAATTCATGAAGGAAAAAGGAATTCCTTTTTATGCAAAAAGAAAGGAGGATTTATTTCAAATTTCCATCTCGAAAAAACTGATTACCATCTTGCGGTATATCGCAGCCGAAAGACATATTCCTTTGAGTGGCGACGAAATGTTGTTTAAAATCCTGCATTTTGATTTGTTTGGAATTCCTTCCACAGAGATTGCCAAGGCCAGTATTCGTGTACATGAACAAAAGTATAAAACAAAAGCCTCTCTCAGAACCTGGTTGCAAGAATGGCAAGAAACGGTGAATCCCACTTTGTTTCAACAAAAGCCACATGATGCGATGATTCGTTTGAGTCATTTGATAGAAAAATGGATCAAGGATAGTTACAATATGACGATCATACAACTCTTTGAAAATATTTTATTGGAAGGCGGCTTTATCAGTCAGGCATTAAATGACCCGGCGAATAAAATGTGGAATCTGGAAGTATTACGTTCTCTGATGGATTTTGTGAAGGATGAAATGCACCGTAATCCACTCCAGGAATTGAGTGCCTTGGTGGACACCATTGATTTAATGGAAACGGAGCGTATTCAAATTCCACTCTACCGATTGTATGGGAACGAACAAGGGGTGAATTTACTCACAGTACATGGAAGTAAGGGATTGGAGTTTGAGTATGTTTTTTTAATGAATACGACTATGCTCTCTTGGAATGGGAAAGGAAATAAGAATCACGGAAAATATTCTTTGCCGGATAATATTTTTACGCAGCAGAGTCAGGCCGATGATCAGGACGAATCAGAAGAGTTGCGTCGTTTGTTTTTTGTAGCCGTTACCCGGGCAGAAGAGCATTTATATATCAGTTGGAGTAAAAAAGATGAAACGGAAAAAATACTGGAACCGTCTAATTTTATTATTGAAATTCAGGATAAACTGCCTTTAGGCATTCGCCAAATGAAAGTATCAGAAGAAGACATGTTAAATCTGATGCATATTTATTTGTTACGCGAAACCCAACCGGTGATAGCGCCGGGCGAAAAAGAAATGATTCAGCCCTTGTTGGATCAATTTGAAATGAATGCCACAGCATTGAATAAATACCTCAAATGTCCTTTAGAATTCTACTACAATAATTTGATTCGTATTCCAGCCGGTCGGAGTGAAAATGCTGAATTTGGGAGCGCCATACATTATGCCCTTGAAAAGCTATTTGAACGCAAAAAAGATTTGGAGCAACAAATGCCGGAAGTGGAATCATTGATTAAAGATTTTGAAAGACATATGCACAATCATCGTGAAAGCTTTACCCGGGAGGCATACGACAGACGCCTGGTGTATGGCAAAAAAGTGCTCAACGATTTGTACAATCAGTATGCCCCGGAATGGCAGCGCATGGACATTTTTAGTGTTGAAAAATCATTTTCGAATGTTGTATATGATGGGGTGCCCATAAAGGGTAAAATAGATCGTATGGATTATAATGGATCCTTTGTAACGATTGTGGATTATAAAACCGGAAATCCCGAAAATTCTTCTCAGAAAAAATTAAGTCCACCCAATGATAAACAACCATTGGGAGGCGATTATTGGCGGCAGGCGATTTTTTATAAAATATTGGTGGAAAATTATAAGTTGAAGAATTATCATGTGGAGAAAACATTTTTTCATTACGTGGAGGCTGATAAGTCTGGTAATTATCTCCCGGAATCTAAATCAACGATACGGGCAACAGATCAGGAAGTGGATATCGTGAAACAACAAATTAAAGAAGCATGGACACGTATTCAAAACCATGATTTTTACACGGGATGTGGAGACGCCAAATGTGAGTGGTGCAATTTTGTAAAGGACAACGGACTTTATACCGAGTTACAACAGAAGTCTGTGCGGGAAGGTGAAGAATAATTTTCAACCCAGATTTTGTCTCGTCTTTTGGACGAGAGGCTGCAAAATCTGCCCGAAGGGTCAGACGAAACGAAGTTTGTCAGACACAGACCGGAAGCGTCAGTGGCAAATTTTGCTACTGCAATATTTGGGTTAAAAAAGTGCAAGAATGTTTGTAAAATTTCGCTTGAATGCCCATCACCACTCATTTTGAGCGTTATTCCTGAATACCTAAATATTGATATACCAAAGAATACGCTGTAAATACTCACCCCACTGTTTCATGCTATCTCTTAATTTACTATCCAGTGCTGCATACTTTACTTTTTCTCCTTTGGCAGGAGGAGTCATATCCTTTTCATTCGGTAAGTATTGCTCAACTTTGGTGGCAAAATAAGTCGTATTGAGTCGTGGCATAACAATGCCTAAAATCATACCCGGTAAGCCTGAAAAACTTTCCGGACCTGAAGGTGTAACGATGGCATCGGTGTAAAAAGCAACTACATAAATTGAATCCATGATGACGGTTTCTGCCCGTCGACAATTGTATCCAGCTATTTTTCGGAATTCTTCAGTAATCTTCCAATTAAATTGTCGTAAACTGTCCTGAATGAGGTAGGTTTTTTCGAACACAAATTTTTCACTCACGCCCTTCGAAGAACTGAAATCTTTAAAAATGATATTTCGGTCAGCCGGAATATTACCCATCATCATCTTGCTTTCAGATAAACCATCTTTGGCCAGTTTATACAAACTCTGTTCATTATTAAAAAAGAGTTCAAAGATGTCAATTTTGTATTTGGGTATTTGTTTTTTTACCTGATCCAACATGCCGGAGTTGGGCTGATTTTTCATCATCTCCTCCATTTGTTTATGCACATTGTTTTTGCGCTCGAAGGTAATTTTCCCTTTGAAAGATATAGGCGGAGGGTCACCGGCTTTTGTTTGCGCAGTTAAACTAAAACTACTATAGCAAAGGATAATGAATGCGACTGATAAAAACTTCTTCATGATATATGTTCAAATAATATGTTGATCGTTGATTGTTGTTAAATTATCTTCTGCGTGGTCCACCGCCTCTGCGAGGCCCGCCACCATGCATTCTCATTTTAGGGCCACCAGATGAGGCATTAGCCATCGGGCCGGTATTAAAATTCCAAATCATCGATACCATCCAATAACGACCTAAGGTCATAAAATTTCGTTCGGTATTAAAGTTATTGGTTGAATTACGTTCATACCCTTTGTTCTGATTCAACATGTCATTGATGGTAAATCTCCATTCAAGATTTTTCTTGGGTAATACCTTATATCCGACATAAGCGTTCCACAAAAAGCGATTGAATGGATTCGCATAAGGACCTACAGGCGGATTATACTGATAATCAAAATCTGTTCCGACTTCACTGTTTTTGATCGGGTAAACCACCACGGATGCAGTTGGGTTCAATGAAAAGAAGGTGATGTTTCGGCCCGGTAAAAGTGTATTGTTTGATTGGCTGTAAATCAACCCCAAATCCAAGCTGGCATATATCTTATCTTCTTTGTTATATGCCAAACCAGGTGTCAAAGTAATGCTGGTGGAATTACTTCTTCCTTTTTCATTGTTCACGATGTTTGGAGTTCTTGCCAGGCTACCTGATAAGTTTAATTTTCCTTCCAATTCAGTTTTAGGAATCTTGGCATTTATTCCTCCCCACAAAGAAGCCGTATAACCTCCATTCAAATTCACATATTGATTAATCGTTCTTCCTAATTCATCAAAGGTGCGATTTAAAGAAATATTGTTATAGTTGTTGGTGAGAAAAATTCCGGCGTACAAACTTCTGGCAGTAAGTACTTTATAGTTGAAGTAGTTAACATTAAATACCTGATTATATCCAATCTTTAAATCCGGATTCCCTACGTAAATTTCAAGCGGGTTACTATTGTCTTGAACGGGTTGTAATTGCTGAATACTAGGCTGTCGGGTAGAGCCATTATAGGTAAATGTAAATCTGCTGAACTGAGAGAATTTGTAATTGAAACGCAAAGTCGGAAAAAGATTGACTCTGTTATAATCGTAATTGAGGTTACGCACTAAATCGTCCTGATGAAACATGGAATATCGCACTCTTGTACCTGCTGTGATATTGTATTTCTTTTCGTTGAATTTGATTTCCGCGCCAACGGTATGGCCATAAATTTCAGAATCAAAGTCACTACTCAGCGAATCAATACGTTGTGTATATTCTGCATATCCATTGGCTTTTACCAAGGTTGTTTTTTTGGTTCGGGTTATGTCTGATGAATAAGCATATGAAGTTTTAAGGAGAAATTTTTTCCCAATAGGTTCTGTGTAGGTCAATTCTGCATTGAGGTTATGGCCCAGTTGACTTTGTTCTTTTTTCTGGTCCAATAGTTCATTGATGCCTAAGCCTCCGGCAAAAAAGGAATTAATACCATTTAAAAAACCCGTTGCATTATTGTCTGTATTGGTATAATAACTACTCAATGAAAGGGTACGTCCTTTTTTCTTTAAACGCCGGTTGATGGTGAGTCGATTGGTGACACGTGCCGTTTTAGAATTACTTTCGTTGTTTCGGATGCTGCGATTGATGGGTGCATCGTCGGCAGTTTGATTGATGGTATTGTTTTCAGTATTGTTCTCATCAAAACCAATACGAGCATTTAAGTTGTAAATAATGCTCAGGCTGCTATCCGGATTAAATTCATATCGTCCACTCAGACGGTGGGTATTTCTGCTCGAAAAGGATGAATTGGTATCACGGGTGAAATATTGGTTGTTCGGTAATAAATTTTCGGTGAAGGAGTTTTCTCTCTTGCTTCGATTAATTCGTCCGAATGAATAATTGGCATTGACATGATGTTCGCTTTCATTCCACTTATTGGCATAATGCGCCCCGCCGGTCCATGCTTTGGTAATTCCTTCTTGTTGCGCATTTCGTCCTCCGAAATCTTGGCCATCTTCGTTGTCGGCATCAAAGTTCCACATAAAGCCACCATCTTCATCGAAACTCATATTGCCCCCGTCGCCGGTATACTTATTTCGATCTTCCCATCCTAGTCCGGTTTTGCCATTGCTACTCATTAAACCGTAAATACTCATCTGCCGTTTGTTTTTAAAGCTATTGACCATGGCCTGATTTTGCCAACGATCTTCCAATCCTCCGCCCAATTCGATTTTCCCGAATTCGCCGTGGTTCATATCTTTTTTTAATTTCAGGTTGATGGTTTTCTCTTCTTGCCCATCGTCGAATCCTGTAAACTGAGCCTGATCACTTTTTTTATCAAAAACCTGAACTTTTTCCACCACTGCGGATTGAATATTTTGAGTGGCTACTGTTGGATCATCTCCGAAAAATTCTTCTCCATCTACCAGTACTTTTTCTACCTTTTCTCCCATAGCGGTAATTTCGCCTTTTTTATTCACCTGTATACCCGGTAAAACTTTTAATAAATCTTCCACCATGGCACCTTGTTTTACTTTAAAACTATCGGCCAGGAATTCTAGGGTATCTCCTTTAATTTTAATGCCGGCCTGGTTTTTAATCACAATTTCACGAAGCATTTGTCCGCGCTGATACAGGTTATATTGCCCAAGGTCTTTTTTGTTTTCACCTTCTTTTAATTCCACATCATCCACAAAGTCAACAAATGAGCTATGTGCAATGAGCAGGATATAACTATCCGGTTTGATTTTGCTGAATTGGAAATTACCTTGTTGGTCGGTACGCAAACTTTTCACCAAAATGGAATCTGCTTTTCGAATCAAGGAAACGGATGCGAAAACAACCGGTTTAACGTTCAAGGTGTCATATACTTTTCCTTCGATACTACCGGATTGCGAAAAACCGATGAGGGGAAAGAGCAAAATAAAGAGGAGTCTGTAAATTTTGGTGGCCATAACTAAAAATGAATCTCCAAATGTAGATGAAATTGTGCTTTCTGTCCTTGAAGCACCGACGAAATAGGTTAAGAGGCTTCATAAAATGACGAGTGGTCAATGTCTGCTTTTTCTTGCATCCGGATCAGGCAAACTGATGGGTTTCAGCGATGGCATCCCTTAATTTAGCCGGAACCCCATATTGATCTGCATATTTTTTCCATCCTCGAATGATATCGCTGATTTCCTGAATGATTTCTTTGGGTTTCATTTTTTGGGTTCGGATGCTATTTCCTACCTGAATGAGGTCGTCGGATGTGATTTGTTGGCGTTTGCCATTCACACTTAATGCATGCTGACTCACCCAGCGATGTTGAGGTTGATAGGCATGGCAAATATCATAGGCTGGGGCTAATTCCCATTGTCCACCTTGTTTTAAACGAAAAGAGAAATTTTTGGTATGGTCATCGCAGTTTTTTGCCAACACATTGAACACCATACGTCGATACATTTGTTCGGCACTGGGGTAGGGCAGTCGCAACTCCCGCATGGTTTGAAAGAGTTGTTCATAGCTATAATGCTCAATGAGGTTGTAATCGAAATGTTTGAGTGCGCAAAATGTTTGAATATGGTGTTTGATATCGCCATCTTCTCGATCAAAACGTTTGGTCATAAAATGTGCCCGACCATTTTCTTCAAGCAAGCGACAGGGCATCATCTCTATGCCGCAGTCAATCGCCATCTGATAATAAGCCATTTCAACACGACCATAATCATGACTATCGCCCAGCTGAATATCTCTGACGCCATCCAGTTTGATGAGCCAATGTTCAAACCCTTTAGGCGCAAGGGCCTGACCGGATCGTACTTCGCCTGTTTTCTCATGATAAGCCACCACTGCTTTGGGGCGGGCGCCGCCTGCAGAGGTGCCGATGCGTAAAATTTCAGCCAAAGCCTGTTCTTCCCCTTCCTGAAGATTGGTTCGAAAGCTTTGTTTTTGATTCAATAATCGATCGGCCATTTCTACCAAACTTTCTATTTCAAGTCGGCGACTCTTTTTATTTTCCACCAATGCCCCTGGCTCAAATTCAAGCGCACCCATGCCCCGATTTCCCATAAAACAAAGCATTTCCACCGGATTCATGCTATTAATCGGTCTCCCGTTTTGGGCAAGCCACATATTCATCAATTCATTGCCATAACGATCGGGTAATGCATCGGCCAATAAGCCGGGTAAGCCTTTAAAGGTGTCCAGCTCCGGCGTATTTTTTCTGCGTAATTCCGGAAACCTGAAAATATACTGGGTTGAGGAAATCGGCAAGGTAAATGGCGCAATATCCCATTGAAGCGATTTAAAGGAACGGGTAAATTCGAAAACGGCCAGATTGGCATTTTCATCCCAGGCTACGGCACCTACCAAGTGCCCCCACATTTTTACTTCTGCGACTGTCATCACCAATCTGTTTTTTGATCTTTTGTTCGTGATTTGCGTCCGGCCCGGAATCGCTGGGTTTTTTCCAATTTCGCCAAAGCAAGGGGACTAAATTCTTGTTCAATCAGGAATACCTGCAAAATGGAAAGCTGATTTAATACCCGTAAAACCTGAATCAGTGAGGCTGTTGTGACCGTTTCTCCTTTCTCCAATAAACTCAATGTAGATCGACTAATTCCGGCTGACTGAGACACCTCATCCTGTGAGCGGTTTTGTTTTAAGCGGTGATGACGCACAAATTTTCCAATCATTTCCGCCAGGCTTTGATCGGACATGGACAGCCAATTATTGTATGATATTTCAGTCATATTGAATAAAATCAGATATTAATGAATTGTTTCTCATACAAATATCTTTCAAATTTTTCAGATTCCAAATTTTATTGTATGAAATAGCAGTCAAAATTTATAAAATAGTTGATGAATGATTGGTATATCATGCATTATTGTACATTTTTAAACAAAATTGCTCCTCTGTAAACTCATTGATGTGCAGACAATCTTTCTGAAAAGAAATTTTTGAAACTAAGCCCTGCACGTACATTTGCCGGTATCATGCCATCGGTTAACCTGAATGATTCACTGAATCTGCTCCAAAAACTAAGCTTCCGGCGATTTTTAAATGGAATAAAAGTTTTAAGCAGCTTTTATATCAGCCGTTGGACCGGAAAACCTATTCAATGGGGACTACCATTTTCCATTTCGTTTGAACCCACCACTTCGTGTAATCTGCGCTGTCCGGAATGCCCCAGCGGATTAAGGGCTTTTACCCGACCAACCGGAATGCTTGAAAAAGATTTTTTCACCAAAACCATCGATGAACTTCATCAGGATTTGATGTATTTGATTTTTTATTTTCAGGGTGAGCCATATCTCAATCCCGACTTTTTAGATATGGTGAAATACGCCTCTTCTAAAAAAATATATACGGCAACCAGCACCAATGCTCATTATTTGAATGACGACAATGCCCGTCGCACCATTGAAAGTGGTTTGGATCGCTTAATCATTTCCATCGACGGAACCACCCAGGATGTCTATCAACAGTATCGCGTTGGCGGTAAACTGGAAAAAGTGCTGGAAGGCGCCCGAAATATTGTAAAATGGAAAAAGCAATTGGGCTCAAAAACACCCTATGTTTTTTTTCAGTTTTTGGTAGTCAAACCGAATGAGCATCAAATAGAAGATGTTCAGCGACTCGCAAAAGAAATTGGCGTGGATGATGTCCGCTTTAAAACGGCCCAGATTTACGATTTTAAACATGGCAATCCCCTCATTCCTACGATTGATAAATACGCCCGTTATAAAAAAAATGAGGACGGTACTTATTCCATCAAAAATGCCCTGGATAATCATTGCTGGAAATTGTGGCATGCCTGTGTAATCAGCTGGGATGGATTGGTGGTACCTTGTTGTTTCGATAAGGATGCCGATCATAAACTGGGTGATTTAAAAAAAATGTCCTTTCGCGAAGTCTGGCAAAGTGATACCTACCGGCAGTTTCGTGCTCAACTCATGAGTGGCCGGAAAAATATTGATATTTGTGCCAATTGTAGTGAAGGTACCCGTGTATGGAGTGATGCTTGATAGATGAAACAGTTGATTTTCCTTTTTCTATGGTTTGCGGTGATGGTATTTAATCCATTGAATGCAGCCGTGCATCAACTCAATGGGAAGGTCATCCGCATCATTGATGGTGATACTTTTGAAATACTTATTGGTGGAACATTGAGAGAAAAAATTCGGATGAATGATATCGATGCTCCGGAAAAAAAACAAGCCTATGGCCAAAAAGCCAAACAAACTTTAGCAGAGCTCATTGCCGGAAAAATGGTTCGGGTAGTTTGGAAAAAAAGAGATAGAAATCAACGCATCCTCGGAACCGTTTTTTTCGTCGATCGAAATATCAATCTTCAAATGGTGCAATTAGGAATGGCCTGGCATTTTATAAAGTACTCCAATGACCCGGAATTTGCCCATGCAGAAAAAGATGCTCGCTCCGCAAAACGAGGATTATGGCTTGATTCACAGCCTTTAGCGCCTTGGTTATTCAGGGCTTACCCACAAATGCGGAATAAAAGTTGACCAATTCAACAAAAAATATATTTTTGCAGTCTAAATATTTTAAAAATGTCAGATATCGCAGCTCGTGTTAAGAAAATTATCGTTGACAAATTAGGTGTTGACGAAGCAGAAGTCGTCCATGAAGCAAGTTTTACCAACGATTTAGGTGCTGATTCATTGGATACCGTGGAATTGATCATGGAATTCGAAAAAGAATTCAACATTTCTATTCCTGATGAGCAAGCTGAAACAATCTCTACAGTGGGACAAGCAGTTTCGTACCTCGAAGAATACGCAAAATAATTATCCCGTAACCTCAGCATGGAATTAAAACGTGTAGTCGTTACAGGACTCGGCGCCCTGACTCCCATTGGCAATACTATTCCTGAATATTGGGACGGATTGTGTAATGGCGTTTCGGGCGCTGATTTTATTACCTTATTTGACGCAGAAAAGTTTAAAACACGTTTTGCTTGTGAGGTGAAAAACTTTAATCCAGAGAATTTTCTGGATAAAAAAGAGGCGCGCAAGCTCGATCGCTTTTCACAACTGGCCATCGTCAGCAGTGATCAGGCGGTTGCAGATTCCGGACTCATCGAAGCCGAACTCAATAAGGACCGCATCGGTGTGATCTGGGCTTCAGGAATTGGCGGAATCGGTACTTTTTATGAGGAAATGAAAGGATTTTTCTCCGGCGACGGTACACCGCGCTTCAATCCTTTTTTCATTCCTAAAATGATTTCAGATATTGCTTCTGGTCATATTTCCATGAAATACGGATTCAGAGGTCCTAACTTCTGTACGGTAAGTGCTTGCGCTTCATCTTCGCATGCCCTCATTGATGCCTCTCACTTTATTCGATTGGGAAAAGCAGATGTGATTGTTTGTGGCGGATCCGAAGCAGCTGTTACTCCGCCGGGAGTAGGTGGTTTCAATGCCATGAAGGCGCTGAGCGAAAATAACGACCATTACAAAACGGCCTCCCGACCATTCGATAAAGACCGTGATGGTTTTGTTTTGGGTGAAGGTGGTGGTGCCATTGTTCTGGAAGAGTACGAACATGCCAAGCGACGCGGTGCAAAAATTTATGCTGAATTAATTGGTTCAGCCTGCTCTGCCGATGCCTATCATATAACGGCACCACATCCGGAAGGATTAGGCGTTATGCTGGTTATGAAAAACGCCTTGGAAGATGCACAAATGCAGGCGAGTGAGATTGACTATATTAATGTACATGGAACCTCTACACCTTTGGGAGATATAGCCGAAATCACGGCCATTCAAAGGGTTTTTGGCGACCATGCTTATAATCTCAACATCAGTTCTACAAAATCCATGACGGGTCATTTGTTAGGAGCAGCAGGCGCCATTGAGGCTATTGCTTCTATCTTATCCGTACACCACGATTTGGTACCGCCCACCATCAATCACTTCACGGATGATGAGCAATTGGATGCTAAATTAAATTTCACATTTCATAAACCCCAGGCCCGAACGGTGAACGCCGCACTGAGCAATACCTTTGGCTTCGGTGGTCACAATGCCAGTGTGATTTTCCGTAAATTACCTGCTTAAATAGGGTCTGCTGATTATCTCACGGGCGCTTCAAATTCAAGGAAGCGTTCAAGGGATAGTCCCGTACGTACGGGACAGCCCTTGGACGATGACGCAGAAGTTGAAGATGCCGGTGAGAAGTGAAAATTACAAAATAAAATGCATGCATTTTGAAGAGATATGAATACTTATCATGTATCTAAAAAAGTGTAATTTGCTACTCTATGTACTGAAATCAACTATTTTCACGTTAACCAGCGGGCCCTAAATATTTTTGGGCGTGCCCCCGCTTTTGGTGCGGGCCGGGCTGTCTGTTCCAAGCCGCTCAGCCATGGCTGATTCGGGCTTTACACTTCCATCCCTCACGCAGTAGCCCTGCCTGAAATGAATTCGCCTGCTTTGGAATTGTCAGAATCAACTATAACATAGTTTCAACGCTGAGACGCAACTCAAGAAAACACCAACTAACTTTAGTCATTAGCAAAAACTAATTTCACAGCATGGCCATTTTCGGCCTTTGCTCTTGAAGCGTAAAGAAAAATTTGAAATCGAGCGTAGCCTGCTTCCGGCTGTTCGAAGCCGAAGCCAAAGCGAAGGCAAGTTTCGGAAGTAGGCCGCTCGATGAGAATTTTTTAGCTAAAAGAGCAACAGCCTTGAATTTTTGGCTCCACCTTTTGTTTTAAGACAAAAGGTGGAAAACAAGAAGAATACCAATGTCAGACTTAAGAAAACACAGTCGGATTTTACTCAGTTAGAAATACTAGTGACCGTTAAAAAATAAAAGATCATCTATTGATTTACAAATTGTTACATTAAGTTAGAGAGAGTATCATCGGTAAATGCCCTAAAGTTGAAAACAATGAAATGTACAATAGCTTAACTATTGAAATGATTCTTACATCCATGTATTCTTACAACCCGCACATTTGTTTCCCGGATTATTGATGCGGGTAGATATCGAAAGCCCTAATTGACTGTTGTAATAGTTGATCCATGACAATGTTTCTTCTCCGCTTTCTAAAAATGGAGGATATATGCCTTGAGTTCCTCGTAAATAAGATAGTTGAAAGGACATTCTTTTGAATTCAAAACCAACAGAGGCTTCAAGCGGAATATCCCAGAAATTTGTAGCCCCTTTTTCAATCGATGTAATTTGGAACATCATACCACTTCCAAGTCCGGCAAAAAAATGGCCCTTGGTAAAAGTTAATTGAAGCGGAATATGCAACCATGTTTTTGAATAAACCCTAAAGCGCCTACCTCCTGACCAGGCAAAAATCCGATTGGGATTATTTTCTAAAACCTGACGTGTTGAATCCATCTCATGCGTGACAAATGTTATTCTGCGTTGGGTAAATAATAGGCCGCTACGCAGGTGAATGTTGGGTTCAAGGGCATATCGAATTCTCAATCCTAGTTCTGGGCCTAAAGCCGGAGGGAGTAAATATTGGTTAGTCCGGACGCCTTCCGGTATAGATCGGCTGCGATTCAGGTTCGCTTGCAAACCACCACTTAAAAAAACGGATAAGCGCTGGGCCATGATTGTGGAGTATCCCAAATTCGAGAAAATGACAAACAGCAAAAAGATTTTTTTCATAATGTCTTCACAAACGCTGAAATGAAGAAATTAGTACCTGAAGCAAAAGCAGATCTGATTGCAACCTTGAATTTAACCCGGATTTTTAGCTGGCTGTCCCCAACTGCAAAATCTGGTTTAATGTTATTCTAACCATTGTGCCCAATCGCTTGCCACCCGATCCCAGTTGAAGATTGCCGAATTTATTTGTCGGTCCTTATTTATCGGGAAGTAGTTATGGTCTGTTCCCAGATATGGTTTAAACCCAATATTCTTCTTGCCTTTGCGAATGGCTTCAACCCGCAAATAATCCGTAAATGGGGCGCTCCAATCAGCCGTACCATAACTTACAAGCACGGGGATCTTCAATTGTAAAAGTGATTCCATCATAGGCTGCGAAAAGGTATAAGTTGCCTGATAGGTATCACCGGAAGTCATATCCATATTTGTTTTATCCTCCACAATCTTTTGCCATTCCTGATACCAATCTTCTGCATATCGGGTCGAATCTGTATCCAATTCTTTATAACGGGCTTCCTGGATAATCGATAAAATCCTTCCGCACGGATTTCCCCCTGAGTAAATGAGCTGAGTAACTCCTTTGTATGTTGTTGCCATCAAAGCCGCAATTGTACTGCCTTCTGAATGACCGGCCACTACCAGTTGATTTTGGTCTACCCAGGTTTGTTTATGTAGAAATTAAATCACTGCTATATTTCTTCGCACGTAATAGGCGGGTAAATTTCTTGTCACATAATCTTTTGGAAATTGCCCCAGACTTTCCAGGAAACAATATTGTGCGCCCAATGCTTTGGTTGAACGAATGAGCGGAACAGAGGGTTTGCCAACAATAACCAAGTGGTAATTTTTTAAAAGAACTTCCGGATTAAAAGGGAAAATCCCACATAAACCGTGTTCATCATATTTTAGAAGTGGTTGCGGTAAACTCCCCTGACAAAAAAAGAAGAGTGGCTTTTTGCGCATTTCTTCGCCTGATTTTGATTGGATGAGTATATCGACCGGTAACGATTCGAACGAAAAAATCATATGCCGAACACCATAATCAGCCGCCTTAGGAATTTGGGCATACAGATATGGATGAATAAAAATAAGGATAAAAAAAATGAGACTATGCTTCATGTTTATTCAGGAACCCCTATTTAGCTATCTTTTTTGTTTTTTGTATTTCTCTTCTGAAAAAATATCCAGACCATCGAACTCATGATCACAAATGCGAGGATGATATAGTAAGAGCTATCCATGTTTGTAGTATTTAAGGTCTAAAGTATTTTATTTAAAACATTCTTTCGTGCCAAATCAATAAGTGATGTATTTATGCAAGTAACTGCAACTGCACGGAATGTTTGCCAAATCCAAAAAATTACCTCACAAATTAAAACATAAAAAGCCTCCAGTGCGCGAGGGGCAGGCATCTCCTTTTTTTGATATGTAAGTCTATATACTGAAATAGAAAAAGTGGATGGGGCGCTCCTGACCGAATTGTTGCACTTACATGAAATTCAAATACACTTACGGAAGACAGAGCCAATTTTTTTTCGCACCTACTTAATCTTGCATCCTAATTTTTTATGTATGAAAAAATGCGCGCTTATTTTTTGGATGTCTGTTATTTTTTGCATCACTGCATGCAATAACAAAACAGTCCACGAAAAGGTTACAAACCACAACATCGATTTTTTAAATCTGCAAATCGACATGCCGGCGAATTGGGAAATAGAAAAATTATCTCTGAGCAATACTGCCGAAATTCAATTTAAAAAGAAAGGGGGTAAAGAGAGTCTCATGTTGATTGAAGAAATTCTTGCAGATACCTGCATCAAAGATCCCAAGTTGATTGTTCAACAAGTTCAATCTAAAAAAGGATATGAACTGATACAATCGTATACACTAAAAAATGGAGTGGGCATCACTTATCAGTTTCAAAAAGGGAAGAATGCAGAAAAGACCAGTAAATCCTATTGGTTTGTCATCGAAGCCAAAGGGAAATGTTACAGTGTAAAAAATAAAATTTACAATGATGAGTTGGAATATTTCGAATTAGAAAAGGCGGCCATTGAATCTATTCATTAGTCATGAAATAACCACAAAATCATTCAAAGAATTTATCCGAAACAAAGGTACAGTCTACAATAGCCTTTACACGGACCAACAAAATGAAATTCCAAACATCACTTAAGTCATAAAAAATAACGATATGAATCAGTCACAATACCCGACAAATCACTTGAATAAATTCTGGATTCTACTCATCAGTCTGATGGGTTTCAATCAGCTGGCGATGGCCCAACCTCGACAATACCGAGATGGCAGGAGCACCGCCAATCCGCTTGAAGTTTCAAACTCAGTGAAGGAATTAATTTCTAAAGCTGAAATTTTTAAAACAGGGCTGATACAAACTGTTGGGCCCGATTATCAGGTGCTTGATCGAAACGGATTGATGAAAGAGATCGAAAAAAGCAATGCGATCTTGAATGCTTATTCGAAAAAAGTGGACGAATTTATGGCATCATCACCCCAAGAGTCTTTTTACAGTAATCATTTAAAGTCAGCTTTACAGAAATCGAATTACGCCAAACAATTGATCACGAAAATTGAAAAGGATATGAAGTCTGAACGAAGTTTAGCCATGGTGTATTCTCTTCAGGAATTGGAAATTTACAAAGTATATACCGAAAATATGATGAAGGTATTTCCGAACGAAAATCAATTTAAGGATCATCTGAAGGCCATCGTTGAGGGGCAAGGTAAACTAGGTACTCCCCAGGTTTTTATGGATCGGATGGAAAAAAATCAACAGCAATATGTTCAGCAATTAAAGATGGACCCACCCGCTATCAGTGATCCGTCCTTGGAACAATTTGTGAAAGTTCAATTCGCCAAAAAGCAAATGGATGGCTTGAATTATGAGGTAAGTAAAGTAAATATTACCCGTTCCATGTGGACCATTGAAAAGAATGACTTAGGTATTCCTACCTATAAATGGATCAGTGCATGTATGGCCATCAAAACCAAAGATGGTAAATGCGGAATCGCCACCACTTATATCCGCAAAGATTATGCAGGCGGAGGAACCTATGGGGAACAATTTTTATACACTCCTACCTCTATCACAATCGTGCCTTGCAGTAATTTGTAATCAATCAAAGATATTTGCATTGAAAAATGTATTCAATTCGACTTTCGTTCTATGATTCTTGGAGAACTACTTGATTGAATTCAGAAGAATATGGATCCTTTATAATTATAGAATGATGCTTCATATGGAAATCTGTCTTGTCCATAGAGCCGAATGATGTAGTTGCGTTCTAAACAAAGAGGTATTAACAGGCAATTACAGCCAGCCAAGACCAAGCGCCATTGCGATAAGAATGAGGAATACGGCAACCAAATATTGCAGCGACTTCATGGTGACTTTTTTTAAGAGTCGATTTCCAAGAACGGCTCCCAACATCGCCGATAAACTGGCTACTACAATCAGCACCCAGTATTCTTCCAGTTTTACATCCATCAGTCGTTTTGTATAAACTCCAACCCGGGTTAAATCAATCATGCTGGAAACAAGAACACCCGTTGCGATAAATGCTTCTTTTTTCAATCCTGACCGAATGAGAAAAGCAGAACGCAAAGCGCCCTGATGCCCGGAAAATCCACCAAAAAATCCTGTAATAAAACCTCCCAGTGTAATCATTTTCGGACTAAACTCCAGCTTGCCGAAATAGGGCAATAAATCCATGAGAGCAAAAAAGAATAAGAGCACAGCCATGATTATTTTAAAAGAGCTAACCTCAAAATGCTGATTCCACAATTGATAAGAAAATGCAATGGGCAAAGTACTCATTTGTAACAGCAGCCATGCTCCAATAAATGCTGCGACAATAGCAGGTAAACCAAAACGAAGCACCGTCGGAATATCTGCCTTTTTACCAACTAACCATAGTTTGAACAAATTATTCGAGAAATGAACCACACCGGTAAGGGCAACCGCAATTTCCACCGGAAAAAATAGCATCATTACCGGCGATAAAATCGTACCCAATCCAAATCCTGAAAAGAACGTCAGAATAGCCGTGAGGAAAGCAGTGATGCAAATAATAACAATTTCTATCATACCTGTTTGTAAAGATATCTTTACTGCTTCAAAAATTTCAGGTCAATGATATTTGGTTGGGTATAAATTCTTAAGGTGTAGATACCGGGCGCTAAATCGGAAACTAAGATTTCCATGTTCGCCTGAAGAGTTTGGGTTATTTTTTTAACCTGCATTCCCTGGCTATTGTATACCCGCATCTGTAGTTGGAAATATTCCTGATTGCCGGAATAGCTGATTCGCAGCACGTCTTCTACTGGTGAAATAACTTTCCATAATTTAAACACATTCCGATCTATAGAGGCTTGTTCATTAAAGGGCAGGGCGTATTTGATAGGCATTTCGTGGAAGCAGAGGAGGGTATTCCCGCTGGAATCGAATAGGGCGGGTAAGGCATTGCCGGGATGTCCGGTATAAGATAAACTGCGGGCTTGTGTGATTTTTCGGCCAAAAGAAAGTAAACATTGATTTTGCTGGACGGATACCTGTATGGGTTTCCACTGATACCATGGGATATAAAAATCTTCACCAAAAAAATCTGAAGCGAATTCAATTCCGGCATCATCCGGAAAGGAGAGCAAAAGAGAAGAGTCACCCATCAATAAAATTTGATCCGGTAAAAGATCCTGCTTGCGATTGGTATTTAAATCCAATCCCTCCTGATAACATAGGGTTCGCTTTAAACGCCTGGCTAATTCCCGGTATGCTGAAAGGTAAAAGTGACAGCCGTCATGTTCGGTATAATTACTCGAAATCAAAAACACAGAATCTTGTTGCAGATCAAAATCCAATTGAGCTTGTTGTATGGCCGCAATTTGATGAAGGGGCTACAACCGGCACGAATTTGAAAAAGATACAATTTGCGAAGGGCAGGATAATACTCCTGGTAAGCCTGAAATAATTGATTCAGATAATCGCTATACGTATTCCCGGATAAACCATTCAAGGCATCCTGCTCACCCTGAAACCAAATGAGGGAGCGGATATTCTGAAGCAAGCCGGATTGCTCAAGCCGTTTTTGGAGTCTGAAAAAATTATTGGCATGTGCGACATTTTGAGCGCCTGGCAGGAAATGTTCAATTTCTTCCCCTCCTTCGGCCCCATTCAGAATGCAGATAGGGCGCTGATAATGATGAATCATTTGTGAACCAAACGAAAGAGCTAGTTGTCCGATGAATCCATCCTGAAAACGGTTTCCACGATCATGTGCAACAAACCATTCATCAGGACTACTCAATTCAGATCCATTGCCGTAAGTACGGATAAATGGACTCAAACAATCCAATGCTAAACTGTCAACAGCTTTTGCTTCCGCATTGCTTTGGCCATTAAATAAAAATACATCACCTACAACCAGACTATCTGCTTGAAGTATCAGGTTGGGGCCCAGATAAAGCCGGTAATGATAATAATTTAAACTTGCCCCGAGCGTGTCCTGCAATTGAAAGGCTGAGGATGCAGGAAATTGCCAGCTTTTTTGAATAAGATCATCCTGATACCTTAATAGAGTTAAAGAAATGGGATATTGGTTATCGCCGGCAATTTTAAGGATGGCTTGATTGGTAGAAATATTTCTTGGCAAGAATTGCAAATTCTTTGGAAAAGATGTCCAAACAACTTGTCCTTCAATGCTTTTGGCAAAAAGAGATGATAAAACAAGCCATAAAAGAAAACGCAGACTGGCCATGAAGGAGGATAATGTTTAAAGAATGAAACATACGAATTTATTCGGAATAGGGGCTTGGTAACTTAAAA
The DNA here is from genome assembly GCA_049318705.1 of Chitinophagaceae bacterium. GTDB lineage: Bacteria > Bacteroidota > Bacteroidia > Chitinophagales > Chitinophagaceae > OLB11. The sequence goes on from JBMOFV010000018.1 coordinate 49,069, forward strand.
TATTCTGACAATATAACCTATTTAAAGGAAGAAATATTGATCCCGCGGTTGTGGCTACCCAAAGCGCATAACATTTAAAATTTCAAGTAAAAGAAGATTGGGTTTTGTCAGGACATCAATGGTGTGTGGGTACACAACAGCAGCAATGAATTGGGAGATTTGCCCTTAAATCTTGGTTTTTTGCCAAAAGCCATGAATTTTTGCCCATATTTTCTTTTTTTTTACAAAAAATATTTGCTCCTGAAATAATTCGGATTACCTTTGCACTCCCAAAAATATATAGGGACTCAAATTATGTCGCAAAGAATAAGAATTAAATTAAAGTCTTACGACCATAACCTGGTGGACAAATCGGCTGAGAAAATAGCCAAAACAGTTCGCAGTACAGGCGCTGTGGTAACCGGTCCCATGCCCTTACCCACAGATAAGAAAATCTTCACGGTTTTACGTTCACCCCACGTGAACAAAAAAGCCCGTGAGCAGTTCCAGCTCTGCACCCACAAACGCTTGCTGGATATCTACACTTCTTCGTCCAAAACTGTTGACGCCTTATCCAAGCTTGATCTTCCTTCAGGTGTAGAAGTTGAAATCAAGGCCTGATAAGTTCATCACTAAACATTTAAGACCACGTCATCCTCGTTTCATTACAAGGCGCTGACTAAAAATATTAAAACAGAATGAAAGGAATAATAGGAAAGAAAGTTGGCATGACCAGCATCTTCGAGCCAAATGGCAAGCAAACTGCCTGTACCATTATTGAAGCCGGCCCTTGTGTTGTTACTCAAATCAAAACACAGGAAAACGACGGTTACAATGCCTTACAAATCGCTTACGGTGACCAAAAAGAAAAACATAGCAATAATGCTATGATTTCGCATTTTGCAAAAGCCGGAACAACCCCAAAATCAGTTGTGAAAGAATTGCGTAATTGCGACATTCAAAAACAATTAGGCGAAACCATCACTTGTGAAATTTTTGAAGAAGGTGAAAAAGTTTCTGTAATCGGAACCACCAAGGGTAAAGGTTTCCAGGGCGTTGTAAAGCGTCATGGTTTCTCTGGAGTTGGTGAGGCTTCCCATGGTCAACATGATCGTCAACGTGCTCCGGGTTCTGTGGGTGGATCATCTTATCCTTCACGTGTATTCAAAGGAATGCGTATGGCAGGTCAGATGGGTGGCGATCGCGTAAAAGTAAAAGCTTTACGTATTCTCAAAATTTTCCCTGATAAGAATTATATCCTCGTGAGCGGGTCAGTACCCGGTCACAATGGTGCTATTGTGTTAATCCAAAAATAAGAAGACGAACATGCAAGTAGATGTATTAAATATAAATGGACAATCAACGGGACGTACCGTTGAGTTACCAGCTGAGTTTTTTGGTATGGAACCCAACGATCACCTGATTTATTTGGCTGTTAAACAGTATCTGGCTGCTCAGCATCAGGGTACACATAAAGTAAAAACCCGCGCTGAAGTGAAAGGTGCTTCT
>JBMOFV010000019.1:0-49112 GCA_049318705.1 Chitinophagaceae bacterium
TAAAAATCACTTTGAGTTTTTTTCATTTAAAAACCTTCTAAATCTTTCAGAAAATTATATCATCGAAATGATTCGTATTGGATCAGAGTTGTGGTTAGGTTTCAATGGGAATGGCATAGCTGTTGTGGATCTCAATACGCTGCAACAAAAGCAAAGTATCTCCGTTGGACCTCTTTCTAATCAACTTTCGAACGGAACTATTTGGTCTTTTTTACAGGATCATAAAAATCGGATTTGGGTAGGTACCCGAGAAAATGGACTCAATTTGATTGATAGCCAAAGAAAAGTCATCCGACAGTTTACAGCTGAGGCTTATCCATTTTTTAAGAATAACGGATTGAGATGTTTGTATCAAACCCGTGAAGGAATCATTTTAATTGGAACGGAAAAGGGTATTTATCAAATTGATGAGCAATTTAAAATCACCCGCTTATTTCCACAGGAAAATTCTTTGCGTACCGGAACTTTAAAATCCATAAAATGTTTTCATCAGGATTATAAGGGACGTATTTGGACGGGAACAGACGGTGGAGGAATTGCAGTGTATACCAAAGATTTCCAATTATTACGAACCCTCAGTACGAACGATTTTCTCAATAATAATGTCGTTTACTCCATACTGGCCGAAAATGATAGCAGTTTTTGGATCAGTACAAATGCCGGACTTTCGAATATCCAATGGAACGAATCGGTTTTGTTGAAAAAAGCCAATCCGCAAATCAGAAATTTTGATGAGAGTAATGGTTTGCAATCGAATGAATTTAATACAGGGGCGTATACCAAACTACGGGATGGTCGTTTCGTTTTTGGAGGATTAAACGGAGTCAATGTTTTTCATCCTTCCGAAATCAGCAATAATCCGGAAGTACCTGTTGTATATATCAATGAGTTTAAAGTATTTGAAAATCCACTACAAACCAAAGAGGATATTTGTTTTCTGGATAAGGTGGATTTACGTCATTTTGAAAATTCCATCTCTTTGTCATTTTCTACTTTAGGTTTTTCCCTTCCCGGAAAAATAAAGTATCAATACAAACTCGAAGGTTATGATAAAGAATGGATCAATACCACTGATCGTAATTATGTGAGTTATACCAATTTAAATTCAGGCAAGTATGAATTTCAGGTAAGATGTGCGAATGCGGATGGTATTTGGAGCGATGATTATACTCGTCTACAAATTACGATTGCAACTCCTTTTTATAAAACATGGTGGTTTATTCTGGCATCCGTGCTTTTAGTGGTACAGCTTATTTACATGATTTATAAAAATAAAATCAATCAGATTCGTGAAAAAGAAGCGATACGTATTCAATATACCAAGGAATTGGCGGAAGTAGAAATGAAAGCCCTCCGTGCACAAATTAATCCGCACTTTTTGTTCAATTCACTCAATTCAATCAATAATTTTATTCTTCGAAATGATACCAAACTAGCCTCACGTTACCTGGTGAAATTTTCTCAGTTGGTACGGAATATTCTCAATAACTCTTCGGCTACTTTTATTAATCTGGAAGAAGAACTACAAACGATTGAACTTTATATGATCATTGAAGGGATGCGTTTCAGTAATCAGTTTAGTTATCAGATTGTACTCAGCCCAGAAATACAACCGGGTAGTATCCGGATTCCATCCCTGTTGTTACAACCTTATGTGGAAAATGCCATCTGGCACGGTTTGTTGCATAAAGATGGTGAAAAAAATATTGTTATTTCCGTGAAACGAAATGATCAACAATATATTTGTATCGAAATTGAAGATAATGGTGTGGGGCGTGAGAAAGCCAGACAATTAGAAAGTAAAACGAAGAAGCATAAATCTTTTGGGATGGCTTTGGGTGAAAGTCGTTTACGCCTCATGAATCTGGGATCAACACCACAATCTTCGGTGGAAGTGGCCGATTTACACAATGTGGATGGTGAAGCCACCGGTACAAAAATCATCATCACACTCTTTGATGCTAAATTTAACCAATCTATCCTTAACCAATAAATCAATAATCATGTTTAAAACGGTCATAATCGACGATGAATTAAATTGCGTAGAGGTCCTTGAAATCCTCATTAAGCAAAATTTTGATGACATCGAAATTGTCGAAAAATTTACGTCCTCTAAACAGGCCTTACAGTATCTTGAACAAAATCAGGTCGATTTGGTTTTCTTAGATATTCAAATGCCATTCATGACCGGCATTGAATTACTGCATCGTCTGGGGAGGTATAATTTTAATGTCATCTTTACGACAGCCTACGATCAGTATGCCATTAGCGCTATCAAACTTTCTGCATTGGATTATTTATTGAAACCGATTGATGAAGAGCTGCTTACCCATGCGATTCAGAAATTTCGTAAGCTGAAAGGTGAAACCAATATTCAACAACAACTGACCAATTTGTTGATGCAATACAATCTCCCCACAAATCCGGTACAAATTCAGAGTGGTATGCCCGGAAATAAAATTGCAGTTGGTTTTCAGGATAAGATTTTGTTTTACGATCCTCAGGAAATTCTCTATTGTCAAAGTAGCGATAATTATACGACAATTGTTTTGACCAATGGAGAGAAAATAATCGCTTCAAAAACAATGCGCTACTTCGAAGACATTCTAACCCCACAGGGATTTATTCGCCCTCACCAGAGTTATATTATCAATAGTAAATACATCCAGCAGTATAGTAAAAAGGATGGAGGTTTTTTGGTGATGACCGACGGTTCCAGTATCCCAGTGAGCAGGAATAGAAAAGAAGAAATTCTGATGATGTTTAAAGGCGAGATTTAAGATTCAGAAGATAGTGAAGCTTCCTTGCTTTTATCCACGTGAATGAAACGATCAATCTGTTTGCGAAAAACAAAAAGCAGGATGCCGGCTGTAATGATTGCAACAGCGATGATTTCAGCTTGTGTGGGTTGCATAAAACCCCAATCATATTTATAGTTGACACGAATTTGTTCAATTAAAAATCGTTCAATACCATTAAATATTAAGTAAACTGAAAACATGCTCAATGGTGTTTGCCACCGTTTTCTTAGTCGCCACAAAATAGCAAAAATGATGAGGCCCATAAAAAATTCATAAATGGGCGTCGGGAAAACAGGCAAAGGAAGTACTGAACAATATTCTCCCTTGCAAGCCGCTAAAGGTTCACCTACATTGTTGACATTATTCGGATAGTTATAGGCAACCATCCATACCGGCAGCCAAACAGGCGCTTGAAATGATTTATGGGGAATTTCATCTTCAGGATCAAATTGTCGGTAAACATGTTCATGATGCAAAGCAACTTGTTCGGAAAAACTTTTTGTATTCTGCACCACTTTACCTTGTTCGTTGGTGATATAAGCTGAATTGTAGATTCCCCAATCTCCATCTCCACTTATTTGACAGCCAAGGCGGCCAATTCCATAAGCTAAAATCAATGCAGGAGCAGCTGCATCACATAGATGACGAAAATCCATTTTAATTTTTCGGCTATAGTACCACAATGCGATAGTTGCTACAATGAGTCCACCATAAAATGTTAAGCCACTGCTCGATAATAAACTGGCCAAAGGATCTTTAATGAATTGATCCCAGGTTTCGAATGCATTAAATATTTTTGCACCGGCAAATCCGCCAATAGCAGCAATGACTGCAATATCACCAACGCGATGTCGGGGAAACATCTTTAACTTTTTGTGCTCTGTGCCTAATTTTCGTTGCTGATAATCTTCACAAGCCTTCCATCCCAATAAAGCCAAAGCAAGTAAAATACCACTCATTAAATGACCCTTTGAGGTGGTCAGGTAACTTAAAGGATCGGCCATCGCTTCTTTGTAATTAAGAAACATGCCGATGACTTTATAACCAATCCCAAAACCCAGCACTCCGGAAATGAGGTAGTCAGTCCATTGAACTTTTTTTCGAATGATAAGATCTTCAATCGTAAAAGGGAGCAGACCAAGATCTTCCTTTCTTTTTAATTCTTTGCTCAAAACAATCCCTGCTGCCAAAAAAGCCATGGCCACCATGAACCCAAAACTTTTGAGCAAGCCTAATACGGGGATTTCGATACCAAACAGTTCTTTTAATAAATGGTAAAAGTCAGGATACATATATGGGGCGAAAATAGAACAAAGCCCTCAAGTTGAGGGCTTTGGATGAAAAATTTTAACGTTCTGTACAACTTTACTGAGCTACACCCACACAATGTTGGTTAAAGGCCTCCATTAAATTGGCTGCAATCATTTGGGCGGGTCTGCCTTCAATCATATGTCTTTCAATCATATGAACCAATTGACCATCTTTTAATAAGGCGATACAAGGTGATGAAGGCGGGTAAGGTAAGAGATAAGTACGAGCTTGCTGAACCGCTGCCAAATCAAAGCCTGCAAAAGAGGTTACAAGATGATCGGGTTTATGATTGGCTTGTTGAACGGCCATGACAACACCCGGGCGTGCGGTACCTGCACTACATCCACATACCGAATTTAATACCAATAGCGTGGTGCCTGGTCTTGACATTGCCTCGTCAACCAATTCAGGTGTGCTCAAATCTTCAAAGCCATGTTGAACCAATTCGCCTTTCATGGGTAATACTATTTCTGCTGGATACATATTTTTTTATTTTAAAGGTTTAATTATCTTAAAATCTCATGACCAAGCTTATCTCTTTTGGTCATCAAATATTGTTCATTATAAATATTTGGGTGCATTTCAATGGGAACATTTTCAACAATTTCCAGGCCATAACCCATCAAGCCTGCTCTTTTTCTGGGGTTATTGGTAATTAGTTTTATTTGGCTGATTTCCAAATGCCTTAAAATTTGTGCGCCAATGCCGTAATCACGTTCATCCATGCCAAATCCAAGTTCAAGATTGGCCTCCACAGTATCTCTTCCGGCTTCCTGTAGTTTATAAGCTTTCAATTTATTGAGTAATCCAATGCCGCGGCCTTCCTGATTCATATACAAGACAACGCCTTTACCGGCAGCCTCAACCATTTGCATGGCAGCATTTAATTGTTCGCCACAATCACAACGCATAGAATGAAGAATATCTCCGGTGAAACAAGAACTATGAACACGAACTAATACAGGTTCATCCGCTTCCCAAGTGCCTTTAATCAGGGCGTGGTGTAATTCACCAGTTCGAATGTTTGAAAAAGTGGCAAGTTGAAATTGACCATATTTTGTTGGCATATCAACACGAATCTGCTCTTCGATGGTTTTTTCTGTCCTTAATCGATAAGCGATCAAGTCTTCAATGGAAACGATTTTTAGTTGATGTTCTTTCGCAATTTCCATCAAGCGGGGGAGTCTGGCCATTTCGCCATTTTCGTCAATGATTTCAACAATGGCGCCGGCTGCTTCAAATCCAGCTAAACGTGCCAGATCAATTGCCGCCTCAGTATGGCCTGAACGTCGGAGAACGCCTTCGCGTCGGGCCCTTAAAGGAAAAATGTGTCCCGGTTTAGCCAAATCCGCAGATTTTGTTTTTGGATCAATCAAAGCCTGAATCGTTTTTGCGCGATCATGCGATGAAATTCCGGTGGTACAACCATGACCCAATAAATCAACGGAAATGGTAAAAGGAGTTTGATGTAATTCTGTATTATCGGTCACCATCAGATTCAAACCGAGTTCATCGCAACGGTCTTCAACGAGCGGGGCACAGATGAGGCCACGTCCGTATTTACTCATAAAAGTAATAATCTCAGGAGTCACATTGCGGGCAGCCGTCAGAAAGTCACCTTCATTTTCGCGATCTTCGTCATCAACCACGATCACGAGTTTTCCATTTCGAATGTCTTCAATAGCACTTTCAATCGAATCTAACATGGCGCAAAGGTAGGAAAAAATGTATTTCGCCTACAGGGGCTTCGCATAGGAGATGTTAATACGGTATTGGGGCTTCGATTTCGTGATTCGTTTTCAAACGCCTGAAATGATTTAAAAGGTCATTGATAAGCCATAGAAAGATTAATATGAATCATGAATGGAAATCCGTAAATTTGATTTACAAAATGATTAACATGAAAAAGCTATTATACCTTTCAGCATTCCTGATTGCTTCTGGTTCAACTTTAAACGCTCAAAATAGCCGACATGAAATTGGCATCGGAGTGGGGCCCGTTCAGTTTTATCATCAGAATACCAAACTGAATGCAGTACCAAAAAGTCAAAGTAAAGCAGAACGTAGCAGGGTGAGCAGTGCTTTTGCTGATCAGACTTTAAGAAAACAAGGGATTTCTTCACCCGCATTGTATTATCAGTATCGGTATAATCAAAAACTTCAATTAAGAGCGGGTTTTAGTTATTATCGCGAAACCCGAATGGCCAGTCCTGAACAGACTCAAATCGCTTCATATTCCGGAAAGTTTGACCAATTTCGTTTACAAACCGGTTTATCTTATTTTTTAAGTAACTGTGAATGTATGACCACTTACATCGCTGCTGATATGACACATTACTTTGAAAGAGCAAATGAACAAATGATAACTGTGAGTGGAGAAGGTGCCCAACAACGTTTGTCTACAGCACGAAATAACTCAAATGCTTACAGCGTTGGTATTGCTCCTGCCTGGGGTTTCAGAAAACAACTTTGTCCACAGTTTTCCTTCTCTTATGAATTAGGTGCGGAATTAAAATACAACGCAGGAAATTCCGGAAACTTTAATATGATTTGTATGCCGATGAGTCGTTTGTCGGTGAATTACAGATTATAATTCTTCCGGTTTAAATAATCAGAGAACCTCCTCACAAGGAGGTTTTTTTTATTTCAATCAAGATGTTTATTAAGTTCACAAAGAGGGGGGCAAACCTTTTTGCGCAAATTTGCTCCGGGTTGTGAGCCCATGTTTTCGATATTATACCGATGATGCTTTCGATATATTCCAATCTTCTCTTTGCTCGATATAACTATTTTCAAGCTATATCGGCACGACCATTTTTAAATTATAAATTAGTTTGGACTAATTGATAATGACAATGGGTATTATTTCCAAACCCCTTTAAACGTTTTACTCCATGTTTCCCAAGGGGTAGTTTTATGTTTATTCTCTCCGAAATACTTCAAAATCATTTCCATGACGGGAATTTCAAGATATCCCGGCACGGGTTGTGGATTCACAAATCCCTCTTCCATAAAAATACTACTTGGATATGAAATGCGGTCTTTCATCCATTGTGCCGCCAAATCATTGGTTTTGCTATTGGGTAAACGCCCGTATTTTTTACCTTGAAATAGGATAGAGTCTTTGGTTTCTGCATCGATATGAATACAATAAAAATGTTGGTTTAGATAATCGATGACCGAAGGATTCGTAAAAGTTTTTTTATCCATCACTTTGCACCAATAACACCAATCGGTAAATAAATCAATATACACTTTTTTAGGTTCAACTTTCATCTTGGCCTCAGCTTCTTCCAAACTGATCCATTGTATTCCCTTTTGTGCTGTCTTTGTTTTTTTCTCGGATTGATCATTTTTGACCGGTGTTTGGGCATCAAGAGATCGCATACCTGTCAAACATAAAATAGTACATAAATAAATTGCCTTTATAGGAGAGGTCATCGTGTATTACTTTTGAGTTATCGTATTTGCAATGTTACCTTAAATTCATTGAATGAAAAAAATTGCTATTGGAATCAGTGGTGCTTCGGGCTCGATTTATGCCAAAGTGTTACTTCAAAAATTAAGTTCGGTTGAGGGCCTGGAATTGGCTGTAGTTGCAAGTCAGCAAGCTCCTGAAGTTTGGAGTCATGAATTGGATACTGATTTTCAATTGCCCGAGGGGGTCAAACAATATGCCAGTAATGATTTTATGGCTCCTTTTGCCAGTGGGAGTAGTTCATTCGAAGCCATGGTGATTTGTCCGTGTAGTATGGGAACTCTAGGGCGCATTGCCGCCGGGGTGAGTGATAATTTAATGACCCGGGCAGCAGATGTCATGTTGAAGGAACGAAGGAAACTAATTTGTGTGGTTCGGGAAACCCCTTACAATTTGATTCATTTAAATAACATGCGAACGGTTACCGAAGCGGGCGGAATTATTTGTCCGGCTTCTCCTTCATTCTATAGCCGACCGGTTGATTTCGAAGCATTGGTTTCTACGGTCATCGATCGCGTGATTGGCTTACTAAACATTCCGATAGCGACATATCGATGGAATGAGGAGTGATTCCAATATTTCCATCAAAACATGACTGAACTTTAACTTGATTCGAAAATTCAAACTCGGTTCCGATATATCATTTATCTTAAACTACAAATGAGCTTTCTCTAAAATTGCTGTGGTGGAGTAACCTTCCAGAAAAGGAATGATTTCAACCTGTCCGCCATAGGCTTGAACTTCGCTGGCACCAACAATTGTTTCCAGTGTATAATCACCACCTTTCACCAATACATCAGGTTGGATTAATTGGATCAGGTTTAAAGGGGTGTCTTCATCAAAAATTACGACTGCATCAATATAAGTTTGACATGCTAAATTAAAAGCCCGTGAATCCTGGTCCACTACAGGTCGTGAAGCGCCTTTTAATCGACGAACAGAATCATCACTATTTACACCAACCACCAATCGATTACCCAATTCTGCGGATTGTAATAAGTAGGTATTGTGCCCCCGATGAATGATATCGAAGCAGCCATTGGTGAATACAATTTTTTTAGACAACATTTTCCATTGATTCACCAGTAATTGGATTGAATCGGAAGTATGAATTTTATGTTGGATGATTTCTAGTTTACTGAGCATGTTTTTTTCGATTATAAATAGGCAAAAGAATAAAGGAGATAACCCCTCCAAGCACAATGATTAAAGTTGGAACCAACCAAATCACCCAACTGATGGCTACACTGATGGCTTTTTCAATGCCGTATAAAGAGACAATTTCTTCGACGAGTAAAGTATAAGCCCCAATTCCGCCAGGGGTTACAATCATGCCTACACTGCCAAAGGACAATACCGACAATCCGGTTTTATAACTCAGCATTTGTGTCTCTTGGATACTTTGAAAACCTAATAAGATCATTCCTAAATACATTGACCAAATCAGGATGGTGTGAAAAACGAATTCCTTTTTGTGTTTCATGGTTCTGAAACTCATAATACCTTTCGTGACATTTTTGAGAATTTCTCTAAATCTTAAATAGAATGCACTATGTATGATTTTGTTGCGAAGGGCTAAGAATAAAACAATGAACAGAACGAAACTACCAAAAAGGATATACATTTTGGAATGGTTTCCATCTCCCGGTTGACTTCCAAAACGTGTCCATAATGATTGCAGATATGATCCGGCTAAATCCGTTTGCACCACTATGGTCAATACAAAAATTAAAATCAGGCATAACAAATCAAAGGCCCTTTCGGCTATAATAGTTCCTACCAATTTATCAGCGGGTATTTTTTCATAACGCGCCAGGATGGTGCATTTGAGTACTTCGCCCAAACGAGGAAAGGCCAGATTGGCTAAATATCCAATTAAAACGGCAAATAGGGTGTTGGCTGCAGATGGATTCAGTCCCATCGGTTCCATCAGGTATCTCCAACGCATCGCCCGACTCCAATGACTGATAAAACCCATGATCAAAATCGGAATCAGAAGCAGATAATTGGCCTTTTGAACAGCGAATTTTATTTTTTCTATATCATCCGGTTTGAGGTCTTTCACGGACAGCCATATCAGAAAAATGCCGAGCCCCAATGTGAGCAGGTAAGTCAGCATATTCACCAGGGATTTAGGCATGATTTAAAGGGATCTATAGTTTATTTTTATCATTGGGGAAAATGATGGTGGGTTTGAATTTTTTAGCAGATTCAAAATCCATCATTGCATATGAAACGATAATTACAATGTCATCCGGTTCTACCCGCCGGGCTGCAGGTCCGTTCAAGCAGATGGTTCCGCTTCCCCGTTTGCCTTTAATGATGTAGGTTTCAAGGCGTTCGCCATTATTGACATTGACCACCTGAACTTTTTCATGTTCAATCAAATTTGCTGCGTCCATCAGATTTTGGTCGATGGTGATGCTACCAATGTAGTTCAAATTGGCTTGTGTAACTTTTACCCGATGTATTTTCGATTTGAGGACTTGTATTTGCATGGGATGGCAAAAGTAGGTTAATAAATGGATGTTGTGTGTTTTTAGACCGCTTGAGTTTGCCCAAAATATCAAGAAATCAATCCGGTCCTTTAAATACGCAGATTATCAATCAGGCGCACACTTTCTAACTTACTGGCGATCAGAACCACCATAGGTACAGCCTGATTAAAGTCGTCCAAAAAATGGAGGGTGTTGGCATCAGCGAGAACAAGATACTCTGTTTCAAAGCCTTCATTTTCAAGCTTTTGTAAAGCTTTTGTTCGTAAATCTGAGAAAGAATGTTGATGTTTTCCCATGCCAATTTCCTTCAGGACCTGATATAAAGAGGCCGCTTTTTGTAAACCATTTTCAGATAGACGTTGATTTCGGGAACTCATCGCGAGACCGCTTTTCATGCGTAAGGTAGCCATTGCATGAACTTGAACCGGCAAATGCTCCTGATCAACCAGTTGGCGAATCACCATACATTGCTGGAAATCTTTTTCGCCTAAAAAAAGGTGTTGTGGTTTCACGGCAAGCAGCAGTTGATGCACAATGGCACATACCCCATTAAAATGTCCCGGACGAAAAGCGCCATCTAAAATGGTATTCAGATAACCCAAGTTATATTGGCGAATCGTTTGAATACCGGCCGGATACATTTCGGCAGTTTGGGGTAAAAAGAGAACATCACATCCTGCCATTTCGAGCATTTCGATATCCTTCTCGAGGGTGATGGGGTATTTTTCAAAATCTTTGGGGTCATTAAACTGAGTAGGGTTTACAAAAATACTGCAAACTGTTATTTGACAGGATTTCGAAGAGCTGTGTATCAGGGAAAAATGCCCTTCATGCAGAGCACCCATGGTTGGAACGAAGCCAATATTTGTATGATTTTGCAGGAAATCTTGTAGATCTGTGATGCGTTTAAAAATGAACATATTACCAAAAAGGCTAATATTAGCAATTAATAAACTACAATAATCGACAAAAAAATCGTACTTTCGCACCCCGAATTTGTTTTTTACCCTAAACTTTGATTAATGGCAGTTCTACAGAAGAAAAAAGTTCTTTTTATATCCCACGAAATGGCTCCTTATAATGAGGAAACTGATTTTGCCAGAATTTTGAATGCACTCGCTGTTAAATCGAATGATTCAGGATATGAGGTGAGAGCGATTATGCCACGATTCGGTACGATTAATGAGCGCCGCCATAGACTCCATGAGGTTGTGCGACTTTCAGGAATTAACATCACGGTAGATAAGGAAGATTATCCCTTGGTAATCAAGGTAGCTTCTCTTCCGAATGCCCGCCTTCAGGTTTACTTCATGGACAATGAGGACATGTTTAAGCGCAAGCAAACCTTTCATGATGAAAACAGTCATTTTTACGACGACAATGCGATTCGAACGATCTTCTTTTGTAAAGGAGCGCTGGAAACAGTGAAAAAATTCGGATGGCCTCCTGACATTATTCATGTACATGGCTGGATGAGTTCTTTAATCCCGATGTATATCAAATCTTTCTACAAAAAAGAACCGGTATTTGCCAATTCCAAGATTATCTTCTCTGCGACTAAAAACATATTTGAGGATGAATTGGGAGATCAATTTTCGAAACAAATTCTTTCCAGTACACCTCTCAAAGAAAAAGACATTGAAGTTTATGGCAGTGGGTCCAATCTGGAAATGTATATGGGCGGAGCTAAAAATGCAGACGCAGCTATATTTACAGACATTGATACTGACGCAAAATTGATCAACGCGATCAAACCAACCCGAAGCAAGAAAGTGTTAAATTTCGCCAGTGAAACAGATGATGTGACTGAAATCATGGATCTATACAATAACTTGGCTGGCAAATAATATTCATGCATTTGATGACGAAAAGAATTCTGAGCTTTCTGGCTGCTTGCTGGGGTGTTTTTCAACTGAGCAGCTGTAAAGAAAATACCATTTTACCTTCCGATTTAATTCCGGCTATTGATAATATCAGCACCTTCCAATCGGATACTTTTACGGTTATTTCACATAATATCTATCAGGATTCGGCATTAACAGGCGGACTTTCCGGTACTTCCAGAATTTCCAATGCACCCACTTATTACCATGCCTTAGGTTGTATATTGGCTGATCCGGCATTTGGCAAAACCAGTGGTGCCATTCATGTTGAAGTATTACCACCGGTGAGCAATTTTGCATTTAAAACGGATTATCCGGGAACCACGAGAACCATTGATTCCGTTATTCTTTCCATACCATTCAAATCATCTTATGGAGATACACTCAATCCACAGTTCCAAACCTACCGGCTTTATCGATCTTTAAAAACCTTTTCAAGGGATTCCGCACAATATGATTTTACACGGGATTCATTTAAAACATCAGATATTTTGGCTACCACGCAGGTCAACTATGCGAACTTCAGATTCGATACTTTGTACGGAAGTGTGAAACAAAGCCCAACCTTACATTTTAAACTCGCCTCTTGGTTTGCGGATAGTTTACAAGCCCAAGTTGATGCTGGTACTGCTGGCGCTGCCGTTGATTTTTCCTCTTTTTTATCCTGGTGGAAAGGCTTTGCGATTATGCCGGATACCAATTCTGGCGCAACAATCGGTTATTTTGATACCTATAATACCCGTTTAAAAATATATTATCGTCACACGAATACCAACAATCTTTTGGATACTGTAGCGGATGTGTTTTCGTTTGATCCAAATTATTGTAATCGCTTTAATTCGATTTTCAGAAACTATAGCGGTTCTGTATCTTCATCACAAATTAATTCAAATGCCCTTTCCGGTGATTCGGTTCTTTTCATTCAAAATGAACCCGGTTTGAGCGGATTGATTCAATTTCCCTTTTTATATCAACAGGAGAATGTGATTGTGAATAAAGCAGAACTGATTTTTACGGCCGTTTCACCTTACTATAATTGGGTGGATACCACCATTTATGGCATGACGCCCCGATTACAGATTTTAGCCACTGATTTACAAGGTACAGATCGTATCCCGGATGATTACGGAGTATTTGGTACGAGTTTTGTAGATGGAACACGTAAAATTAAATCAATCGGGGGCGTGAACTTTATACAGTACAAATTTGGGTTGAACCAATCCATACAGCAGATTATCTCACGAAAAGACAGTACCTTTAGATTCAAAATCATGGGGTTGAATCGGGGATTGCCTGCTGTGTACAGAGTACTCTTGCAAGGTAGCGGCAGTTCAGTGGCGGCACTGAGACCCAAATTGAATATCATCTATACTAAAATTCAAAAGTAAACCACTTAATTATGTGTGGAATTGTTGCTTATATAGGACCGAAAGAGGCCTATCCAATTCTTGTGAAAGGATTAAAACGTCTTGAATACAGAGGTTACGACAGTGCAGGAGTCGCCTTGTTAAATGGGGCTTTGTCTATCTTAAAAAAGGAAGGGAAAGTATCTGTACTCGAAGCTCATGCCAAAGATAAAAGTCAAGTTGGAACCATTGGCATTGGACATACCCGTTGGGCAACGCATGGTGAACCTTGCGACCGAAATGCCCATCCCCATTTATCGAATTCCGGAAATATTGCCATTATTCATAATGGGATTATTGAAAATTATGCTTCCATCAAAGAGGAACTAACACTAAGAGGATTTCACTTTGATAGTGATACGGATACCGAGGTTTTGGTGAATCTGATTGAAGACATTCAAAATGAAGATAAACTGTCCCTGGAAGAGGCTGTCAGGGTGGCTTTAAATGAAGTCATTGGTGCCTATGCCATCGTAGTAATTGATCGTCGTGAACCGGATAAACTGGTTGCAGCTCGAAAGGGTAGTCCACTGGTTATTGGTATCGGTAAGGGGGAGTTTTATGTGGCCTCCGATGCTTCACCGATTATTGAATATACCAAAAATGTAGTTTATTTAAATGATGAGGAGTTTGCGGTTTTAAATCGGAACGGACAACTGGATATAAAAACGCTCGGTAATATCACAAAATCGCCATACATCCAGAAATTGGAAATGGATTTGGAGAAAATTGAGAAAAGTGGTTACGAGCATTTTATGTTGAAAGAAATTTATGAACAACCTCAGGTGATTCTGGATTGTATGCGTGGGCGAATGAATGCCGAACAAGGCTGGATTCGTTTAGGCGGAATCAATGAATTTGCTTCCAGAATTAACAATGCTAAACGAATTATTATTACAGCCTGTGGTACATCCTGGCATAGTGCGCTTTTAGCCGAATACCTGATTGAAGAATTGGCACGTGTTCCTGTAGAAGTAGAATATGCATCTGAATTCAGATATCGTAACCCGATTGTGAATGAAAAAGATGTAGTGATTGCAATTTCACAAAGCGGTGAAACAGCCGATACACTGGCTGCGATTGAAATTGCCAAGGAAAGACAGGCATTGATTTACGGAATTTGTAATGTGATTGGTTCTTCCATTGCTCGTGCATCACATGCCGGTTCGTACACCCATGCCGGCCCTGAAATAGGCGTGGCATCTACCAAAGCATTTACTGCACAGGTAACGATACTGACCTTATTGGCTTTGCAATTGGCACAAAGTAAAGGAACGGTATCTATGACCCGCTTAAGAACCATTTTATACGAAATGGAATTATTGCCGGAAAAAGTAAGGGCCGCATTAAAAACGGATTCTCAAATTCGAGAAATTGCTGCAAAATATAAAGACGCCGCCAATTTCTTGTACTTAGGAAGAGGCTTAAATTTCCCGATTGCATTGGAAGGCGCACTCAAACTGAAGGAGATATCTTATATTCATGCGGAAGGTTATCCGGCTGCAGAAATGAAACATGGACCGATTGCCTTGATCGACGAAAATATGCCTGTTGTGTTTATTGCGACGAATGCATCTGCCCATGAAAAAATTGTTTCCAATATTCAGGAGGTAAAAGCGAGAAAAGGAAAAATCATTGCAATTGTCAATGAAGGAGATACCGTTATTCGCGGCTTAGCCGATGAAGTGATTGAGGTTCCGGAAACAGATGAAATATTGTCGCCATTGGTTTCTATTGTTCCATTACAACTCTTATCTTACCATATTGCATTAATGCGGGGCTGTAATGTTGATCAGCCGAGAAATTTGGCAAAAAGTGTAACAGTAGAGTAGTCCTAATCCCGGCTTTTCCAGATACTTTCCTGACCATTGTTTTGATGGAGTAAATATCGGGAAAGCATAAAGAGGTAGTCTGACAAACGGTTGAGGTACTGAACCACAATCGGGTCTACTTGTTCGTTTTCTGCATCCATTGCGACACAAATACGCTCAGCTCGTCGGCAAACACAACGTGCCACATGGCAAAATGAAGCAGGAGGATATCCGCCCGGAAGTACAAAGTTTTTTAGTACTGGTAAAGATTGATCCATTTCATCCATCTGTTTTTCAAGAAGAGTAATATCCTCAGATTTTAAATCGGGAATGCTCATTTTTTGGTTCTTCAGAGGATCACAAGCCAAGGAGGACCCAACGGTGAATAGTCGATCCTGAATATCTGCTAAAAAAAGGTTGATGTCTGAATGATGTGGGATATGGTCGCGAATAACGCCAATCCAGGAATTCAATTCATCGACGGTGCCATAGGCTTCAATGCGGATATGCGATTTGGGAATGCGGGTACCACCGATAAGCGAAGTTTGGCCCGAATCACCCGTTTTGGTATAAATTTTAAATGACATGTTGACAAAAGTAAAGGAGAAGTGTTGATGTCGATTTTTTTTTTATCGAATGGAGATTTAATGAGTGATATCATGATTTATTACCAATTTAACATCTGTTTAGCAAAATAGCGAATAGATAATCAATTATTTACAATTTATAAATATAAATATACGACATATAGCCAACAGATTTGATTTTATGGCCGTTGTGACTTAATTTCGCACTCCCAAATGAGCAAGGCCACAGCACATTTCTATCGCTTCAATTTATTGTCAACATTCTTGAACTGATCCTGAAATCCGTCGGGCTTTTATTATTTTAAAACAACATTATAAAAATGGCTGCAACAAAAACTGCAAAAATTTCGGAACGAATTAGTTTTGGTAAAATTAAACAATCGTCCGACACGCCTGATTTGCTGGACATTCAGTTGGCATCTTTTTCCGACTTCCTGCAATTAGAGACCACTCCGGATAAACGTAACAACGAAGGTTTGTTCCGTGTATTTAAGGAGAATTTCCCGATTACCGATACCCGAAACATCTTCGTTTTGGAATTTCTGGATTATTTTGTTGATCCGCCCCGTTATACGATTGATGAATGTATCGATCGCGGATTAACTTATTCCGTTCCTTTGAAAGCAAAATTGCGTTTGAGTTGTAACGATGAAGAACATATTGATTTCGAAACAATTGTTCAGGATGTGTTTTTGGGAAATATCCCGTACATGACTCCTCGTGGTACTTTTGTGATCAACGGGGCAGAGCGTGTTGTGGTATCACAGTTACACCGTTCTCCGGGCGTATTCTTTGGGCAATCTGTTCACCCGAACGGAACCAAAATTTATTCCGCACGTGTGATTCCTTTTAAAGGAGCCTGGATGGAGTTCGCCACAGATATCAATAATGTCATGTATGCTTATATCGACCGGAAGAAAAAATTCCCGGTAACGATGTTGCTGCGTTCTATTGGTTATGAAACCGATAAAGACATTCTGGAATTGTTTGGAATGGCTGATGAAGTGAAAGCGGACAAAAAATCTTTACTCGATCATGTTGGTAAAAGATTGGCGGCTCGTGTTTTACGTAGTTGGACCGAAGATTTTGTGGATGAAGATACCGGTGAAGTGGTTTCTATCGAGAGAAATGAAGTTATTTTAGATCGTGATTCGGAACTAACCGAAGATAGCATCGAAATGATTGTTGATTTGGGCGTTCAATCCATTTTCCTGCAAAAGGAAGATGCTGGTGGCGATTTCTCTATCATTTATAATACATTGAATAAAGACACCTCAAACTCGGAACTTGAGGCTGTTCAGCATATCTATCGTCAGTTACGTAGTACAGATGCTCCGGATGACGAAACGGCACGTGGAATTATCGATAAGTTATTCTTCTCCGACAAACGTTATGATTTGGGTGAAGTTGGACGTTATAAAATCAACAGAAAACTCGGATTCCCATTAACTATTACTAAAAAAGTACTTACGAAAGATGATATTATTGCGATCATCAAATATCTGGTACAATTAACCAATGCCAAAGCTGAAGTTGATGATATTGACCATTTGAGTAATCGTCGTGTTCGTACAGTAGGTGAGCAGTTGTATGCCCAATTTGGTGTTGGTTTGGCCCGTATGGCCCGTACCATTCGTGAGCGTATGAATGTGCGTGACAATGAGGTATTTACCCCCATTGATTTGATCAATGCACGTACACTGTCATCTGTGATTAATTCATTTTTTGGTACCTCACAGCTTTCACAGTTTTTGGATCAAACCAATCCACTTTCTGAAATAACCCATAAACGTCGTATTTCCGCACTCGGGCCCGGTGGTTTGAGTCGTGAGCGCGCCGGCTTTGAGGTTCGTGATGTACACTATTCGCACTATGGTCGTTTGTGTACCATTGAAACACCGGAAGGTCCAAACATTGGATTGATTTCTACCTTGTGTGTCCATGCCAAAATAAACGACATGGGATTCATTGAAACGCCTTATCGTAAAGTAAAGGACGGAAAAGTAGATACCAAACAAGTTTATTTAAGTGCTGAAGAAGAAGATGAGGCCAAAATTGCACAGGCTGATGTGGAATTGGATGACAAAGGAAACTTTGTTGAAGATAAAGTTCGTTCTCGTCAAACTGGTGATTTCCCTATCTTAGAAAAGCAGGAAGTTGAATACATGGACGTTGCCCCGAATCAAATTGTGGGTTTAAGTGCGTCTCTGATTCCTTTCCTGGAGCATGATGATGCCAACCGTGCATTGATGGGATCGAACATGCAACGTCAGGGTGTGCCTTTATTACGTCCTGAAGTGCCTATCGTAGGAACTGGTCTTGAAGCCAAAGCAGCCCGTGATGCCCGTATCCAAATCACTGCTACCGGCGATGGTGTGGTTGAATATGTAGATGCCAATGAAATTCATGTTCGATATAAAAGAACCGAAACACAACGATTGATTTCGTTTGAGGATGATTTGGTTGTTTATAAATTGACAAAATATTCCAAAACCAACCAAAGTACATGTATCAACCTGAAACCACATGTGGTTAAAGGACAAGCAGTAAAAGCCGGCGACTTCCTGACAGATGGTTATGCCACCCGTGATGGAGAATTAGCCTTGGGACGTAACTTACGCGTGGCCTTCATGCCTTGGAAAGGGTTTAACTTCGAGGATGCCATTGTAATTAATGAAAAGGTAGTACGTGAAGACTGGTTTACCTCTATCCATATTGATGAATACGAATTGGAAGTGCGTGATACCAAGTTAGGTGAAGAAGAATTAACGCCGGATATTCCAAATGTGAGTGAAGAAGCAACCAAAGATTTGGATGAAAATGGAATCATTCGTTTGGGTGCCCATGTGAAAGAAGGCGATATTCTGATTGGTAAAATCACTCCAAAGGGTGAGACTGATCCGACTCCGGAAGAAAAATTATTGAGAGCGATCTTCGGTGATAAAGCCGGTGATGCGAAAGATGCTTCCTTGAAAATGCCTCCTTCCATTGAAGGGGTGGTAATCGGTAAGAAGTTATTTGCTCGCGCTAAAAAAGATAAAAACTCTAAGGTTCGTGAAAAAACAGCTTTAGAAAAAATTGAAAAGGTTCATCAGGAAAATCTGGAACAAATCAATGAAAATCTATTTAGTAAACTGGAGAAATTATTGGATGGCCAAACCTCAGCAGGTGTTACCAATCACTATGGTGAAGTGGTTATCGGAAAAAATGCCAAGTTCACTGGAAAAGCAATTAAATCCATTGATTATACAACTGTTAATCCATTGAATTGGACCACAGATGAGAAAATGAATGATTTGGTCAATCAGTTACTTCATAATTACAATATTCGATTTAATGAAGAAATTGGCCGTTACAAAAGAGAGAAATTCAATATTTCAATTGGAGATGAATTGCCAAATGGTGTATTGAAATTAGCCAAAGTATATCTTGCCAGCAAACGTAAGTTGAAAGTAGGGGATAAAATGGCCGGTCGACATGGTAATAAGGGAATTGTGGCTCGTATCGTTCGTCAGGAAGATATGCCTTTCCTTGAAGATGGTAGCCCGGTAGATATCGTTCTGAATCCGTTGGGGGTACCTTCAAGGATGAACCTTGGTCAGATTTATGAAACCATTCTGGGGATGGCCGGTATGAAATTAGGCGTCAAATTTGCCACGCCAATTTTTGATGGTGCTTCCCGTGAAGAAATTGATTCTAAGGTTCGAGAAGCAGGTTTGCCTGATTGGTGCCACACTTATTTATGTGATGGTGAAACCGGTGATCGTTTCCATCAAAAGGCAACGGTGGGAGTCATTTACATGATGAAACTCCATCACTTGGTGGATGATAAAATGCATGCCCGTTCAATCGGACCATATAGCTTGATTACGCAACAACCATTGGGTGGTAAGGCACAGTTTGGTGGTCAGCGTTTCGGGGAAATGGAAGTTTGGGCGATTGAAGCCTATGGTGCATCTAATATTTTACAGGAATTATTAACCCTGAAATCAGATGATATTGCAGGACGTGCCAAAGCATACGAAGCAATTGTCAAAGGAGAAAATTTACCAAAAGCCGGAATCCCTGAATCATTCAATGTATTGGTTCATGAGTTACGAGGATTGGGATTAGATCTTCATTTTGAAAATCAATAATTCGTAAATACTAAATACCAGAACCGCCTCTCATCAGAGGCGGTTTTTTTATCTCAAAGTTTGCAGTTGGTTGTGCGCAACTGCAAACTTTAGCTTAAATAGCATGTAGCCATCATCCAACTGTTTTGAGGTTCAGAATATATTGAAAACTGAGTAATCACGCCTATTGTCAAATAGGGGATCATAGATTGATTTCAACCATAAAATTTAGTATCGCATTCGTCCTCAAAGTGAGTGGATGAATGTTAAAAATTATTTGATAATTCTTAAATTAAATGGATAGCGATAGAGTTTATTTTCACTGGCTTTGATAGCCGCTACGATAATGAGTACCAGATTGATGACCGACAATAACCAGGGTAAGATAAATCCGATTAAAACTATTTTGAGAAACATCGCAATCACATAGCCGATGAAGATGGTTATCTGAAAATTGAGAGACTCCTTGGCGTGGTCGGCAACGTATTTCGACTCGTCTTTCTTGAGATAATAGATCACCAGTGGACCCAGGAAAGAAGTGACTACTCCCAATGCATGCGCAAGAATGGCAAAGGTTCTTTCATCCGAATTGGGTTTGTACAATGGAGGTAATTCATCTCCAAATAATTCTTTATTGTCCATATGTGATTTCTTAGAGATTTCCTCTTAATGCTTGTTCTTGTTCCAAAGCTTCAAACAAGGCTTTAAAATTTCCTTTGCCAAAGCTTTTTGCACCTTTACGTTGAATGATTTCAAAAAACATCGTCGGGCGATCTTCCACCGGTTTGGTAAATATTTGTAATAAATAACCTTCATCGTCCCGGTCAATTAAAATGCCGAGTTCACTCAATGGTTTTAAATCTTCATCAATGTGACCCACGCGGTCAAGAATATGATCATAATAGTTTTGGGGGACCCTTAAAAAATCAACGCCTCGACCTTGTAAATCGCGAACCGTTTCGATGATATTGTTTGTTGCAACTGCAATATGTTGTACACCTTCTCCTTCATAAAAATCAAGGTATTCTTCAACTTGACTACGTTTTTTACCTTCAGCAGGTTCGTTGATTGGAAACTTCACATATCCATTTCCATTACTCATTACCTTACTCATCAGGGCGCTATATTCCGTGGAAATATCTTTGTCATCAAAACTCAGAATATTGCGGAAACCCATGACATCTTCATAAAATTTCACCCAGGGATTCATTTGGTTCCAACCCACATTTCCAACACAATGATCAACATATTTTAAGCCTACAGGTGCTGGGTTGTAATCACTTTTCCATTGCACAAAACCTGGCATAAACACCCCAAGATAATTTTTTCTTTCTACAAAAATGTGCACTACTTCACCATACGTATGAATACCACTCATACGAATCTCTCCGTGATCATCTGTCAATGTTTGTGGTTCCATGTATGATTTGCCACCTCTTTGAATGGTTTGCTCGTATGCATCATAAGCATCATCCACCCAAAGCGCTAAAACCTTAACGCCATCTCCGTGTTTTTTGTGGTGTTCGGCAATAGGGTGTTCAGAATTCAAGGGGGAAGTCAAAATGAGCCGAATCTTATCCTGAATCAAAACATAAGATACTCTGTCACGCACGCCGGTCTCGGGTCCGGCATAGGCTAAGGATTGAAACCCAAAAGCGGTTTTGTAATAATGAGCAGATTGTTTGGCATTTCCTACATAGAGTTCAACATAATCCGTCCCAAGAAGTGGCAGAAAATCTGCGGTTTGCCCAAGAGAATCTGATGTAGCCAATGTTGTTTGCATAATTGAAGTATTTTTGACAAAATTAGGGGTTTAATTTTGATTAACAGGAACCGAAAAAACAATTAAAAAAATGATAAAAATTAAATTGATCCCCATAAAATGGAGCAGCCTTTTCCTTTTGATACTTGCATCTTTCAATCCAATGCCTACGCTTCAAGCCGCCACCAATGTTAGTGGCAATGTTTCGGGTAATTGGACGCTTTCGGGTTCTCCTTATAATGTTACCGGAAATATTCAAGTAGTCGCTTCTCAAATTTTAACAATTGAACCCGGTGTAGAAGTTATCTTCCAAGGCTTTTACCGTTTTGTTGTAACCGGACAACTTCGTGTGAACGGCAATCAGCTTCAACCCGTTCATTTCAAAGCCCAAGACACAACAGGATGGCACAACGATGGTATAAGCAATGGAGGTTGGCGAGGTATACAATTCAACGATTATCAGGGAGTTGGAACAGATTCGTCGGTTATTTCTTTTGCCATTGTAAAAGATGTAAAACATGGCATGAACGGAAATGCCAATGGCATTAATGCACTCACCATAAACAATCGTAGTTTATTGATCAACAATTGCCAATTCCACCACAACCAAAGCATTCATAATTTAAGCGATGGGCGTATTATCCAAATCTATAATACCGGATCACATGTTGTGAATATGAACGAATGCAAGGTTTACGGAAATGCCGCACGAGTAGCCATTATCCAATTATCTTCAGGGAAAGGAAACTTTAGAAAAAATGAGTGGTACGATAATAAGGGAGGATCAACTTTTTTTGGGTTATTGTGCGAATCTCTTATTGAAGAAAACGAAATACATCATAATACCCATATCTACAGCATGTCGGCATTACGCATCGATGGTATTTATAATGTAGTTCGGAAAAATATAATACACCATAATACAGCAGACCGATTAGGCGCTATTATGTGTACGATGGGAAAGACTACCATAGAACAAAATTTGATTTGTAATAACCAAACTCTTGAAGGCAACTGTGGCCCAACCGACGGAGGAGGAGGAATACATTTATCTCACAACAACAATGCCCCCTGGGATAGTACCCGTTACCTAGTAAGGAACAATGTAATAGCCAATAATCATTGTGCCTTTAACGGCGGTGGAGTTTATGTTTACGATTGTAAAGTTGAAATTTATAATAACCATTTTGTTAACAACACGGCTCAATATGCCGGAAGTGGATTTTATGCAATTGGTGCCAATGCCCGTTTGAATATAAAGAATAATTTGTTCTATAAAAATGGGAACCCGAATGGGCCTTCTATTAATCAGGTTTATTTACTTTCCTGCGACTCATTGTGGTTTGATTATAATTGGGGAGAAAAACCGCTCTACAACCAATTATTACTAACTAATTTACCCCCAAACTATATTGGCGATACAAGCCATCGTGTTGTTGCATCCAATCCTTTTTTAGTGAATCCTACCACATCGGTGGGTATTAACGATGATGCTACGGTGCGCGATTTCAACCTGAGCGCCATGTCGAGTTCTTGCATGAACAATGGATTGGCAAGTGCAGGTAATGTTGGCACAGTCGATTATTTAGGAAATAACCGTGTACAAGGAATTGAAATCGATTTGGGGGCTTTTGAATACCCGCAAAGTATAAGCGAAGCCGTTTTAGATTGGCGCAATGATGTCAACTTTAAATTTTACCCGAATCCGGTCAATGAACAATTCTTCATTGAACATGAGACTGAAAAAATAACATCCCTTATCTTATATAATTTAAACGGTCAAATTATTCCGGTTCAATTGAATCCATTTGGTAAGGGTTATTGTGTGGAAACAAAGAAAATACCGTCAGGTATCTACTTACTTCACGTTACTTTAGCAAACAATACAAACCGGAATGTTCAGGTAAGAGTTGAATAACAGTTACTCAGCCCAGCTCATTTCATAATCCTGATCCTCTATCTCCAGGGCATAATTGGTAAGTTGTAAAGGCCTGAAGGTGTCCACCATCACGGCTAATTCGGGTGTTTCTTTAGCGCCAATACTTTTTTCAACAGCACCCGGATGAGGGCCATGTGGAATTCCACTCGGATGTAAAGTGATCATTCCTCGTGTGACATGTTTGCGGCTCATAAACTCACCATCTACATAATAAAGAACCTCATCACTATCAATATTGCTATGATTATAAGGAGCTGGAATAGCTTGCGGATGATAATCAAATAATCGGGGTACAAAACTGCAAATCACGAAATCTTTTCCATCAAAAGTTTGATGAATAGGCGGAGGCATATGCACACGTCCTGTAATTGGTTCAAAGTCATGAATGGAGAAGATATAGGGATACTCATAACCATCCCAACCAATGAGGTCAAACGGATGAGTCCCATAAGTTATCGGGTAGAGGAGTCCTTTCTTTTTGGTATAAATCAAAAATTCTCCATGCTCATCATGTGTTTTTAAATCTTGTGGTTTGCGAATATCTCGTTCACAGAAAGGGGAGTGTTCCATCAGTTGTCCTTCAGAGGTTTTGTACCTTTTCGGGAAACGAATGGGGCCGAATGATTCAACAATAAACAATCTGTTATCGGTTGTTTCAAATTCTAACTGATAAGTGCATCCTCTGGGTATCACCACATAATCGCCGTACGAAAAGGGTAATTCCCCATAGGCCGTTTTAGCGATTCCTTTTCCCTCATGAATAAAAATGACTTCATCAGCATCCGCATTTTTAAAAAAATAATTCTGCATGCTTTGTTGAGGAGCAGCCAGGGTGATGTGGCAGTCATTGTTTACCAATACAGGTTTACGGCTATATAAATAATCTGCTGTTGGTTTAATTTTAAATCCCTGAAAGCTGCGGTGTTTGAGTATATTGCTGGTAGCGATTACCGGGTTTACATCCCGAGGTTCTTCCGATTTAACGATTTTGGTCGGTGGATATAAATGATAGAGTAATGAATAATTATAAGAAAACCCTTCTGTACTAAACAATTCTTCACTGTAAAGCGTACCATCGGGTTTACGGAATTGGGTATGTCGTTTGTGTGGAATTTCGCCCAAGCTATAATAATGTGCCATGTAGGCAAATTTATACAATGCTATTTAAAAACAATCATCCTTTTGGCAACTTGGTGAAATGAAGAATATTATAAACCTTTGGCAACTAAATTTGAATATGTCTCAACGAATCATCTGGTTATGTAGTTGGTATCCAAACAGGGAAGATGCTTATCGGGGTGATTTTATTCAACGTCAGGCCATCGCCTTTTCAGAAATAGCTGATATTGAAGTATTTCATGTTGTTTTTGGAGTTTCTGAAAGGGAGGAAGTGATTCAACGAAATGCTCATTTAACAGAACACATTTATTATCGCAAGTTCGGAAATCGATTGAAGAGGTGGTGGGATTGGCAGCGGGCAGCGAATCACTTTATTAAAAATTTCCGAACCCAATATGGGGACCCACAAGCGGTACATGTTCATATCCCTTTAGAAGCAGGGCTTATTGCCTGGTTCTGGAAAAAGCGCTGGAACTGGCCCTATCTGCTTTCGGAGCACTATGGCATTTATAATAGTCGCGTGATTGACCATTTGGGAAATCGGTCCTGGATTTATCGTCAGCTTTTGAAAAAGGTGCTTGAAGGTGCTCAAAAAATTATCACAGTGAGTCAAAGTCTTGGGAAAGAGATGATGAATCATTTCTCTGGTCTGCAATATCAGGTGATCCCCAATGTGGTAGATACTGCTTTGTTTTATCCTGTTCAGTTGGAAACGAAAAATATTTTTCAATTTATTCATGTTTCAGGATTTGATGAGAATAAAAATATTTTGGGGATCCTTCAGGCAATTGTTTTATTGCGAAAAAAGACGGAACATTTTCACATCTCTCTGATTGGAGGAGATGGCAGTCCCTGGATTCCATTAATCCGGGAACATCAACTCCAAAATCTGATTAGCTTCTATCCGGCTATGCCATATCATCAGGTCGCACAGTTTGTCAGGAATAGTGATGCAGGTATTTTATTTAGTCAATCCGAAACTCAATCCTGCGTGGTACTGGAATGGCTCTGTGCCGGTTTGCCTGTTATTAGTAGCCGGGTAGGAGGTGTGGTAGAATTGATCCACGCCGAGAATGGC
The DNA here is from genome assembly GCA_049318705.1 of Chitinophagaceae bacterium. GTDB lineage: Bacteria > Bacteroidota > Bacteroidia > Chitinophagales > Chitinophagaceae > OLB11. Next base: position 25,789 of record JBMOFV010000019.1, read on the forward strand.
ATATTGGTAGAACCAAATGATGATGTGGCTTTGAGTGAAGCAATGTTCAGTTTAATGACAAATCCATCGGCTTATGATCGCCAAAAAATTAGTCAGCAAGCATCGGCATTATACAGTTATAAAGCCGTTGCGGAAAGGCTCAGGAAGATTTATGGTCATTAATTCACTAACAAAATATTGACGCTTCGTTGTAAGACATTGAAGGCGATTTCGGCCATAAGATTTTCTTTATCCAATGTCGGGTTTACCTCGGTAATTTCAAAACAGCAAATCTTATGGTTTTGCATCAAACTGGCCAGTAAATCTTCAGCTTCTCGTTCCTTTAATCCGTTGGGAACGGGTGTGCCAGTTCCGCGGGAAATACTGCTATCCAAACTATCCACATCGAATGAAACGTATATGTCATCGCAATGTTGTAAGGACAATAAAGATTGACGAACCACCTGCTCAACGCCTTTTTTGCGGACTTCTGACACGGGAATTACTTTGATGCCATATTTCTTAATCAAAAAATCTTCTTCTTTTTCTGTGTCACGAAGAGAAATAAAAACGATATCTTCAGGACGAACTTTTGGGCAAATACCGCCTAAGTTTTTAAGCTCATTCCAGGTTTTTACGGTTTTTTCATCCGGTTGATGAACTTGGCAATCCAGATTATCCTCGCCAATGCTGACACAAAGCGGCATGCCATGCATATTTCCACTGGGTGTTGTATAAGGAGAATGCAGATCGGCATGGGCATCAATCCAGATCACCCCTAAACGTGATTTTGGTTTGGCCATTCGGATACCGGCAATTGTACCTCCGGCCGAACTATGGTCGCCCGCCAGAACAAGAGGAAACAATCCGGATTTGAGGTTGCTTTCTACACCTTTGGCGACTCGTTCGTACATGGTTTTCACCCCTTGAATACGTTTGGCATAGGGACTCTCAACCGGTTCATAAAGCAGTCGGTTCTCCGTTTCAATCACATCACTGGGGAAATTGACAAAAAAATTGCTCATAAAATCCAACGCTGCAATTTTCAGGGCATCGATTCCCAGACTTGCCCCTCTGGTACCTGCTCCAATCTCTGATTTTACTTCAATGATTTTAATATTCCGCATGTAGCAAATATAATCGTGAATTATCACTCCTAACGAAGGAAAAGACGCCTTTTTCCCTGAAGATTCGTGTAACAGGGTGTGCAAAAATTTATGGCAGATATGATTGACGATGGATTTTTTTGTCAGAAGCGTGAATAAATTACGCCAAGATGACCGAAAAATAAGAATTGGCAAATGATTTGACCAGAGTAAATTTGCACACTTTAAAGAAAGAGATTATGTCAGTAAATGAGCAAGAAATGCAACAGGATATTGAATCCGGGCTGGATATCAATGTAGATGAGAATATGTCCGGAACATCAAAAATGAATGACGAAATGTCAACGGATAATGAATTGGAAAGATTAAAAGCAGAAGTAGAGGAATGGAAAGACAAATACACCCGTTTAATTGCCGAGTTCGATAATTATAAGAAACGTTCCTTCAGGGAAAAAATGGAAACCATACAAACCGCAGGGCGCGAAATTATTGTGAGCCTGCTGGATGTCGTGGATGATACTGAACGTGCAGAAAAACAAATGGAAACCGCGGCCGATATACAGGCATTAAAAGAAGGAACAACATTGGTTTTTAATAAATTGAAACACACGCTATACAACAAGGGGCTCAAGGCTTTTGAGAGCAAAGGAGAAGTATTTGATGTTGAAAAACATGAAGCAGTAACAGAGATTCCGGTTCAGACGGAGGATATGGTAGGGAAAGTGGTGGATGAATTGCAAAAAGGCTATTATCTCAACGATAAATTAATCCGTCATGCAAAAGTGGTGGTAGGCAAAGGCGCAGATGCCTGAAAGCCTTGGATGGAGAAGTTAAAAAGTTCATTTAAAAAACGCAAAGCGTGAAAAGAGATTATTACGAAATTTTAGGCGTGAGCAAATCTGCCTCAGCTGATGAAATAAAAAAGGCATACCGTAAGGTAGCCATGCAATTTCATCCTGACCGCAATCCGGGTGATAAAGCCGCAGAAGATAAATTTAAGGAAGCCGCGGAAGCTTATGAGGTATTGAGCGATGCTCAGAAAAAACAACGCTATGATCAATTTGGACATGCCGGCGTAGGTGGTGCATCTGGTGGCGGTTTTGGTGGTGGTGGTATGCGTATGGAAGACATCTTCCAGAATTTTGGAGATGTTTTTGGTGATGATATGTTTAGTAGTTTCTTTGGCGGCGGTGGCGGCGGTCAAAGAGCGCGTACGCGAGGTACTGGTTCGAGAGGATCGAATCTTCGGGTAAAGGTTAAATTGACTTATGAAGACATCATCAAAGGAGCCCATAAAACCATTAAGGTTAAAAAATATGTGCGTTGTGAAACCTGCACGGGTTCAGGGGCTAAGGATAAATCATCGGTTCAAACTTGTAGTACTTGCGGGGGTAGTGGGCAAGTTCGAAGGGTACAAAGTACATTCTTAGGTCAGATGCAAACAGTTACAACTTGTCCGGGTTGTAATGGAGATGGTACCATGATTGCCAATAAATGTGGTAGCTGTAAAGGTGAAGGCCGCGTGTATGGAGAGGATACAATTAGTATAGATATTCCGGCCGGCGTTCAGGAAGGGATGCAGTTGAATGTGAGCGGCAAAGGAAATATTGGAGAAAGAAACGGAATGCCCGGTGATCTTTTAGTTGTTATTGAAGAAGAAAAGCACCCGGAATTAATTCGTGAGGGTTTGAATGTATTGTATGATTTACATCTTTCATTTCCTGACGTTGCGCTGGGGAAAGAAGTGGAGGTTCCCACGATTGGCGGTAAAGCCAAAATAAAAATACCTGCGGGTACGCATGCGGGTAAAATTCTCCGACTCAAAGGAAAAGGATTTCCAAGTGTGAATAGTTATGAAAAAGGTGATCAATTGATAAATATCAATGTCTGGACGCCTCAACATTTAAGCTCGGAGGAAAAAACGATTCTCGAAAAAATGAATAGTAGCAATAACTTTACACCAAATGCATCCAAATCGGATAAAAGCTTTTTTGATAAGATTCGGGAAGTATTTTCTTAATGTCCCGAATTTATTTTCCAATCAGGATACAAAGGAAAGGATTGCATAAATTGATTGATTTCACTTTTGACCTGATGAATTTCGGATTCATTATCTGTATCTTTCAAGATGCGGTCGATCCAATCTACGACATTCTCCATGTCCTGATTTTTTAGCCCACGAGTCGTTAAAGCAGCCACACCAACACGAATTCCGGAGGTGATAAAAGGAGATTTATCATCAAATGGAACCATATTTTTATTGATCGTGATATCGGCTTTTACCAAAGTGTTTTCGGCTTTTTTACCGGAGATTCCTTTGTTCCGTAAATCAATGAGCAGTAAATGGTTATCCGTTCCACCCGATACCATTTCATATCCTCTTTCACCAAAAGCATGTGCCATGCTTTTGGCATTACTGATTACTTGTTGACAATAAACTAAAAATTCATCTTGTAAAATTTCATGAAAAGCTACGGCCTTAGCGGCAATCACATGTTCGAGCGGTCCACCTTGGGTGCCGGGGAAAACGGCCAGATTAATTAAATCACTCATCATCCGGGTTTCACCTTTCGGTCCTTTGATGCCCATTGGATTCTCGAAGTCATTTTTCATCAGAATAATACCTCCTCTCGGGCCTCGCAAAGTTTTATGGGTTGTGGAAGTTACGAAATGACAATGTTCGAATGGCGAATTGAGTAAACCTTTGGCAATCAAACCGGCAGGGTGTGACATATCACAAAGTACGAATGCACCACAAGCATCAGCGATGGAACGAATTCGGGCATAATCCCAATCCCGACTATAAGCAGAAGCGCCACAAATGAGGAGTGCAGGTTTTACCTCCATGGCTTTTTGTTCCATGGCATCGTAGTCGATGAGTCCATCTTCTTTTTTAACGCCATAAAAATGAGCATCATATAATTTGCCTGAAAAATTTACGGGAGAACCATGGGTGAGATGTCCGCCCATGCTGAGGTCCAAACCCAAAATGCGATCACCTGGTTTTAAAATGGCCAACATCAAGGCAGCATTGGCCTGTGCTCCTGAATGGGGCTGAACATTGACGAAACTGGTTCCAAATATTTTGTTGGCCCGGTCGATGGCCAATTGTTCACTTTTATCAACCACCTCACAACCGCCATAATATCTTTTGCCCGGGTATCCTTCGGCGTATTTATTGGTCATGACATTACCCATCGCCCGCATAACCTGGGTGCTGGTAAAATTTTCGGAGGCGATTAATTCAAGACCTTGTTGTTGTCTTTGATATTCTTCTTCAATCAGTTTAAAAATTTCAATGTCTGCTTGCATATCGGATTTTTTGATGGCGATAAAGATAGAAGTTCTGATTCGGTCGTCCAACAAATTTCATATCTAGTCATAGGAATGAGCCTTTTTGGCCAATATGATGTCTTAGGTAGAATGCATCAAATGTTTTAAATTTGACCTTTCTGTCTTCTCATAAAAATGTATCAAAATCACTCTTTTAATCCCAATCATGACATGTTTACGGCATAGCCAGATAACATGAATCAATTGGGTAGAAAATTACAAAACAGAAAGAAGCCAAGAAAACCATCATTATGAAAGTAATCATTCCTGTTGCAGGTGCAGGGGCCAAACTACGCCCTCACACGTATACACAACCCAAACCCCTTATTCCTCTTGCCGGGAAGACCATTCTCAGCTTTATTCTCGATCAATTTATCGAATTGGGGCATCGTGAGTTCATTTTTATCATTGGTTATTTGGGTGAAAAAATTCAGGATTATGTACATGCCAAGTACCCGGATATTCAGGCTATTTTTATACAGCAAAATGAGCGATCTGGTACTGGACATGCCGTTTATCTGGCTAAAAACTATATCGGAAAAGATGAGGAAATCATGGTTGTCTTCGGAGATACCATTTGTGATTATCCGCTCGAAACCGTTATCAAATCAGATATTTCGCTCATAGGATTAAAGAAGGTCGATGATCCAAGGGAGTTTGGTGTAGCGGAACTCCATGCGGATGGAACAGTCAAACATGTGGTTGAAAAACCTTTGATTCCTAAAAGTAATTTAGCGTTGGTAGGGATTTATAAAATAAATGAAAGTGCTCAGCTCTTCGAACTCATAGAGAAAAATATGGAGAAAAGCGAGCATCATGAAGAATACCATTTAACCACTGCCATTGAATCCCTTGCACAGGAAGGGGTTAAAATTGGGTCTTTTTTTGTTGAGAATTGGTTTGATTGTGGTAAAAAAGAAACCTTGATAGAAACCAATGCCATTCTGTTGGAAAAAGTGGAGTTTGCATCCGAAGAAATTCCTTTTTTTGACAATACAATCATTATCCATCCGGTGAGTATCGGAGAAGGTTGCGAAATTGAAAACTCTATCATTGGTCCGCATGTGACCATTGGCGAAAAGGCTATTATTAAATCATCTATGGTGCGAGATTCAATCATTGGATCGTATTCAGTACTGGAGAAGGTGGTTTTACATTCTTCTCTAATTGGCTCAGATGCCTTTGTATGTGGTGCCAGCCAAAGTTTAAATATTGGAGATAACACTGAAATAAATTTAAGTAAATAAACATGAGGACAGATTTTTCATTCACACCGGAAGGTAATTTTGATAATCGAATTACCCGATTATTTGGAATACGTTACCCCATCATACAAGCCGGGATGATTTGGGCCTCCGGTTGGAAATTAGCTTCAGCGGTTAGTAATGCCGGTGGTTTGGGTTTAATTGGAGCAGGGAGTATGAGTCTGGATATTTTGGATCATCATCTGAAACAGTGTAAAGAAAATTCCAAGCATGCGTTTGGTGTGAACCTGCCTTTGCTGTATCACGGAATACAAGAACAAATCGACTTAATCATTAAACATGAAGTGCCTATCGTATTTACTTCGGCTGGCAATCCTAAAACCTGGACCAACACCCTGAAAGCTGCTGGTATAAAAGTGGTACATGTGGTATCCTCATCAAAATTCGCTTTGAAATGTCAGGATGCCGGTGTAGATGCTGTCGTTGCAGAAGGTTTTGAAGCCGGTGGGCATAATGGCCGTGAAGAGACGACCACCATGTGTTTGATTCCTGAAGTCCGAAATCAAATAGAAATCCCTTTAATTGCAGCAGGCGGAATAGGTGATGCAAGAAGTATGATGGCGGCAATGATTCTTGGTGCAGAAGGCGTTCAAATTGGTTCGAGGTTTGTATGTACCCCTGAGGCTTCAAGCCATCTGGCCTTTAAGGAAAAAATTATTGAGGCCGGTGAAGGGTCTACTGAATTGGTCCTCAAAAAATTAACCCCTGTGCGATTGCTCAAAAATCCGTTTTATGAATTAGTCAAACAAGCAGAAAACCAATGTGTCGAAAAGGAACAGCTCGAAGAAATTTTGGGTAAAGGCCGTGCAAGAAAGGGCATGTTGGAAGGTGATTTGACTGAAGGCGAACTTGAAATTGGTCAGGTTTCTTCCACCATTCGAAGTATCATGCCGGCTGCACAAATCGTTGAGGAACTCTGGCAAGGGTTTAACGGCTTATTTAAAACTATTGCTGAAAAGACGAATTAGTATTTATTATATTTGACCAATCTCTATGCGGTATTTCATTCTATTCTTAATCACGGTATTTTTACCAATAGCTATCATCGCGCAAACCGGCGGTAATACGAACAACCAAAACAATAACTCAAACCCTTATTCCAACAATCCTTATAATAATCCTTACGAAAGCAATCCATATACAGGAAACGATCAGACAAATTTCTTGAAAGAGCAACGTGAAAAGGAAAATAAGGATGGAAAAAGTACAGATAAAAAAGGGCAACAAGATCCGAATAATATCGATCCCAAAAAGTTAGATCCGGAAAGTATTAAGGATATGAATCAGCTAAAAAATGCTGAGAACTTGAAGAATCCTCAAAATCCGTACGAAATGGATCCTGATTACCAGCGATATATTCAAGGGAATCTGAGAGCAACAAAAGATTCAATACGTACAAATGATGAAGAATTAGACAAAGATGAAAAACGGGTATATGGAGCCAGTTTTTTCTCCAATAATGTTTTTGATTTATCTGATAAATCTCCCGGAACGCCTCCATCGGATTACCGACTAGGTCCCGGAGATGAAATTATTATTTCGTTGTGGGGTAATGCCGAATTACAACAATCTTATACCTTGTCGAAAGATGGATCTATTTTTCCAAGATTGGTAGGAAAGATTTTTTTACAAGGATTGACCTTTGATGCAGCCAGCCAGGTGGTTGAGAATAAATTCAGAAAAATAGTTCCAGCGAATACACAAATTGATGTTCAGTTAAAAAGTGCCCGGACAATCAAAGTGACTGTAGTCGGAGAAGTAAAAAAACAAGGCACTTACACGATGGCAGCTTTTAATACGGCTTTGAATGCACTATTCAGAGCAGGCGGTGTTAGTTCGGTGGGGAATATGCGACGTATTGAAATTATCCGGGAAGGCAGGGTAGTAGATGACCTTGATTTGTATGAGTATTTGCAAAGTGGAAGCCGTGCAAATGAGATTTATTTAGAAGACAATGACCGGATTTTTGTGGGGGTCTACGAAAAACTGGTTGAAGCAAAAGGACTTTTTAAACGACCTATGTTTTATCAACTGAAAGATGATGAAGGATTGAAGGATTTGATTGATTTTGCAGGTGGAACTGCTGCTGATGCCCGAAATTCATTGATTCATATCAGAACAATCCGAAACGAAAAACAAGTATATGTGGATATTGATTGGCGTAATTTTTCGAATGGAGAATATGAAAATTATATATTGAATGATGGGGATTTTGTTCAGTTAAAGTCCATCAACGATGGCTTAAAAAATGTGGTGACAATTGAAGGTGCTGTTGATTATCCTGACGATTATGAAGTACGAAATGGTCAACGTTTGAGTGAGCTGTTACATAAAGCAGGTGGAATTTCATCAAAAGCATATAAGCCGAGAGCCTATGTATTTCGGGCTGGAAATTCCTTAGAATCGGATGCATTAAAAATAGATTTAGGCAAATTAGATGATCTTGAAAATGATATTATCATTCAACCGGGTGATCGGATTAAAATACTTTCATTGAAGGATTTTGAAGAAGAATATTTTATCGAGGTCAATGGTTATGTAAGAATACCAAAGAGAGTTCCATATTATAAAAACATGAAATTAAAAGATGTTTTGTTATTGTGTGGTGGTTTACGTATGGATGCCGAAAATGGTCGTATTGAAATATCCAATGTCGTAGATTCTGTGAGCAGGTTTGCGATTGAATCAAAAGGGAATCAGATTAAAATCATATCTATTGATGCTAATTTGGAGTTGGATAAATCTTCGGAGAACATTTTTATAAAGCCCATGGATCGAATTTATGTTCGACGAAAATCTGAGTTTTTAGCTACGGAAAAAGTGCAGATTATGGGTGAAGTAGAGTATCCGGGGGAATATGTGCTTGTCGGACGTAATGAAAGATTATCCTCAATCATTCAACGTGCAGGAGGGTTAAAAAAGACAGCGTATTCTGAAGGCGCTCGTCTGTTCAGGGCGAAAATCGGACAAGTTGTAATTGACATGAATGCGGCTTTGAAACAAAAAAATTCACAATTGGATATTGGATTAAAGGATAGTGATCTCATCATTATTCCTTCTTTGAATGATATTGTTTCCATACGAGGTGAGGTACAATCATCAACGAATATCAAATTTGATCCGGCTAATTTGGATATTCGGTATTATATCGCTGCTGCAGGAGGGTTTGCCGATCGTCCCTGGAAGAACAGGATATATATCAAATACCAGAATGGACGAATCAAGAGTACAAAAAATTATCTTATCGCACGGGTTTATCCAAAAGTGAAGGAAGGTTCTACAATTTATGTTCCTTTGAAACCGAAGAAAGAAAATACCACCAAATTTTCAGAAGTCTTTAGTTACAGTTTGTCAGCACTTACAACACTGGCAACATTATTGATTCTATCCCGCTCATTATAATATGCAACCGAAGGAAACATGTATTCAACAACTTATCCGAAATACGCTCAAATACAAGTATTTGATTGTCTTTTTGGCATTGATACCAGCGATCTCTATAGGAATTTATACTAAATCTGAGAAGGGAAAGTACTTAACTTATGCGAAAATATTTCCACTTTCATTTAATTCGACACCTGGAGGAGGTACCTTTGCTTCTATCAAAGCACAATTGGGTATTTCGGATAAAACAGATTATGATAAAATATATAATCTCACCGAATTAATTAAGAGCAAAACCATTTCATTACAAGTGGTAAAATTCGGGTGTAGCAACAAAAAATATAAGAATATCGCGGCATGGTTAATTGATGATCATAATCGAAACCTGAAAATGTTTGCAAAAAAAATTCAACCTGATCTTAAAGATACAAATGACTTTTATTTTGCTGCAGCTGATGTACTCTTAGAAAATACCGAGGTTATTGTTGAAAAAACAGATTTCACTAAAATTGTAACAGGATTTCACGATAAGGAACTCTCGAAAGAAGTGAATGAAGCCATTCTTAAAAATCTTTCCAGTTTCTATATCAAATTGGCGACCGAAAAACCCAGCTCCGAAGTAAAAAAACTCGAAGTAATCAGAGATTCATTAAAGGATGAACTAAATGCGCTTGAAAAAGCGATTGCAGGATTTCAAGATTCCAATCAATTGTCGGTTAAATACAGTTCCGGAATTCCACAGGCAAAATTATTGCGAACCAGGGCAGAGGTGGAGCAATTGTATGTCACGGCTGTTACAGCGTATCAAAATGCCAGTTTTAAATTGCTCTCGGAAAGTCCGATTTTCCAGGTATTGGATTTCCCCGGGGCGCCATATGAATTTAAGAAGTCATCTTGGGCTAAAATAGCCCTTATCGTTTTTTTTGCATTTATTATTTTTTTTATGAGCATGTTCAATACTAAAATCATTCTTTCTATAATAAAAGAGGAACTCGCGAAAAACTAATTTCGCTTAATGGTATCTGAGCCATTTAAAGACTTCTTTCCAAGTTATTTTCTTGCCATACATTAATATACCGGTGCGGTAAATTTTACCACTGATCCAGGTCATACCAATAAATCCTATAACCAAAAACAACATGGATAATCCCAATTGCCAGCCGGGTACATCATATGGTATGCGGGCCATCATGACAATCGGAGAGGTTAAAGGGAATAAACTACCGAAAATTGCGAGCGGACTATTCGGATTTTCTGCAGTTGCAGCCATGATAATGAATGCGAAAATAATGGGCATACTAATGGGAATGGTCATTTGCTGTGCGTCTTGCATATCTTCATTCACCAAGCTTCCCACTGCCGCAAACATAGAGGCATACATAAAGTATCCGCCTAAAAAATAGAAAAGAAATGCCCCTATGATCAAGCCCCAATTTTGGTTCATCGCAGTTTGTATAAAATGAAGGGATTCATTATTTTGGATATCCTGAATATTTGGGGCACCTGCCGGCATTGCAGACAGATTACCCGGCGTTAAACCTTGCAAATCAGGGATTAAAAACGGTAGCAAAAAGTTTAGTAAAATCATGATTACACCCCAGATTAAAAATTGAGTCAAACCCACTAAGGCGATTCCGATAATTTTCCCCATCATCAGTTGAAAAGGACGAACACTACTGATAATCACTTCAGCAATTCGATTTGTTTTTTCTTCCATGACACCTCGCATCACTCCGGCGCCATAGATGAACAGAATTAAGTAAATCAGTAATCCCATTCCATACCCAATCATACTTGCAATTTCCGTGTTGGTTTCCTGATTATTTTTTAAATCAATACTTCTAAACGGGAGTTTTTGTGATTGGATGCTATCTATTTGTGATTGTTGAATTCCAGCCTCTTCCAAAAGTTTATCTTGGTGAATATCGTTGATGGCGGTTGAGATAAAACTTTTAGCGGCCAGGCTTACACCACCTTCTTTGTATATGAGCACGCTATCAGGCATTTGTAAATGATGGGCTTGTACATGCACCAAAATGTCTGCATCCAGACGCGACATCATTGAATCTCTGTTTTCTTCAGGTTTAGGACTGGTGTAAATCAGTTTGTAGTTATCATCCGTACTATCCAGTTGCTGAACAAATCTTCCGGATTCGTCCCATACGGCTATTACTTGTTGTTCATCTGCATTGATGGCAACATAGACCATGCCGATAATAGCAGCGAACATTAAAACCGGAACTAAAACCGTTGTAACCAGAAAGGATTTTTTCTTAACCCGACTCAGGTATTCACGTTGAATGATGAGGCTTATTTTTTTCATATATTAATTTCTTTTTCAAATGTCCTTGCAGCATTTCCCTCTACAGCTTGAATAAATATTTCATTTAATCCTGGCAAAATTTCCTCAAAGCCATACACATCCATTTGGTGATCTAAACAATACTTGAGTATTTCCTGCGCTTCCTGCTGGTGTTGAAGTTGAAGGGTGATTCCTTGATCAGATTTGTCGATGATTTTTTCTCCAAATACATCGAGGTTTCCGGAAACTTTATACTTGTACTGATTTTTTTTAAATTCTTTTCGTATTTGATCTACTTGTCCATTGATGAGCACTTTTCCTTTATTGATTAATACGATGTCTTCACAAATTTCTTCAACTTGTTCCATACGATGGGTTGAAAATAAAACAGTGGTACCGGATTTTGAAAGTTGAAAAATTTCTTTCTTGATCACTTCACTATTAACAGGGTCGAGTCCGCTAAAAGGTTCATCCAATATGAGCAATTTGGGCTGATGAATAACCGTTGTCACAAATTGTAATTTTTGCGACATCCCTTTACTTAAATCTTCAACCTTTTTATTCCACCAACTCATCATATCTAATTTTTCAAACCATATTTTTATTTGTTGGCTGGCTTGTAAACGGGTTAGTCCTTTCAGCTGGGCTAAATACATCGCCTGTTCGCCGATTTTCATTTTTTTGTACAACCCACGTTCCTCCGGCATGTATCCAATGGATTCGCTCTGACTAAGGGCATTTATTTTTTGGTTTTCAATATAAATTTCACCGCTATCCGGTTGGGTGATTCCGGTAATCATTCGAAGGATGCTGGATTTTCCTGCACCATTTGGGCCGAGTAAACCAAAAATACTTCCTTGTCGAACATCAAAACTCACATCATCCACCGCTTTTTGTCCGGCATAATATTTTTTAACCTGTTGTAATTTGAGCATAAAAATGATAATAGCTCAAAATTAAATGGAACTGTTCTATTCGTTTAGAAAATATGGATGAGCGGTTATGTGGTATGAAGAATGTCCTAATTCCAAGCTAAACCTGCTGCTCCCAGCACAGCGGCATCGCTTTCGGGTAATTGGGAAGATAAAATTTGAACTTTATTTCGGTAAATGCTCAGCAGATTTTCTTCAAAATATTTTTTGAGTGGTTTCATAAGAAGCTCTCCGGATTGTGACAATCCACCAAAAAGAATAATGGCGCCAGGGCTAGTGATAGCAACTGCATCGGCCAGGCTTTGCCCTAAAATTTGTGCTGTGAAATCAAAAATCTGGATAGAAAGTTCATCTCCTTTTTCGGCTGCATTGGCAATTTCTTTTGAACTCAGTGGCACATCCTGTAACAAACTCTTGCCCGGATAATTTTCTAACAACTCTTGAGCTGTTCTCACCACTCCGGTTGCGGAAGTATAGGTTTCTAAACAACCTTTGCGTCCACAGCCACATGATCTGCCATTACGAACGGCAATGACATGGCCTAATTCACCCGCTAATCCATCATGTCCGTATATGAGTGCACCATTGGCCACAAAACCACTACCCACACCGGTACCTAAAGTTACCATGATAAAATCTTTCATGCCTCTGGCCGCACCATATTGCATTTCACCCAAGGCCGCTGCATTTGCATCGTTGGTGATTCGGGTTTTGATTTGAAAATGTTTTTCGCTTAAATCTTTGAGCGGAATGACTCCTTTCCATTCAAGATTTGGCGCAAATTCGATACAACCGGAGTAATAATTCCCATTCGGTGCACCAATACCAATGCCCGTAATTTGAGAGATTAATTCAGCAGGAGCTCCCGCGTTTACACTGGTATGCAAAGCCTGCATAAATGTTTCCGGATTCGGGTGGCCCTTTGTAGATATTTTACCAGTGGATAAAATTTGACCTCTTACATCCACGATGCCCCAAACGGTATTTGTACCGCCAATATCAATGCCCAGAACCAGTTCCTTGGTCATAATCAATGCCTTGTTTTTGTAATAAACCTTTTACACGATAGCCATACCAGGCCAGGAAGAGAAAACAAACGACTGCAATCCAATACGATTGATGAATGCCAATAGAAGGTAAATCTGACAGTTTTCCCTGCAGTGGAGGAATAATGGCCCCGCCCAAAATCATCATCACCAATAAGGATGAACCTTGTGTGGTGTACTTGCCCAAACCGGCAATGGCCAGATTAAAAATACAAGGCCACATGACACTACAGAAAAGACCCCCACTCATGAAAGAATAAAGCGCAACATCACCTGTGGTAAACAATCCGATGAGCATCATGACCGTTGCAGCCAATCCAAAAATCATTAAAGTTCTTGCCGGCTTTTCATCGGCCATAAAATTGGCGATAATGAAAACGATGATCCAGATCGCATAAATGTATAAATCATCCACTGCACCTTCTCTCAGTTGATTAAAGAATAAAACAACCCCAAATGCTACAAATGGAATTAGAATTTTTAAAATCATTTTTGTTGTACTGCTCAAATTAAAAACGCTGAGTGCACCCGTCCAACGGCCAATCATTAAACTTCCCCAATACAATGAAATGTATTTCGCTATTTGTGTATGATCAATGCCCTTAATTTCCGGTTTTTCTAATAAGGCACCCATGTTGCTCCCAATGGTTACTTCAACGCCTACATAAATGAAAATGGCCAACATGCCCAATACCAATTGAGGGTATTTCAGGGCACCCATACTGGATTCCTTCACCTCTTCATTTTTCGGACTAGGCAGTTTCGAATATGCCAGAAACAAGGCAACGACAACCAATACCACACTCAAAATGATAAAGGGTAATTTAACGGCTTCAATACCAATGTTAGTGACTGCTGCTGATTTAGGTGAACCAAAAAGGGCAAATCCAAAAATTACCGGTCCGAGTGAAGTGCCCAACGAATTAATACTTCCTGCTAAATTTAATCGAAAGGAGCCCTTAGAGGGATCTCCCAAATTGATGACAAATGGATTCGCGACAATTTGTAAAAGCGAAAAACCAAAGGCAATCACAAACAATCCAACGAGGAAAAAGATGTATTGATTCATAGAAACCGCAGGTACGAAAAGCATTGCCCCGAAAGCAGAAATTAGTAAACCCAGCACCAAGCCTTTTTTCATTCCATATTTATTAAATGGATCGCCAAGCGCTTTGCTCCAGAAAAAATAAATGAGTGAACCAACGAAATAGGCAAAGTAGAATGCATAATCAACCAACTGCGATTGAAACTGATTGAGTTTAAAATGATTTTTCAGCATGGGAATCAGCACTCCATTACTGGCTGCCACGAATCCCCAAAAAAAGAATACAGAAATGATGGTTGCCAAAGCGGCATTATGATTGGTCGTTTTTTGTTGTTCCATGAAAAAGATTTTCAGTGGATAAATGTAATTCATTTATCCAGTAAATAAAATTTACCGAAAACCTTATTGAATGGTCGACAAAATTCCGGAGGCCCAGCGCAATTTGATTTTTTGCTGCAGGTATTTTGAACTAAGTGCAATGAGTTTTTGTTTGGTTTCAATCACTTTTTGTTCGCGGTTGTTCACCAGAAACAAAGAACTTTCACCGTTGGTAAACCGAATGTTTTCACCATCCAGCAAACCTTCCTGATTTCTGAGTAATGATTGCTGAATAGAAAGTTGTTTTTGTATTTGAGTCAATTGTTGAAACTCCATCGACACTTTGTTCTGAATTAGTTTTTGCTTTAAATCACGATCCAATTCCGTTTGTTGAATCCGGTATTTGGCAATCCGGTATTGACCTCTCCCTTCGGATAATCGAAGTGGCATGCTAAATTGAACGCCATATTGAAAATTATTTTGGAACAGCGGTTGCAAACTACTATTGAGCAGGTTAAAACCCTTGCCCAATTGATTGTATTTGAGATCAAGTTTGGGTAGTAATTGCTGAAACGCCCATCTTTTATCTACTTCAAGGTATTGTAATTTAATCGGATACGCTTGTAACTCGGGATGATTTCGCATGGCTTCTTGTTCAAAGAATTGCTGTGTTTCTGCTTCAAATCGAATATTATCAATTTGTAATAATCCTTCTGCAGGTTTGAGGTCTTGTGGTAAATTAACCGCTTGACCGTTTTCTGTCCAGGTGTAAGCAGATAAAGCAATTTTTGCATTTCTCACAGCCACTTGTAATTCATTTTCCAAACCTTCAATAAACAAGAGCTGTGCCTGAGCTTCGAGTGAGTCAATAGGCGCACGTTCTCCAATGGCAATGGTGGTATTTGTAAAATTGAGCCTTTGTTCGATATTCTGTTTTACCGATAAAAGCATATTTAATTCCTGATCCAATCGAACCCATTCCCAATATTGTAAAAGCGCTTCCAACAGAATATCATTGATTACCGCGAGCTGTTCATTTTTACTATAGTCCACCATGATACGAGCTTTTTGGAGTGCGGCCCGTCGTTTGTCAAGTAGTAGATTTTGTAATACAGGCAATGAAATGCCGATATAAGATGATTCACCTTTTGTTTCCTGAGGATCCGTACTACTTCCATTTACAGATTCAATTCCACCCGAAATTTCGATACCATACCAGGTTGGTATTTTTAGTTCGGTTTGCTGGTAGTTGTAATAAGTGATTCCTCCCATATCCTTGCGGGAAAAGGAAGATTTGAGTTGAGGATCGAAAGCGCCCCGACTTTGTAACAATTCAGATTCAGAAATGGAAATATCCAAATTGGTTCTTTTTACAACCGGATGGTACTTGACAACCATCTGTATAAAAGTTTCAACATCCAGTGTTTGGGCTGAAGCGTTGACAGGAAAATAAAAGGCATAACCCCAGAATCCGAGAAGGCTTACGATGAAATATTTCATTTCTTACTTTCTTTTTTTTCGTTGGTATTTGGGGTGTAAAAATCAGAAGGGAAACCATTGATATTTCGCCAGATTTCATACCAAATAGGGACATCTTTTAATAGGGCAATGGCTTGAGTACCAGTGCCTAGTTTTAAACTTTCCGGCCATTTTTTGATAGTCGTATCTTCACGTACTAGAATGCGATAATAGCCTTCGGGGGATAAATTATTTTCAACCGTTGTGACGATTCCGCCGAATGTACCATAACTGGCTTGAGGCCAACCACTAAATACAATAGCCGGAAATCCATCGAATACAAAGCGTACTTTTTGTCCGGGTGCAACAAGAGGTACATCCAAAGGACGGATAAAGAGTTCAACAGCCATATCTGCTTTTGGTGGAACGATTTGAGCGATCGATTCTCCTTCTTTCAATATTTCACCAACACCATTTCGACGGGCCTGAACCACCTGACCTGCCTGTGGAGCGATGATATAATAAAATGAACTTCGCGATCGATAGGAGGCATACTGGTTTTGTAATTTAGAGGCTTCTCCCTGCCCGGTGGCAGCTTGCGAAAGGGCTTGTAAAATTTCCCCCTGTGTTTTGTTCATTTTTTCCATGTAATCCTGCCGGATACTTTGTTGTTCCAAATCAATGATATCCAGTTCCTGTTTGCTGTTGTTGAGATTATTTTCGGCGCTAATTCGACGGGCTTCCAGGTTTTGAAGGGCTACAGATCGTTGTTCTAATTGAGTCAGAGAAACGAGTCCTTTGTCATAGAGTTCTTTTTGACGATCGTATTGTTTACGGGCAATTTGTAAATCATTTTGAACCGCGCGAAGTGTGGCTTCATCAGATTGAACTTTCAGCGTTTGCTGTTTTCTTTTATTGATTAATTGTTCCGATTTTAAGGTCAAAGAAGCACTCAGATTTTCATATTGTTTTTGTTGGGCTTCTGATTTTCCCTGATACAATTCAACACTTCGATTTTTGGCATTGAGTTGCTCCTGGGTTCTTTCAAGAAGTTGTGGATCTAAGTAATCTTCCTTTACCTCTGCAATATGTGCAATGGTATCACCGGCTTCAACCATATCACCTTCGCGTACATACCATTTAACGATACGTCCACTGATTGTGGTATTTAGTTGCTGGGCTCTTTGTTCCTGCCTCAATGTTGTCACTTTACCCGTTGTTCGAATATTCTGGGTCCAGGGTAGAAATAAAATAATGAGCAAAATAACCATAGTAATGCTTAACATTCGACTGAGTTTGTAGGTTCGGTCGATATTATATATTTTATTAAAAGAATTTGAACTAACCTGATTAGGCATTGCGTTTATTTTTTAATTCAACAAAATGATTTGCGCTATCAAGACGAATAATACGGTCGGCATAATCGTCAAACAAGTGTCCTTGAGTAGAAATCACAAGCGTGGAATTTTTGGTACATTCCAATATAACCTGCAACAAATCTTTTGCGGATTGATCATCTAATTCTGCAAAAGGTTCATCCAGCACGATCAATGCTTTATTACCGGCAATGGCTCGTAGAATGAGTATTTTCTTCCAAAGGGTACGGGGTAATTTGCGGCTGTTTAAGTCGAGTTCCGTATCAAAGCCTTTTTCCATTTGAAGGATAGCCGATTCTACGCCGGCTTTTCTGCACAAATTCATCATGTGCGGAATGGAGATATCTGGATTTCCGATGGCGATATTGTCAAAAATATTGCCAGAGAATATTTCCGGTTGACCCAATGCCACTCCAATTTCCTGACGGAGCGTGAACAAATTTAATTGAGTTTTTGGCGTTTGATTGTAATTGATACTTCCGGATTGTGGATGATATAAGCTGGTAAGGATTCTGAGTAAAGATGATTTTCCTGCTCCATTTCCTCCTGTGATCAATAATTTTTCCCCGGCCTGAATCGATAAGTTGAGGTTTTCGAAAATAGCAGGACGGTCGCCATAACCAAAACGAATATCACGAAGTTCGATTGCCAGGCCTTGAGATTGCTGGGGGAGTGTAATTGAACCATTGACTTCCTGTTCTTCATGGCTAAAAGTTTCCAGTTTTTCGAAGGAGGTAAGGCTATCATAGAGGCTATCTAAGTTGGTAATGAGTTTTTCGACTGAGCCAATCATGGTGATGATGATGATTTCTGCAGCTACGAATTGTCCGATATTTAATTGTTGATTGAGGAGGAGATAGGTACCAAGAATAAGCATTGCAGCTGTAATCATGATTTTCAGGAAAATCAGATTTTTGAACTGAAACAATAAAATTTTAAAATGGCGTGTGCGGTAGTCGATATAGGATGTTACACGATAGTCAAGTTTAGAATCCTGTAACTGATAAGTTCTGTTTAGTTTAAAACTATGTACAGCACGAGCCATTTGTTGTAACCAGGAACTCACTTCATATTTATAGGAACTTTCTTTGATACTTGTTTGAAGAGCCGTTGAGCTACTCAGGTAAAAGATGATAAAAACAATGAGAAGTAAAACGAACACCATCACTAAAAATAAAGGATGATAAATGGAAATGATAAATAGTCCTAAAACAATTTGAATACTAGCCAAGGGAATATCCAATAAAATTTTTGTCAAACTTTTTTGCAGGGTGGTAATATCCAAAAAACGATTGGTCCATTCAGGATAAGCTGCATCCTGAACAGATCCCATATTGATATCCAGTAATTGTCCACTAAATCTGAAGGCATAGAAATGAAATAGTTTTTGCTGAACCTTTTCAATCACATTCATCTGCATAATCTGTAACAAACCGGCAAAGAATATACCTGTCAGGATTAATCCGATGAGTAAAACGATTGAAACAGAAAAGACTCCACTAATAACAAAACCTATAATACTTTGTACGCCTAGTGGCAAAGACAATTGGATGATACCGCTAAAAATGGCAAAAGTATAAATCGTGTAGAGGTCCTTTTTTTCGAGCAATCGCAGTTTCCTAAATCTGTTTAATGGCATCTTCGCTTTTTTAAAAGTGTAATGTAGCTTTTTTTAAATCTGGACAAAAATAGTAAAAGTTTTAAAAAAGATAGTAATACTATTGTAAATAATTGTAAAACTATCCGATATTTGTAAAATCAATTTAAAACTATTTCATTTATGCAATTGAATTTACGCATTCAAATGAATGAATCTCTGTATCTCAGGGACCCGGAATCAACGGAATTGGGGCAACGCATCATTCTAAATTCCATTGAACTCATCAACGAACTGGGTTTTGAAGGGTTTACTTTTAAAAAGTTGGGTGAATACATGGGCACAACTGAGGCGAGTATTTACCGGTATTTCGAAAATAAACACCGATTGTTAACTTATTTGGTTTCCTGGTATTGGAGTTGGTTGGAGTATCGAATCATTATACTTACCCAAAACATGAATGACTCCAGAGAACAACTGAATCGGGTGGTGGAGCTACTCAGTCGGAAAATTAAAGATGATATTAGTACAACCTATATCAATGAGGAGCTACTGCAAAATATTGTGATTGCCGAAGGATCTAAATCTTATTTGACGAAACATGTAGGGCAGGACAATCAATTTCAATTCTTTAAGCCCTTCAAGGAACTTTGTGCACGCATTGCAGATATCATTCAGGCTTGTAACAAACAATATCCTTACCCAAAATCATTAGCGACCACCTTGTTAGAGATGTGCCATTCGCATCATTATTATAAGTTGCATTTACCTTCGCTCACTGAATTTGCGAAAGATAAAAATGATCAGGAACTTTACTCTTTTATGCAAATCCTTGTGAATGGGAGTCTGAATGGCGCCAACCTCTGAGAAAGTCCTTTGCAGACATTCTCGCCTTACCTTCCATCTGTAAATCCAGAATTTCTATTTCACCATCTGCACAAGTAAAAAAAAGTCGCCCGTCCCGAATAATTCCTTCATTGGGCGCCAGAGATGCTGTCTGAGATTCATGAAATGCGACCTTAAAAATCTTGATTCGTTTGCCTTGCAGAAATGAAAAGGCTGCCGGGTATGGACTCAATCCTCGTACCAATTGATCAATTTCTTTTCCGGGCTTGAGCCACTGAATAGCACAATCATTCGTAAAAATTTTAGGGGCATGTTGAATGTGCTCATCCGTTGTTTGCTCCGATTCAATTAAGGTTCCATTTTGCAGGGATTCGATGGTTTTAACTAAAAGGTCTGCACCTGCTACCATCAGTTTATCATGCAATGAACCGGCCGTTTCATCCGGTTGAATGGCGACTTTAGTTTGAAGTAAAATATTTCCAGTGTCAATCGCATGTTTCAGTTTGAAGGTCGTTACGCCGGTTTCGGATTCACCGTTGATGATGGCCCAATTGATCGGTGCCGCGCCTCTGTATTGCGGCAACAAAGAAGCATGCACATTAATTGTTCCATATTGAGGTCGATTCCAAACCAGCTCAGGTAACATTCTGAATGCAACTACAACTTGCAAATCAGCTTTCAGGGCATCCAATTGGTTTAAGAATTCAGGGTCTTTGAGTTTTTCTGGCTGCAACACGGGAATATCATGCCTGACTGCACATTGTTTAACAGCACTCATTTGGAGTTTCATGCCACGGCCGGCAGGTTTATCGGGCGCGGTTACAACACCTACCACATTCAAACCGGCTTTTAACAAGGCTTCAAGGGAGGCTACTGCAAAGTCGGGAGTACCTAAAAATACAATATTCATGCTTACCAAATTCTAACCCGACTACTACTATCACGATACATTTTACGGGTACTATCCACGCCAAATGCAGTATACCATTCATCGCAATTACTCATTGGTCCGTTCACCCGTAAAAATATGGGAGCATGCACATCCGTTAATAATTGTGTGGCCAGCATTTTGTCTGTGCGGGTTTGCATCCATCCATACGCGTAACCTAAAAAATATCGTTGTAGTGGGGTAAGACCCGCAATGGATTTTCCTTCTTTAAACTGCTGTGTTTTTTTAAAGGCATCCAATGCAATGACAATGCCACCCAGGTCGGCGATATTTTCACCTAAAGTTGCTTCGCCGTTAGGATGTTTGTTTCCGAGAACAGTGTATGCATTAAACTGATCAACCAACATTTGGGCTTTTTTCTTAAAACGTTTTTCATCCTCTTCGCTCCACCAATTTTTTAGATTGCCTTTTTCATCAAATTGTCGTCCTTCATCATCAAATCCATGCGTGAGTTCATGTCCAATCGTTGATGCGCCAACATATCCATAAATAACAGCATCATCTATATCTTCATCTTTATAACCCGGAGCTGTGAAAATGGCAGCAGGTAAAACGATTTCATTATTGGAAGGGTTGTAGTAGGCATTATACGTTTGTGGTGTCATGCCCCATTCAGTGCGGTCTACCGGCTTATTTAATTTATCGGCTTCATATCTGAAACTCCATTCATTGGCGGCAATCACATTCGCACAGTATGAACTTCGGCTGATATTCATTTTGCTATAATCTTTCCATTTACTGGGGTAACCCACTTTTTTGGTAATGGCATTTAGTTTGGTCAGTGCTTTTGTTTTTGTACTATCACTCATCCAATCAATTTTCTGAATGTGTTCACGATAACTTTCAACAATTCTTTCTACTAAATCTTCGTAACGTTTCTTGGTTTTTTCGGGGAAATATTCTTTGATGAATAATTGTCCGAGTGCATCACCCAAGGCATCTTCCTGTGCTTCTAAAACACGTTTCCATCTTGGTCGCTGCTCTTTGGAGCCACGCATGGTGCGGCCATAAAAATCGAAATGGGCCTGATCAAATGGAGCACTCAGGTAATCCGAAAATGCGGCAATCAGGTGTAAGCGCAAATAGGCCTTCCAGGTGTCCATCGGAACAGTACTCAGCAATCCGTTGATTTTTTTTACAAAATCCGGTTGACCAATAATGACTGAATCGGCAGAAAGTTGCATTTGATTGAGCGAAGTATTCCATTCCATGGCCGGTGCGAGCATCATCAGGTCGTTCAATGAACGTTTATTATAATTGGCATAAGGATCGCGTAATTCAGCCAGTTTTTTATGGGATGATGCCATTTCTTTTTCCAAAGCGATCACATTTTTCGCCATTTGAACAGCCTTCACGGAGTCTGAACCGGACAACTGAAAAACCTTTTGGACATATTTTTCATATGCGCTGCGTATTTCAGCGGTTTCAGGGTCGGTGTTAAAATAATAATCGCGATCGGGTAAACCCAATCCACCTTGTGAAAGATAGAGAAAATTTTTCTCACTATTTTTCATATCCTGACCGATGTACAAACCATACAGAGGTGCAGCACCATTCATTTGTAAGGTATTGACCATTTTGAGTAAATCGCCGGTGGTATTGATGGCCTGAATCTGATCAAGAATGGTTTGCAAGGGCGACAATCCGGATTGTTCTATGGTAGCCGAATCCATACCGGCAAAAAAGAAATCGCCGATTTGTTGCAATGCACTTCCTTTTGCTGCGCTTTGACTACTGGCATCCTCACTAATTTTACGCACACGGGCAAAATTTTCATCAGCCACTAAATTGAAGATTCCCCATCCATTTTCTGAAGGAGGAATCGGATTTTTTTTAATCCAACCACCGTTGGCATAATTAAAAAAATCATCACCGGGATGAATCGTTGAATCGATGTGCGAACCAATCACATCGCCTAAAGGGTTGACTTTAGTCTTTTCTGGTTCGGAATTGTTCTGGCAAGCCAATAGATTTAAACACAAATAAATGGCTGTCAGGGGTTTGAGTTTGTGGCAGATTTGATGGAATTGCATCTTAGTAATTTAGTGTGAATGAGTACTTATTTCAATTTTCAGAAGTTCACAAATGTAGCAGTTTCTCTGCATAGCGCAAAAGGCCGAACCACCCCTGATTGATAGTTTATCTACTTTAGATAAAGGGGCTTAAATTTTTTTATATGTGGCATATGGCATTATTGATTACTTCAAGCGTATAGCGTGGGTATCGAAAAGGACCTGCTGTTCGACATGTTCGGCTTTGCGGCATGTCGAACTGTAGATAAAAAGAGTTATCTGAACTCGATGAGGGGTAATTTGCTGCCATCCCGGGCGGTTACAGAATGAGAATGAGGAAGAGAATGAGAATGAGTAGGTGGTTTGTTCTTTAATT
>JBMOFV010000020.1:0-46770 GCA_049318705.1 Chitinophagaceae bacterium
TTTTTTTCATGTAGGTTATTTATAGTATAAATGTAACTCAAATATGGGAGAATCGATTACCAAGCTTTTAAACTTGCGTGTACATTAAACTTGAAACATCTAGAATGTGCTTGAAAAATAGTATGCTGAACAGTTCAATGTGCTTCTCAGTGATAGCAGAATTTATGATCTCGTTTGCATTTTATTTTCCCGGCAAATTGATCCAGGTATTATTCATATCGCAAGGCATTGATCGGATTTAAACGGGCTGCTTTGAGCGCCGGGTAAATACCTGCCAGCAATCCTACAACCACACAAATGCTCAATCCAATCGCAATCCACAACCAGGGGATGATAAATGCGGAGCCGAATGCCAGGGAAAGTAAATTACCAATCAGAATGCCCACCACGATACCTATCAAGCCACCAGTTAAGCTAATAATAACTGATTCAATTAAAAATTGCCTTCGGATGGTTTCGTCGGTTGCTCCAACGGCTTTACTCAATCCAATTTCGCGCGTACGTTCAGCTACCGAAACCAACATGATATTCATTAATCCAATAGCCGCACCCAAAAGTGTGATAAAGCCTATCAGACTGGCAGCCAATGCAACAAAACTTAAATTTTCAATCAATGAATTTGCGATCTCGTCATTTTTATTGATGGCAAAATTATTTTCTTCATATCCTTTTAAACGTCGAATGGCTCGCATGGTTCCTTCTGCTTCGTCAATGGCATAATCCATTTTCTTCATATCATTCACATGAATACTAATTACACATGATTTATTGCTGAGCGAAAATCGTTGTCGGGCATTGGCCAATGTTACCAAAATCATGTTATCGGTACGATTGATAAAACTGGCTCCTTTACTTTCCATCACACCCAATATGCGGTATCGGGCATCGCCTATTTGTATGAGTCCATTGGCTGCTTTGTTCACTTTCCCGAATAATTGTTTGGCAATCCCATTGCCTAAAATACAGGTATTGACTCCACTGCTCACATCTAAAGCATTAAAATTTCGGCCGGCTTCCAACAAAGTGCCCGAAACGGTGAGATAATGTTCGTCGGTTCCCATGACCACAATATTGGGATTGGTTTTTTTGGTGTTTCGTTTAACCGTGGCTGTATTGGTTGCAACCAATGAAAGGCTGCTGATTGCAGGATAAGGGTAGACATCCTGAAATCGACGTGCATCACTGAGTTTGATACGATTGTCTTCTTCGCTTTGACGCACCCTTTTTTGTCGACCATGTCGGCCGCCTTTGGTGAAAAAACTTTGGGCACTAATCGAGAAAGTATTGGAACCCATACTGCTGAAACTTGTATGAATGGTGCCTTTTAATACCTCAATCACGGTGATTATTCCAATCAATGCGGTAATGCCGATGGCGATAATGGCGATGGTTAAATTGGATCGCAACCTATTTGACTGAATCGCTTTACGGGCAAGTGATATGATGTCTGAAAATTTCAAGTGGTTCAAAGATAGGATGAACCCGATGGAAGAAAAAATGTTATCCAGTATTGTATTTTGATTCTATTGCTACTTTCAGGCATTGAATAGATAAAAGCCATTCCAATCAAAACGGCCATTCATTTTTCCGACTTGAATATTTGATAAACAAGATTTGTTTGTATCTTGGAATGGCTAAATCCAAATCTAAATGAACAAATTATTCGGTTGTTTGATCTTCCTTGCCCTTTTTCCATTTTATGTAAATGCGCAAAATTGGTATGAGATGAATTTTAATGCCCAAATCAAGGGGCAATCGGTACAGGTTAAATCTTTATTGGTCCAACAAGCTGAAGATTTGGGATTCATTCGAATGCGCTATGATGATCCTGTTACCCACAGTGATTGTTTACTGGAAATGAAATATTATGAATCGGATGCTTTTGATAAAAATGGCCGTTTAATGAACAATGCGGTTTTGATGAAAACAACGGATGTGGAATTACTCATGGGAGAAACCGAGAAGTGGAAACCTGTTTTTCTGTTTCGTTTAAATGCTAAAAAGGAATTGGAGCCAGCGGGCATCGTGGATGAGCTGGGAGGAGGGAAATGGCAAATGACCGCCAATTCGAATTTTAAGAGCCGGTCTGTTCCGAATACCCAAATCGATACGGCCTTATTGAATGATTATTTTTTTCAGGACGATTCTTTTGTGCTGCAGGCGCTTGCTCTAAATTCCAAAGATATTTCGCCACTTGAACGAAGAATCAATATTCATTTGATTCTTGTAGCCAATACCCTCGATAAAAGCATCGGGGTGTCTTGTCAGAAGGACATGGCACGTACCGAAGAATTGTTTAAGAATATTGCCAAATTTTTAGGCACACCTATAAAAATTAGACGAATCAGTGGAACGCAGTTTTCGAGAAAAAATGTATTGAGCGCTTTGGTGATGCTTCAACCACAGCGTGATAAAGATATTGTGGTGTTTTATTATTCCGGACATGGATTTAGACAGCCCAATGATTCGCGCCGGTTTCCGCACTTAGACTTGACTTATAAACCCGGGCAGGATTATAATAAGGAAAAACTTTCGATTGTAGATGTATATGACCGGATTTTAGCAAAAGGGGCGAGGTTGAATTTGGTGTTGGGCGATTGTTGTAATAGTTACGTAGGCGCTCCAATGGTGAGTGCACCTTGGTTCCTGAAAAAGAAAACGATTCCTGCTTTTATGTTTATGAATAATGTGCGAAAATTATTTTTAGACCCACAACCAAAATCGATTTTGGCTTGCGCCGCCGATACAACTCAACGTGCAGCCGGCAATAAAAGAATGGGCGGCTTCTTCTCTTATTTTTTTAAATCGAGTTTAGAGGCTCATTGTAGTAAAAGTAAAACCGGACCTTCGTGGTATCAAATTTTTGAGGATACAAAAGTGCAAACAAGCCGCAAAGCAAATCGCACCTATTGTGATACGCCCCGAATAGAAACCAATATTTGTTATCAGACGCCTGTGTACGATGTTAATGACTAGGGCGAAGTATGGCTTGTCCGATTTTCCTGCTTAACGAATTGGGATGTATTCCGTGATTTCGGGACTGGATATTTTGACTCGGAATATAGCTTAGTATGACTCATGCCATTTCGAATATGGAGAATTTTGTTATTCTTTAATTTCAGGTTGTTTGACTTTCTCTGTTAACTTTTTCCAGTTCGCAGATTGTTTTTGATCCACGGTCCATGCCGGATCATTTTGTAAAACCCAATAATAAGAAAATCCGCTGACGATGGCTTGTTTTAAAAGATCGTAAGCTTCCGTTTCTTGTTGCGTTTTTAAGTAAACACGTGCCAGCGCATACATCATTTGATGATCTGTAGGATGTTTCTGTATCCAGATGAGCATCATTTTTTTGGCCTCTTCATATTGCTGTAAAGTCAATTTTGTTTGAATGCCAATCAGCACTACCTGATCGGTAAGGGCCAAATTTCTGGATTGAAGAGTGTCCATCAATTGCTGTGCAATACCGGCCTGATTGGCTTTGTATTTAAACATGGCATAAGTGGGATAATCTTCTATATCCATTGCCCCCGACATATTTAATGTGTCCATATTTAACATGGCATCATAAGGCCAGTGATCGGTAATTTGAAGGGCGATTAATTTTTCACGTACATTTTCGGCGGTATCTACCATCAGTGATTTGCGATAGTATAAAATAGCAGAATCTGCCGCGCCAAGTCGTTCAAACAAATCAGCCATTTTATGGTAGCAATCGGCTTCCATATTCCCGTCAAGGGTATTGTTGGAAGCTTTGCGTAAATAATACAGTGCCCGATAGGCATGATGGCGCACACTAGGGGCCTTCCATAAACTTTCCGCGGTACACGGAACGACGAATGGTTCGCGATAGGCGAGTTGGTCCCAAAGTTGTTCTTCTTTAGGTTCGAGATAAGGTTTCTTTTTACTGCGGCGTGCTTGCGCTTCTTCTTCTATGCCCAGACCGAAATGAAATCGGCCGGCTTCATAAGCCCATTCCGGACTGCTCTTCGTCGAGTCGACCCGCCGATAAAATGCGCTTCTTTCTTGTACTACAAATTTGGAATCATGGTGTTTGGCAAATAACAAAATACTTTCATGGGCTTCCTTCCATAAACCTAATTTTTCATAGCTTAACCAGAGTTTAAAAAAAGGAATAGAATCTTTCGGGTTGATATCTACCAGTTTTTGATAAGTGGATGCGGCACGATGAAAACGATTCCATCTTTCATAAGCATAGGCTAAAAAGTATAGATCATATTGTTTCGGGTAATGTAATCGGCGAAACCATTGATAAATACAATCCGAGGTGGCCGAATCCTTTGCAACAATATTTTTCTGATATTTTTTAGAATACGCCAAGAAGGAATCACCGGATAAATAATCTTGGCCGGATTTTTTGAAATAAAAGACCGCCTCAGGCCAAAGATTTTTCGATAGGTAAACCCGTCCTAAATAATGGTTGGCCAACGGAAAATTCGGATCTCGGGCCAGGCATTTTTGAAAATACTGAATGGATGATTCCAGGTTGAAAAAAGTAAATTCCTGATAGCCTTTTAAAAACAAATTGATCAGGTCGTTAGGAAGAATAGAATCCGGCAGCATACAAATACCCTGAGACATATCAAAAGGGATTTCATGAGTGGGGGGTAAAATAGATTCTCCTTGTTGCGGACTAAAAAAATGAAAGCCGGCTTTGCGTTTTTCAGCTTCATAAAAATTTGAATCCGCTTCTCGGAATTCATTGTATTCCATTTGGATATAACCCAGTCGTTCGAATGGGAAATAATGCCGATCATTTTGTTTGATGCTATGATGATAATTTTGTTCGGCCAGTAGTAAATTTTTTTCCCTCTCAGCGAATCTGCCCATTTGATTCAGGACACCGGAGAAATTTGCTTGTATACTCGCTGCTGTTTGAAGGCTATTCCGGCTAGAATCCCATTGGTTGAGCGACCAATAGGTTGCGCTGAGATGCGTCCATGGAATGAACCACTGTGGTGAGATGTCTGTAGCTTTTTTGAAATGAAAAATGGCTGCTGCATAATTACCCTGAAGTCGCCAAATTAATCCGGCTTCATTGTGCAGATAGGCGGCATTTTTTTCAAGTTTTAAAGCGAAGGCGATTGCTTGTTGAGCAGATAATAATAGTAGTTGACTTGAATCCCGATTGGCTGTTTTAAACATGTTGAGTCGGCATGCCACAGCATAGAAATAATTTTTAAGTATTTCCAGATTTCGTTGCATAGGGCTTTTGGGTGTCGACAACTGAAAAGCGAATTCCAGCATATCAGTGTAAACCTCAAATTGGTTATCGACTGAATTATAGTATCTCATTTTTTCCAATGCGGCCTCATCACCTTCCAGATACAGATTGATGACTTGTTGTCCGCGTTCGCTGAGCCTGGATAAATACTCATTATAAAATCGTTTTAAGGCATCCGGATTTTTGTTCAATTCTTTTTCATACGATTGAATCTTTTGCAATTTCAATGAATCCAATGATGGGGTAGCACTGCTTGCTATTTGGTTGTATAAATGATGATAAACCGAATCAAAAATTCGTCGATGCCATTGGTTTTTATCCAGCGCCAGCAAGGTTCGATATGGGACAAATTTTTCAATATTTGGTTGATAGTTGTCCAAGAATTCGAAAAATGTTTTTGATGGACTCGGTGGAAGTGGTTTCCGAATGAGTTGATTGTTGGTATCCTGATTAAGGTTATTGAGTTTTTTTAAACTGGCGAGGGTATTGGAATCCACTCGACTGAGTTCAAATCTAGCGGGTCCCCGAATGACCGGTGTTTGTTTCTCATTCCTTGATTTGAGAATCGGATCTTTCGCAATGGACTTTTGTAAGTATGATTGTAAATCGACCACTGAAACTTTTTTGTCCTTATCTGCATCGGCCAAACCTTTGAGGCCATACAGGAGATAATATGAAAAAATACTTCGGCCTCCCCCCCAGCTCTTGTCTTCAAAAGAAACTTCATTGGGTAAACAAGAGGTGAGGCGCACTTCATTACTGATCACGGTACGGAGTTGTTGCGCAATCAATGCAGATCCGCCCATGCTGGAACCTGCGAGGCGACCACTATGGCAGGCATCTGTAATTAATACCACTCTTGCTTTTTTATTCAACGAAAGTGTGTTTGCAAATTCATTGAGGTCTTCAATACGCAGGGAGCTATTGATATAATTTGTGCGAGGAGTATTGTGACAGATGAGGAACCCATTTTTATACACCCGCTTATTTTCAATATCGCCATGGCCCGAAAAATAGAAGTACACTAAATCGCCATTTGAACAGCGTTCCATGATATCATCCATGGCTTTATACACTGCAGACCAGGTTGCTTTTTTATTTTGCAGGAGAATGATGTTTTCAGCAGGTACTTCTCCTCCTGCTTTCGATTCGAGGTACTCTGCAAATAATGCAGCATCGCGATGTGCAAATTGTAAGGGTTCTATGCCCTGATCGGCATATCGAGAGATACCGATGACTATTGCATAGGTTTTTTTGCTGGTATTATTTAGCGGACGGTTTTGCGCCAAACCTGAGTTCATTGCAAAAAACAACATCAAAAGAGTACTTCCAAAAATGATTTTGGATAAATTATGGAAGTTCCATCTCTTGGCGAAATGTGCAAACATAGAGGATGATTTGGTTGAAAATCGTCATTAAAGGTAGTCAAAAGGTGTTTGAATTAAAATATATGGTTACTTTTATTTCGCCTTCAACCAAATCCTATGCATTTCGGTAAATTCTGTTTTTTGTTGTTCCTTTTTTGCGCCAATCTGTGCTTTTCGTTTAGGTTAAATGCACAACGTCAGTTGGCAGATAGCCTGATTCGGGCGCTCACCGAAATTCGGGAAGACACCCAACAAGTGATCGTGATGCGCGATATCAGTTTTGCCATGTATCGTTACCATCCGGATTCTGCATTATTATGGGCAAATAGTGGATTGCGCAAAGCGACCCGTATTAAAGATGTAAAAGGGATTTCTAACATGAATGAAGTGCTGGGCATCATTCTTACACGTATGGGACAGTATGATAAAGCCCTGGAGTATTATTTAAAAACACTTCAGATTGAAGAACAACTGGTGTCAACATCCGGTATGGCCAGCGCGCATAATAATATCGGAATTGTTTACACTTATCTCAAAGATTATGATAATGCCATTCATTCATACCGAACTGCAGATTCGCTATCTGCCGTTGATAAAACAGATTTAATTCATTACAATGTTTGGCTCAATATCGGAGAGGTGTATGAAAAAAAGGGGCGCGATGATTCGGCGATTCATTTTTACACCAGGGCCAAAAAATGGGCCAGCGATTACCGGGATGATTATCGTTACGGGAAAGCTTTATTAGGAATTGGAAATGTTCAGATACGGGGAATGGCTTGGAAAGCGGCGCAAAAAACGTATACCTTGGGCTTAAACGAAATGTTGCGGGAAAATGATGAAGATATGATGTGCGAGGCTTATTTGGGATTGGCTAAAACATATGAAGCATTGGGACAGCACGATTCTTCTCTGTATTTTGCACGCAATGGGTTGTTTCTTGCCCGTAAGTTGGCTTTTTTATCAAGGGAACAGGACCTTACGCATTTTTTGGCGTCCTTTTTTGCCGGTCGTAAAAGAATGGATAGTGCTTACTATTATCAGGGTATTGAATTCCAACTCAAAGATTCTTTATTGGGGATGGAACAACTGCGAATGACTCAACAAATGACTTTCAATGAGAGTTTGAGGCAGGTGGAATTACAAGAGAAAATGTTGAAAGAGAAAGAGGAACGTCGTCAACAATTGCAACATATATTTATTCTGATGTTCATTCCCAGCATGTTTTTAATGACTATTTTGTTGGCACGACGAAGAGTGAGTTTGTCGGTGATTAAATTTTTAGGCATCTTATCACTCTTGTTCTTTTTTGAATACATCACCCTTCTCATGCACCCGGTGGTTCAACGAATCACGCATCATACGCCTATTTTTGAAATATTAATTTTTGTAAGTATTGCAGCAATCCTCATTCCAACGCATCATAAGATTGAACATTGGCTGATTGAACTTTTGGTGAAACGTATTCATCCTAACAAGGGAGCCGGCCATATTCATCATGAAAAGACTACCAAGCATTCCGGTGATTCTCCTGTTCAGCAAACTCAAAATAATACCATTTCGACAGAAAAAAAAAGTGAGGAGTAAATACCCCTCACCAGTCAATTTTTTTTATAACAGAATTATCGCTGTTTAACAGATGGTTCTGTTGGTTTGGTTTCAGCAGCGTCCATAGAGTCTGTTTTCGCCGGAGCAGCGTCTGCAGCAGCAGGCGCAGGTGCGGCTTCAGCCGGCGCAGGAGCAGGCGTGGCTTCGGCAGCAGGTGCAGCTACGGGAGCTGGTTCTGTGCTGCTTTCTGTGCTCTCTTCGGCACAACTGTTCAACAAAGTCATGCTACAAATAGCGGCTAAAAAGAGTCCTGTTTGGAAAAGGTTTTTGATTTTACTTGTCATAGAGAAAGATTTTATTCCATAAGGATAGGACGTTTTTTTTCTTTATCCAAATTTTCCAAGGGAATTCTTGTTAATCCCAAATTTTGTATGGTCTTTCTGGAACGATACAAAATCTGGGTTAATCCCACTGCTTGAAATTCAAGACTAATGTTTAATCTTCCTCAAAAAATGCGATCAACGAACCAAAGTAACTTTCGTTCCAACCTTGGCAAATATCGATATAAGCCTTGTCAGGAATATTGGTATGTTTTAACTCTGCTGAACAGCCCTTTTCGACTGGATGAAGTTTAATCGTTACAATCGACTGCTCAGGTTCATCTCCAAAATACCATTCTTGTTCTATTAGTTTATCTTGCACAAAGGCTCGGTTTTTACCAACTATACTTCCGCCCCATAATGAGAATTCCGATTCGGGTTCTGTGCTCATTTCGGCGGGTTCGCCTGTCCATAATGAAATGGTAAATGGATTGGTCAAAGCCAAATAAACTTCTTCGTGTGTTCCGGCAATCTGATAATATTTTTTAAAATCTTTCGGCATAATTAAGATTGAATATAAATACGTTTTTCCTTTCGGGGTATCATCACTCCAAATGGTTTCAAATCAAATCCGCGTTCAAGGGTAATGGCTTCAAAGTGTGCTGATTCGTCTGGGTTGACGGCCACCAACAATCCGCCACTGGTTTGTGGATCGCAAAGTAGATGTTTTTGTAAGTCGTTGTGCAAGGCAATCTGATTTCCGTAACTATCCCAATTCCGTTTTGTTCCACCCGGTATACATTGTTGATCGAGATAATACTTCAGAATTTCCGCATCAATCAAAGGAACCTGTTCGAAATTAATTTCCGCACTACAATCACTGGCTTCGCACATTTCCTTTAAATGGCCCATTAATCCAAAACCTGTGACATCCGTCATGGCCTGAACACAGGATAAAGTGCCAAAAAACTGACCAATCTGATTAAGTTGAAGCATCCAGTCAGGACCTAGGTGAATATGTTCAGGAAGTAGTTTGTTTTGTTTTTGCGCTGTAGACAAAATGCCAATACCCAGCGGTTTGGTTAAATACAATTTTGCGCCAATCTGGGCCCCGCCATTCTTTTTTAAATGGGGTATGTTAACCCGTCCGGTAACGGCTAAACCAAAAATGGGTTCCGGAGAATCAATGGAATGACCACCTGCCAAAGGGATGCCGGCATCCAAACATGTTTTCCGACTGCCTTCAATGACCGATGCCGCTACTTCGGCAGAAAGCACATTTACCGGCCAGCCCAAAATGGCAATTGCCATGAGAGGAGTGCCGCCCATGGCATAAATATCACTGATCGCATTCGCAGAAGCAATCCGACCAAAGGTGAAAGGGTCATCCACAATCGGCATAAAAAAATCGGTTGTGCTGATGATGGCAGTCCCATCTCCTAAATCAAAAACTGCAGCATCATCTCTTTCCTCGTTGCCCACCAATAGTCCTGGTACCTGTGTTTTATAAGCTGAATTGGCGAGGATATGATCCAAAACTGCCGGAGCAATTTTGCATCCACAGCCGGCACCATGTGAGTATTGAGTAAGTAGGATTGGTTCTTGTTGTGTCATGAAATATTGAGTTGATTGGCAGTGAATATAAGTTGATCGGCGATTTCTTCGATATTGGCGTGATTAAAAACCAATTGTGTTTTTCTGGAATGGTCGATTCGTTCAAATCCAAATTGATAGGTTTTATCATAAAAGTGCAATGCGGCCCTGGCAGCTTCTGCAAAATCATGATTCTCCAGAGCGCCCAAGGCTTTTTTGTAAAGATCTCCGCCCAATTTGGTTTTTATTTTTTCAAAACGTTCTTTTAATGGCTCAACACCAAACTGCGCATAATCATCAATCAGATATTGAATCCGTGCTGACTCAGGAATTTGGTAATACATAAAAAAACCCTGGTGCATTTGTGTAAAAAAGTCGTCGGGCAATGGACAGCAACCAATTTTCTTACTTTCGTTTTCGATAAATACGCGCTTCTCCGGATTGAGTACTTGATAAACTTGCATGAGCAAATTTTCAAAATGTTCGGCACTGGGTTGTTCTTTTTCGCCCAAGGATCCAAAAGCTGAACCTTTATGACTGGCAAGTGCTTCTAAATCAATGATTTGCTCACCTCGTTTTTTTAAGGCTTGTAATACCTTGGTTTTTCCACTTCCTGTTTGTGCGCCAATCACAATCAATTTCAACGGATGACGCTCACGAAATGATCGTCCCCATTGACGAAATGCTTTATAACCGCCATTCAGGACTTGTACATCCATGCCACACAAATTCAATAGCCAGCCCATGCTTTCGCTGCGCTTACCACCTCTCCAGCAATGAACCAACACTTTTTTATCCGGCGCTAAAAGGTGCGCTGTTTCTACATATTGGTTCATTTTGGCGCCCGCTATGCCTAAACCTAATTCCATCGCTTTTTGTGGCGATTCTTGTTTATAGGCTGTACCAACCACAGCTCTTTCTTCATCACTGAATAAAGGAAGGTTTTTGGCGCCAGGTATATGGCCTTGCTGAAATTCTCCGGGCGAGCGCACATCCAGTATCACTCGATCCTGATTATTGTATATCACATTCATATCTACCCGTTCTACCTGACGAGCAGAAGATGGGGGATGGGTTTCAATATCAGAAGTGATGGAATTTTTCAATGAAGGAATTTGCTGGGGGCCTTGATAAATATTAAAGTGGCGTGATTTTTTTTGTTTCAGTTAGTTCAACACCAGATCCGGAAGTCGATAGCTCTTCCCGTCATAAACAAAGAGGGAATCCACTTCAATCGTCCACCATTGGTAAAGCGGTGATTTGGACAAATAATCCAGAATAGCTTCTTTACTTTCTGCATTCATCAGGATCCACAATCGATAACTCTCCATACTTACCGCATAATGCTCTACAACGTTTTTGCGGATGAGTTCATCAATATAAGCCCGGTGTTCCGGAACGTGCGACATAAACGTTTCATTCATTTCAAACTGAATAGTTACCTGAAATTTATGCATGATTTTAGGGGGAGGGTTTAAATAATTTCAAAACAAATTTGGTTCATATTTTCTTCGCGGGCAGGGCGTTGAATACGAATATAATTGTCGGTATATCCCTCCATCTGGCCGCCTTCATTTTTTTGTTCAAACAAAACAGGTCTCGACTGACCTTTATGTTTTTGGGTAAACTCAAACATCTTTAAATCAGATAATTTTCTTAACCGGGCATTTCGTTCTTTACGTATCTGCATGGGTACGACCTCATCCAGCGTGGCTGCGAGGGTATTTTCCCGTTCGGAGTAAGTAAAGACATGTAAATAGGAAATGTCCAATGCAGTTAAAAACTCCAGCGTTTCTTCAAATAGTTTTTCGCTTTCGCCCGGATAACCCACAATCACATCAGCGCCAATGCATGCATGTGGCATTTTACTTTTGATACTTTGCACTTTCTCTGCATACAATTCACGGCGATATCTGCGGCGCATAGAGGCCAACAAGGTATTGCTACCACTTTGTAATGGAATATGAAAGTGGGGCATAAAGCGTCGGGACTCAGACACAAAGGCAATAATTTCCTCACTCAATAAGTTGGGCTCAATCGATGATATCCGATATCGTGGAATGCCCTCAAAGGCATCCAGTGCTTGAATCAAATCATAAAAACTTTCTTCCGTTTTACGATTGCCTTGATGACCTTTGCCGAAATCACCCAGGTTGATACCTGTTAAGACTACTTCCTGAACACCACTCCTGGCCAGTTCTTTCACATTGTCCAATACGCCGGAAATACGATCGCTTCGACTATGACCGCGAGCGAGTGGAATCGTACAAAAAGAACAATTATAGTCACAACCATCCTGCACTTTCAAAAAAGTACGGGTTCGGTCGTTGATGGAATAAGAGGCATGAAAGCCATCAATAGCGGCAATTTCACAGCTATGAATGGCCGCTACTCCTGTTTCACGAAATTCCTTAACGTGTTTGACGATATTGAATTTTTCGGAGGCTCCCAATACCAAGTCTACACCTTCGATTTCAGAAATTTGCTGCGGCTGAAGCTGGGCATAACATCCGGTAATGACGACCGTCGAATCAGGATTTTGTTTTTTAACCCGACGTATGAGTTGACGACATTCCTTATCTGCATTTTCGGTTACCGAACAAGTGTTGATGACATACACATCTGCGTCTTCCTGGAAAGATTTTTTCTCATAACCTTCATCATTAAACAAACGGTTCAAGGCAGATGTTTCTGAAAAATTCAGTTTACAGCCCAGGGTATGATATGCGATGGTGGGATTCGATTTCAAAGCGATGCAAATTTAGGTTAAAGCAGGCTGAATTGTCAATTTCCTGAACAGCTTCCTGTAAACGATTGTTTTTATTGCCTGAAATGCATCCTGAGCCAGCATAGGGTTGGATTATTCCTCCGGTTTAGCGGGTTTTAATATCAGGCGTAAACTGGTATCCTTGGTTACATAGGCCCAGGCCCAATTGATAAAAATGATGAGTTTGTTTTTCACCGAAAGAATCAGCATGAGATGTAAAAACATCCAGACCAGCCAGGCGATGTATCCGGTAAATTGAATAAAGGGCAAATCAACCACTGCTTTATTGGTACCAATTGTTGCCATAGAGCCGAGATCTTTGTACACAAAAGGGAGTGGCGCTTTTTGTTGGAGAGTCCGCTTTAAATTCGAGGCCAGTAATTTAGCTTGATTGATGGCCACATTCGCTACTTGGGGATGACCTTTGGGAAATTTTGGTGTAGGCATATAAGCAATGTCACCAATGGCATAAATATGAGGCAAACCTTCAAGCTGATTGTTTCGATCTACCCGAATACGCTCTCCGGGCATACGTAGCTCATCCGGAATACCATCGATAAAATTACCTTTCACACCGGCAGCCCAAATGACCGTAGAGCTTGGAATTTCCTGGCCATCGCTCAGTAACAATGCATGGCCATTATAATCTTTAACCATTTTTCCGGTTAATAACTGAACGCCCATTTCAAGTAAATAATGGGTGGCAGCGGTTTTCGCTTTCTCGCTCATGTTGTTGAGAGGATGCGGGCTGCCTTCCAATAAATAAATACTCAATCGTGAAAAGTCGATTCCGGGATAATCTTTGGGCAGGATATTTTTTTTGATTTCGGCAAATGCACCAGCCAATTCAACACCTGTGGGTCCGGCTCCTACGATAACCAGATTCAATAAGGCCTCTTTTTCAGGCCCACTTGCTGAAATGATTTTTTCAAAACTGCTCAGAATATGGTTTCGAATGGCGATAGCATCATAGGTGCTTTTGAGTGTATAGGTATGTTGTTCCAATTGTGGGTTGCCAAAAAAATTGGTTCGGCAACCGGTAGCAATGATCAATTCGTCGTATTTGAAGTGACCAATACTCGTTTCAACTTCCTGAGAGTCTGTATGAATTTTGCTGACTTCTGCCACCCTGATTTGTATATTTTTTTGTCGTTTAAAAATATTCCGGAGCGGAAAGGAAATGCTGGATGGTTCTAATTGCGAAGTAGCTACCTGATAAAAAAGGGGTTGAAACTGGTGGTGGTTGAGTTTATCAATCAACAAAATTTCAAATTCGTCAGAATTTAATTTTCTTGCCAACTGTATGCCGGCAAATCCACCGCCAATGATAATGATTTTCTTTTTCATAGTCGATATTCGTTTACCTCATTTGTCTTTTATCACCTCAAAACTTTTTGTAACCCCTGCAGAATTTACCGTATAAATGAAACAGTCAATTGGCTTCAAATTTCTTGGGTAATGTAAATTTTGCCCAATGTCTTTTGCATGGGTCTCCAATGGGGAATTTTTTTATTAAGTCAGTGCTACTTATAACCCGATTGGAGTAAGGGCAATGCAACCGGACATTCTTTGTACGATCAGCCAACTGTAGTCGTTTTGGTGAAGGACACATGGACTCCACAAAGCTACAGGGCTTTCTTCAGCCAGCTGCGTTTAAATGGTTAAAACAAAATCGTTTTCGCTGATACAGGATGGTTACCAACGATCGGTTTGGGCGTGGGTTCTTTTCCAGCGTACATCAAAGGCCAAGCCACTCATCACCATCCAGTGATTTTGGCTAAATCGTTTGCCGTTCATCGGGATATTTTGGTCCACTTTATATTCATTGCGGAAATAATTAAATCCTAAACGCCAGTACATCACTTTGTTCAGGCGGAAAGAACCGTAAATTTCAGACATCAAAGAGCCATAACTCTCCCAGGCAAACATATTCAGGTTAAAGGCATAAGGTTCTGTACGATATTCCACGCCTGGGGGCAATGGTGCCGTTTCATAACTGCGGAAATAGGTTTTTTTAGCATCTCCGAAATTAATACCACCAATGTCCGTGTTAATAAAAATATCCACGCCTTGTTTGATATGAATTTTTAGGGCTACATATCCATTGAGCGAATTGGTTTGTACTTCGGGCATGTACATGGTATCGGCGCCCCCTGGATTTATACTGCTCAGGTATTGACTGGAGGTGGTATACTCGCGTTTCTCTGTATTAAATACATTGGCCCGAATACCCATCCCAATACTGAATGTTTGTTTTTTTCGACCTATCCCGTGTAAATATTGAATATTGGCACCCACGCTCCAATGAGGATTTCCGTAATACCCAACACTCCCGTAAACTGCAGCTTCGGCTGTGCGTTTTTTTAATTTACGACGCATAAACTGGGCATCTGTATTGAAACTGACAATGGAAATAAGCAGTAATAATAAAACTCGCTTCATGGATCTTTATTTAAATCATTCAAGGGGAGGCCCTTTTACGATGGCTAAAAGTAAGCCTTAGATGAAATATATGCAAGATTTTTTTGGAATCGTCGCCCCATAATCCGGACTTTATTTCACCGGCAAGTGTATATAAACCCTTGTTCCGCTGGCTTGCTGATTCGAATCATGGAGGTCTTCAATGCGAATCGGGTCGCTTTTGTCCATATCAAACAGCCTTCTCAGTCTCGAACGGGTAATGTCTATCCCTTTGGATTTATGCCGTTTCATGCCAATATTCTGATCCATACTTCTTTTCCGGCCAATTCCATTATCACTGATGATACATAAAATTTGATTCAGATTGTCGGGGATTTCTTTGAAGGCTACTGTTAAATGCGCATCGCCACTCTCTTTGGGCAATAAACCATGCCAAATGGCATTTTCAATAAAAGGTTGTAATACCATCGAGGGAATTAGAATATTGGAGCCGGATAAATGCTCATCGACCTGAATTTCATAGGTAAATTTATTGGAGAATCGCATTAATTCCAGACTCAGGTACAATTTCAGCATTTCCGTTTCTTCTTCCAATGGAATAAAACTTTGTTGGGAGGCGTCCAGGATTTTACGCATCAATTGGGCAAAACTGGCTAGGTAGTTACTGGCTTTTTGAGTCTCATTTTTGATGATAAAATTTCGTATCGAATTCAGGGAGTTGAACAAAAAGTGTGGATTCATTTGCGATCGCAGCGATTTTACTTCCAGTTCAGCCAGTTGTTGCAGATATTCTGATTGTTTGTGCGCTTCTTCCAGTTCGAGGTTCTTTTTTTTGTGAGCAAAAGAACGCATCAGCAAAAAGATGGATAATACGGCCAGCCCCAGTGCTAACAAGGATGCCAGCAAGAAGGAGTTCTTTTGCGATAGTTCATGTTTTTGTAATTTTTGTATGGCTCTTAATTCTAAGTTTTCTTTGTCTTTGAGTTGGGTTTCGTATTTGGTTTGCACATAGGCCACATGCGCAAAATTCTTTTCATTCAATACCGAATCGCTCAACGATTTGTGCATCTGCAAGGAGGCATAGGCTTGCTGATAATTGCCCGAGGATGCATAAAAATCGGCCATCATCCAGGATATTTCGCTCTGTTCATTTCTGTTCTTCAATTCCACGGCCATTTGCATGATGCGTTTCAGAATGACGGCGATACTATCATTTTTTCCCAATTGTTTGTAGGCCGTTACCATCGATTTGCCGGATAGTATTTGCAGATATAACTCCGAACTTCGGCTGGCAATACTGTCAGCCATTTTTAAGAGCCCCAATCCTTTTTCTATCTGATTTTTAGCTATAAAATATTTGCCCTGATTAATGATGATTTGCGCATAAATATTGGGGTCCGATGATACCTTGGCCAATTCAAATCCCTGGTTCCAGTATTTTAAGGCATTGTCCAAATCATTTTGTAAAAAATACACCTGCCCGATTTGTTCCAGATTAATGGCTTGACCTCTTTTTTCATCGATGCGTCTGTTGAGTTCCAGGGCCTTTTCGGAATATTCCAGTACCTTATCAAATTTGTGTAATTTTAAGTAGTTATCCCCGATATTGTTATACGAAATACTGAGTCCACGGGTATAATCTATTTTCTCAGCAATGGTTATGGCTTTGATATAATAGTCGGCGCTGTTTTGAAAATTCCCTTCATTGGTTTCTAAAATGGCATAATTGATATTCGACAGGCACTCTCCCTTGATAAATTGTAGTTTGCGTGCAAGTTTTTCTGTTTCGGCGGCATATTTCCAAGCCCGCGATGGATCAATTTCCGATAAACGATAAGCAAGCCGATGGGTCGTCATTACCCGCATCGTATCCTCTTCCGGATGGTTTTTCAGGTATAATACCAAGCTATCGACATAAGGATTTTGCGTCCAGCCATGCAGGTTGAATGCACATATAAAAACGAAAATGGAGAGGATCTTCTTGATGTGGTAAATCTAATCAAAAAATGGAAAAGATGTTTGTTTCAATCTTTGGGAGCGTATCAGCGGAA
The DNA here is from genome assembly GCA_049318705.1 of Chitinophagaceae bacterium. Classification (GTDB taxonomy): domain Bacteria; phylum Bacteroidota; class Bacteroidia; order Chitinophagales; family Chitinophagaceae; genus OLB11. The sequence goes on from JBMOFV010000020.1 coordinate 17,313, forward strand.
GTTTATTCGACAAGGTTCGCGCTTTTCGTTTATAGTCCCTTTCGCGAAGGCTTCAGGGAGCTATCACTGCAATCGCGGCTATTTTTCATCGACAGAAAATAATCATCAGGAAAAACCAATACCATCATGATTCATTGGAATCACGCGCCATCAAATCCGACTATTTTTATTTCGAAAATTAGTCTTTGACCAATCGGATAGAATACCCAAATGTTTTTGTCGCGCCGTTCATAGCCGAATTGGCCATGTTTCTGTTCAAGCTCATGTATTCACCCTGTGATGAATTTCTTTCATCATTGCCCCAGAAATACGTCAGGTCGCCTAATGAGGAGTAGCCACCACCAGTACCTCTGAATCCGGCAGGCAAGGCATTGAATCCGCTGGAATTATTGGCACCCGCATTTGGGGCATTCCATAGGGTAGAGGTTGATTTTAAGGGTCCTCCTGCGTCATTACTTCCTCCCAGAGCGTTTACAAGGGTCGCCCATTCTGTAGAACTGGGAACATGAAATCCTGCAGGAGCAAGTTTGCCCGTATTTACTGCGTGCCAATTGTATAGTTTACCATAGGTGGCATCATTTAGTGGGTTACTATCATAAATCGCATAGGCTCCCGTGGTGGCTGATGACCAATCTGAGCTGTTTAAACCTGTAGCGATCGGGGTGCCATCGTTGTATTTTGAAGTTCGCAAATTGCTTGTGGTCCAGTATTGATTACCAATTTTGATGACCTCATAAACATTCCCATCGATGTCGGTCACACTGCTTGGTACCGGATCTGTGGTGGTGGTTGTAGATTTTTTACAAGAGGCGCTATAAAGTGCAGCGCAAACACACAAGGCGTAGATTATTTTTTTCATATTTCCTTCTTATGGATACAAATGTAAGATTAGCCTGTTTTGCCAATGAGTATAATGAGTATGTGGTCGGTTTAGGAGGGTAAAATGCGTTACAGACAAGAAAGTGGTTTGCCCAACATACTCACTGGGGTAACTGGCCATATTCAATGGATATGTGAATTGACCTCGGTTCCTTAATCTGCCTTTGCGAATTCTGATTCAATGATAGGTCTACTTGATAAGTAAATAATAATCCTCCACCATTTTTTTATAGTAAGGCTTGAGTTCAGCGGGTACTGTTTTGTAGTAGTCGATTACGGATTGTTTATTTTTCAGGATATCTTTCAAGGCCTGCGGAATTTCTTTGGTAGGCTCTTGTCCGGAATTACTTTCCCGTTCGTCACCCTGATCCTGTTCGCGCAATGCTTCCTTGGTTTCGAGTAAACGGGTCAGGATTTCCGATTGACGGCGCAACATATCATTGGTGAGTCGTTTGTTCACAATGTCGGTTTCATTCCGATCCATGTCCTGCTGAATTTTCGTCAAATTCGGATTGCTCTTGCCTTCCTTTTTTAGTTGATTGTTGATATCATTCAGTTGTTTACGCAAAGCCGCTTGTTGAGCAGCTATACGGGCCATTTGTTCGGATTCGCCACCTGCTTGTTCAGAATCGCCACCTTCTCCGCTTTGTCCGCTTTGACCACCGCCCTGGCCCTGCCCGCCACCTTTTTGCCCACCGGGTTTCTGTCCTTCTTTACCATCCTTGCCATCTTTTCCGTCTTTCCCCTGTTTGCCCATTTTATCCTTTAACTGTTTCATGGCATCGCCCAGTTGTTGCTGTTTGGTGATAATATCTCCCAACTGCATTCCAACGCCCTGTCCGCCTTTTTTGCCTTTTTTACCACTGGGTGAATTGCCGCCGGGTTTGCTGCAATTTCCACTTCCAGGTTTGCCGCTTTGTTGTTGGGCCTGCTGGTCCATGAGGTTTTGCAACATTTCATTGAGCATGAGGGCCAGGTTATTGGCACCGGTCATCACATACTGCTGATGCATGGTCGCTTGATTAACACCGCGGCCTTCCATTTGCTGAATGGCACTCGCCATATTTCGGTTGATGGCATCAATTTCTTTATTCACCGTCGAAGCCATTTTTGCCTGTCGTTTACTAAGTTTAAACAAACTATCGGCAATCATTTTGGCATCGGTTTTAATTTTTTGCTGAATTTGAATGTTGGTCACATATTTCGGGTCGGAGATCGCTGTTTTACGGGTATCCGCAATCAGGTCTTCTTGACTGAATGACATTCGAATCAGGTTTTGTAAAATTTGGCGCACTGCTTTCACATCTTCTTCGAGTTCGTCGGGGCCACCACCGGCAGCAGCTTCTGACATTTTCTGGGCCATTTTCTGCAAACTCTCTTTCGCACTTTTTTGGGATTTGGAGGCTTTGCTTGAATTGCTTTTGCTCAATTCATCTGAGCTATTTTGCATTTGTTTTTCGGCGTCTTCCTGATCTTTTTTAATGTCCTTGAGGTCGGCTTTATTTTCCATTTCCTCATTCACTTTTTCCATTTCCTTCATGTCCTTTTTCAGGTCCTCCATTTCTTTGTTCAGCTTATCCTGCTGCGCTTTGAGTTCCTGTTCGGATTTGCTTTTCTGTTCTGTTTCTTTGTTAAGGGCATCTTCCTTTTTAGCCAGTTCTTCTGCTTTTTTGGCGAGGTCTTCAAGGCGCATATCACGTTCTAACTGTTTCATCAATTCAAGCATACGATCAAGATCTTTTTCCATGAGTTGGTTGTCTTGCTGCATTTCCTTGAGTTGTTCAAACAATTTATCCTTGTTCAGCATTTTCATCAACTCTTCCATTTTCTTCATGCGTTCATCGAGTTGATTGTTTTTAAGCTCTTCGAGCAGTTTTTCCATATTCTCCTGTTTCTCTTTCAACTGTTCGGAGTATTCTTTTTGTTCAGATTTGCGATTATTTTCTTCAAACTTTTTTTGAATATTTTCTATTTGTTTCTGGAGGTTTTCATTGCGCTGCATGATGTCTTCCATATTCTTTTTGTCCTGCCAATCGAGTTCATTTTTTTGCAAAAGATTCTCTTGCATCTCTTTAAGCTCTTTTTCAATTTTTTCATTTTGTTTGGAAGCGCTGTTCAGATCCTTGTTCACTTGTTCCTGATTTTTTTCAACCAGAGAATCCAGTTTTTTAATGCTGGGTTTTTCATAACTGAATGTCACACTTTTAGCGCATTTGCTTCCGTTCACCGCATCATTGTCGCAGGCCGAAAAATAATAACTCAGTTGGTCACCGGCCTGGAGGTTTAATGTTTCAATGTCGAGGAATTGATTAAACGTGGTGAACGTACCGGCGGTAATAGGTACCGGCAATGAGCCATGTTTGGGTGCGCCCATGGCTTGTCCCTCTTCGTCACTTTTTTGTATGCTATAATGTAAGGAAACATTTCGGATGCCATAATCATCACCTGCTTCGCCTACAAACAAAACATAATTGTCAGTAAGGGTATCGTTGTATTGTTGCACATTGATGGAGGGAAACTGATCCGGAATCACAGAAACCTGGTATTTCAGGGTGTCTTTACCGGCATAGTCTTTATTCGAAATGAGAATACTGTAGCTGGTATCGCGCATAAAAGTTTGGGTATAAACAAACTGCTGCATTTGCCCCGGCATTTTTACCGGGCTTCCATGACCCATGATAAATTCCATTTGCTCAGTATGTTCAGTTTGAAATACCCAACGAAGGGTTGTTCCTTGTGGCGCAATGATATCGCCAATGTTATCGAGCATTTCATCTTTGCGTCCTGTATAATCGGGATAGTCCACCGAAACCCGAAATTGTTTAATCAGTGGTTTGTACCAGGTTTGAATATCGTATGTCTTGCTGAGTACATCCGCAGCCTTTAATTGAAACGAAATATTTTTAGGGACTTTAAAGAAGGTATGCGCAAATGTTCCGTTTTCTTTTTTTTGCATTAAAATTTCCTGACCATTGTATAGCATATACATTTGATCCGGTGCAGATTTTCCCTGAGTGCCGGCAATCACCTCAATATCTTCAAATTGAGCCACACGTAGATTTTTGGTCTTGAGCGTGATTTCAAATGGAGCCGGAGGAATAAAAGTTTTGGAGGGTGATAACAGACGCTTGGAAGATTGAATCAATACATCGGGTGATGCCAAAAGGATAAACAAACCGGCCAAAACCGGAGGCAAAATGTACTTGATGTATTTTTTATTTTTGGAATAATTCACGGCCGATTGAAAAGGAATCGGACTCAGTTCTTTTGTTTTTTGCTCGATACTGGCTAATAACAATTGTGATTCTCTGGCATCACCTACTTTAGACCGGAGTTGTAATACATTCAATAATTTATCCTGTACATCAGGGAAATGATTGCCTATAATTTGAGCTGCTTTTTCGTGCGAAATAACCTTGCCTAATTTTTGGGTTTGCAGGAGTGGAATAATGATAAACGATACAAGCGCAAATCCACCCACGCTGATAAAAATTCCAAGTAAACTAAATCGGACCCACGAAGGGAAATAAAAATAGTATTCACCCAAACTGGCCAGTAAATAATAGGCCAGGGCAGCAGCCAAAAACAAGAGCACCCCGCGTATCAGTTTATTGGTATAAAATCGACGTATAAAGGCGTCCAGTCGGGCAATGAGTTGTTCGTACTGATTCATTCAATTCGCAAGATATGCCTTTTCCGGGGATATAATTTGTCAAGAAATTTATAATATACGTCCGTTACAAAAGCTAATTGGCAAAAAAATAAAGGCTTTTTGAATTTTTAGGCTGCGATTTATCTGGTTGATCATCAGGAAATGCAAATTTGAAGCTAAATAGCTGCTTCCCTATTTAAAAGGAGGATTTGTAAAAGCCTCCCTATCATTTGTTCGAAGGGTCTTGTTCGGCCTCCTGGTGCACCCTCATCAACTCGCCCTGAAATAAAAATCAGCGCACAGAAGGCAGGTATTCCCTATAATGAGCGCCATTTTTTGAGGAAGATTTTGAGGTCGGTCCATACATGGTACTCCCGGGCATACAAATAATCCAGATGTTCTCGGTTATCATAAGGGATTTCATAATCCGGAATTTCATGATATGGGTTAAAAACCGGTTCACGCAAAGGGGGGAATTGGGGATCACGATAACCAACGAGGGTTTTGTCGCCTTCCAACACCAGTAATAACTGCCCAAAATATTGTTTTTTGTGGATGACGAACCAGATCAAAATTGGGCTGCCCAGTAACATAAACAAAGAAACCAGGATATCCAGTAATCGTTTGTTGCGTCTATTGGCGGGCGTATCAATGTTGTACACAAAATCTGTTGTATATAAATCGCCTGCAGTATCTTTTGAATTACTGCCAATGATACTATCTGAGCCCCGACTGTGTATTTTGTACTCCAGTTGAGGGCCGCAATCTTGCATACATTGGATGATTTCTGAAAAACTCAGTTCGTTTTGTACAAAAATCATTTCATGCATATCATAAATGCGCACCAATTGCCGGGTATACGCAAAGACACCCAATTGCGAGGCTTGTTTAACCTTACCAGGATGTATACTGCCCAGAATAGTTTTATGAATACCGGCTTTCTGCAACAGTGCCCTGACCTCTAATTCTTCTTCCTGCGTTCCGATTATGACCACGGGTTTGTGGCTGCTATCAGCTTGCAGGCTTTTTAGGCCCATCTGACGTAAGCACCAACGATAGGCTAGCATGAGCAAGGTGGCCATTAATGCACCTATTACGGTAATGCCTCTCGAAAACCGCATGTCTTCGTTGAGTAAACCGTATAACGCAATGGTAATCATTCCACCCACCAACATGCCGCGTAATAATCGCCCCGAACGGTAGGGTTGATCATAAGTTCCACTAAAAAACAGGCTACTTAACCAAATCAGAATATAAACACTAAAAAAGAGGGATAGAAGCGTGCTTGAATAATGGGTGCTCGTTTTTACCTGTAATATCCAGATGTTTTTAATAACCCAAAGCGAACTCAACATCAACAGCGCATCAATGAGCGGGAGCCTGATGCGAGTAAACAAACCGGCACCAAAAGCCAGCATGGCTTTCAGGTAAATGGCCAATTGAATCAGGAAAACATAGGCCCGCTTCTGGGAGGATTGAAAATGTTTTTTCGCAAAAATGATCATCGCCTGATAGAACATTTTTACATAATTCAGGCTGCCTTTTTTCGTGCTTTCTCCTTTGTAATGAATAACAGTTGTTTCGGGAAAATAAATGTTCTTATATCCGGCTTTCTGTATACGGTAACTGAGGTCAATATCCTCTCCGTACATAAAATAATCCGGGTCGAAACTGCCACATTGATCAATGACCGATTTTCGACAAAACATAAAACATCCGACCAGGACATCCACTTCATGGATTTCATGCTCCGGCAGGTAACCCAGATGATATTGATTAAAACGTTTTGATTTTTTAAAGAATGCAGATAATCCACTGATTTTGTAAAACGCAACTTCGGCAGAAGGAAATCCCCGTTTGGATTCTGGTAAAAATTGACCTTTACCGTCAATTAATCTGCAGCCCAATGCGCCTGCTTCCGGGTGAGCATCCATGTATTGAAGGCAACGCCGAAAACAATCTTCCGGAACAATAGTATCCGGATTCAGGTATAAGATGTATTGGCCTTTCGCTAATTCTACGGCCTGGTTGTTGGCTTTGGCAAATCCAGGGTTGTCCTGATTGGCAATAAACCGAACTTGAGGAAACCGGGTTTTTACCATTTCGGCACTCCCGTCCTGACTGTGATTATCAACCACAAAAATTTCCGCATCAATGCCCTGAGAGGCTTTGACGACGGATAATAAACAATGCTCCAGAAAATACCTGACATTGTAATTGACAATAATAACGCTTAATTGCATTGAAGAAAAAAACAGGATATCTTTGTGACAGTCCAAAAATAACCGAATACTCCGAATATTATGAATGATTTACTCAAAAACACCTTGCTGCGCGCTGTACATGCCGGTGCTGATTTGCTTCGGCATTACTTTGAGGGGACTTTTGAGATTCAGAGTAAGGACTCGCTCAATAATCTGGTAACTGAAGTCGACAAAAAAGCGGAAGAAGCGATTATTGACGTGATTCGTGCTGAATTTCCCGAACATTTTATTTTGAGTGAGGAGGCCGGTGAAATGAGCACCGGTTCGGAATATAAATGGATTATAGATCCGATTGACGGTACGGTAAATTTTGCCCATGGCATTCCTATTTGCTGTATCAGTATTGGTTTGGAACACAATGGCGTCATGATGCTCGGCGCAGTATTCAATCCTTTTATGAACGAATTATTCTTTGCTGAAAGAGGAAAAGGAGCTTTTTTAAATAATCGACCACTCAAGGTTTCCAATAACGATCAGATGGAAAGTGCCTGTTTGGTGACCGGATTTCCTTATCGCTGGGTTGAAGTTCATATGGATCCGATTTCGGTGTTCGAGCGTTTTATTCGTATGGGCTTACCGGTGCGCCGACTCGGTAGTGCAGCCATTGATCTTTGTTGGGTAGCCGCGGGCCGTTTCGATGGCTTTTGGGAATATAACCTGAACCCCTGGGATATCGCAGCCGGATATTTAATTATCGAAGAGGCCGGTGGACGTATTTCAAATTTTAACGGGGATCCGTATAGTGTTTATGATAAACAAACACTGGCCACCAATGGCAAAATTCATGAGGCCATGCTAAAGATTATCAACACGCCGCCCACTTCCTGATTCTGGAGGGAATTTTGTTTATGGAAAATTTTTAACCGGTACTACCTGATAACCTTTCGATTTCAACAAGGTAATAAGCCCCTGTGGGCCTCCCAAATGACCTGCCCCAACAGCAATCAGGGAAGAAGTTTGATTCATAAGTTCCGGCAAGGCCTTCACCCAATTTTGATTTCTCTTCGTTAAAAATAAATCCTGATGATCTTTCATTTCAGCCGATTGTGCGACCATTTCATACAAGCCCTGAATATCCTGATTCCGGTATAATTGTGTCATGGCACTGGTTTGTTCAGCCACCTTTATTTCTTCCAGTGTGGCTTTTATCATACTGACAATGTCCTCAGAACTAAGTGCGTCAAATAAATTGAGTTGATAACTGGCACTTTCCAAACCGAGGATGGGTTTATCCACTTTTTGCGCCATCTGTGTTAGATTATTTTCATAAGATTCAAGATTTTCACATTGGAAACTTTTCATCGATAACATAGAAATCAACATCATTGGTTTGAATTGCATAAATTCTTCCAACGCTATACCATGACGGGCGCATTCTTCGGCAATAAAAAAATAATCATCATCATTCGGAATCCAGTGACGCAGGGTGGTATCACCTTGTAATACCATTTTGGATTGCATATCCGCAATAGCTTGTGGGTTATTCATGTCTACCTCCAGAATTAATTGCTGACTTCTTTCCAGAGCCTGATGAAGTAATTCCATTTCCAGATAATCTGCCTGACAAATAGCATGAATAGTGCCAAACAAATAAGAATCAGGCTGGCCTTTCATGCTGACTTTCCAAAGCAAACTTTTTTCCTGAGCGAGCAAGCTTGATTGGGCGGCGAAAAGACCAATCAGGAATACAATAAATTTTTTCATACGATTTTTTTAATGACTGTGTGCGCTGTGTGGAATGGTATCAAACAACAAAGTCAATAACGCAAATCCCAAGCCAATCACCACGGCCATGACTTTTTGTCGGCTCAGTTCATGTTTCCTGGTACCACTTTCATACAAAATGGTGGTAGCAATATGCAGAAATGCGCCGATTACAAAAGGGATGATATTGGTGAGCATGCTGGAAATGAAGTAGAACTTTTGTCCGAAAACCAATGCCAGAATGCCGGAAAGTGGCGAAATGAAGGCAAATGCTAATAAGAGCAACCATGCTTTTTGTTTACTGAAACCCGCACTTAATAACAATATGCTCAAGGTTAAGGCTTCCGGAATTTTATGGGCAGCTACCCCCAAAAATATCGAAGGCATGGTGATTTGATTTTGATAATTAAAACCCAATGGAATACCTTCCATAAACGCATGAATACTTAAACCAAGCAAAATGGCGCCTATGCCATGATGTTGATGATCGGTATCATGGGTATGGATATGCCCATGTTCGGCACCATGCGATAATTTTTGTAAAATGAGCTGAACGAAAAACCCCAGAAGGATATATAGCCCGGCTTTATGGCCCAGTTCATGAAAGCTTTCAGGCATCAGATGTAATGTGGAAATGCCTAACAAAAATGCGCCAGAGAATGCCAATAAAAGAGGAATCCAACTCGCCTTAAACCCGGAACGTAACAGTGGTAAGGATCCACCCAGGCAGGTAAGTAAAAACAATGAAAGTAGATAGGTCCAGATCATTTTGAAGCGGTAAAAGTACAACGATTTATTGGCTTAAATTGAAGTTGAAGACAGCAAATGAACCGGATGGTTTTAGCATCATTTCAACGCATAAAATTTGCAAAAAAACATGAATGCGTACTGTGTTTTCCATTAGGCATGAACCCAGATTTTGCAGACTCACCTTCAAAAAGACGAGACAAAATATGGGTTCAAACTCAGGTTTGTTTTTGTGGCGAACCAAACTGGCCAAAACGCTGCACATAAAGACCTGACAAAAGCCAGGCTATGACCGCACCTAATATTGCGCCGGCTAACAAATCACTGAGATAGTGGACCCCGACGTATAGTTGAGCAAAACAAACTGCGCTTGCCCAAGCGATACAAATCACCCATATCTTGCCGGACTTTTTGCCCAATGTGAGCATGATAAAAACAGCCAGGGAAAAATGGTTGGCTGCATGGCTGCTTGGGAAACTATACCCACCGCCACAGGGTATGAGCCCTCTATATATGGCCATTAATTCCGGATTACGGCATGGCCTCGGTCGCATAACAAAAGGTTTGATGATACTGGCACTGATAAAATCGGATAGCACGAAACACAAAAAAAAGAATGCACACCACCACAGCCCCTGATGTTTGTATCGGGTCCACATCCATACCAAAATATAGAGATAAACAGGTGCCCAGAAATATGGGTTTCGAAGTAAAGGAATAAATACATCACCCCAATCTGAACCCCATCCCTGAACAATCGTATAGATCTGCTGATCGATATGTTGCAGAAAGTCCATGATTTATTTTTCGAATATCAAGATCATTCGGCTACTCCCGGATTCATCATAAGGTTGCAATTGATAAGAGCCAAATGCTTCTTTCCAATGTAAACCAACACTTTCGAACAACCGGATTGCTTCGTCTTTACTAAAACTATTTACTTTTTCTTCAAAATGATAAGAGTGGTCGCCGTCTCTGAAGCGAATCGATTTAATCATTTGCGATCCCTGAACAGCGCGCTCGATTTCAAAAGTTATCGCGCCTTTTTCGATTTTTTCACTGGGTTTGGCACTAATTTGTTGAAAGGCATAGGCCTGATTCACGAAATCAAAAACAAAGGTTCCGCCCGGGCGTAATCCACTGGCAATACTTCTTGCAGCCAGGAAATGGTCGTGTTTGCTGCGGAAATAACCGAAACTGGTAAATAAATTGCAGATGATGTCGAAATAATTAATCCGAAAAAGATTGCGCATGTCGTGAACCACGAATTCCAACATGTCATTGCCTTCTTTGCTAGCGGCTTCTATGCTGGCGAGCGACAAATCGGCCCCGGTTACCCGGAATCCTCTTCGTGCAAATTGTTTTGCATGCCGGCCTTTGCCACAGGCCAAATCCAGCAGGAGGGCCTCGGGAGGCGCGGAGAGATAATCACAAAGTGTATTCACAAAGTCGACAGCTTCCGTTTCATTTCTGTGTTCGTACAGTAAATGATAGTAGCGCGAATCAAACCAATCTTTAAACCATTCTGACATAAGCCCCAAATTTAGTGTGAATAGCCTGCAAAGCGTTACAATTTTGCAATTGAATTGCCGTATTTTCGCAACCTCAAATTTTAAACGTGGCTTTAATCAAATCAATTTCTGGTATTCGTGGTACAATTGGTGGTAAACCTAACGAGGGGCTCACACCCATCGATATTGTTAAATATAGCGCCGCCTATGGGCGAATGATTCTCGAACAAACCGGTAATTCCAAAGTGGTGATTGGCCGCGATGGCCGAATTTCCGGCGCCATGGTTCGTAACCTGGTCGTTAGCACCTTACAAGCCATGGGAATGGATGTGGTTGATTTAGGTTTAAGTACCACACCGACGGTTGAGATGGCCGTGAAAATGGAATCTGCTGGTGGTGGCATTATTTTAACCGCTAGTCATAATCCCAAGGAGTGGAATGCCCTCAAACTGCTCAATGCAGTTGGGGAATTTATCTCGGCCGAAGAAGGCCAAATGGTGCTCGAACGAGGTCAGCAGGAAGATTTTGTTTTTGCTGAAATTAATAAATTGGGGCAGGTCACCGAGGATGACTCCTACATGCAAAAACATTTTGATGCTATTTTATCTCATCCTTTGGTTGATGCGACTGTCATACGTGCCCTGAATTTGAAAGTGGTTGTGGACGGAATCAATAGCACGGGTGCAACCTTTGTGCCCGAATTACTCCGTCAGTTGGGTGTTCAGGAAATATTGGTGATTAACGAAGAGGTCAATGGACGTTTTGCCCATAATCCCGAACCTCTGCCCGAAAACCTGCGCGACATTTCTACTAAAGTGGTCAAAGAAAATGCTCACCTGGGTATAGTAGTGGATCCGGATGTAGATCGTTTGTGTTTTGTATGTGATGATGGAAGTATGTTTGGCGAAGAGTATACCTTAGTTTCGATTGCCGATTATGTACTTAGTTGCAAACCAGGCAATACCGTGTCTAATATGTCCAGCACCAGAGCCCTGCGTGATATTACTGAAAAGCATGGCGGACAATACTTTGCCAGTGCCGTGGGTGAGGTGAATGTGGTTAAAAAAATGAAAGAAGTTTCTGCAGTGATTGGCGGTGAAGGAAATGGCGGAATCATTGTTCCTGAACTTCATTATGGTCGTGATGCATTAATCGGAATTGCTTTATTCCTTACCCACTTGGCCAAATTTGGAAAATCAGTGAGTGAGCTCCGCAGGATCTATCCTGACTATTATATGTCGAAGAATAAAATTGATCTGGAAGCCGGAATGGATATTCAGCGCATCTTTCAGGGTATTCAAGAAAAGTATAAAAAGCAACCTATGAATACGGAGGATGGTTTAAAGATTGAATTTGATAAGGAGTGGGTGCATTTGCGTACTTCAAATACAGAACCTATCATTCGGATTTATACCGAAAGCACATCAGAAAACACAGCGAATGCGATCGCCAAAAAAATCATGATGGATATTAGTGAGCTCATGAAAGAGCAAGGCTAAGATTTCAACGTGAAGAATACGAAAGCTTACAACGAGACAATTTTAATTTCAACCCTTCGGTTTTCAGCGCGCAAAGTCTCGTCACTTTCGTCCGGGTGAATTTTTTGCGTGCCGCCAAATCCCTTGTAGCTGAGGCGTTTCGCCCCAATACCCATTGATATCAAATAATCATAAATGAACCGGGCGCGGTTGAGCGATAAATCATGACTATCTGTATCCCAATCATACCCATCCGGTTCGGTGGTCGTGCAGCAAACATGTCCGTGTATTTCAATCACCAAGTTTCGATTTGCTCGTAGTAGTTTTAACAAAGCATGTAATTCCGGCAATGATTCCGGCCTTAAAATATGTCTGCCCGGATAAAACAACATATTCTCCAGCACAATTTGTTGTCCGGCCTCCAGCTTTTTTCCATCAAACACATTTTTAGCCTCCTCAACTTTTGTCGATGAGGTATCACGAACCACAATCGGTTTTGGTTCGAGATTCCGATAATAAAAAGTGACATGTACCCTTCGGTTTTTTTGTCGGGTTTCATCGGTATTGTTGTCGGTAAATGGACGGTCTTTCCCGTAACCCACGCAGGTTTTAATCGAATGTCGGTCTATTCCGTTTTGAGTGAGGAGTCGTTGCACCGTTCCTGCTCTCCGCCGCGAAAGATCAAGGTTGTATACTCGTGAGCCGATGCTGTCGCAATGCCCCTCCAGCAATACCTTTTCTACCTGATGCTGATGAATCCATTTGATGAGTTGAATCATCGAGGAGTCGGGAATAAGATCTTTGTCGTAATCAAACAAAACGGTTATCACCTGCTCTTGCGCACGAACCCATCCTGCATTCCATGTACAGAAAAACAACAGCGCGAAAAGAAAAGCTTTAAACATTTTCAAGCATTCAATTTCTTACAACAAATAGCTCCATGAATTTTGAAAGCTGATGTGAAAATTACCCATTCATATACTCCAGTCACAAGAACCGCAGATCATGATATTTGGTTTTTCACAAACAAACCATTTTGTTGTTGATTGATTGTAAAGATAAATGAAAGTACCCCGATAAAGAGCAAGGTGAATAAGGAAGGTAACGAATTGTTTGAATGATTGTGATGATGAGATATAAGCACCACTTGTTGTTTATTTTTAGGAGCGCATCGTAGAAAACTTTACCCGGCTATCTTCTTGCCTTCCGCCATGCACGGCATTTGGCTACAGTCAAGGCTAGTTTTCAGCGATCGGTTAAGGATTCAGCAGTTGTTAATGATACTGATGATTATCATCAACATGGGTACCATCTTTTAGCCCTTTTTGTAGCTTACTGTTCTTTCGACCATAACCAAAATAAATCAGCATCCCAACTGCCAACCAGGCAAATAATCGTAACCAGGTATCGAGTGGAAGAAACACCATCATAAATAAACAGGTAATCACACCCATGATCGGGATAAAAGGTACCCAAGGCGTTTTAAAAGCACGGGGGGCATTTGGCATCGATTTGCGCATGACAATCACACCAATACAAACGAGTATAAATGCAAACAAAGTTCCGATACTCGTCATTTCACCCACAATACGACCGGGTACAAAGCCTGCAAAGAGACTTACAAACAACAAAAACAATAAGTTGCTTTTGGCCGGTGTTCGAAACTTAGGGTGTATCTCACTGAAAACTTTAGGGATTAATCCATCCCGACTCATACTAAAAAATACGCGGGTTTGACCCATGAGTAAAACCATAATTACCGAGGAGTAACCGGCTAATATGGCAAGTATGATTGCATTGTTCAGCCAGGGATAATCTGGTGTAATCAGTCCTTGTGCATTCGCAGTTCCCATATGATCAATGGCCACTGCAACAGGAGCAATACCGTCCTTGCCGGCAAAAGAAGTATAAGGGGTTACGCCGGTCATCACATGGGCAAACAACACATAGAGTACCGTACAGATGGCGAGTGATCCAAGTATACCAATGGGCATATCTCTTTTTGGGTTTTTGGCTTCCTGTGCAGCGGTACTAACTGCATCAAAACCGATATAGGCAAAAAATACAATGGCTGCAGCACGAATAATTCCACTGAATCCAAATTCACCAAAAGTGCCATTGTTATCCGGAATGTAAGGGGTTAAATTCTCAGAGTTGACATAACCAAAGCCCAGGATGATAAAAATAAGTACCACCGCTATTTTTAATCCGACAATAAAAGCATTGAATTTGGCACTTTCACTCGTGCCTTTTACCAATAATAAACTCATCAGAACGACAATAAAGATGGCTGGCAGATTGATAATGCCACCATCCCAGGGGCCGGATAGAATGGATTCGGGAATATGTACTCCGAAGGTTTCCATGATTTTTTTGAAATACCGACTCCAACTGATACTCACTGTAGCAGCACCTACTGCATATTCAAGCACCAAATCCCAGCCAATAATCCAGGCAATAAATTCACCCATGGTGGCATAACTGTAGGTGTAAGCGCTTCCGGCTATTGGAATCATGGAAGCAAATTCTGCGTAACATAAACCAGCAAATGCACAACCCAAACCAGCAACAATAAAGGAAATGGTAATCGCAGGTCCGGCATTGGCCGCGGCAGCCGAGCCGGTAATTGAAAATAAACCTGCACCTATAATAGCGCCAATACCTAATGCAATGAGCGACCAGGCACCCAGCGTTTTTTTCAGGCCTTTTTCACTGTCATCTGCTTCATTGATTAATTGACTCAATGGTTTCTTTATGAATAAACTCATCTGATTAATTTAGAGGTTAAATGTAATCTCCTCATTTCAAAATTCCTAAAATCAATGATGAATCAAGGATTATAAAATATTTCCTATTGGTTTCACTTAGCTTTGCTCAAACATGAATACAATGAATCCAAAACCGGCGAATGCCTCACTGACCACCATGAGTGAGTTGGTCTTACCGAATGATACAAATACCCTGGGCAATCTCATGGGTGGACGCTTAATGCATTGGATGGATATTGCAGCTGCATTGGCCTCCATGAAGCATTGTGGTTGTCCGGTTGTTACAGCTTCTGCCGATAATATCTCCTTTGAAAATCCGGTAAAACTGGGTAATGTTGTAACGATTGAAGCCAAAGTGACACGCGCCTTTTCTACGTCTATGGAAGTTTATATCAAAGTACAAGGTGAAGATTTACCAACCCAGTTTAAATATTTATCCAACGAGGCATATATGACCTTTGTAGCCCTCGATCCAAATGGCCGACCCAGAAAAGTACCTGAATTAATTCCTGAAACAGAAGAAGAATTGCGTCGATTTGAAGGTGCATTGCGTCGTCGCCAATTGCGCTTGATTCTTTCCGGCCGCATGAAACCGAAAGACGCCACTGAATTAAGAAAACTGTTTGATGAGGATTTTATGCATATTGAAAAGGCCTAAAAAAAGGAACAGTCCCTTCTTAGACAAGAACGGACTGTTTTAACCCCTAACCAAATCAACCTATGAAAAAAAATTAATTTCTGCTGCGAAAATAAGAGAAAAATAATTAATGAAAAAAAAACTTATCGTTTGCGCGCCCTTTTTTAGTGTTTAACCTGTTAATAAACCAGCAATTGAAAATGAAAAAACGAATGTTCAAAAGTTATTCTATTTCTTACCTCCTGATTATCATTTTATTGGGTGTTTTAATGGCGTGTCAGAACAAAAATGAGGCGACGCTTCCACGAAATGAACAATTGCATCAATTATTTGATCAATATTGGGAGCAACGCTTACAAAACTTTCCACTGGAGGCCACAGCATATGGTGATTCTAGGTATAACGATCAATTGCCTGTAATTTTTTCTGCAACGAATCGTGATAAACTTCGTCGCTTTTATCAACAAAACTTAGAGGCCTCTAAAAAAATTAAGGAGCCTCTGAATCCTGAAGATGCCATCAGCAAAGAGTTATTTGAATATGAAATGCAAATCAATCTGGATGCATTCAATTATCCGGGATACCACATGCCTATTAATCAATTTTGGAGTTTTACCCTTGAATTTCCTCAATTGGGTAGCGGTTCAGGCAATCAGCCATTCAAAACAGAAAAAGATTACCGCGACTTTTTAAAACGCATGCAATTGTTTCAGGGATGGTGCGATACGGCCATTCAGAATATGAAAGAAGGGATGAGTCAGGGGATTGTTTTACCGCAAATTCTTGCCAGTAAGGTCATTCCGCAATTACAACAGGTACTCACCACTGATCCGACTAAAAATATTTTTTATCAACCCATCCATCAAATGCCGGCCTCCTTCAACGACTCCCTGAAGAAGGCTTTGAGTAATGCCTATTTTTATGAGATCAGTCATTCCATCATCCCCTCATACGCCCGCTTAAAAGTTTTTTTCGAGAAGGAGTATTTACCTGCATGTCGCCAATCATTCGGATTGGATGCCCTGCCCAAAGGAAAGGAATGGTATCAATACCTGATCCGTTACTATACCACGACCAATTTGAGTCCGGATACGATTTATCAAATGGGTATACAAGAAGTTGATCGATTGACTGCTGAAATGGAAAAGGTAAAAGCGCAGGTTGGGTTCAAGGGAGATTTACAGTCGTTTTTTGATTACCTGAATCATGATCCGCAATTTTTTCCATTTACAAGCGCGCAAGCGGTATTGGATAGTTTTTGGGCGATCAATCGAATTCAGGAACCCTTTTTAAAAAAGATGTTCAAGGCAGTGCCCAAAACCAAATTTGAAATCCGACAAACTGAAGCCTATCGGGCAGCGAGTGCCAGTGCCGAATACAATGCCGGGAGTGAGGATGGAACTCGTCCGGGCATATTTTATACACCCATTCTCGATCCACGTAAATTTAATATCGTTGGGATGGAGACCCTTTTTTTGCATGAAGCCATACCCGGACATCATTACCAAATTTCATTGCAACAAGAAAATAAAGAGCTTCCCGCCTTTCGTAAATTTTTAGGTTACAGTGCCTATGCCGAAGGTTGGGCTTTATATACAGAAACCCTGGGACCAGAATTGGGGCTGTTTAAAAATCCTTATCAATATTTTGGACACCTTAGTGATGCCATGCACCGAGCTATCCGTTTGGTGGTGGACGTGGCCATTCATACACGACAAATGAGCCGGGATTCAGCCATTGCTTATATGCGTAGTCATGAACGAATCAGCTTGGAAGAAGCCACTGCCGAAATTGAACGTTATATGGCTATTCCAGGTCAGGCACTCTCCTACAAAATCGGTCAATTTAAAATCATGGAACTGCGCAAAAAATACGAACAACAACTGGGAAATCGATTTTCGCTGGCCGACTTTCACGAACAGATTCTCAACGGAGGAAATATGCCGCTAGAAGTTTTGGAGAAAAAATTACAGGGATGGGCTGATAATTTTTAACTTGCAGAACAAAGCACATTCTTTTGCGATTCGTACCTGATTTTATAGCGCAATTTTTTACCAGTGGAAGTCCGCTGTACAAGGAGTTGCAAAACATGATCGGATTTACTCCCGGCAATATTGCTTTGTATGAATTGGCCTTGTGCCATCGCTCCAACAACAATAATACGACCGAGAACAATGAACGACTGGAATTTTTGGGCGATGCTATTTTAGGGGCCATCATTGGCGAACATCTGTTTGTAAAATATCCTACCCGCGACGAAGGATATCTCACGGATATGCGTACAAAAATTGTGAATCGTAAAACCCTGAATCAAATTGCGCTTAAAATAGGTTTAAAGAGCATCATGAAATTTAATGAGCAGGATTATTATCTCCGTGATTCACTCATTTTTGGTAATGCACTTGAAGCACTTATTGGTGCCATTTATATCGACAAAGGATATAGCCGGACACGGAGTTTTGTGCGAAAAAGAATTCTCTTGCCATTTGTCGATATCGAATTGCTGGAAAGCCTGGAGGTGAATACCAAAAACAAACTTATTGGTTGGGCCGGCAAACAAGGGCGTAAAATTGAATTCATTTTATTGGAAGAAAAATTAGAAAGAGGTCGTAAAAAATTTGTAGTCGGGGTACAATTGGATGATGAAATCATTGCAAGTTCCACGGCTGGAAATAAAAAAGAGGCCAGTAAAAATGCTGCAGAAGAGGCCATCAAACTATTGGACATGACGCTCTGACCAGCCGATTCAAATACCCCGCATGAACCACGATTACAGGCCCGGACAATTGGAGAAGTTTGGAATTTTTTATCTCCATATTTTCAGAAAAAGAATCAGTCCTGTGAGCGATTTACCACCCGATGATGTCTTAAAACAACGTATCCGAAGATACACCTTTTGGGGAGTGATGTTATCGGGTGTGGTGGGATTGATTTGTGTATTTCCGATGATATGGGCCGATGTGCGTTACCAACATGCGCCCTGGTATATCCATTATGGAATCGTTGCAGCTGTCACCATTTTATTAACCTTGGTTGAGTTTTATTTTTTATTTCTGATTGCCCTTAAACTGGTGCATGAAATTGCAGAAACTATTTATATCCATGCGCATGAAAAGGAGTATTTGTTTCAGGGGCCATTTTCCATCATCAATATTCTTTCGCGCACAGCACTGGAAATACAGGAACCTGAAATGGAAATTTTTGGAATTAATCCTTTTGAGAAAATTTCCAAACGCAACCTCTTGGTATTGGGATTGTTGTATAAACTTAAAATTTTTATGACTAACCTGGTGTTGAAATACACCTTGCTTTTATTGGTCGGTAAACAAGTGTTTGGTATTTCTATTTTGTACGAAGCTTTATTGGTGGAATTTTTTTGGAATGCCGTGGTTATTTTTAAAGTGATGCGCGAAGCACGACTGCGATTAGGAGGCTTTGTTTTGGCCAATGAAATGACCAGGCTGCTTCCGTCCAATCCATCCTTCTTAAAACTGAGTGAGCAGGCGCGTCAATGTTGTTTGCGGGCTATTGGAAATACCGTCGTACTAACCCGGAATTATCATCCGAATATGGTGGTGCTGTTGCTGGAGTTTAAAGAGATCATGCAGATGCAGGAATTGAAAGATCTGGATAACTGGCCTTTGTTTTTGTCGCAAATGGCGAGCCTCAGCGCCGATGAAAAAAACTTTGTACTTGATGTCTTAACGGTTGCGGCCGCCTTCGACGGCCGCATTTCCGATTTGGAATACGCTCATTTGAAAGAAGCTTATGCCGAAGATGCGCCTATTTATTTAAAACGTATTCAAGCACTTCGTGAATATTTAACAGCCGGAAAAATACATGCCGCTTTGCAATGCTGTAATTTCGATTTTCAAAAAGGATAAGTCGCATGACTAAGTTATCAGTAAATATCAATAAGTGGGCAACCCTGCGAAATGCAAGAGGCGGGAATAATCCAGACTTACTAAAAACCGCACTGGCCATTCAGGAAATGGGCGCTGATGGTATTACAGTTCATCCGCGACCCGATCAGCGACATATTCGTTATGATGATGTGTTCGAGTTGAGGCCTTTGATTCATACCGAATTTAATATAGAAGGGAATCCACGTGAACAAAAATTTATCGATTTGGTTTTGCAAAATAAACCAGATCAGGTGACCTTGGTTCCTGATAGCGAAGGGCAATTAACTTCCGATCATGGTTGGGATACCATCACGCATCAGGTTTATTTAAAAGGTGTAATTCGAACTTTTCAGGAAGCCGGTATTCGGGTGTCTATCTTTTTAGATCCCAATCCGGAGATGATTGCTTCCGCTGCAGAAACCGGAACAGATCGTATTGAATTGTATACTGAATTCTATGCAAAACAATTTCATCAGGATGCAGATTCGGCCATTCGTCCCTATTTATTAACCGCCGAAGCCGCCCGTCATCATGGTTTGAAGATGAATGCCGGTCATGATCTTGATTTGAAGAACTTGGCCTATTTCGTCAAACAAATACCTGATTTGTGTGAAGTGTCTATCGGGCATGCACTCATTTGCGATGCTATCGAATTTGGTTTACACAATACTGTACAAATGTATAAACGGAGTTTGGTTTAGGACCTTACCACTGTGGGAAGGCAGATGTGAATTTCTCCCCCCAATGAATTTTTTTTCCTCCCGGGCCAAATCCAAATAATTGATTGAGTTTAAAATTCAAACCAAATTCATGATAGGCACCTGCTAAATGATAATGCGATTGTGCGTAATGAATCACGAATTTATTGAGATAGATACCTGCACCAAATGCAAATCCGGACATGCCTTTTTTCTCATCCAGCGCCAATTCAGCTCGTCGCATGTGGTTGTAGCCCGCGCTGATTTCGATGCGTTTGCCCAAATTGACATCTAATGCAAATACCAGATGTCGGAATAACTTGTCGGCAAAATAAGTTTTGTTTTCAACAGAGGTCGAGCTGTCACCCACAAAAAGTTGATTATCGGTTTGATCAGCGGGATTATCATAGCGCACATCCCATCGATACAAATGATGCCCGACAACCATGATAGTGAAAGGTGCTTTTTTAAACTTTTTAGTCAAGCCGATTTGTAAATCAATCGGAAGTGGTTGACTCCCTTGTTGCAACTCATATTTTTTAATTTGCAAACCGGCATTTTTAACGACTGCCCCCAAATACCATTGGCTATTGGTATCAGCATATGCCACTCCAAAATCCATCATGAGGGCCGATGCCGTCTGGTCAACTAACTGACTTCGGGCATATTGTAAAGTAGCCCCATATCTCCATCGATTTAAATAGGATCGGGATGCACTTAATTGAAAGGCAAAATCGCGGCCTTTGGCTTCTCCTTGAATTTGCCCCACGGGATCGGTGAGCGTAAAATTGCCATAATTCAGGTATTGCAGCCCGAATCCAAATGTGGTTTGAATGCCGGGTGCGTGATGTGCGTAATATAAGTTCGAAATACCTGTTCCGGCATAATAAACATTGTGATTGAGTCCTAATTGGGTATGAAAATCAGGGCGTAAAAGAGCAGGATTGCCCGTGCTCAGCATCACATCACCACCGGGTGAGGCCACGCTGATACCTCCCAGTGCACTAACATGAGGACTTCGCGAAAGGCGCAAAAACTCAAAAATGTATTCTCCTCCATTCACCTGAGCTAACATGTTGAAAGCAATAAAAAGCGGGAGCAGGAAGATGATTTTTTTCATTGAGCAGAATAACGAATATTTGCCAAATATATTTTATTTCCTGCAAGTGAAGGGAAGCAATAAACCGCTCAGCCCGATTTGTCTTTTACGAACAGAAATGAGAGGAATGTAAAAACAGGACATGGTGACTAAAAACCGCATAATTCGAGTGGCTGTTTTTGCCGGAATCATTGCTTTGGCTGTACTTACGCAAAAGATTTTTTTTCAAAAAGCCCCGGTGATTTATCCCAATTTTGGCATCCCGATTCCTGCTGGTTATAGTACACATGGTATTGATGTATCGCGTTATCAGCGTAAAATCGACTGGGAAATGGTGGCTGAAATGCGCGATAGGGGCCAGAAAATTTCCTTTGCAATCATTAAAGCAACGGAAGGCGTCAGACTCAAGGACCCACATTTTGATCGCAATTGGCATGAAATTGAAAAAGTCCCTCTCATTCGTGGGGCCTATTTGTATTTTAAACCCTCAAAAGATGGTCAGGAGCAAGCAGATTTTTTTATCAGACATGTACAACTTAAAAAAGGAGATTTGCCGCCCGTTGTAGATATTGAAGAAACAAACCGGACTGCATCTCCAAAAATTCGTGAAAGGCTCAGAGATTGCCTAGATGCCTTACAAGCCCATTATGGCGTTAAACCGATGATTTATACCAATGTGGATTTTTATAAACAACATTTGGGGGAAGAGTTTCATGTTTATCCTTTGTGGGCTGCCCACTACGAGCAAGCCGAAAAGCCGCGTATTGAGCGGGAATGGACCATTTGGCAGCATAGTTGTAAGGGGCATGTCAACGGGATTTCGGCAGAGGTTGATTTTAATGTAGTGAATGGGAGCATTTTTGCTTTGCAGGAACTCTGTTTATGAGCAGGGGCTACTGAATAACGCTCAAAATGAGTGGTGATGGTCATTCTAATGAAAATTTATAACCTAGATGCTCACTTTTTTAAGGCATATTGCTAAAAAAGCGTTCATTTGAGTTTCAGGATCTTTCGCTACTCAGAAATACTGCATCTTCTTCGTTGCGGGCAACTCGCAGTATAAAAATACAGCATCATTACCCGCGCCTTGAATCTACAGCATTTCTGAGTTATTCAGTCGCCCCTAAGTAGCTGAAACCTGCTCAAGGAATTTTTTTCTATTGGCTTTAGGTGCTACTTTTGTTGCCATGAGCGATGTTCAAACTCCACCCAAGAGTACTTTAACGGTTACTATCGACAATATTACCATTGAGGTCGAACCCGGCACAACCGTATTACAAGCTGCGCGTCGGATTGGCGGCGATGTTACTCCTCCGGCCATGTGTTATTACAGTAAACTGGAAGGGAGTGGTGGAAAATGCCGAACTTGTCTGGTTGAAATTGCAGCAGGTTCAGCAAAAGATCCTCGTCCGATGCCCAAACTTCAGGCTTCCTGCCGAACTGCGGTAATGGACGGCATGGTGGTTAAAAACATCACTTCTGATAAAGTACCTGACGCCCGGGCGGGTGTGGTTGAGTTTTTACTCATGAATCATCCTTTGGATTGTCCGGTTTGTGATCAGGCCGGAGAATGCCATTTACAGGATTTGGGTTATGAACATGGTAAGGCCGGAACCCGGTATGAATTTGAGCGCAGAACCTTTGAGAAGGAAGATATCGGCCCATATATTCAACTGCATATGACGCGTTGTATACTTTGCTACCGATGCACTTATGTAGCAGATCAGTTAACAGATAAACGTTGTCATGGTGTTTTGGAAAGAGGGGATCATGCGGAAATTTCGACCCTGATTTCGAAAGCTATCGATAATAATTTCTCCGGCAATATGATTGATGTTTGTCCGGTAGGAGCCCTCACAGATAAAACTTTCCGATTTAAAAATCGGGTATGGTTTACCAAACCTGTAATGGCGCATCGTGATTGTAAAGATTGCTGCGGAGAGGTAACCTTATGGTATCGGGGAGATGATGTACTGCGCGTTACAGCCCGCAAAGATGAATGGGGAGAAGTGGCAAACAATACCAAAGATGGAAAACCAGGATGGATTTGTAATACCTGTCGATTTGATAAAAAGGATACCAAAGATTGGGTAATAGAAGGACCCATGAAAGTAAATCGTCATAGTGTCATCAATCAGGGACATTATGAAAAAATGGTTCAACCTCAGGAAACTTTCAGTAAAGTAATGGATGGCCGTTCACCTAAATTGCTCATGGATATTCATAGTGTGAGTGATGTAAATAAGGACCCGGCTTAAATTTCCATGTTCGAAAAACTCAAAAATAAGTGGAAAGTGGGTTCATTGGATCTCACCTTGATTCTCTGCACCTTTGCCATTGGAGGGAGCCTGACAGGCTATTGTACCCGTAAGATTTTATCCTTGATGGATATTACCCATTCAGGCGTTTCTATTTTTTTGTATATCGTATTACTTACGCTCTTGTGGCCGGTGATGGTGATATTGGTGAGTATTCCTTTCGGGCAGTTTCGTTTTTTTAAACATTACTTGCAGAAAATAGCGCGCCGGATGAGGCTGATAAAACCCAAATCCTAATCTGACTTTGAGAGATCGAATTACCCAAAACAAAAATTTTCTACTCATTGGCATCATTTTGAGTATGTTAACCTGGGGTATTTCATGGCCTAGTGCCAAAATACTGAGTCGATATGGAACACCCGTGGAGATTGCTTTTTTACGATTCATTTTTACTTTTTTTGGCGTATTTGCCATTTTAAAATTCTCGCATATTCCGGTCAGAATAAATAAGCAGGGATACCGCCCGCTTTTGATGGCATCGATATTGATGGCTGCCTATAGTTTGCTTTTTTTTACCGGGCTTAAAAAAGGACTGGCCGGGGCAGGTGGTGTATTGGTAACGACTACAACACCCTTGGTTACTTTTTTGATGGCTGCTATTTTTTCGAATCGCAAACTGATTACCCGCGAATGGCTGGGCTTGGGAATCGGAATTATTGGAGGGTGTTTTTTATTGAGCATCTGGAGTAAGTACGATCAGATACTGGCATCGGGGAATTTGTTTTTTTTCGGTTCTACCATTGTTTGGGCCATACTAACCCGATTTACAGCCAGGGCAAGTGACTATGGTGCAGCGCCTGCCTTCAGCTTGTGGATGTATTTACTTTGTATCATTATTTTGGCATTTTTTCAGAATCAACATTTGTGGGAAGTTCTGCAAAAAGGAGATGGACTGTTTTGGTTTAATATGATTTTTAACGCCGTGATTAATACAGGCATGGCGACTACTTTTTACTTTTATGCAACGTCAAAACTAGGACCGGAAAAAACAAGCACTTTTATTTATATCGTACCTTTTGCGGCGGCCTTTTCATCACTGGTGATACTCAAAGAGACTTTAGCCTGGAACACCATTGTTGGTGGTATTTTGGGCATAGCAGCTGTTTGGGTGATTAATCGGAGGAAGTAATACCGAAAGGAATTATGTAATAGACCAATCTAAATTGGTCTAACATTCTTCACATCGGCATTAACGACTGTAAGAATTGGTCTATCTACCAATTCACATTCGTATAATTTAATGAAGGTCCACAATAACAACAAGCATACATCATTCAGGGTGAAGTAGAGGAATATTGTTGGCGAAGAACACCTGCATGTAGAGCGAACACATGAATCACGAACCATGAATTTAGCCCCGATTGCAGCCAGGTGCCGTGCACGGCGAAAAGCGGGTGGGTGGATGATGAGAAAGATGGCCTGCTTGCTCCAAAACCATCACTATTTCGGGGTTACAGTATGGGCTCTTTCAAACTACCCTGGCAGGGGAACATGATGCCTAAGCAGACGATTATTTGGAATACCTTCGGTAAATGAGATAAGCAATAAAACTGAATATGATATTCGGAATCCATACGGCAATGAGGGGATGAAGATTGCCTTTTACCGAAAAGGTGGTGGAAAATTGCATGAGAAAAATATAGGCAGCCGATAACATTAAGCCGATTGCCAAATGAATGCCACTACCTCCGCGTACTTTGCGGGATGCAATACATGCCCCAATAATACTGAGTACGAAAGCAGAAAAAGGCGCGGCAGTGCGGCGATATTTTTCGATAAAATATTCATTCAGATTTTCACTGCCTTTGTTTAACTCCTTTTGAATGTAAGCATTGAGCTGGGGGGCTGTCATAATTTGTTTAATTTCACGACGTTCGATGAGGTCGGTGGGTTTGAACGAAAATTTTTTGTATACATCGGGGAAGGCAATCATGCTTTCGAGTGGGCCATTATTGTTTCGGGCAATGGCATCAAAAAGTTTCCATTCCTTTTTGGTACTATCAAATGTTATTCGATCGGCGGTGATTTTTTGAATCAGTTTGGTGCCTTGTACTTTTTCATAACTAAAGCGGTATCCTGTTTGGCTTTCAGGATTATAGCTTTGCATATAGATGTATTCATTGGGTCCGATACGCATATGAAAATTATCGTCTTTGCTGTATGACTTATCCCATAAATATTTTTCTTCAAATTCGATGCGATTTCGATTGGCAACCGGTATGATATAATGATTGGCCACATAAAGGGTGAAGGA
This sequence comes from Chitinophagaceae bacterium, assembly GCA_049318705.1. Classification (GTDB taxonomy): domain Bacteria; phylum Bacteroidota; class Bacteroidia; order Chitinophagales; family Chitinophagaceae; genus OLB11. The sequence goes on from JBMOFV010000020.1 coordinate 43,227, forward strand.
GATGAGGGCCGCACCAAATATATAAGGTCTTAAAAATCGTTTGAAACTGACGCCGCTACTGAGAATGGCAATGATTTCGGAGCGATTGGCCAGTTTGGAAGTAAAAAATATAACGGCTACAAAAATGAAAACGGGAAAAAGTAAGGCCAGAATATATGGTATGAAGTTTTGGAAGTATTGCAGGATTTCTATGACAGAGACTTTTTTATTGACAAAATCATTGACTTTTTCGGTGAAATCAATCACGATAGCAATAGCCGCAAAAGCGATGAGCAGAGCCGCAAAAGTGACCAGAAAATTCTTCAGGATATAACGATCTATTTTCTTCAGGAAGGCCATGCGATTGCAAACCTAAACAAATATTTGTTATGCTGTTCCTAAAGCATTGGTGCCTGAGTTAGCGCACATAGGTTGTTGAGATTTCGATGTTCCATGGTTGAAGAATATCTTCCGGATTGACCTTCATGCGTCAGATTATCTTTCTTTTCTTCTATCTTTAGCCTTCAAAACATTTACCCATGCATAAAATTTTTTTTCTTTCCTTGTTTTGTTTGTTCCTGTTTTTTGGCGTATAAGCACAGTCGGTTTATTATAAAGGCAGCCGGATTGCGGAGATAGAAAAAGATGGGGATGTGTATATCAATGGTTCACGGGTGGGTCAGATCGAAGCGGATGGCGATGTGTATAAAAATGGATCTCGCATCGGACAAATCGAAGATGATGGAGATATTTACCTGAATGGTTCAAGAGTGGGCCAGATTGAAGATGATGGGGATGTATACAAAAACGGGAGCCGCATCGGTCAGATAGAAGATGACGGAGACGTGTATTACAAAGGAAGTCGCATTGGAGAAGGTAAATACATCCGCACGGAATGGCTGGCTGCGTTTTTCTTCTTTTTCTTTTATCAGGACAAAATTTAGACCGTTCTTCGCTAACAAAAATGGCTCAAACACCCTTAGGCTTTTATTCCTTAGATTTTGGAATGTCCAGGTTTTTAAATAACTCTTCCATTTTAAATACATAGTCCAAAGTATCGTCCAAAAAGTATTGGATGACCGGAATTTTGCGCACCTGATTTCGGATACGTTCCGCCAGGTGTTTACGCAATTCCCAATCACGGTCCTTAATATGTTTTAGCATGGCCTGGGGTTGATCGATCTGAAAGAAACTCAGATAGATTCGAGCTTCCATCAGGTCGGGAGTCACTTTTACCTTGGAAATGGATATCATACCATTGTGAATAATATTGAGCCCTTCGCGCTGAAAGATATCGCTCATCTCCTGCTGTATGAGGTTAGCAATTTGTTTTTGCCTTTTACTTTCTTCCATCTCCCGTGATTTAAAATGTAAATTTACGGTTTATTATCCGAATGAAATCCCTTCGAAGTATTTTACCTTTTCTCAACGGTAAATGGAAATATGTAGTCATCTACGCTTTATCCAATTTATTATCCGTTATTTTTTCTACCCTGACAGTGGGTATGATCAGCCCTTTTTTAAATATGCTTTTTGATAAGGGGCAGGTGATCACACAAAATCCCGGCTGGGTATGGAGTAAAGAAGGGGTGAGTCAGTATTTCTTATATCAGTTGTCGAGTTTTATGGCAGCGCATGGGAATGACAAAACGTATGGTCTGATTTTTATATGTCTGGTGGTGATTTTTTCCACCCTGCTGAAAAATTTATTTTTATATATCGCCAAGTATATGTTGCACCCTCTGCGCAACAATATTGTTTTAAATATCCGGAAACAATTATACGATAAGGTGCTGCACTTACCGGTTGGTTTTTTTACCAACGAACGCAAAGGGGATATTTTGTCGAGAATGACCAATGATGTAAATGCGATTGAAATATCTATTATCAGTATGATGGAATTGTTGTTTAGTACACCGGTCACCGTGATTTTTTATTTTGTGATTCTCCTTCTCATCAGTGCTAAATTGTTTTTATTTTTATTATTTCTGCTGCCCATTGCCGGCCTGATTATCGGACGTATTAGTAAGAGCCTTAAACGCAATACCATCAATACCCAGGAACGACTCGGTAATATTTTGAGTATGATTGAAGAAACGCTGGGCGGTTTGCGAATTATCAAGGCTTTTCGTGCAGAGCGTCGCCGGTCGGAGGTGTTTCAACAAGAGAGTCAGCAAATTTTTGAACTCAATAACCGGATTGCAGCCCGTCGCGAATTGGCTTCTCCCATGTCCGAGTTCTTAGGGATACTTATCCTGAGTATCATCATTTGGTTTGGTGGAAATATGGCATTAAAACAACCTGCAGAGATTGAGCCGGGGTTATTCATCATGTTTATTTCGCTTTTTTATTTTCTGATTAATCCACTCAAAGCCCTCTCCCAAATTTTTTATAATATTCATCAGGGTAGTGCGAGCCTGGAAAGGATACAATTGATTTTAAATGCAGATAATCAGATTGTAGATCGTCCGGATGCCAGAGCCTTGAATTCCTTCGAGCATCAGATTGAATTTAAGCATGTTTCATTTGCCTATGGTGATAAAGTCATTTTAAAAAATATTGATTTAACCATTGAAAAAGGAAAAACCTTAGCCATTGTTGGCGCATCTGGTGCCGGAAAGAGTACGCTGGTTGATCTGATTCCCCGTTTTCATGATACCACCTCGGGGGATATTCTGATTGATGGCATTTCCATTCGGGATTATCGTTTGTCGGATGTGCGGGCATTGATGGGGGTTGTATCGCAGGAACCTATTTTGTTTAATGACAGTATAGCCGAAAATATTGCCTTAGGTAGCAATAACGCGAGTGAGTCGGCTATAGATGCGGCAGCAGGTATTGCCAATGCACGCAGTTTTATTCTGGAAAAAGAAGAGGGCTATGCCACCAATATTGGCGACCGTGGAAATAAATTGAGTGGCGGAGAAAAACAACGGCTGACTATTGCCCGGGCCATCTTTAAAAACCCACCCGTTTTGATTTTAGATGAGGCCACTTCTTCGCTGGATACTGTGAGTGAACGACAGGTTCAGGATGCCATTCAGCACTTAATGGAAAACAGAACTTCCATCGTCATAGCCCATCGTTTATCGACGGTTCAGCATGCCGATGAGATTATTGTACTAGAAGCCGGGGAGATCAAGGAAAGGGGAACCCACCAGTCACTGATGCAATTGGGGGGGCTCTACAAGCGGCTGGTGGAAATTCAACAAGAAATCAAATAAATGCCCGGGTGATACAGAATGAATAATTTTCGTTTATATTTGGCACATCAATTCATAGGTATGAAACAGATTTTTTTCGTTTTGTGTGTTCTGACGGGTATTTTATTTCTCCAATCCTGTAGCAAAGAATATACCTGCTCTTGTACTTCTGCTGGGAGTGCAGAAAAATCCTTCGAATTGAAAATGGAAAAAATGCGTAAAAATGACGCAAAAACTGTTTGCACGGATTATGGTCGTTTTTTGGATACCACCTCTACCTTAAACTATAGTTGCGGAATCAAATAAATGGTTTAGAAAGGAATCCCTCTCCTTTAGTATCCATACTTCTCTTTCCAGCGCGA
>JBMOFV010000021.1:0-46292 GCA_049318705.1 Chitinophagaceae bacterium
GCTGATTATCTCACAGGCGCTTCAAATTCAAGGAAGCGTTCAAGGGATAGTACTTTGGTACAGCCCTTGGGCGATGACGCAGAAGTTGAAGATGCCGGTGAGAAGTATAAAGCAAGAAATAAAATGCAAGCATATTAAAGATAAATAAATAATTACCATGCATCGAAATAAGCGTAATTCGCTTCACAACCTAAAGATATCAACTACTTTCACGTTAATCAGCAAGCCCTAATTCATTGTAGATATTACAGCAGGAATCCTATCGCTGTATTAGAGAATTTCTACCGTTTTGACTTCTGTTTTCGCCTCTTCCATTTTTGGAATTTGAATATTCAGAATTCCATCTTCATATTTGGCTTTGATAGCTTCTTTATTCAGTTGCTCACTCAGCGTAAAAGTTCGGCTAAAACTATTGAAATGAAATTCTTTGCGAATACTTTTCCCTTTTTGCTCTTCTGCCTCTGTAGATTTTTCATAAGAAACGGTCAACAGATTTTTGTCCATGGCAATTTTGAAATCAGATTTTTTTAATCCGGGTGCAACCATCTCCAGGTGGAAAGCATCTTCCATTTCAGTGATATTGACTGCGGGTTGCTGGGTTTTGTGTGCCCAATTAAAATCATCATGCATAAATCGGTCCATCATGTTAAAAAATCCCGGAACCAGTGCGTCGTTCTTTACTTTAAAGCGTGTCATAGTTTTTTGTTTTTAATTTCTGGTATATTATCAAGTCCTGTACCAGTACATTATTTTGAAACTAATTGACAGAATCTCATGAATATATACGCCATATTGGCGCTTTGTGTAAAAACAAATGCCATTGTGTCGTTTTTAATAAACGAAATCTTCTATAAAAGAGATTGTTCATTGCTCAATCCTTAATAAGGCAGCGTGCTTAGATAATAAAATAACTTGCTCAAAATCACTCGCGTCGTTAGTCGATACCATTTCAAGTGTCGCTGAAGGAAGTTGAATCAATACTTTTGTAACTCCCCAAAAACTTGGCTTGATAACAATTTCCCGTGCTATAGATAGTGAATATGCATGAGGAAAACGTACCAATAACTCTTCCAAACTCAAACCTTCAATTTTACCATAAAATCCTCTCTTAAACTGGTAATCCCGCGAAAAAACCAAACGTACCGAGTTCAGGAAACCTAATCGAACGATATAAATTTCATCATTAAATTTTTGGAATACCCAAGTTGAACTCCCCCATTTATTATACAGATAAACCATTCAGAATCTTTAGGAAATTGAAGAAAGTTAATCCTTGCCGGGAAGCTTTAGAGAAGTTCATAACAACCGATGGTGGGCGGATTTAAGCGACTCACATCATCCAAATCATCAATCACTGTTGGTATATTTACGCCCATCCCTTTTAATGGCGAAGTAGATTGCAAATGAAAATCCCATTTGCTATAATTCACAAAACTACTCGTTGGACTGAGCAAAGAATTCACCGGATTGACTAAACCGCTGGTAAACCCACTATTCCTTTTAATGGCGCAATTTTTAATACTAACATTATAAGCCCAGGCACCTTTGCTGGCAAAAACAGCTTCATCATCCAATGAACCATCAATGATACAATTGGTAAATGAGGCATTGAGCGGAGCACCGGTATAACCCGTCAAACTGGTATCACGATAATTTAGAACCACTACTGCAGGCTGTTGCGCATGATTAATTCCCAAGCCTCCAAATGTTGCAATGGTACTGGCATTGAATTCATAGTTTCCACCTTCTATTATTGCGATGTTTTGCAGTCCACATGTGTGTACCAGACAGTTATTCATCCGTACCCAGGAATTAAAAGCCAGAATACCATATCCCGCAGAATTCGCAATCACACATTTATTTAATTCTACCATAGGGGCACCCAATGCAGACCAAGGTGGTTGAACATATATAGCGGCGTCGGTTAATCCGCCATTTTTAATGATACAATAATTCAGGGTGCAATTTTCAGCGCTGCTTAAAAAATGAATACCTCTCCACTCGCCGGGAAAATCGCGATTGCCGAAATAATCTCTATCCAATCGATCGCCCTGAAAAATAACGCTATCGGTTTTTGTACCAAATACACGCAAGGTACCTGCAACATATAATTTGGAATCCTGATGCATGTATATCCTGCACCCTTTTTGAATGGTTAGAGTTTGGGCACTATCTACCAAGGCTGAATGTATAATCACATAAGGTTTATCATTCACCCATGTTTGTGAACTTAACACACTGTCCGTAATATAATGTGCATCCTGACCATATGCTTCCAATTGCACTTCAGATATATTTCCGTTGAGGGTAAATTGAACTTTTTCCTGAACCAGGAAAGGCAGTGTACCGCTTGTTGGGTCAATGGTAAGTGCAACAAATACATAAATACTGTCATTGGCTGCCAATTTTATATCACCGATTTGTTTTACCGGCTCTCCATCTATATTCATCCGAAAAGCTGAACTAGCACCGCCGGCCAAACGGATATCTGAGATAATTATAGCCTGATTATTGGTATTATAAACTTTAAACGACCTTGTTACCGAGCCCAGGGTGGTGAAGACGGTATCAAATTTTAGGGTATCCGTTGAAAACGCCAGGTTGCCCCCGTTTGAAAGTATTTTTTGTTTACTACAGGAAAATAAAAAGGATGACAGAGCCCATCCAATCAAAGCAATCCAGATGGGTGCCTTTTGGAAAAATTTAAGATGTTGCAGCATTGTGCCAAAAATAACGAAAGAAACGCTATTCTATTGCAAAGGCAAGGGTAAGAATACTGATTTCGACATTGTGTTTTTTCAAAAATGCGATCCCACAGGATTCCAGGGTTGATCCCGTCGTAAATACGTCATCCACCAAAGCAATATGTGCGCCTTTTAATCCGCTCCAATCGATAACCTCAAAAGCGTCCTTGACATTTTCAAATCTTTCCTCCCGGTTCTTATGCGTTTGTGTAGAAGTATCTCTGGTTCGAATGAGCGCTTTGGTATTTACCGGAGTTCCCATGGCTTTGCTCAATCCCTTGGCAATCCATTCACTTTGATTAAATCCCCTTTGTTTTTGTTTGTTCTCAGAAAGTGGTACCGGAATCAATACATCTATCGTATCTACCCAACCGCAAACGCGCAAGGCTTCACCAAATTGTTCTCCCATAAAGAACGCTAAATCCTGATTGTTTTGGTATTTGATGGCATGTAAAACATCCTGAACTTTTCCTTCCTTCCGAAAAAAATACATGGACGCTCCATACCGGAGTGGCAATCGACCCTTCATTCGTTGTTCCAATAAATTGCCCGCCTGATATTGAAACAAGGTTCTGGGCAGTTCGTGCATACAATCAAAGCATAAAAACTTTTCAGAATAAGTCAATTGTATCTGACAAGAAACACAAAGGTTGGGATATAGTAATGACCATAACGGGCGTAGTACCCCCTTGAAAAATGTTTTCATAAGCATTAGTTCGGGCGTAAATGTACAACTTTGAAAAATTTTAGAAAAGTAATCTGTAAATCTCTTCTACTTTACTCACCAAAACAATCTCAATTTTCCGATTCTTTAAATCCAATCCCTTGCTGTTGTAGGTCGATAAAAATATTTTTTCGAACCCTAATTTTTCAGCCTCAGCAATTCGTTGGTCTATTCGACTAACAGCTCTGACCTCACCACTCAAACCAACCTCTCCGACAAAACAATAATGGGGCGAAAGGGGTTTGTCTTCATACGAAGAAAGTAAAGCACTCAAGACCGCCACGTCGATAGCCGGATCTTCGATGCGCAATCCACCGGCAATATTTAGAAATACATCCTTCATGCCAAATTGAAAACCTCCTCTTTTTTCCAAAACGGCGAGGAGCAATTGCATACGGCGAAGATCAAATCCACTCACTGTGCGTTGAGGCGTTCCATATACTGCCTGCGAAACCAATGCCTGCGTTTCTATTAACAAAGGTCGGGCACCTTCCATCGTTGCAGCGATCGCTATCCCACTCAAAGCTTCATCTTTCTGGGTAATTAAAATTTCAGAAGGATTACTTACTTGCCTCAATCCATTTTCATGCATTTCATAAATTCCCAATTCGTTGGCATTGCCAAAACGATTTTTGCTGGTTCTTAAGATTCGGTAAGTATAATGACGATCTCCTTCAAACTGCAAAACTGTATCTACCATGTGCTCCAATACTTTAGGCCCTGCAATAGAACCATCCTTGGTAACATGGCCGATAATAAAAACAGGTACATGGCTCGATTTGGCATATCGCACCCATTCAGCCGCACACTCTCTCACCTGACCGACACTTCCCGGCGCACTTTCTATGTTGGGAGATTCAAGGGTTTGAATGGAATCAATGATTACCAATTCGGGTTGGATTTTTTTAATTTCAGAAAATATTTTAGAGGTATCATTATTGGTGAGCAATCTCAAATTTTCATTCTGAATGCCAATTCTTTCCGCACGAAGTTTTATTTGTTGCAAGCTTTCTTCTCCACTAATGTATAAGGTGTTCAATTGTTGCATTTGCAAAGCAATCTGCAAAAACAAGGTACTTTTTCCTATACCTGGTTCTCCGGAAACCAATACCACCGAACCTTCTACGATTCCTCCACCGAGTACTCGATTCAATTCTTCATCAGCAGTTACAATGCGCCGATTATTTTGAATACCGATTTCAGACAGCTTTAAGGCATGGGCTACTTTGTCAAAAGAAGGATCTTGCCAGGCAGCTTTTTTTTCATCTTTGCGTTGAATTTCTTCAACAAAGGAATTCCAGCTTTGACAAGAAGGACATTTACCCATCCATTTGGGTGATTCAAAACCGCAATGCTGACAGGCAAACACATTTTTACTTTTGGCCACAATTAATCATTAAGACGGAAAGCTATTTCGATATCAGGAAGCAAACAAATTATTGCACTTGAAGTTATACCCCATTTTATTTCTTGTGCCCGTTCTGTATGGCTCCACCGAATTTTGTTTTTCAGGAAACTAATCTCATTCGTGATATCATCTTTTGATGCATCTGAAATCATGTGCAGTTTCTATTCAAAAGTATTTTTTGGGGATGGTATGTACATGCGTAAAACAAACAGATTATGCTGAATAATTCATTCCTCCCTTCCTAAATTTAGGTTGAATTGAAAATCTGATTATTGTTTTAAGGAAGCGAAAATCATCTCGTAACGGCATTCAAAAAATAAAAAAAACGGTTACCATTGGCATGAAAGCAGGTATAAAATGAAGAAAGGGTCAACCATTTCTGATCGACCCTTTTCTTACTAACCCATAAAATTCATTGCTAAAGTACACCCTTCACTACTCATTTCAAAAATTTTGGAGCCTAAACTTTAAAAAAATTACGAAGCCTTCACATTCGCATTTGTTAAGATTAAGCCATTCTGTCGTATTTATTTAAAAATAATGCGCCTTTTTGTCTGTTAGTTTCTTGAAATAGCGATTGGGCCTATATTTGCTACATATGTTAAAAAAGTAACACACATGATAGGATATTATCTAATTGGCGGTCTGATGTTTTTGATTGGAATGTATGTCAGCAATCGTTTAAAATCCAAATTCACCGAATACAGCCAAATTGGTTTACGAAATGGTTTGAGTGGTCGGGAAATTGCCGAAAAAATGCTCAAAGACCATGGTATTTACGATGTTCAGGTCATTTCTACCCCGGGATTTCTGAGTGATCATTACAATCCGGAAAATAAAACGGTGAATCTCAGTCAGGATGTTTTTAATGGGAGAAGTATTTCAGCCGCAGCCGTGGCAGCCCATGAATGCGGACATGCCGTACAACATGCCACAAATTATTCCATGCTTGTGATGAGAAGCCGTATGGTTCCTGCCGTTAAAATCGGCACTTCTCTGGGTCAATGGCTCATTTTAATAGGCTTGGGCGTCATGGGTCTTGGGCTGGCCTCTCAATTAATCTTCTTGATCGGCATTTTAGCCTACACAATAACCACCGTTTTTACGCTTGTTACCCTCCCCGTTGAATTCGATGCGAGTAAGCGGGCATTGACCTGGATGAAAGATACCAACATGACCAATGGAACGGAGCAGGAAAAAGCAGAAGATGCACTTAATTGGGCTGCAAGGACCTATATCGTCGCAGCAATCAGTTCCGTGGCCATGCTCCTTTATTATGTATTCCTGTTTATGAGTCGAATGCAGAGCAATAATCGAGACTAATCGGGCAACCAATGCCCATTCAACTTAAGAACTTTTTCGATCACGTCTCTTACACAACCTTCTCCGCCTTTACAGGGTGACACATATTTGGAAACCGCAACAATTTCGGGTATCGCATCTGCCGGACAGGAAGGAATCAGTACTTCTTGCATCACTTTTAAATCGGGCATATCATCACCCATATACAAAACACCCTTTAGATCCAGCTGTTTTGTTTGAGTGAGTTCCTGCAAACAACTGAGTTTATCTTCAATTCCCAAATGAATATCCTGAATGCCCAATGCCTTGAGTCGGGCGAATAAGGCATCCCCTTTGGCACCAGAAATAATGCTTATGCCATATTGTTTTTTCACTGCCCATTGCAATGCATAACCATCCCGAATGTTCATGGTACGCAGCAAAGTTCCATCCGGATGAATCAACAAAGTACCATTTGTAAGCACTCCATCGATATCAAAAATAAAATGTTTGACCTGCTTAAACAGGCCTAAAACAGGGGTTTCATCCATATCCTTCATTTATTCTTTAGGCTCGCCGCCTTCGTAAACGACCTTCTTTTGTAATTTTCCTTCGGCGTCAAAAATTTTCCATTTCCCTGATTTCTGCCCTTGAACATACTCCCCTTCGGCCTGTAAAATCCCCTGATCGTTATACTCTTTCCAGATTCCGCTTTGAACGCCCTTGGTATATTGCCCGGTTTGAACGACAATCTCTTGTTCGTTGTAAAGCATAGCGGGGCCTTCCAACTCCCCATCCCGGTATTGATATTCAACGGCTTTTTTGCCATTTACATAATACCAGGTCGTTTTCCCTTCACGTTTTCCATTTTTCCAAATTCCTTCTTCCTGAATCCCACCATCTTTAAAATAAATCTGTCTTTTGCCATCCTCCAGTCCGTTGACAAAATTTTGCTCTTTTTGAATCCTGGCTCCTTTAAAATATAATCTGAACGGACCGTGAAGGACGTCATTGGTGTAATAACACATTTGTTCTAAGTATCCATCCTTGCCCAACTTCATTTCAATCCCATTCTTTTTACCGGATTCATAAGCAGTTACTGACTCGGGAAAGCCATTATCGTGGAAAGTATTCCAAACACCTTGCTTTTGCTGATTGATCCAAATGCCTTCTTCGGCCATTTTGCCATTGTCAAATTTAATTTGCACGAAGGTCTCCTTGCCTTTTTGAATCAGGACAGTGTCCTTTTTAGGGCCTTGTTTTGTACCCTGGGCCCATAATCCATTCACTGTTGAGCATACCCCAAGTACGCCGAACAATAAAATAAATCTTTTCATAAAGTTTAAAGGTGTAATCTAGATTTCTTTTCCATGAGTGCTTCCATCGTTTCGCGGTACATCTCATCAGGGACACAACAATCAACCGGGCAAACTGCTGCACATTGCGGCTCTTCGTGAAATCCCTGACATTCGGTGCACTTATCCGGTGTGATGTAATAGGTATCATCAGCTACAGGAGCATGTTTGGTTTCAGCCGAAACCATGTCCCCATTCATTAATTTAAATTGCTCTTTTACGGAAGTTCCATCGGCAATGGCCCACTCTACACCGCCTTCATAAATGGCATTGTTCGGACATTCGGGTTCGCAAGCCCCACAATTAATACATTCATCTGTTATTTTAATAGCCATGAGTTTTATTTGATTTCGTTATGAATCCATTTTATTCGTTCAAAAGTACGAATTTCGCAGGTCAAATTTAATGCTTAATTCTTTACAATGAAAGGTCTCCTGAATGATAAAATTCATCTTCTGCTTCAGTTAAAAAAATATATCCTTTCCGATAGCGAAGAATGGGAACAAATTCAAGATTCTGCTGAACGAAAAAATGGCTGGTTTACCCGAGAATTTATACTGAAAAGCATTCAAGCCATTGCAGAAAATTATCTCGATGAAAACGCCCTTCAGCTTTTTTCTGAGCGATTTTCGGATTCCAATCAACCCCGAACGGTTGGAGTTGTGATGGCCGGAAATATTCCCCTGGTTGGTTTTCATGATTTTTTATGTGTGTTTCTGAGTCCGCATCGATTAGCCTTCAAATGTTCGTCTAAAGATGATGTATTGTTACCTGCCATGTTGGAAATCTTAAAATCGTTAAATCCGGATTTAATGAAACAGGTTGAACAAAAAGAAATGCTCAAAAATTGCGATGCATATCTGGCCACCGGGAGTAATCATACCGCAAAGATTTTTAAAAATTACTTTGGTAAATACCCGCATATCATCCGACCCAATAAGACGTCGGTGGCAGTGCTCAAGGGCCATGAAACTGAGGAAGAGTTATCCTTATTGGCCGATGATGTTTATCAGTATTTTGGACTGGGATGCAGAAATGTTACCAAAATTTTTGTACCACATGATTATCCATTTGAGCCTTTACTACAAGCTTTTCGCAAATATGACCATTTAAAGGACCACAATAAATACCGGAATAATCTCGACTATCAATTGGCTTTGTATATTCTGAACAATCAATATTATATGAGCAACGACAGCGTATTGTTGATAGAGCATGATTCTATTTTTTCAGCTGTTTCGGTCTTGCATTATTCATATTATTCAGATCATTTTGCATTAATCAGTGAGTTACAAAACAACCCCAACATTCAAACGATTGTTGGACATGGATTCACCCCATTTGGCGCTGCTCAACATCCCGGCATCAGCGATTTTGCAGATGGTATTGACACTGTTGATTTCCTAAATAGCCTGTCTTAAGTTCTTCGTTCATGGAGGCCTCATACTTGAAATGTATGATGGCCCATAGATTTTTCTTAACACTAAAATGGCTGTTAAAAAAGATAAAAACTGTCCGAATCGATTCTTTCACTTGATAATTTTGTGTCATAAAAATTTATCAGATGAAAAAGATTCTTAGCATCGTCCTTGTCGCTTTTTTGACATCTATTTCAACTTATGTTATTGCGCGAAAATATTTGAATACCATTGTGCCGGTTCCTGTAGTTCAAAATCAGGAAGCCCCAAAGGATGTTCAATTTGCGTCTTACTCTCCTGAACCTGATGGGGGCTATGTCAATCTCGAAGATGCCGCCGAAAAATCGAGCCGCGCGGTTGTTCATATCAAAACCGAAACCAAGGCTCGTGCCGTACAGTATAGAAGTCCGTTTGGAGACGAATTCTTCGATCAATTTTTCGGAGGTGGTCAGCGATTTTATCAACAACCGCAGCAATCAAGTGGGTCTGGTGTGATTATTAGTGCAGACGGATATATTGTCACCAACAACCACGTCGTTGATGGTGCGGATCAGGTGAATGTAGTTTTAAACAATAAAAAAACATACACCGCCAAAGTCATTGGAAGTGATGCATCTACAGATTTGGCGCTCTTAAAAATCAATGAAAACAATTTACCTTTTATTGCATTTGGCAATTCAGATGAAGTAAAGCTGGGACAATGGGTACTTGCTGTGGGCTACCCTTTAACGCTTGAAACAACGGTAACTGCCGGAATCGTTAGTGCAAAATACCGCAACATTGGTATCAATCAAAGTAAAAGTGGGAATAACGCCATTGAAAGTTTTATCCAAACAGATGCTGCTGTTAACCCGGGCAATAGCGGTGGGGCACTCGTGAATTCCAAAGGAGAACTGATTGGAATTAATTCGGCCATCGCCTCCCCCACCGGATCTTATGCAGGATATAGTTTTGCAATTCCATCTAACATTGTTAAAAAAATCAGTGCGGATATGATGAAATTTGGCAATGTTCAAAGGGCCTTTTTAGGAGTCGGATATATTGATATCAAAAATGCTACCGCCGAACAAATCAGCGCATATGGGTTAGACAAAATTGACGGCATATACGTGAATCAGGTATATGAGCGTTCAAGTGCCGAAGATGCCGGAATTAAAACAGGTGATATTCTTACTAAAATCAATAACGTACAAGTAAAAACGGGTCCGCAAATGATGGAACAAATAGCCTTGTCCAGACCTGGAGATGAAATCAGCATCACTTTTCTCCGTAATGGAAAGTCCTATGTAACCACGGCAAAACTAAAAAACAGCCTGGGTAATACCGATGTTGTAAAAGCCAGTAAAACCGAAAAATTAGGGGCTACGCTTCGTGAACTGAAAAAAAATGAATTGCAACAATTAGGTATCAGCGGTGGTGTATTGGTTAGTGAAATTCAGTCAAATGGCCTGATTGCCAAACAAACCCGGATGAAAAAATCCTTTGTGATCACACAAATCAATGAAAAGGATATCCAAAGTGCCGTGGATATCGAAAAAATTCTTTCATCAGGCGAAAAAGAATTTCAATTCGGTGGAATTTATCCGAATTACAGAGGAGTATACTATTATATGATTCAATTGGATTAAGGATAAAATGCTTCAATTCAGTATAAACTGAATAGTCGTGACTCAAAAAATAGCTTAACCGGACACTGATTGCAGTGTCCTTTTTTTATGCATCATGGCCGACTCAAAAAATACAGCACGTTTAGATTGTTTTCACTTTTATAATTAAGGTTTAGGCCTTACTTTTGAACAATAAATTTTTCTAAGTATGAAATCGATCAAACCCATTTTGCTGTTGTTGGCATTCCTCCTACCCGTCCTTGGTTATGGACAAATAGACGGTGAAAAAATTCCACTCGACTCCAAAATTAAAACAGGTGTATTACCCAATGGATTAAAGTATTATATCATTCAAAACAAAAAGCCGGAAAAGAAAATAGAACTCCGTATGGTCGTGAATGCCGGTTCTATCCTGGAAGACAAGGACCAACTCGGCTTAGCCCATTTGATGGAACACATGAATTTTAATGGATTAAAAAATTTCCCAAAAAATGAAGTGGTTCACTATTTGCAGAGTATTGGCGTTGAATTCGGCGCAGACTTGAACGCCTATACCAGTTTTGATGAAACGGTGTATATACTCCCTATTCCTGCTGACGACAAGGATAAAATCGAAAAAGGATTTCAAATCATCGCTGATTGGAGTGGAGCCGCTCTCTTGGAAAATGAAGAAATCAACAAAGAACGAAATGTAGTGCTCGAAGAAAGTCGATTGGGTAAAGGTGCTGACGATCGGATGATGAAAAAATGGCTTCCGGAATACCTGAACGGCTCTCTGTATGCTTCAAGATTACCTATCGGAGATGATGAGTTATTAAAGACTTTTAACCCAGAAGTCCTCAAAAGATTTCATCGTGATTGGTACCGTCCTAACTTACAAGCAGTGATGGTTGTTGGAGATATTGATCCTGCCGAAGCAGAAAAATTAATCAAAGCAAAATTCAGCGGATTTACAAACCCTGCAAATGCACGTCCTCGTCCAGAGTCCTTCGATTTACCTGCCCGCAAAAGCAGTAAGGCTATGGTATTGAGCGATAAAG
This sequence comes from Chitinophagaceae bacterium, assembly GCA_049318705.1. Taxonomy (GTDB): domain Bacteria; phylum Bacteroidota; class Bacteroidia; order Chitinophagales; family Chitinophagaceae; genus OLB11. The sequence continues at coordinate 11,578 of JBMOFV010000021.1, forward strand.
AAAGTCCTTATACGATGGTACAGATTATTGGCAATAGCCAACGAAGTAAATCGGCGACCACTGTGAAAGAATATCTGGATGATGTTAAACAAAATTTGTTTAATCAAATGTTGGCAGCGCGCCTCGAAGAATTAAAAAATAGTTCAAATCCTCCTTTTGTATTTGCTGCTGGTGGATTTAACGGTGGATGGGCCCGCGGTTGGGAGAGCTTTCAATTATTTGCTATTTGCGGCAATGAAAAAATTAAAGACGCCTCTCAAGCATTAGCCAGAGAAGCTTTAAAAATCAAGAAATTTGGTTTTACTTCCAACGAATTAGAAAGGGCTAAGGCTGAACTTTTAGCCGGCTATGAATCCATGTTTAAAGAAAAAGACAAAACAGAATCAAAAGATCGTATTGAAGAATTAGTGCGTCATTTTCTGACCAACGAACCTGCTCCAGGTATTCAATGGGAATATAATTTGGTAAAAGGACGTTTGGGCACAGTCAACATCAATGATATCAATGTTTTAAAAGATCAGATTGGCATCGATAAAACCTATTTTGCTTTGGTAACAACAAAAACAGGTTCTAATCTGCCTTCAGATGGCGATTTAAAATCATACATCGATGAAGCCATGTCGTCTGATATCAAAGCCTATGCAGAAAAAGCACTTCCAAAATCTTTATTGGCAAGTATGCCTACCCCTGGTAAAGTAGTGAATGAAGTAAAAGATCCTAAAACCCGTATGATAACCTGGACATTGAGCAATGGAGCCAAAGTAACCTTTAAACCCACAGGTTTAAAAAATGATGAAATTCTGTTCAGCGCCTATCGTTTTGGTGGATCATCGCTGTATACAGGCAAAGACTTTCAAAGTGCAGACTATAGCAATAACGTCGTAGATGAAATGGGATATGGGGCGTTTTCAAATTCAGACCTGCAGAAGTTTTTAACCGGAAAAAATGTTTCAGTCAATACCATCATAGATTTACAAAAAGACATGATCACTGGCAAATCAACGGTCAAAGATTTAGAAACAGCCTTACAACTGTTGTACCTCAAATGTACTTCTCCGCGTAAAGATGAAGAAGCATTTGCTTCTTTCAAAAACCGTCAAATGCAAATGATGTCTGAAATGAAATCAGACCCTCAAACCCGATATTCTGATACCCTCAATAAGTTTATGTATAAAAATCATCCCCGTAGTAAGGAAATTCCTGACCAATCGGATTTTGACAATATCAACCTCGACCATGCCATTGATTTTTACAAACAACGTTTTAATTCTGGCAATGGAATGAATTTCACCTTTGTTGGAAGTATGCCTTCGGATTCATTTAAAATACTGGTTGAAAAATATATCGGAGCGCTGCCTGCTACTTCTGTTGTTTCAAAGGACAAAGATCTCGGCATGGATCCTATTTTAAATGAAAACAATTTCACCTTCCGTGCTGGGACAGAACCTAAAAGTATGGTGAATGAAATGAGTTATTTCGACACTCCCTATTCGCAGGAAGATGAAATGCGCTTAAATTTATTATCTGAAATCGTCAATAACCGAATCACTGATATCATTCGTGAAAAAATGAGTGCCATCTACGGTGGCGGTGTAGGTATGCGCCTTTCCAAATTTCCAAAGGAACGTTTCATGATGCAGAGTTTTCTGCCTTGTGGTCCGGAAAATGCGGTGAAAGTTAAAGATGCTTTCTGGGATATCATTCAGGCGGTGAAAAAAGACAATAATATCACGGCAGATGAGTTTCAAAAAGCTACTGAAACAGCACTCCAAAAATACAAAGTGGGCATACAATCCAACAATTTCTGGTTAGGTACTATGGAGAAATACCAACAATATAATTTACCCATGGAGAACATGTATAACTTTGAAGAAAGGGTAAAAGCAGTAACCATTGAACAATTAACGGCAACAGCAAAAAAATACCTGAGTTCCAAAAATGTCCTGCACGCCGTTTTATTGCCGGAATAAATGATCAACACGGGAGCTGAATTTTAGCGCATTGCGATTTACAGGATTCAAAAATCCTGAATGCCCCTACCCTTGAACAATACCTCTTCAGGCCATACCCAAAAGGTGTGGCCTTTTTTTATAAATGTTGATCAGATGGCATGCCTATTGATAATAGAGGTGTTTTCGCATTTTTTAGAAGGATTCATCTCATAAACCTGACAAAAAGAAAGATTACCATGGAATTTAACCGACAATATTTCGGAATAGAAGAAGAATCAGACATTATGCCAATTATTCCGTTGAATGAAGACGAGATGAGTGAGGAGGAAAAAAAGAATCTTCCAGAGGAATTGATCATTTTACCGCTACGCAATATGGTGCTCTTTCCGAATGTAGTGATGCCCATCACAGTATCGCGCGAAAAATCAATTATTGCCCTAAAAGAAGCAGAACGAAAAGGCAAAATGATTGGCATCCTGACCCAATTAGACCCTAAATTGGATAATCCCGAAACAAAGGATTTTTATTCAATCGGAACCGTCGCTCAGATCATCAAACAAATCCGAATGCCCGATGAAAGTATTACTGTATTTATTCGCGGACGAATTCGTTTTGAAACCAATACCTGGATTCATGCTGAACCGTATTTTTCAGCAAAAGTGACCTACCTGGATGAAAAAATCCCGCCGATTAGCGATGAATTTACTGCTATGATTGCCTCCGTCAAGGAAATGGCGGAACAAATCATGATGAAAAGTAACAATATTCCTCAGGAGGCTTCCATCATGCTTCGTAACATCGAAAACGTAAGTTTCCTCAACCATTTTATCGCTTCCAATCTGAATTGTGAAACCAAAGACAAACAGCAACTATTGGAGGAAAATGATTTCATCAAAAGAACGGAAAATCTTTTGCGCCTTCTTCAAATCGAATTGCAGCATGTTGAATTAAAAAATAAAATCACCAATAAAACGAAAGGGGAACTTGACAAACAACAGAAAGAATATTTCCTCAATCAGCAATTAAAAGCCATCAAAGACGAATTGGGTGGTGACAGCAACGAACGCGAAATTAAAGATCTTCAGAAAAGAGCCGAAACAAAAAAATGGTCGCAGGCTGCGAAAGAAAATTTCAATAAAGGCATTGAAAAATTGGAGCGAATGCATCCCACCACACCCGATTATTCAGTGACCTATAATCACCTCGATTTGCTGCTTGATTTACCCTGGGAAGACTACACCGAGGATATTTATGATTTAAAAAGGGCCCGGAAAATTTTAGACAATGACCATTACGGCATGGATAAAATCAAAGACCGTATTCTCGAATATCTGGCGGTGCTCAAATTAAAAGGTGATATGAAATCACCCATCCTTTGTTTTTTTGGACCTCCCGGAATTGGTAAAACTTCTTTAGGTAAATCCATCGCCAATGCCATCGGTCGAAAGTACGTGCGCTTCAGCCTGGGAGGTTTGCATGACGAAAGTGAACTTCGTGGACACCGTAAAACATATATCGGTGCGATGCCAGGCCGCGTTATTCAATCATTACGCAAATGCCAATCGAGTAATCCTGTTTTTATCTTGGATGAAATTGATAAAATTGGTAAGGATTTTCGGGGCGATCCGAGTTCTGCATTGTTAGAAATTCTGGATCCTGAACAAAATCATACATTCTACGATAACTATTTAGAGCTGGAGTACGATTTGAGTAAAGTGCTCTTCATCGCTACTGCAAACAATCTCAATGAAATTCAACCCGCCTTGCGCGATCGTTTGGAAATCATTGACATCAGTGGGTATGCTGTAGAGGAAAAAACTGAAATTGCCAAACGACATTTGATTCCCAAACAAAAGGAAGCCCATGGTTTAAAAGACTACAGCATCAAAATTGCAAATCCTGTATTAACTAAACTCATTCAGGAATACACTCGCGAAAGTGGTGTCAGGGAATTAGACAGGCAATTGGCCTCTGTGATGCGAAATATAGCCATGCAGGCAGCCATGGATGATTCTCTTAAAACTTTTGACATTACGGAAGATTCTATTGTAGATATATTAGGTAAACCCAGATATTCCAATGAAATTTATGCCCGTAAAAATCCACCAGGCGTGGCCATTGGTTTAGCATGGACCTATGTAGGCGGCGAAATTTTGTTTATCGAAACGAGTCTGAGCAAAGGAAAAGGAAGCCTGAACCTGACCGGTAATTTGGGCAATGTGATGAAGGAAAGTGCCAGCACAGCACTGACCTATATTCGGGCCAATGCGCAAGATCTTGATATACCGGAAACTATCTTTGATGAAACCAACATTCATATCCATGTTCCCGAGGGCGCCGTTCCAAAAGATGGCCCAAGTGCGGGTATAACGATGCTTACTTCAATTTTGAGTGCATTGAGGGGCAAACAGGTTAAACCAAATCTGGCGATGACCGGAGAAATTACGCTACGTGGGCAGGTTCTTCCGGTTGGTGGAATCAAGGAAAAAATTCTGGCAGCTAAAAGAGCCGGGATGAAAGAAATCATCCTTTGTGCGCAAAATGAAAAAGACGTCCTTGAAATTAATCCAAGTTTTATCAAGGGACTTAAATTTCATTACGTCACAGAAATGAAAGATGTGGTGAAATTGGCCATCCTTAAATAAAGTACGCACAAATGAATTAAATTCCGGTTCCTTTCGGTAAGCTGATTAAATTTACAACGTGATTTCAAAAGCTTCCATTCAAAAAGTGAATGATGCTGCCGACATAATTGATGTGGTTGGCAGTTTTATTAAACTTAAAAAAAGAGGTGTCAACTTTTTGGGGAATTGTCCGTTTCATAACGAAAAAACACCCTCTTTCACGGTCTCCCCTTCCAAAGGGATTTACAAATGTTTTGGCTGCGGTAAAGCCGGCAATGTGGTCACTTTTGTACAGGAACATGAAAAACTCAGCTATCCGGAAGCGATTTCCTGGTTGGCAAAACGATACCACATTGAATTAGAGCAAACAGAAGTAACACAGGAAGTTCGGGTACAACAGCAAACCGAGGAAAGCTTAAGAATCCTGAACCAGTTTGCCACTCAATATTTCCATGATCAGTTACTACATTCCGAAGAAGGGCAAACCATCGGATTGAGTTATTTTAAAGAAAGAGGATTTCGATTGGAGACCCTTGAAAAATTTCAATTAGGATATTGCCCCGAAAACAGAGAAATTTTTGTACAACATGCTATAGACAAAGGATACGACAAAGATTTATTGATAAAGGCCGGACTTATTTCAGATCGATATGGTAAGTTACAAGCCATTTATCATGGCCGGGTCATTTTTCCAATTCAAAATCAAAGTGGTAAAGTGATTGGTTTTGGTGCAAGAATTTTAAAGAGCTCCGACCGGGCACCGAAGTATATTAACACCCCGGAAAATGAACTCTATCAAAAAAGCCGAACACTTTACGGAGTTTATTTTGCCCGAACAGCCATCACGCAACAAGATGAATGTTTATTGGTTGAAGGTTATACCGATGTATTGTCCTTGCATCAAGCAGGAATTGCCAATGCCGTCGCGAGTAGCGGTACATCTCTCACGGATGAACAACTGCGATTAATCAAACGATACAGCAAAAATCTTACTATACTTTATGATGGGGATGCAGCAGGCGTAAAAGCGGCATTAAGAGGATTGGATATGGCCATCGAAGAAGGCTTAAATGTACATGTGGTTTTACTTCCTGATAACCATGATCCGGACTCCTATTTACAAAGTACCGGTGCAGAAGGCTTTCAGCAATATATTCAGAAAGAAAAAAAGGATATCATTCTGTTTAAATTAGAAGCTTCCCTGAAAGAAGCCAAGGATGATACGGTTAAAAAAACGGCACTGATTAATGATATTGCAGAAACCTTATCTAAAATTAATAAGGTAGAAGAATTTAGTAAACAGCAGGATTATATTCGTCGTTGTGCACAACTTTTGCAAATAGATGAAGCCGGATTAATTGCATTGGTCAACAAAAGAATCCGGGAAAAAATTGTCAAAAAAGATTTTCAAAATAAATCCGAAGCAGATGCCTTGCACGATCAGGCTGAACCTGAAAAAGGACATCATCAGGAAGATGCCGGTCATTTATTACAAAAAGATTATCTGCAGGAAAAAGGTCTTATTAGGGTACTCATTGAATTTGGCCATAAACCTTACGATGATAAAATATCTGTGGCTGAGTTTATCCGCTTAAAAATTGCAGATGCTGATTTTGCCAACAATGGCTGGCAGAAAATTTATCATATCTATTTTAACCATCTGGAGTCATCGCTTCAATATCCGACTGCCAGAGATTTTACTTATCATGAAGAAGAGGAAATACGGTTGAATGCGATAGAGGCATTATACTTCCCCTATGAACTTAGTGAAAACTGGGCGAAAGAATTTCATATCATTACCCCGGGTAAAGAACAAATTTATCTTGAGGATGTGGAGCATACTTTAATCTATTTTTTGCTGCGTAAAATTAAAGCGACCTATGCCGAATTGCTGGAAGAATTGAGGGTACCCAGTGATGCACAAGAAGAACTGATTATTCAAACATCCTTATACGAACTTAAGAAACATGAAAAGGACCTTTTGGAGCACCTCAGAGTGGTTGCTATTCGTTAGTAACTAATTCCCACATGTAATTGTATCATCTGATTGGTCCAACTTCTTTCTCGTATCAGATTATTAATATTGCTGATTCCCCAAATGTAACGAATACCTGCATTCACCCGAAGCAAAGGCGATTTCCCACCAAACTGCACCCATAAACCGCCTATCACATCATAACTATTCTGAGATATCACTTCAATGCCACTTTTAAGAATTTTATTCTTATCCAAGACACTTACATTCGACGAAAATTGCGGCCCTAATTGAATCCATAAAAACTGGGTCAATTTTAAATTCACCAAAATGGGGATGGCAATGGTTTGAAATTTAAAGGACCCGTTTATCAAACTATCTTCAATATTTCGATAAAACTGGGCATAAACTCCATAGAAGGAGGTGTCCGTTACCATAGTACTTTGACTCCATAAAGCTTCCACTTGAATGCCAATTCTTCGCTTATTGAAATTGGCAAAAAATCCGGCATTGGGATTGACTTTATAAACATCTTGCCAACCGTATCCATTCACATGATTTAACGTCATTCCGGCCTTTAAACCAATGCCTAAGTCTAATCCGAATTTTTGCTTACTTCTTACTAAAACAGATATCGTTAAAAATAAAAAAAGTAGCATGCCCTGTTTCATGTTGAGTATTTTGGATCCTAAGTTTTGAAGATTCATATTCTTTTGCTGTACCATCTTTCAGAATATTTTACAGCTGTTGCAAATATAATTTTTTTAAATATATGAAATGCTATTCCCTCCGCTTAATTTCCGGTTTGGAATTCATTTCCGCTAAAATTCACTAAAAGCGTATCCGATTGAAGAGTCATTTGATACTTCGGCCATTCCTGAAAGAACTTTCTGCTCTTCACTTGAAAGGGTACTTTTTGTTGAATACCATGCCACAACATGCCCTCCTGAAAACCTACTCTTAGCGCATAAGTTCCATTTGCGAGCACAGGTAAATCAATGATTTTAATCGCCTGATAATCTTTTTGTTGTTTAAGTTGATGATAAAAGGAAACAATTTGTTGATGACTGCTTCGCCATTTTTGTTGAACCTGTATTAAATAAGATGCAGATAAAATAATAAATACAGGCAGCATCCATTTTTGAACCGATATCTGCATCAGGGAAAAAACTTCTACAAAATATAAAATAAGAAAAATGCCCGGCAAGTATAAAAATCTTTCCCCTTCTGTGTTTCGCCAGGCAATACCCAAATTCAATACGGGTAACAAGGCGCATAGAAACAGGAATAAATGAACCATCGTTGGTTTTGCCAGTATTCTGATAGACTGCCGAAAAAGAAAAATCGCGAAGAATAAAAAATACCAAAAAACATACAGCCAAAAATAGATTCCACCTTCATATGGGGGCATCATTGCGCGAAATGTAAACCGAAACAAGTTAAGCACGATATGGGTTACATCAACCCGTTGATGCAAATCTCCATAGGTACCAATCCAATCGCCAATAAATTGATACCGCAAAAGAAGATAGGCCAAAAAAATCATCATCAAGGAAAAAATCAATCTCAGGATTTTTTTCAAGGGCCAACTTCGTTTTAAATAAAATATCATTGGAAAAATCCATAGACCAACCCAAGTGCATTCATAGGTGCAGAGTGCTGCAAACCAACATAAAAGTGCAGCCAAAAAATAGAATAGCTTTTGAGTGTTGTCGTATTGGAATAAACAATACAAGCTGCTTAGAAATAAAAAAGTTGAAAACACAGATGCTGCGCCGGAAATCCAGACCACCGAATCAACATGTGTGGGCCAGCAAACAAAAAATATTGCGGTTAAAAATGGCTGTGAAGATATCAGTTCATTTCTGAACCATTGTGCCGCGATAAACCATAACAATAACGCATTCCCGGCATGCAAAATCACATTGCATAAATGATACAACCAAGGTACTTTACCAAAGAGGGCCATATTCAACCAAAAAGTACCCGGACGAAAAAATTGATGATCCGTAAAACCATTCATTCCCTGTACCAGAATTTTATAGTCGTCTGAAATCAACCCTAAACCAATCGAAATACAATAGCACAGAAACGTCATTCCGACAATGATCGAACCAGCTACTATATTTTTATTTGCGTTATTCATCCTGCTTATTGCGAATAACTTGATTGCTTGTTTTAGGGCCTTGCCAAAAGCCAATTGGCGAATTTAATACCCGATAAACCGGATAAATCTGATAGGCAGGTTCGGGATATGGTGATTGTTTATAAACAAAATCCAGCTGTGCTTGTGCGCTCCTTCTAAGCGTGCTATCTCTTTCCACGGCTGCCTGGAGTACTTGTCGAACTGCGGGATTTTCTTTTAAATACATTGCTGCAATTTTTTCGTAAGCGTAAGCCGTATAACCCTCCTTCTGTTCCAAAATCGGATCGAAAAAATTCCAATAAAAGTAACTATCCATGCCTTCCGGTTCCAGTGTTTCGATGATAAAACGAACTGCTTCCTGATTGGTTGGAATATAAAAATCCCCTTTACGGAAATATTTTCTTCCTTGAATTTTTTCCACCTTCACTTTGGAATTTGGATGATGACCTTCATAAGGTTTTGATCCCGATTCAAAAGATACTATGCGATACATTTCTATGTCCAGGCTATCATCTTTCTCCAATTCAACCATCTCTACATGATTTAAGCGTAACAAATCAATGACTCTCCACCAACCGGCAGGAATAATGTAAGCATCGGGTCTGTAAACACTCAAAGATGGTTCAGCCTGATTAAAAAAAGGTATCTGCTTGCTAAATGTATCCGCCCGATCGTAACCCATATAAGGCAAGCCGGATACTTCACTCAACATTTCCTTGTACTGATATCCGCGATAATTAATTTTTTTTGAGATTTTAGGATTAAAGGTCCATTGCAAAGGAAAGTTGGTCTGAACCAGTTGGGCACTTAACATAGAATCTCGTATAGCATGAATTTCTTGCCGATGTTGCTGACAATATTCTACTAACACTTGCATAAATTTCAAAGTAGCATCCACTCGTTGTGCATAGGGTTTCAACATATGTGTTTCAGGCACAAAAGCGAACACATTATGCAAGGCGGCATAACCACTACTAAACCGGGGGCTATCAAAAAACTGGAACCATCCTTCAGAAGCATCCTTTCCCCAGACATTCACATAAGGTAACATCGGATATTGATTTTGCTCCATACCAGCAAATAAAGATGGTTCAAAAATCTTTTCTAAATAATCACCCATCGGTCCACCCAACTTGTTATGTTGTGTAGTAGCCATTGTAATAACATGCTGATAGTCGGCCCCATCACTCACATGATTATCGACAAATACATCCGGTTTAATCCAATGAAATAATTTGGCAAATGTTCTGGCCTCCCGGCTATCACATTTTATAAAATCACGATTTAAATCCAGATTTTGCCCATTCCCCCTGCTTCCAAATTCCTCAGGCCCGTCCTGATCGACCCGGTTAAATGGACTACGATTTAAACAACCTCCGATATTGTAAACCGGTATCACGGCCAATGCCACATGCTCGAGGGAAGTATCTCCTTGTTGCAATTTTTCAGCCATATCTCGCACCAATAACATGGAGGCATCAATGCCATCCGGCTCTCCGGAATGAATGCCATTGTTGATCAAAATAATGGCCTTCTTTTTGGCATGCCATTTCGAAACATCCTGACGCCGATCGCTACTCAGCAATACAACATGCATTGGATATGCGGCATCTGTTGGTCCTATTTCTACAATTTCGATGGCCGGATACTCTTGCTGTAATTCATAATAATACGCCATACATTCCTCGTAACTGGCTGAATAGTTTTTTCCTTTTGCTTCAAAGGGCGTTTTTTGGGCGAATGAAGCAGTTGAAACAATCAACATCATAAAAGCCGCAAAAAAATTCAGGTTGTAAAATAAAAATGAACGAAACATGCCTTAAAGGTAATACCAAATTTAAACCATGATACACCTTGTTTAAAACTCTATTAGATTTGCAGGTACTGACCCATTCATGCGAGAAATAGAATTTGCCCTCAGCCCTGCAGAAGCAGCCGACGAAAAAAATATTGTTGCGGCTATAACAGCCCAATCCGGTCTAACGAGCCTGAACGGTTGGCAATGGCGTATTCTTCGAAAATCAATGGATGCACGAAGTAAGTTCATCAAAATTCTTTTTCGGGTAGGCATCTATCAAGAGCAAGAAATTCACTCTGCGCAAGTTCCTTTATTCGAATCAAAAAATGTCTCCAATGCCTCCCCTGTTCATATCATTGGTGCCGGACCAGCAGGTTTATTTTGTGCCTTACAATGTATTGAACTCGGACTAAAGCCTGTTTTATTTGAGCGAGGTAAAAATGTAAGAGACCGGCGGAGAGATTTGGCCAAACTGAATAAGGAGGGCATCTTAAATGAAGAAAGCAACTATTGTTTTGGCGAAGGTGGTGCGGGTACCTACAGCGATGGAAAATTGTACACACGAAGTAATAAACGAGGAAATATTTCTAAAGTTCTCAATTGGTTTCATCACTTCGGAGCTGATCAGTCAATTTGCTATGAGGCTCATCCTCATATAGGCACCAATAAGTTACCACAGATTATTGAAAATATGCGCGATGCCATTATCGAATGTGGCGGTGAAATTCATTTTGAAAGCAAGCTGATCGATTTAGAAACGCAGTTCGGGCAAATTCGAAAAATCCTCATTCAACAACTTGGGTGGGTGAACATTCAACAACTGATTCTGGCCACTGGTCACTCGGCCCACGATATTTATGAATTACTGAATCAGAAAAATATATTTATTGAAGCGAAACCTTTTGCATTAGGCGTCCGTATCGAGCATCCGCAATCGATTATTGATCAGTTACAATATCGATGTGAAATCCGCGACCCTTATTTACCCCCTGCCAGTTATAGTTTGGTTGAACAAATTAATGGAAAAGGTGTGTTTTCATTTTGTATGTGTCCGGGAGGAATTATAGCACCTGCATCTACCCGGCAAGGCGCTTTGGTCGTGAATGGCTGGAGTCCCAGCAAAAGAAATAACCCCTATGCCAACAGTGGTATGGTGGTGGGAATTGATGAAAAAGATTTTAAGGATCCTCATCCATTGGCTGGATTAAAATATCAATATACTGTAGAGAAAAAAGCCTTTGATGCCGGTGGAGGAAAATTTGTGGCTCCGGCTCAGCGCATGACCGACTTTTTAATGAATAAACAAAGTAGCTCATTGCCAGCATGTTCCTATATTCCAGGTTTACAGAGTGTTTCGTTATCCGAAGTTTTACCTAAAATCGTGAATGATGCATTGGTTCAGGGCTTAAAACTTTTTGGCCAAAAATTGCAAGGCAAATTCGGACGTCCGGGTTATTTAACCCATGAAGCCGTTTTAGTGGCCACTGAAAGCAGAACATCTTCACCCGTGCGCATTCCCCGACATCAGGATGAATTAACGCATCCTCAAATCACGAATTTGTATCCTTGTGCCGAAGGTGCAGGATATGCTGGGGGTATTGTAAGTGCTGCGATGGATGGAATGCGTATTGCTGAAAAAATTTATGCCAACCTACATCCATTCGGAGATTGATGGCTGGTTTAAAAAATCAACACCTGTAATTACCCACAAAGAAGCAAAATATTCTCATCTGAATCGATGGGCAATGGTTATAAAAACGGTATTACCTTTGGGCTATGAAATGGATTTTTAGTCTCATTGCATTGTGTAATGCACATCTATTATTTTCACAAACAAAAATTTCAGGTACCGTCAAAGACAATAAAGGTCAAACCCTGATTGGCGTTAATATCGCGATTAAAAATTCCTATGACGGGGCCACTTCCAATTCGAACGGATTTTATGAATTTGAAACGATAGAAAAGGACACCGTCACACTCACCGCTACGTACATGGGTTTCGTGCCTCTTGAAAAAAAGATTGTCTTAAACCAGCCTGCATTAAAGGTAGATTTAACCCTCAAAGAAAAAGTCAATGATTTGAAAGCAGTGGTTATTTCGGCCGGAGCCTTTGAAGCCAGCGATGAAAAAAAAGGAACAGTACTCAAGGCACTTGACATTGTGACTACAGCGGGTAGTAATGGTGATAATTACGGAGCCTTAAAAACGTTGCCGGGTGCACAACAAACCAACGATCGTGAAGGTTTATTTGTTCGAGGTGGAACCGGTTATGAAACCCAAACCTTTATTGATGGAACTTGGGTGAAAAATGCTTTTTCGGCGGCCATACCTGACCTTGGTGCCCGTGGACGATTTAATCCCTTCATTTTTAAAGGAACGGTTTTTAGTACCGGTGGATACTCGGCACTATATGGCGGTGCGCTTTCTTCGGCAGTTATTCTAGAAACCATTGATTTGCCGGACAGATCATCTGCCAACCTTAACTTATCTATTCTTGGCATTGGTGGTTCATTACAGCAATTGAGTAAAAATAAAAAATCCTCCTGGGGCATCGGATACAATTATACCAACCTAAGCCCTTACTTTAAAGTCATTCGTCAAAATGTAAATTTCAAACAAGCACCCGTTGCCCATCAGATAGATTTAAATTACCGGGTAAAAACTTCCAAAACGGGAATCCTGAAATTTTATGGATACATCAACCAAACAAAAATCAATGTGCAACGTGACAATATCAGCAGTTTTGATTCAGATGATTTAAACAAACACTATCGGGATGAATATGGCATCCAAAATGCGAATATTTATGGCAACTTATCCTACAAAGAATATTTAAAAAAAGATTGGAAAATCAATATCGGCGTTAGTATGAGTTATAATCAGGATTTAATAGGGAGTAAGATATTGGATCAACAAGGAACCGTGATTCAGGATAGCAATTTTTTATTTCGGGAATGGGTTGATATTCGGAATCGGAATAAACTCGCTACCTCCAAAATTGTGCTTGAGAAAAGTCTAAAAAATTTAAATACCATTCGTTTTGGAGCAGAATATATATATAGCAGAGATGCTTTATTGGTAGAGATTGAAAAACTCAAACCTTTTCAAACTGTTACTAATCGCCAACTGGATGATCATTACAAAGCCATCTTTGCCGAAAGTGATATTTACATCACCAATGATATTGCGGGTAAAATAGGCGTTCGGGCTGAACATTCCTCACTTTTGAATAGTTTTAATTGGGCACCAAGAATATCTGCAGCCTATAAAATTGGCAGAAAAGGCCAGGCTTCTGCAGCCTACGGATTGTTTTATCAAAAACCTGAAAATACGTATTTGTTTAATTCAAACGATTTGCAGTTTATGCGTGCTGAACATTATGTATTAAACTATCAATATCAGCCTAAAGATCGTTTGCTGCGTACGGAGATATTTTACAAAAAATACCGCTCACTGATTAAAACCAATGTTTATCAGGCGGTCAATGGACTTGCCAATACCGGCGATGGATATGCCCGTGGGTTTGAATTATTTTACCGTGATAAGAAATCGATCAAAGGAATTGACTTTTGGATTTCGTATTCTTATTTGGATACCAAACGAGATTTCTTAAATTATTTAAGATCCGTTCAACCGGATTTTGCCGCCAATCATACGGCCAGTTTGGTGTTTAAAAAATTCTGGACCAAATACATGTTTGGCATCAACGGGACTTATACCTATGCCTCCGGTAGACCTTATATCAATTATAATACCTCCAATCCGAACTCAATTAATGCAGATGCCCAAAAATTCATGAGCGATCGAACCATGGATTATCATACCATTAATTTATCCCTGAATTATTTAAAAACAATTCGGAAGGCATTCACCGTATTTGTTTTGGGGGTGAATAATCCATTTGGTTTTAAACAGGTGTTTGGATACAATTATGCAAGCCAGGATCTGAATGGTGATGGACAATTCTATCGACGCGAAATACTTCCTACAGCCCGACAATTTGTATTTCTGGGTATGTTTATGAGTTGGGGAATTGACCGAACCCAGGAAGCTATTGATGGCAATCTGTAATCAGATTTTTAAGATGGATGTATGTATTTATTTAGATTCTTTTAATGAACGAAACCTTGTAATATGTATACCCAAAACAATTTAGTTCATAAAAAAAACCGATATTTGGACACTTAAAATAATCTCATATGAAAAAAATACTTTTTTCCATGTTTCTACTGCTGAGTGGCTTAATAGCTTCTGCTCAAAATGAAGCATACAACAATGCCATGAAAGGATTTTTAACCAAAATGCAGGCAGCCAATTCTGCGGAATCCTATCAACCTTTAGCGAACGGATTTGAACGCATCGCCAATGCCGAACCTCAACAATGGTTGCCCCGATATTATGCTGCTATGTGTTATGTGATGCAAGCCATGATGCAAACCGATAAAAGCAAAATTGATGGGTTGGTAGATTTAGCCGAAAATCACCTGCAAGAAGCCCGCAAGATTCAGGAACATGATGAAATCACCATTTTACGTGCCTTGTGTAAAAGTGCCCGAATTGGCGTTGATGCTATGACCCGTGGCATGAAATATGGTTCAGAGTCAGCAGAATTATTGGAAATGGCCAAAAAAACAAGCCCGGACAATCCACGTATTTATTATTTGCAAGGTCAATCTTTGTTTTATACTCCTGAAGCATTTGGCGGGGGCAAGGCAAAAGCAAAAGTGATGTACGAAAAAGCTGTAAGTTTGTTTGCAAGTTTTCAACCAAGTTCTGAATTCATGCCTAAATGGGGTGCTGATCAGGCAGCTCGCATGTTGGCAACTTGTAACGAATAAGCTCCAAAAAAATATTTAAAACTTCAGCCGGCCCATGGGTCGGCTTTTTTTATGCATGAATCAGCACGAATTCTTCGGGCTTACTGAATAACGCTCAAAATGAGTGGCGATGGTCATTTTAGCGAAATTCTACAACCGTTGATGCACACTTTTTTAAGGCTTGCGATTTTTCAAATCGTCTACTTAAGACTAAACGGGATCTACTATTATGCTTTCTTCAACCATTTCATGCATTTGTATTGCATTACTTGGGTTCATCTTCGTTCTATTCTTCATCCGTATTTTTCAAAGCCATTAATAAGGTATAGGCCCCCTGTATGACAATCTCTTCCCTACCATTCCAACCGGGATGTGTAACTTGAATATATCCGTTATATATATTCCCTGTACTTACTTCCGTCATATCATATTGCAAAGGACCACTGCGTATAAAAACATATTCTTTACCCTCAAAACGTAAGACGGCATACTCAGGTAAAACATTTCCGGATTGTTGATTAGTTTGTATTTCAGCATTCATATACATACCCGGCAATAATTTTTCGTTGTATGGATTCAAATGACAATGGACCTCTACCCTTTTGTCCACGCCCACAGACTGACCAATCAGAATGACCTCACCGTGAATGATTTGAGTGGTATCCTGATTGGAATACGCTTTTACCTTTTCGCCAATACGAATCATTGGTAAATCCTTTTCAAATACATGTAAAGTCAAATGCATATCGTTTGGATTAATGAGTTCGAACAGACTTTCCTGCGCCGACACCATAGAACCATTGCTGACCATCACAGCGTTGATATAGGCGTCAGAAGGTGCGATTAAAGGAACTTCGCTGCTCATCTTACCATTTAATGGAATATGGAGGGTATTACATTTTTGTTGAATAGCTTTTACTTCATACTGCTGCTCTTCGTAACGTGCTTTGGCAATTTGCATCACCTTTTCACTGCTAGCACCGACCTCGAATAATTCTTTTTGTCGGATAAAATCTTTATACAACAAAGATTCGCTGGACTTGGCCGTATAATATTCCTTTTGGAGCTGGATGTACTGAGGATCCTGTAAACGAGCGAGAATTTGCCCCTGTTTTACAAAAGTTCCGGGCAATAACTCTTCAAAACGAATTAAGCCACCTACCGGTGAAGCAATTCTCAAAATATTTTGTGGCGGTGCTTCAATTTCGCCCTGCAATTGAATGGTCAAAGGCAAATTCATCTCTTTTAATGTCCCCGTTTGTATTTGCGCATTTCGATGTTGTTTTTCGGTCAACACCACACGATGCTCAGGTTGAGTTGTGGGGTCCTGAATTTCCTTTTCTGCTTTTTGGCTACATGCTGCCATTCCGAATATGCTTAAAATAAATAATAATTTTTTCATTTAAAATTGATGTTTTTGATTGGATAAAATGTTGTCGGCAGTCCAAAGGATTTCTTCCTGAAAGGCTTCTTTTCTTGCCATACAATCAACACGCCGACAAATACCGCATTGACTTTCAGGAACACAACCATCGATATGTATAAAAAATTCCACCCTTTCCTGAAAATGCTCACTGAGAATAGCTGTCAAAGAATCTAGTATTTCATGAGCTTGATTGATATTCAGGTAATAGGCTACTGTTAAATGACAATCAATATGATAAAAACCTGCATAATTAATCACCCGCATATTGTGTACATCCAACCATTCTGGTTTTCGATGCTCGTTCAGAACATTTACAATATCATTGATGAGACTTTCATCATGTTCATCCATGATTCCAGAAATCGATTTTCGTAAAATAGTATACCCTGTTTTTAAAATAAGCAAAGCAAAAAGAATGGCCGTCCAACTATCCAAAGGAGCATAACCGGTGATACGAATAAGAAGCACGCCCAGTAACAAGCCAATTGTTGAATAAGTATCTGATTTCAAATGAGCTGCACCAGATAACAAAATAGGAGAATGTTCCTTTTCTGCTTTTCGTTCGATATAAAGAGCCATCAGATAATTGATGACGCCCGTTGAAGCCATCAATATCATACCCACATCCAATTGATGTAATTGATGTGGATTCCTCAAGTTCAAAAGTGCCTCATAAATAATCAGTAAACCTGCCACACTGATTAGCGTACCCTCAATGGCTGCGGAAATAAACTCCACTTTACCATGCCCATACGGATGTTCACGGTCGCGGGGTTTTGCCGCCAATATCATACTATACAATCCAATCATACCTGCCACTACATTCACAGTACTCTCTAGGGCATCGGTGAGAATAGCCACTGAATCAGTGATGAACCATGCCAATATCTTGATGACAAAAAGTAACAAAGAAATGCCCACCAGCATTTTTTGCATACGTATCGAAACAGTTTTACTCTGTGGCATATTCGTTTGTTAAGTATTGTTGTTGAATCAGTAATTGATTTCTTTCGCGGATACAAAGCAGATAAGCCAGATCGGAATCAAATATTTCCTGCATACTCTGAATCCACTCCAGATAGTCTAAAGCTCCATTTTTAAACTTTAAAGCTACCAGTAATTTCATACTTTCAGTAGCCGGCAGAATTTCTTTTTCATATTGTATAACTTGTGCATCATATTGTGCTCGTTTATGATTGAGTTGCAACTGTTTTAATTTGAGCATTTCAACGGCTTCAGTTTTTTGAACATCGATGGCCTTCGATTCTACATTGTAAGCCGCTATCCGTTTATTGATACTCTTATTAAACAAAGGTAGGTTGACTGAAAGGACGCCGTATGATAAAATGGGTCCGACAGTTGAAAGTTCGCCACTGGCTCGAAAAGTTTGAAACACATAACCTGCTGAGATTTCAGGTAATTTTTTCATCTTCTCTAATTTATTTTTCGCCGACTGAATAGATAACATTTTTTGGATCGATAACACCAAAGGATGCTCATAAATGTTTTGCTCCAAATTGCCAGGCACATACTTCAAATCATCATTGGTAACTTCGAATTTATTTTGATCATTCATTAAAAAACTTAGATGATCCTTTTCTGCTTGAATATCGCTGATACACGCTTGTATTGCTATCTGGATTTTTTGTCGAATCAATTTTGTATGCTGGAGTTCAAGCAAATCACTCTCCCCTTTTTGATGACGTAATTCCGCAATTCTAAAAAATTCGGTAAAAGCCAGTTCCTGTTCACGGAGCAATGTTAATTTCTTTTGACTTAAAAGGATATCGTAAAACAATCGGGTCACCATGGCCTTGATTTGGATTTCAGAAATCTGTTTTTGAATAACATGATGTTCCCATATCTTTTGATTCATGGCCTGATCTGCCCGATAAACAGCAGGTAATGAAAACGATTGTACCACCCCATATTTTACATCAAATGCCGGACCGTTAAATTGCCCCAGTTCACTCTGAAAATTGGTCATCCCCGTCCTTTGTCTGATTTCACTTATTTTTTGCCAATACTCATTTTCTAACGACAAGCGTTGCATGGTTAAATTGTTTTCAAGGGCCCTGTCAATAGCTGACTGAAGATTCAGGTTTGATTGTGCATTGACAAACGTGCAACTGAACCCACAACACATGAAAAAAAGCAATGCCGTCAAAATTTTGCCTTTATTCAATTTCATACGGATGGCCCCTTCCATCCATAAATAAATCAAGGGTAAGATAAACAAGGTAAGCAAAGTGGCCAACACCAACCCACCAATAACCACTGTCGCCAAGGGGCGTTGCACTTCAGCGCCAGCACCCTGACTTAAAGCCATCGGCAAAAATCCTAAGGACGCTACCAGGGCTGTCATGAGTACCGGACGTAAACGCGTTTGAGTGGCTTTTAATACCATTTGTTGCAGATTGGACTGCTGCTCCGCTCTTTGTTTATTAAACTCTGCTAACAATACGATTCCATTGAGTACGGCCACTCCGAATAAAGCGATAAAGCCAATGCCTGCACTGATACTAAACGGCATACCCCGAATAGCCAGTAATAAAATTCCACCTATCGCGGATAGCGGAATGGCCGTATAAATGATCAGAGCTTGTTTAACCGACTTAAAGGCAAAAAACAACAGCACAAAAATGAGTAAGAGTGAAACGGGAACAGCGATTGATAATCTTTTTTTCGCTTCATTTAAATTTTCAAATGCACCTCCAAAAACCGTAAAATATCCGGGCGGAAATTTTATTGCCCCGTTGATCTTTTTTTTCAATTCATCCACCACACCTTCAACGTCCCTTCCTCGAACATTAAATCCAACAATGATGCGTCGTTTGGCATCTTCTCGTTGAATCTGATTCGGACCGTCAATAATATCCACCGAAGCTAAATGCTGCAGTGGCACTTGAACATCATTGTTGCAAGGGATCAACAAATTTCGAATATCCTGCAAATTATTTCTTGAACCTTCATCCAACTTCACGACAATTTCGAATCGCTTTTCATCTTCATAAACCATCCCTGCAGAACCTCCGGCAAATGAGGTATTCACGATGCGATTAATGGCTTCAATATTGGTTTGATATTGTGCGATAGCCAAACGATTATATTTAATCACAATTTGTGGCATGCCAGAAATAGGCTCCACATATACATTTTTTACCCCTTCAATCGTCTTGACCACATTTCCTAAACGGGCTGCGTATTTCGACAACGTATCCAGGTTTTCACCAAATATTTTACAGACCACATCCTGTCTGGCTCCGGTCATGAGTTCATTAAAACGCATTTGAACCGGATACTGAAATCCAGCGGTTACACCGGGAATCTCCTTCAGGGCCTCACCCATTTTTTCGGCCATTTCATCGAAAGTCTTTGCGGACTTCCATGTTTTTTTGTCTTTCATAATAACCATCATATCACTGGCTTCCATCGGCATTGGGTCGGTAGGTACTTCACCACTTCCAATTTTTGTCACAACCTTTTCCACCTCCGGAAAACGTTCCAATAAAATATGGGCGGTTTTTTGGGTTTCCCGGATGGTCGTATTCAAATTACTGCCCGTCAATACCCTTGTATCAACAGCGAAATCTCCTTCTTCCAGCGCAGGGATAAATTCACCCCCTAATCGCATCATCACAAAAATGGCAAGTACAAACAAGGCAAATACCGAACTTAAAACCATTCGTGGATATTGTATCATTCGATGAAATGCTTTTTCATACCATCGTTTTAAATGAAGCATCAAACGATCAGCAATCCCCCATTGATTTTTCTGACTACTTTTTACCAGCAAAGCACTCATCATGGGAATATAAGTTAAGGATAGTACAAATGCCCCAATCAAGGCAAATGCCACTGTTTGAGCCATGGGTTTAAACATTTTACCTTCAATGCCTTCCAAACTAAATATGGGTAAATAAACAACCAAAATGATACATTGGCCAAAAATGGCACTGGACATCATTTTACCGGCTGTAGATTTTACTTCATCCTGCATCTCCTTTGAGGAAGAAGAATGCAAGGCCATTGATTTGGATTGTAAACGATGCAACACGGACTCTACGATAATGAGCGCCCCGTCAACGATTAAGCCAAAATCCAGTGCTCCCAGGCTCATCAGATTTCCACTCACTCCAAAACGGTTCATGAGAATGACTGCAAATAACATAGCCAAAGGAATGACGGATGCCACCAATAAACCAGCTCGCCAATTTCCGAGAAAAACAATTAAAATAATGAGCACGATTAAAGCCCCTTCAATCAGATTGATGCCGACCGTTTGAATCGCATTGTTGACCATTTTTGTCCGGTCCAGGAAGGCCTCAATTTCAACACCCGGAGGCAGGCTTTTTCGAATTTGCTGAATTCTTTCTTTGATATTCTGTATCACCTCATTGCTATTCGCACCTTTTAACATCATCACCACAGCGCCGGCTACTTCACCTTCATCATTATAACACATTGCTCCAAAACGGGTGGCATGCCCTTCGGTAATTTTTGCAATATCACGTAATAAAATGGCAGGGCCTTGATCTGATTTTTTTACCGGAATCCACAACAAATCTTCCTGATTACCAATTAAACCTTCAGACCGAATATATAATACCGTGGGCCCTTTTTCAATATAAGCTCCTCCAGTATTCTGATTGTTTTTTTCGAGGGCATCAAATACATCCTGAATGGTTAAACCCGCGGCATGCAATGCGCTTGGATTTACTTCAATACTCCATTGTTTGAGATTTCCTCCAAAACTACTTACCTCCGCGACTCCCTGAACACCCAGCAACTGTCTTCTTATAATCCAATCCTGAATCGTTCGGAGTTTAGTTGCATCATATTTGGATTCATAACCCTTCTTGGGTTTTACAACATATTGATAGATCTCGCCTAAACCAGTTGTAATGGGACCAAGTTCCGGGATCCCCATTTCACGGGGAATAATTTGTTGAACTTGTACCAAACGCTCTGCAACCTGTTGTCGGGCCCAATAAACATCTATATCATCTTCAAAAACGATGGTCACCAATGACAATCCAAAGCGCGAAAAACTACGCATTTCACGAATGCCGGAAATATTACTATTGGCTTGTTCTATTGGAAAAGTAATCAGCCGTTCAATATCGAGGGCACCATATGAGGGCGCCACGGTGATTACCTGAACCTGATTGTCAGTAATATCCGGTACTGCATCAATTGGTAAATGTTTAACCTCATAGAGGCCCCAACCGATTAGGACGAACACCCCCAGGGCGATAATGAGTTTTTGATGTATGGAAAAATCAATGATTTTCTGAATCATATGTTTGATTTATTTTTTGTGATCAATTCAATGAATCAATCCAGAGAATTAAAAAAGTGATGAATACAAATATTCCTTATTGGGGAAAAAGGACCCTTTTAATTAAATCTCCACGTTTGTAAAGGAAATGAGAATCAATCAATCTTAAAGAATTGATTAAATCAGCAAGATGTTAGTTGTTTACGCTATGCACTTTCTGATAGAAATGATGAAGATTAGCATTGAATTATTCGAAAAATGACGATCATACACAGTATTTCTGGTGTTATCATCAGCCTGAGAAGCACATACAATTCAATTTACGAAACAAACAACTATACTTCAAATTTGGGCGGTTGCCAAATGGAAGAAAGATAGATGGGTTTTAAAAAATCATTCCTGTACATGGGACAAATTTCACTATTTACTTCGGCGTGAATAAAAGAAGATGTCCAATAGTACTGAAGAGGTTCCATAGACTGAATAGACTGAGAATCCTGTACGGTTGACTTAAACGGCAACTTCATGTCCTCGGCGTAATCCCCTTCTTTTTCATTGCCAGTTGCATAATGCAAATCCAAAAACTCAAGCAAAGTCATCTTTTCATCCAATGCCTTATGTGCAAAATAATGATGAATCAAATCAGGAATTTTTAATAATTGATACAATTCCGTTGAGCTCATCAGATAAGCAGACAAAATCAATATGGCCAGGATTTTTTTCAAAGTGATTCGCAAATTTAAATTAATTGAGGCAACTACTTCACTTCTCCCATTAACTTTTTGAGTAACGGTGAAATCAAAATAAGAATAACCCCACAAATCAAAGCATAGATTCCTAACTGTTTATAGCCGTCAGTATATGAAATCAACTTCTCACTTAAACTGGCATTTTCGTTTGGACTTACCATACCTGCTCCCAGTAATCCCGCAACATATTGACCATAGGCACTGGCTAAAAACCACATTCCCATCATCACGCCCCATAATGGTTTTGGCGATAATTTGGTCATAGCAGATAACCCAATCGGAGAAAGACAAAGCTCTCCGAAAGTCATTACCAAATAGGCAAACGTAAATACGTTCAGAGATGTTTTTCCGGATGCATCGGCAAAGGTTCTTGTAAAGAATAAAATGTAGAAAGAAGCGGCTAAAAACAAAAACCCTAAACCAAACTTAATGATGGTATTGGGCTCTATTTTTCGTTTGGCCATCCATACCCAAACTAATCCCACCAGGAAACTGAAGATGATGACAAAAATGGTATTGGAAGAGTTATTCACCATATTGGGATCAATGGTCATGCCCAGCAATTTATCATGCAAATTATGTAAAGCGAAAATGCTGAGCGATCCACCGCTTTGTTCAAAAAAAGCCCAAAAAACAATGGAGAACAAAATAAAAATGAGGGCTGCTAATAATTTTTTCTTTTCAGGCCATGAATATTTTGACCATTCATAAAAGAAATACAATAAAGTAACGGGTCCGATGGTGTACATGAAATAATCGGTGTATTGCGTATTACTAACCAATAATAAAATGAGCGGAATCGATAGTAATGAACCAATATAAACCAAGACTTCGTAGATTGTTTTCTTTTGAGGGCTTACACTTGGATGCTGGGGCGACAAACCGATGGTTCCCATGGTTCGTTGAGTATAAATGAAGGTAATAAGACCAATTATCATAACGACACCAGCTGCAAAAAACGCTGAAGCCCATGACACATTATGGGCGAGATACACCATGATGACTCCCCCTAAAAATGCACCTACATTAATAGCAGTATAGAATAAGGCAAATCCTGCATCTTGCCGAACATCCCCTTCTTTGTACAAAGTACCTACCATGGAAGATATATTGGGTTTGAAAAAACCTGTCCCCACTATTGTAAAACAGATACCGATATAAAATAAAGTATCAGGCGAAAAGGCAATGATAAAATTCCCTAGAACCATTAATATCCCGCCAAAAAATAGAGATTTTCGGAAGCCCAGAATTTTATCGGCGAACAAACCACCAATAAACGCGAAAGCATAAATAAATGCCTGAATGGCACCGTATTGAAGATTCGCCGTTTTTTCACCGATGAGTAATTTTTCAACCATAAAAATGGTCAGAATGCCGCGCATACCATAGAAACAAAAACGTTCCCACATTTCGGTCAAACAGAGCAGTAAAAGTTGTTTGGGATAAGCGCCTTTAAAATCCTGAATCCGCGCTACACTCTCGTCCTGATGCATATTGTTAACATTTAAGTGGACAAGATAAGATTTTTACCGAAGTCGTACAAAAAATCTATTCTCTTGAATTCACCAAAAAATAATCAGGAAGAGAAGGAGAAAAATTACAAGCCCATTGCGGCTTCCTCCAATGGATGCCAAATTGGTTTTCGCATTTTAAGCAAGGTCTCCATCACTTTCAGAGCATTTGCACCGCTCATCCAGATTCCCAATGACTTCGGGACAATTTGCCAAGATAATCCATAACGATCTTTCAACCAACAACACATTTGTTCTTCTCCACCTTCGATCAATGCATTCCAATAACGATCAATTTCTGCCTGATCATCACATTCAACGACCATTGAAAAGGATTCATTGAAAACAGTTGAGTTGTTTCCATCAAGCGCCATAAATTTTTGACCTATCAAGTTAAAAATGAGCACGGAACCTTGATCGCGGATTAAATAAGTATCCGGAAAAAGCTGACTATAAAAATCAACCGCTTCACGGGCTTGATGATTAAACCATAAACATGGATACGACTTCTCCACGATGAAATTAATATTGGGTATTATAATTGACCATCCAACGAATACCAAACTGATCGGTTAGTGATCCGAAATAAGCACCCCAAAAGGTTTGCTTTAAAGGCATTTCTATCTTGCCACCTTCTGCTAAAGCATTAAAAAGTTGGTCAGCCTCTTCCTGACTATCCGGCGACAAACTGATATAAACATTATTCCCGCTGACTAATTGAAAGCCCATGGATTCCGGAGCGTCCGTACCTTGTAACATATGACCATTTAAAATGGGTAGTGAAACATGCATCACCATATTTTTTGTTTCCTCACTAGCCGGAGGCGCGCCTTCAATAGGTGGCATATCACTAAAACGCATCATACGTCCGGTAACAAATTCCGTCTTAAACACTGATTGATAAAAAAGAAAAGCGGCTTCCGTATTGCCGTTAAAATTTAAATAAGTACTTACATATGCCATGTTGAAGGGATTTAATAAATGATCGAATTAATTAGATCGTTCGGTATAAGTTTTAAAATTATTGAGGATGGCCTGCCAACCCATTTCCTGCATTTCCCGACTATTTTCAGATTCAGGTTCAAATCGTTCTAACACTTTACAACCATGTTCTGTTGCTTCGAAATGCACTTCCATTTTCCGGCCATCACCTAAAGTGATTTGTAATAATTTTTCCGGGATGATGCGATCAAACGTACCTATAAAATCGAATGTCATACTACCGTCGCGGGCAGCCATTTCATAATTAAATTGTTTGCCTTCTATTAACTCATTTTCGGCTCTTGGGCAATGCCAGGCATCCGCGGCAAAATTCCAACCCATGACATGTTTGGGATTGCACCAAAATGCCCATGTCGTTGATAAAGGTGCTAACACTTCGGTGCTTATTTCAATAGGATTGTTCATCGTTACTTTCTTTCGGTTTTATTAAGCGACTTTAAGATAGGCATATTTTGATTTTTCAATTTTTTCACGGGCATATTCTTCATTCAGAATAAACTCTTGCTGCCCTTTTTTACCGGGCATTTCGTACATGGCATCAGTCATCACCAATTCACATATCGAGCGCAACCCACGTCCGCCCAATTTAAATTCAACCGCTTTATCGACAATATAATCGAGTGCTTCATCGGTGACTTCCAGATGAATATTTTCATATTCAAACAAACGTTTATATTGTTTAATCAGGGCGTTTTTGGGTTCAGTAAGTATTTTCTTCAAGGCACTTTTGTCCAATGATTTAAGATAAGTGACAATGGGTAGACGCCCCAATAATTCAGGAATTAAGCCATAAGATCGAAGATCCATTGAATTCACATATTGAATGAGCGCATCTTTTTCAAGGGCATTGTGTTCGGTATTCGTTTTAAAACCAATGGATGAAGACTGAATACGACGAGCGATGACTTTATCAATCCCTTCAAAAGCCCCCCCGCAAATAAACAAGATGTTTTGGGTATTGATTTTTACCATTTTTTGATCCGGATGTTTGCGTCCTCCTTGAGGTGGCACCAATACTTCAGCACCTTCGAGTAATTTAAGCATGGCCTGTTGCACACCCTCCCCACTCACATCACGGGTGATTGAGGGGTTATCACTTTTCCGTCCAATTTTGTCGATTTCATCAATAAAAACGATGCCCTTTTGTGCTAGTTCAACGTTATAATCGGCAGCTTGTAACAAGCGGGATAAAATACTTTCGACATCTTCACCCACATATCCGGCTTCTGTAAAAACGGTAGCATCGGCTATCGCGAAAGGCACATTGAGCATACGGGCGATGGTTTTGGCCAGAAGCGTTTTACCCGAACCGGTTTCACCGATCATGATGACATTTGACTTTTCAATTTCGACATCATCTTTACTCACCTGATTCAATCGCTTATAATGGTTATAGATTGCTACGCTGAGGACTTTTTTGGCATCATCCTGTCCGATGACATATTGATCAAGAAATGCAGTAATCTCCTTTGGTTTATAATGAAAAGGTTGGATATCAGCATTCACTTTATTGGGTTTACTGATGGGTTCTTCATCACCCAATTCCTGGTGAACAATCATACGGGCGTTTTCGATGCATTCATCACAAATATTGGCTTTTGCCCCACTGACTATCATGCGCACTTCATCACCGGATTTTAGACAAAATGAGCATTGTATACTTTTTTCCTTGGCCATAGTGGCAAATTTAGGTTTTTTGTTCAACTTTGCGCCTAATCTCCTATGACTACACCTTTTCCCCAAAAATTAGGTCACAATTATACATTTGTTCAAGCCTTGAACATGGACCTCTTACATTCGAAATATGCGACACATCGACGTTTACGGGTTTTTCACCATAAAGGACTGGCCTGTGCCGGAAAAAATTGCAGTAAAAAAGGCATGTATTTGATTAAAGCCCAAAATACTTCCGGAGGTTTTCATTTGGATATTTATACGGATCAGTTTGAGTTAATGACCATCGATCATATCATCCCAAAAAGTAAAGGGGGCACCGATCAAATTGAAAATCTTCAACCCATGTGCCATACCTGCAATTATAAAAAAGCAGATAAGCATGAGGCATTGTAGGTTGAATGAATATGCCCGCTTAAACATCTACCCTTTTTAGCCTTTGTCTTTTTTGAGCTATACCATCCCATTGAAAAACATTCCATCATCTTAGCCCGGATTGCAGCGAGCTGCCGTGCAGCGCGGAAAGCCGGAGGGCGAATAAAAGACAGCAAATACGATGATGCTTCCAAACTTTCATCCATATTCAGGCCACCTCAGACTACAAATTTGTGAGAATAAAATCGGTCATTTTTCGATAGAGATGCAAACGGGTAGAACCTCCACCGATTCCATGATTTTTATTGGGATAGGCTTCCGAATCGAATTCCTTTCCGGCATTGATGAGGGCTTTTTGCATTTCGAGTGCGTTTTGATAATGCACATTATCGTCGGCGGTGCCATGGATGAGTAAGTATTTTCCTTTCATCTGTTGTACCATATTCACCGGCGAATTATCGTCGTAGCCCGAAGCATTGACTTGCGGTGTGCGCATATAACGCTCCGTATAAATATTATCGTAATAGCGCCAGTTCGTTACCGGTGCAACCGCGATGGCCATTTTAAATACATCCGCTCCTTTGAGTAAACAAATACTGCTCATATACCCTCCGTAACTCCATCCCCAAATGCCAATACGTGTAGGATCCACATAGGATTGAGCCGCAAAATATTTGGCCACATCAATCTGGTCATCACTTTCGTATTTACCCAATTGCAGGTAGGTTTTTTTCTTGAAAGCTTCGCCCCGTAATCCGGTACCCGTTCCATCAAAACAAGCGATGATATATCCTTTTTGTGCGAGCATCTGATACCACCAAAAATCGCGGCCTCCAAACTGATTAGTCACTTGCTGCGAACCCGGTCCGCTGTATTGAAACATAAACAAGGGATACTTTTTGGATGGATCAAAATCAGGCGGATAAATCACCCAACCGTTTAACAGGGTACCTGCCTTGTTCGGAACCTGCACAAACTTTAAAGGTGAAATGGTATACTCCTCCAATTTCTTTTGCAAGGGTTTATTCTCTTTTAAAATTCGATTACTTCCCGACTGACTGTACAAGGTATATACCGGCACTTGAGATGCATTGGAATAACGATCCAGATAATACTGAAACCCTTCGCTAAACTGAACGGCATGCCAACCTTTTTCGGGGCTCATACATGTTTTTTGCGTGCCATCGAGTTGAACTTTATACAATTGTCTTTCGAGTGGTGAAGATTCAGCGGCTGTGTAATAAACAGTTCCATTTTTTTCATCAACGCCATGAATTTCGGTAAGCTCCCAATTTCCTTTTGTCAATTGTTTTTCGGTATGCGTATTTAAGTCGTGATAATAAATATGGGTATAACCATCTTTTTCGGAAGTAAACAACATGGCATTCATTTGTTTAAAAAAATGCCAATGGTCATTGATTTCAACATAGGCCTCATTTTTTTCTTCATAGATCATTTCTGTGCTGCCATCGTTTACATCCACACGCAATAATTCCAGATGATTTTGCAGGCGGTTTAATCGATAAACGATGAGCGCATTATCGTAAGGATTTACTTTAATACGTGGAATATAAATATCTGTGTTCTCCCCTAAATCAACAGATATTTTTTTGCGTTTTCCAATCTGATGAATTTCGATATTGACAAGGGCATTTTTCTCACCCGCTTTTGGATACTTGTAGCGATACTCACGGGGATACAAATTTTCGTAAAAATCAAACCGATATTCAGGCACTTCTGTTTGATCGAAGTGATAATAAGCAATATAATCGCCTTTTTCGCTCCAGGTAAACGCACGGGTGAATTCAAATTCTTCCTCGTACACCCAATCACAATTTCCATACAAATGGTTATAATCTCCATCTTCGGTAACAGCCACTTCGTGATTGGTATTTAAATCGAGATAGTATAAATTATTGTCAAACACGTAGGCGACCTTATCGCTTTGCGGTGAAAAAGTTGCATGTAATATTTTTTTAGAATGAACTTGCTTAAGCTCTTTGCTTTGCAAGTCGTACACAAAAACTTTATTTAAAATTGAACGCCGATAAATGGGCTCAGATTCGGCAAACAACAACATTTTTGTTTCATCGTTGTTGAACTGATAATCTTCTACTTTTATTTCTGTATCCTCCCATTTTAAGTCCTTGAAGGACACAATTGAATCCACAATTTGTGCATCAGCAAAACGAACTTTCAGCAAAGTATTGTTGGCATTTATTTCGGTGTAATGTAAACCGTCCTTCATGGATCGAAATCCGGATACAAATTCCTGACGAAACGTATTTTTAACCCAAATATCTTCGAGGGTAATTGATTTTTTTTGCGCAAGAGCAGTTAGACTGATACACAATAGGAATAGCACTGTTTGGATATTTCGAATCATATGAAGGTGTTTTATGATAGGGTTACATAAATATTTTAAAATCAGCTTGACTAAACAGTGGTAAGTCTGCCAAATCAAACCAGGATTTAAACCGGGTTAAATGTATAAAAAAAGTCTGTATACCGAAGCATACAGACTGGTCAAAAGCTGTCAATTTTAAAGAATGAAGTCCTTGATTATTTATTGATGACCAAACGTGTAGGCGTTGGCCCCTGAATGGAATCGCGATCCCAGGCCCTTTTCACCAATTCGGTACAGCCAAAATACACATCCCAATAATCCGGTTGTTCGCAAAACGGCTGAATCGAAAGCGTAACCATCCCATCGGCGACCTTCATCACACTTACACTAGGCTCCGGAACACGTAAGACTTTAGGATGGGTTAATACTGCAGAGATGGCGGATGTTTTTGCTTTATCTACATCCTGTTCGGGAGAAATTGCCATGGTTAAATCAACCCGCAAATTACCGTGGGTGGTGTAGTTGGTGATTACACCAGTTGATAAAGGACCATTGGGTACAAAAACCGTTTTATTATCTGCGGTTAAAACCGTTGTGCTGAAGACACCCTGCTCTGTAACTACACCGGTAATGCCTTGAGCCTCTATCATATCGCCCACTTTAAAAGGTTTGAATACCAGCATCATGACCCCTCCGGCTAAATTACCGAGGGTTCCATTGAGGGCAGAACCTATGGCCACACCTGCCCCCACAATCAGGGCACCAAAAGCTGTTGTATCAACCCCTAAAATACCTGCAATAGAAACCAGCAACAAAATCGTGAGTGCCACTTTTACCAGCGATACCAGAAAAGTTTGCAGAGATGCATCGTAGGATCGGCGGGTAAGCACCTTTCGCATCATGCTCACCAATTTACCAATGAGCCATGAACCAATGATATAACAAAGGATGGCTCCCACTACGTTGGGTGCATAATTTAAAACTTTATTTTTAATGATGTCGAAATACCCCACTGCCTGGGATGTGACTTTGCCCACTTCCTGCGTGGCCTGGGTTGTAATTTGTAGTAGATACATGTTTTTTCAATTTTAGCTTGCAAGAATAGGGTTTTTTTTGTTCTGGTGCTGCATTGAAGTCTTTATAGAATCGTCAACAATGAACCTTGATTCTTGAATTTAATCCTTACACATCGGGTCGTTGATCGAAGAATAGCCTTTCGGACGACAGGAAAAGTACCGGGAATTCGATGACCTTTTATTAGCTTTGCCATCTCGTATGTCACAAGTATTTAAGTTTGGCGGAGCCTCGATTGAAACGCCGGAAAGAGCCAGAAATGTTGGTAAAATCATCCAATCTCATTTGCATGAATCTCTGGTTGTGGTCATCTCTGCGAAAGGAAAAACAACCAATGCATTAGAACTGATTACACGTTTTTTTTACGATGGAGATCAGCGTGGCAGTCAGGAGTTATTTGAGCAGCTGGAAAAAGAGCATTTACAATATGCTCGCGAACTATTAGGCTCAGAAGATGTTGCACTTGAAGAACAACTGAAATCATTTTTTACGGAAATGGATTGGGTATTGAACGAAAAGCCCAACAAATCGTTCGACTACTACTACGATCAGATTGTTTGTATGGGCGAATTATTATCAACCGCAATCATGGCTGCCTATTTGCGCAAACAGGGCATGAAGGTTCAATGGCTGGACATTCGCGACTCCATTAAAACGGACGATACCTATCGGGATGCCAATATCGACTGGGAATGGACGAGCACTCTGGTTAAAAATCATTTTCAACCTGCGTCTGGTTCCATTATTTTAACGCAGGGATTTATTGGCTCTACGGATGAAAATAATAGTGTAACCCTGGGCCGGGAAGGGAGTGATTATACAGCGGCTGTTCTGGCCAATCTATTGGATGCGGATGCTTTGACTATTTGGAAGGACGTACCCAGTTTATTAAATGCGGATCCTAAGATTTTCCCGAATACCGTTCCAATCGAAGAAATCAGTTTTCATGAAGTGATTGAGATGTCCTATTACGGCGCACAGGTGATTCACCCCAAAACCATCAAACCGCTACATAACAAAAATATCCCGTTGTATGTTCGATGCTTTCTGGACCCTGAGAAAAAAGGCACAAAAATCCATCAACCGAAACACCCCATTGAATATCCTCCGCTGATGGTGCTTAAAACCAAACAAATTTTATTACAAGTTACGACCCGTGATTTTTCATTCATTACAGAAGATAATCTGAGCCGGATTTATGAATTGTTTCATCGATGTAAAATAAAAATCAACCTGATTCAAAATGCAGCAATCAGCTTTGTGGCTTGTATTGACAATCAAGAGGAGAAACTCGAAAAATTGTTTCAGGCGCTACAGGAAGAATATGAAGTTCGCCGCAATGAGGACCTCTTTTTATTCACTGTGAGGCATTACACCGAGCATGTATTGCAAGAGGAACTCAAAAACAGAACCGTTCTGCTGACTCAAAAAACGCGCAGCACCATACAAATGGTCGTTCGATAGCCTACTGAAGTGGCTAACTTTAGAGATAGGCCATACGTCTTGATGGAAGAAATCCTTACCTTTGGGAGTATCTGTTTAATCTTTCATCATATGCATAAATCCTTTGTGACACTTTTTTTTATCCTGGTCAGTTTTAGCCATGTTCAGGCACAGTTTCAAGGCCCTGTATATGAATCTTTTCAAAATGCCACACTTACAGAGGGCTCTTATAGTATGAGTGCTCCCTGGTGCGGAGGAGTGAATGCGACGCAATTGAGTTTGGCAGACCTGAATCAGGATGGAAAAAATGATTTGGTATTGTACGATCACCTCAATCTTTTTGTACGCACATTTATCAATACCGGTTCTACGGGAAATCCCCGATATACTTATGCCCCTAAATATGAAGCCAATTTTCCGGAAATATGGTATTACCTTATCCTCAAAGATTATAACTGTGATGGTATTCCCGACCTTTTTCACAAGGGTATTTTCGGGGTGTCTGTGTATAAAGGTTATTACCAGAATAACGAATTAAAATTCACCTTCTACCGCGATTTATTTTTTCCGGGGCAAAATGGTCCTGTGAATGTGTATGTGCAACCGGGTGATATTCCGGCGATTGTAGATATTGATAAAGATGGTGATTTAGACATTTTATCCTTTGAAGTTTTGGGTGCACAATTGCCCTTTTACCGAAATATGCGGGTTGAAGAAGGCCTTCCTTGCGATAGCATGCGAATGGTACTCTCTACGAATTGCTGGGGGCAATTTTATCAAACGATTTATCAGGGTGTTATCCTAAACAGCCTTTGTAAAGGCAATGAAGGCGGCTCGAATAAAAAACAACGTCATACCGGAAATTGTATTGAATTTCTGGATATCGAAGGGGATGGCGATTTGGATTTTATCGGTGGAAATATAACATTCAGTACGGCTCAATTACTTTTTAACAATGGTTCCGGAATTGTCAATGCACAAGACACCATGTATAATATGAACGGACATGTACTCAATCTGCCGGTATGGCCTGTGCCCAATCATGTAGATTTTGATCAGGATGGTGATAAGGATTTGCTGTTTAGCGTACATACCGAAGGGATTAGTTCAGCCAATTATGAAACCATTACTTTGTACAAAAATTTAGGCACGGATGCCAATCCGAATTTTGTTTATCAGCACGATACTTTGCTGATGAATGATATGATTGACCGCGGTTCGTATAGTTATCCTAGTTTTTTTGACTTTAATAAAGATGGCAAACCTGATTTATTTGTTGGCAGCGAGGGTATGCTGAATAATAGCAACGGACAAACGAACGCGCGCCTTTCGTATTATAAAAACACTTCAACTTCGGGGAATATCTCTTTTGAATTGGTGACCCATGATTTTTTAGGTATGGGTGTATTTAACTTCCCGGGAATTTTTCCAACATTTGGTGATGTTACCGGCGACAATATTGCCGATTTAGTTTTTGGCACGACCAAAGGAACAATCGGCGTTTATAAAAATTATGCAGCTAACAATAGCGTTACGCCAAATTTCCTTTTTATGATAGATAGTTTACCGGGTGTATTTGTGAGCAAACACAGTACGCCGGCTATTTATGATGTGGATCAGGATGGGAAAACAGATTTACTGGTGGGTGAAAGATCCGGTAGAATTGCGCTCTTCAGGGATACCAGTTCCACGTCCACCAAAAAATTAGCATTGACGACCATTAATTATGGAAATATCAAATCAGGAAGTGCTTCAGAATTGTTTGGATTTTCGGCACCCACTATCGCCAAAATGGATAACCTTGAAAAAGAATATTTAGTGGTGGGAAATATCGATGGAACCGTCGAAAGATATGATAGCTTTACGAATAACTGGGGAACGATTCCGCGCATAGATTCAAATTACTCTTTCATCAAAGTTCCGAATCGTTCCTCGCCCGCCATTGCTGATATTGATGGAGATGGTAAATATGAAATGCTGGTCGGTAACAAGTTGGGTGGATTACGTTTGTACAAACAAATGTTGACTGTCACAGATGTTGCTGCCGAAATCAGCAGTTTACCCTTACAAATTCAAGTGTACCCCAATCCGGCAGATGATGGGTTTTATGTTTTGTTTCTCGATGCTCACGGAGCCCGACAAACTTCCATCAGGCTTTTTGACATATCCGGACGATTGGTGATGAACAAAACGTTTAACCAACAAACACAATTGTTTGTGCCGATGCAAGGCTTACAATCCGGCTTATATCTCTGCGAAATAAATGCAGATGGCAAAAAAGCAGTGCGTAAAATATTTAAGAAATAGTGTACTTGTCTTAACTAAAATAAGTAGGGTCTACTGAATAACGCTCAAAATGAGTGGTGATGGTCATTCAAGCGAAATTATATAACCGTTCATGCACACTTTTTTGAGGCCTATTTCCAAAAAATGTTCATTTGAGATGCAGAATTTTTCGCTACTCAGAAATACTGCATCTTCTGTGTTGCGGGCAAATCGCAGTATATCAATACAGCTTCAT